>NZ_SJFN01000034.1 GCF_004328075.1 Siculibacillus lacustris | reverse complement strand
CTCTTCTCGCCCCATTCGGCACCGGTGTGGGCGCCGATCTCCAGCTCCATCAGGCGCTCCGCGGCGAAGCCGATCATCTCGCGCAAAACATCGGCGTCGGCGCTCTTCTCCACGAGCGTCCGTAGGCTCATCATCATGTCGGTCATCGGTGGCTCCTCGGTCGGGTTGGTTCTCGCAACTCCGACCATACCGCCGCACCGCCGATGACCACCGTTCTCGTCAGCTACACCACTTCATGGGACACGACCAGAAAATTCGCTGCGCCCGGTGTCCACCACCATACCGAGACTGGTTCCGATGTCGTCTTCCTCGATCCGGAACTTCATCCGCGGAAGATATTCATCGACCGTTTCGCCGAATATCTTGCTCAGTCTTCTGGCAGCCATTTGTAATGAACCTTGAAATTACCTGTGATCAACCGGGGTCGGCGGCCGACACATCGACCTCCTCTTTGACCCCTTCGTAGAGGTAGGCCCGCGGCCGCCACTTCGGTTCGATTTCGCGCACGGCGCGGATATAAACATCAGCGCTCCCCACATGATCACGGTATGAGGTGCTGAAACGTCGCGAAAAGACCGCCTGCAGCGTTTCTCAAAACGGGTCCACCGAGGACCCACTCTCCAATAATCGCCAAAATTAGAATCGCCGTTCGTTGTCGCACCGACGAAATCACGAGAAATCGTCCACCATTCGGCAATGGTCGCTCGATTTCCATCCGTAGGAATGGATCCGGATCGCTCCTCGGCTCTTTAGGCGGCGGCAGTTTCATCGCGGTCACCCCATACATTGGTGACCGAATCATACCCACGCCCCCATAAAAAATAGTTAAGGGTCATTAACGTTCGGAACAAATCATGAACATTCACGACATCGGACGCAAATGAATCATAAAACTTCATATAATTCCGCATGTTACACAACTGGCCGCGCCAACCGAGCAAGCAGCACTTGATATATAGATCGGCACTATCCGCACAAAGTCAGCAAAGAGAGGTCAAAAATGATCCGTCCCGAAATGACTTTGCACCGAATTGAGACGCCCTGTCACAGTAGCAAAATACACCCCCCGCTCGGGTGGCGCTTTCAGACGCGTCGCAATGAGGACAGTTCGCTCAGTCCTTGACCACCGAAATGTCCGGCGCGTCGACGGCCTTCATGCCGACGACGTGGTAGCCGGAATCGACGTGGAGGATCTCGCCGGTGACGCCGCGCGACAGGTCCGACAGGAGATAGAGCGCCGAATCGCCGACCTCTTCGATGGTCACGGTGCGCTTCAGGGGGGCGTTGTATTCGTTCCAGCGCAGGATGTAGCGGAAGTCGCCGATGCCGGAAGCCGCCAGCGTCTTGATCGGGCCGGCGGAAATCGCGTTGACGCGGATGTTCTTGCCGCCCAGGTCGACCGCCAGATACTGCACCGACGCCTCGAGCGCCGCCTTGGCGACGCCCATGACGTTGTAGTTGGGCATCACCTTCTCGGCGCCGTAATAGGTCAGCGTCAGGATCGAACCGCCGTCGGTCATCAGCTTCTCGGCGCGCTGGGTCACCGCGGCGAGGCTGTAGACCGAGATGTTCATGGTCTTTTCGAAGTTGTCCGGGGTGGTGTCGACGTAGCGGCCGGTCAACTGATCCTTGTCGGAGAAGGCGATGGCGTGGACCAGGAAGTCGATCTTGCCCCACACGCGCTCGACTTCGGCGAACACCGCGTCGATCGAGGCGGCGTCGGTGACGTCGCAGTGGCCGACGACGATCCCGCCGAGATCGGCGGCGAGCGGCTCGACCCGCTTCTTCAGCGCGTCGCCCTGGTAGGTCAGCGCGATCTCGGCGCCGGCGTCGTGGACGGCCTTGGCGATGCCCCAGGCGATCGACCGGTTGTTGGCCACGCCCATGACGAGACCCCGCTTGCCGGCCATCAGACCCTTCGTATCGGCCATCTCGTCTACCCTTCGCATGGTTTCTGATCGGCGGGTTCTATGACACGGCGGGCGCCGCCCTCGCAAGCACCAAGGGTCGCGGCGGGGCGCAGGGCGGCTGCCCGGCGGCTCAGAACAGGTCGAGTTGGTCGTCGGAGGCGGTGCGACGGGGGGCGGCGGGCGCGCGCGGGGCGGCGGCGCGCTCGGCGCGGCGGCGATCGGCGGCGGTCGGCGTCGCCACCGCGACCAGCCCGGCCTCGGGGGCGGGGCGCAACAGACGGGCGGCCGCCGCGGCGTCGACATTGCCCGTGTCGAGCCAGGCGGCGAAATCGGCCGGCGGCAGGATCGCCGGCATGCGATCGTGGATCACGGCCAGCGCCGGGTTGGCGGCGGTGGTGAGGATCGCCGCGGTGTCGATCTCCGAGCCGTCGGCGCCGGCCCAGGTCTCGACCAGTCCGGCGAAGGCGAGGAGACCGCCGTCGGCAGCGGCGATGCGGAACGGGCGGCGGCGACCGTCGGGGTCGCGGCGCCATTCCCACCAGGCGGTGGCCGGGATCAGGCAGCGGCCGTGGCGCATGGCGGCGCGGAACGACGGCTTGACCGTCGCGGTCTCGGCGCGGGCGTTGATCACCAGGGCGAAGGCGCCGGGATCGGCCGCCCAGGACGGGATGAAGCCCCAGCGCACCAGATCGAAGCGGCGCACGCCCTCGCGCCGGCGCACCACGCCGATCGGCTCGGTCGGGGCGATCTCGTCGCGGGGCGGAAAGTCGGGCCGATCGAGGTGCTCGAACAGGCGGCGAACCTCGTCCGGCGTGGCGGTCAGGGCGAAGCGTCCACACACGTTCGACGATCCTCGGAGGCGCGCGACCGACCCGGACGGGCGGTCGGAATACATCGTAAGCAAATCGTAACGCCTCGGGTCCCAACATCAACGCACGATCAGGCGATTTCGCGCGGGGGCGACGATGACCAGGGGGGCAAGGAGCGACGCATCGGCGGACCGATTCCGGCCCGAGGCGCTCGCTGCCGCCAACATCAACCCGGTGACCCGGCTCGCCACCGACTACCTCAACCACTTCAACAACGTCGTGATGCTGCTCGAGCTGGTGCCCGACATGCCCGACTGCGTCGAAGAGGTCGCCGACTGGGCGCCGGTCGCCTACGACGACTATTTCCGCGGCTCGCACTTCCGCGAGCGCGATCTGGCGATCGCCGCCTTCCACGCCGCCGATCCGGAAGTCCGCGCGGTGTTCGACGCCACCGTGACCCATCTCGACTGCGCCATGGCCGAGGCGATCGACCTCGCCGTGCAGCACGATCCGACCGACCCGGAGATCGCCTTCCGCATCCGCTCCTTCGTCAAGGACCGGCTGAAGCCGCTGATCTCGGCGGCCAGCGGCATCGTCAATGCCTCGCCGCACCTGCTCTCGCCGCAGCCCGACAGCGGCTCGGACGAACAGGCGGCGGTCGACGAACTGTTTCCCTGAGCCTCCGCCGGAACCGATGCCATGGACATCCCCGAATCGCGTCTGCGTCGCGGCGTCAGCGTCTGCGTGTTCCGTGGCGACCGGGTGCTGATGATTCGGCGCGGCAAGGCGCCGGGGATCGGCCTGTGGGCGCCGGTCGGCGGCGGTATCGAAGCGGGCGAGAGCGCGCGGGACGCGGCGCTGCGCGAGACGCTCGAGGAGACCGGGGTCACCGCGCGGATCGTCGGGGTCTCCGGGCGGCGCCTGATCCTGCGGCGCGACGACGACGGGCTCCTCGGCGTCGATCTCATCGTCCATGCCGCGGCCTGGGTGGCCGGCGAGCCGGTCGCCGGTGACGACGCCGCCGAGGCGCGATTCGTCACCGACGCGGACCTCTCCCGCCTCGATCTGATGCCCGGGGTGCTGCCGTTCATCCGCGTGGCCCGACGTCTCCACGATGGCCAAGGGCCGGTCGGATCGGTTATGCAAGGGGCGTCCGGCAGCGGCGCCGGCGACAGGGACGAGGGCGGCGGATGAGCCGAGGACGGTCGCCGAGACGGGTGACGAGGGCAGCTCTGGCCTTGGCCGGCGTGCTGGCGGCCGGGCTCGCGACGACGTCGTTCGGCGGCCCGCCTCTGGTCGCAGCGAGCCGGGCGGCGGAGACCGCGCCCTACGACGACCAGTTGCTGCGTCTCGCCGAGATCCTCGGTGCGCTCCATCACCTCAGGCCGCTGTGCGGGGCCGACGAGGCCCAGACCTGGCGCAACCAGATGACCGTGCTGCTCGACGCCGAACAGCCGGCGCCGGAGCGGCGGCGGCGTCTGGTCGATCGCTTCAATCAGTCCTACCGCGGGCTCGCCGAGATCCACCGGGTGTGCAGCGCCACGGCGCGCGACCTTGCGGCGCGCTACACCGCCGAAGGGGCGAGCCTGTCGCGCGACGTGGTGGCGCGGTGGGGGGTGCACTGACGCAACCGAAACGTGAGGACGATCCTCGCCTCGGCGTTAACCAATTCCTCACATCTTTTAACCGGTGTTAAGTTTGTCCCCAGGAGTCTGGCGGCACATCCGACGCTTCGTGTTATCCATGCGGTCGGGATGGATGATGCCGGATCAGGCGATGCGGCTGGGACCTTCGAGATCACCGATGCTCGACGAGACGACCTGCGACGTCGAAACGACGATCGCCGACAAGAAGCGCGCGGCCTTCGAGATGGTCGTCGATGCGATGGACGACGCCGAGGCCGAGGGCATCGAGCGCGACATCGTCACGCAGGCGGCGCTGTTCGCGGTGCTGACCGATCTGGTCACGACCTGGGGCGAAGTGGCGGTGGCCGACTTCACCGAGGCGCTCGCCGATCGCATTCTGGCCGGCGAATTCACCATCGACCGCCGGCTGCAGTGACGGCGGTCAGCCGAGCAGCGTCCGCACCAACATCCCCGCCCCGAACAGCGCCAGCAGTGCCCCGGCGCCGACGTTGATCCGCCGCAGCATGACGTCGGTCATGCGGTCGCGCAGCGCCGCCACCAGGGTCGACACGGCGAGCCACCACAGCGACCCGCCGCAGACCACGCCGAGCACGAACAGCCCGGCGGCGAGCCAATCGCCGCGGGCCGGCACGAGATCGCCGAGCGAGCCGAAGAAGGCGAGGAAGCCCAGCACCGTGGCCGGGTTGGTGACGGTCATGCCGAAGGTGGTGACGGCGATCGACAGCGGCGAGCGCGGTTCGTCCTCGCCGATCTCGATGTGCGGCCGGGCGCGCGCGGTGCGCAGGCCGAACAGAATGAGCAGGGCGCCGCCGATGCCCTGCAGCCAGCCCGAATGCAGTTCGAAGAAGCTCGACACCGCGGTGATGCCGAAACCGGCGACCGCCGCGAAGAAGCCGTCGGCGGCGACCGCGCCGAGGCCGGCGGCGAGACCGCCGACGAAGCCCGAGCGGAACGAGCGTTGTATGCACATGATGTTGACCGGCCCGACCGGCGCCGAAAAGGCGACGCCGACCCCCAGGCCGATCAACAGGAACCAGATGCCACCCACCGCCCACGTCCTCTTCCGTCCGATCGGGCCGGTCCGCCCGTCGCGATCGGCCCTTCCATCCGCGCGCCGCATCGCTACGATGCCGCCGCACGCGCCCCGCGGGGGCGTCGGAGGGCTCGCGATGTTCGGACTTCATCCCGCCGTCGACCGGATCGATAGGCACGGCGACGGGCGGTTGGCAAGAGCCGTCGGTCGCCTCGGGCGGTTGGCTCGTGCGAGCGCGTATGCCGCGGCGGTGATGCTGGTGGTGAGCGGCGCGACCGGCGCCGACGATCCGCCGGCCTCCAAGAAGGTCGGCACCGAACGCATCGTGGTCGACCCCAAGGCTCCCACGCCGGCCGTCGAGATCCCGCACGGCACCGCCCCGGCGCCCGCTCCGAGCGCTCCGGCGGCCCCGGCCGGGCCGCGGCCCGAGGTCCAGACCGGCACCGAGGCCCTGCCGCCGCCGGTCGCCGCGATGCGCAAACGGCTGCTCGAGACCGCCTATTCGGGCGACCTCGAGCGTCTGCGCAAGGTGATCCAGTCGAACGAGATGCCGCCGATCTTCTCGATCAACGAGATCGGCGACCCGATCGACTACATCAAGTCGCAGTCGGGCGACGGCAAGGGGCTCGAGCTCCTGGCGATTCTCACCGACGTGCTGGAGGCGAGCTGGGTTCGACTCAATCCCGGGACGCCGCAGGAAATGTACGTGTGGCCGTCCTTCGCCGCCCTGCCGCTCGACGATCTGCCGCCGGGACGGGTGGTCGAGCTCTACAAGATCGTCACCTCGTCCGATCTCGAGGAGATGCGCAGCGTCGGCCGCTACACGTTCTACACCGTCGGGATCGGCCCGGACGGCACCTGGCACTGGTTCAAACTCGCCGACTGACCGGCGTCGCAGGGCGCACGGCGCGTCCTCGCTGTCCGGCTGAGCGCCTGCTCGTTCCGGTCGTCATTGCCGCGATTTGAAGCGTGCGCTAAATCTCGTCAGCTGGGTCGGACCGATCGGGTCACGGGGGACAGTCATGAGCATTTCGACGGATCCGAACGGCCCACCGGCCGCGGGCGTGGCGGCGCGCCCCGATCGCGGCGTGGTGGCGATCGGCGGGCGCGAGGCCGAGGCGTTCCTCCACGGCATCTTCACCGGCACGGTCAAGGCCCTGGCTCCGGGCGAGGCGCGGTTCTCGGCATTGCTCAACCCCCAGGGCAAGGTGCTCTACGACTTCTTCCTGATCCGGCAGGACGACGGCTTCCTGGTCGAGATCGAACGCGCCCAGGTCCCCGCCTTTCTCAAGCGCCTGACCTTCTACCGGCTGCGCGCCGAGGTGACGCTCGCCGACCGGTCGGACGACTTCGCGGTGTTCATCGCCTGGGGACCGGCCCCCGATCCGGACGCCGACGGCGCGATCGTCTTCACCGACCCGCGGTTGGCGGCGCTCGGCCGCCACGTCCTCGTCCCGGCGCCCGCCGCCGGAGTGGTGCCGACCGCAGCGCTCGAGGCCTGGCATCGCCACCGCCTCGCCCTCGGCGTGCCGGAGAGCAGCGTCGACTTCACCCTCGGCGAATTCTTTCCCCACGACGTCGACATGGACGATCTCGGCGGCGTCGACTTCAAGAAGGGCTGCTTCGTCGGCCAGGAAGTGGTGTCGCGGATGAAGCATCGCGGTACCGCCCGCAAGCGCTTCGTCCTGGCCGAGGCGATTCCCGCGGGCACCGAATTACCGACGGCCGGCAGCGACGTGTTGGCCGGGGAAAAGGGGATCGGCACCCTCGGCTCGTCGATCGCCGGCCGGGGGATCGCCGCGGTGCGGCTCGATCGGGCGCGGGCGGCCCTCGACGCCGGTGTACCGGTGACCTGCGGCGGCATCCGCCTCGATCTGGCGATTCCCGCCTTCGCCGGTTTCGGCTGGCCGGCGCCGGTCGAAGAGTGATCGGCGCCCGGAGGATGGCGGACGGCGGCTGGCGGGGTTAGGTGAATGAAGCGCGCCACGCGCGATTCCCGATCGTCGAGGACGTCCCGATGCCGCCCCGCTCCGCTCCGCCCCGCGCCTGGCAGCGCATGTTGTCCGGACGCCGCCTCGATCTGCTCGACCCGTCGCCGCTCGACGTCGAGATCGTCGACATCGCCCACGGGCTCGCCCGGGTGGCGCGGTGGAATGGCCAGACCCACGGCGATCACGCCTTCTCGGTCGCCCAGCACTGCGTCCTGGTCGAGGATCTGGCGCTGCGCCTGGAGCCGACCCTGGCGCCGAAATACCGGCTGACGGTGCTGCTCCACGACGCGCCCGAATACGTCATCGGCGACATGATCTCGCCGTTCAAGGCGGTGGTCGGCGGCGGCTACAAGGCGGTCGAATCGCGGCTCGAGGCGGCGATCCACCTGCGCTTCGGCCTGCCGGCGACGGTGCCCGCCGAGATCCGCCAGTTGACCAAGCGCGCCGACCACGTCTCGGCCTATTTCGAGGCGGTCGAGCTCGCCGGTTTCGCAAGAGACGAGGCGGTCAAGCTGTTCGGGCGGCCGCGGGGCTTTCCCGAGCGGCTCGATCTGGTGCCGTGGTCGACGGCGGAGGCGCAGGCGCGCTTCCTCGAACGCTTCCACAGCCTCGACCGGGCGGCCCATCCGACGGTCGCCTGAGGCGCCCCCCCCGCGGCAGCGCCTGCGACGTTCGGCGCAGCGACGCCGAATGCGGTGGCGGCGGCGGCGAGATGCTCTAATCTGGCGGGATCATCCCCCGAACCCGTCGGCGCCCATGTCCAGCCTCCACGTCTGCTCCCTGTCGCGCCTCGCCGAAACCGTCGAGGCGGCCGGGGCGAGCCATCTCGCCACCCTGATCAACGAAGGCACCCCGGTGGTGCGGCCGCCGTCGATCCGCGAAGCCGACCACCTGGTGCTCGGCTTCAACGACATCGTCGAGGAGATCGCCGGCTTGAAGCCGCCGGCCGAGAGCGACGTCGAGCGCTTCCTCGCCTTCGTCGACGCCTGGGACCGGACGCGGCCGATGGTGATCCATTGCTGGGCGGGGATCTCGCGCTCGACCGCCGGGGCGTTCATCGCCGCCTGCCGGCTGATGCCGGCGCGCGACGAGGCCCACATCGCCCGGGAACTGCGCGAGAAGTCGCCGTCGGCGACGCCCAACGCCCGGCTGGTGCGCATCGCCGACCAGTTGATGGCGCGCGACGGGCGGATGATCGCCGCGGTGGCGGCGATCGGCCGCGGCGCCGATGCCTTCGAGGGGCGGCCGTTCGAATTGCCGCTGCGGCCGGAGGCCGCGCCGCGCGCCGAGACCCGGCGATGACCGGACAGGCTCCACGCCACGACGGTGGCCTGGAGATCGGTCTCAACGCGGCGATCGTCGCGGTGCGCGGCGACGTGCCGCTGATCCTGTCGGTGGCCTCCGAAAGTCCCGACGCCGGCGAGGGGCGCCGCGCCGCCGAGGCGCTGCCGTTCGGTCCGTTCGACCCGCTCGCCCACCGCACCCTGGAGATCGGCCTGCGCTCCTGGGTCGAGGCGCAGACGACGCTGAAGCTCGGCTATGTCGAGCAGCTCTACACCTTCGGCGACCGCGGCCGTCACGCCCGGCCGGGCGACGCCGGGCCGCACGTGGTGTCGGTCGGCTATCTGGCGCTGACCCGGGTCGGCGGGCGCGGCGACGGCGGCGGCGAGGCGGCGACGATCGGCGACGCCGCGCTGGCGCGGGCCGGGGTGGCCTTCCGCCCGTGGTACGACCGTTTTCCCTGGGAGGACTGGCGGCGCGGCCGGCCGGCGATCCTCGACGAGGTGATGCTGCCGGCGATGCGCGCCTGGGTCGCCGAGGCCCCCGACGACGCCGATCCGACCCGGGCGATCGGCCGCAGCGAGCGGCTGCGCCTGTTCTTCGGCGCCGACGGCGGGCCGTGGGACGAGGAGAAGGTGCTGGAGCGCTACGAGCTGCTCTACGAGGCGGGCCTGGTCGACGAGGCGCGGCGCGACGGGCGCGGCGGCGCGGCGGCGGCGCTGCCGGCGCTGGGGCGGGCGATGCGCTTCGACCACCGCCGGATCCTGGCCACCGCGATCTCGCGGCTGCGCGCCAAGCTCAAGTACCGGCCGGTGGTGTTCGAGCTGATGCCCGACGTGTTCACCCTGACCGAACTGCAGCGCACCGTCGAGGCGATCTCAGGGCGGCATCTGCACAAGCAGAACTTCCGCCGGCTGGTCGAGACCACGGCGCTGGTCGAGGCGACCGGCGAGACCTCGCTGACCACCGGCGGCCGGCCGGCCGGGCTCTACCGCTTCCGCCGCGACGTGCTGCGCGAGCGTCCGGCCCCGGGTCTGCGGCTCGGGTCGCGCGGCTGAGGGGCCGCGTCAGAGAATCCGGCGGCCGGCGGCGTCGACGACCTGCTCGCCGTCTTCCTTGGCGAAGGCGCCGGTCTGGGCGGGCAACAGATCGAGCACCGCCTCCGACGGCCGGCACAGGCGGGCACCGACCGGCGTCACGACGATCGGCCGCTCCAGCAGGATCGGATCGGCGAGGATGGCGTCGATCAGCCTGTCGTCGTCGAGGGTCGGATCGTCGAGGCCGAGGGCGTCGTAGGGCGTGCCCTTGCGGCGCAGCACGGCGCGCGGGCCGACGCCCATGCGGGCGAGCAGCGCGACCAGTTCGGCGCGGGTCGGCGGTGTCTTCAGATAGAGCACGATCTCCGGTTCGATGCCGGCGTTGCGGATCAGGCCGAGGACGTTGCGCGAGGTGCCGCAGGCGGGATTGTGGAAGATGGTGACGTCGGACATGGCGATCCTTTCGGCCGAAGTGGGCGCGCCGGCTCCGTCGCAGGGGGCTGCGGCATCGGTCGCGCCGGGTCTTCGCTTCGGAGGTACAGACTCGGCGCGACCGCGACAAGCGGGGCTTTGGCGACCGCGGCGAGCGACGGGAACCGAGGCGCCACCTCGGACGTTGCCAGCGGCCGGGGGAAGGGTCAGACTGCCGTTCGCGTCGAGGTGAGGCGGTGCGGCGACGACCCGTCTCTTGCTTTTGCGAATTAGTTGCAGTTAAATCAGCGCGTGCGGACGCGGTGCGGCCGGCCGCATCTTCCGACGGCGACTCACGCCCCCTCGCCTCCCGAAGCCGACGACCCGGTCGATCGCACCTCCCGCCCGCCGGCCACGGACAATCCCATGATCGAGCCCCTGCCCCGTTCCGGATCCCGCCAGCCCGCCGCCCTCTCGGCGGCGGTGGCCACGCCGAGCGCCGACGGCGATCTCGGCGGCTTGCGCGGCACCGTGGCGATCCGCGGCGGTGGCTCGAAGCTGCGCCGCCTGGTGTCGTTCCTCGGGCCCGGCTATCTGGTGGCGGTCGGCTACATGGATCCCGGCAACTGGGCGACCTCGCTCGCCGCCGGCTCGAGGTTCGGCTACGGCCTGCTGTTCGTCGCCTTTCTCGCCAATCTGATGGCGATCGTGCTGCAGGCCCTGGCGATCCGTCTCGGCATCGCCTCGGGGCGCGATCTGGCGCGGGCCTGCCGCGAGTTCCTGCCGCGCGGCGTCAACATCCCGCTGTGGCTGATGGCCGAGGTGGCGATCATCGCCACCGATCTGGCGGAAGTGATCGGCACGGCGATCGGCCTGCAGTTGCTGTTCGGCATTCCGCTGGCCTGGGGCGTGCTGATCACTTCGCTCGACGTGGTGATGGTGCTGGCGCTGCAGCACTTCGGTTTCCGCAAGATCGAAGCCTTCATCATCGCCATGCTGGCGGTGATCACCCTGTCGTTCGGCGCGCAGATCCTGATGGCCGATCCCGACTGGGGGGCGGTGGCCCGCGGCTTCATCCCCGATGCGACCGTGTTGACCGATCCCGATCGGCTCTATCTGGCGCTCGGCATCCTCGGCGCGACGGTGATGCCGCACAACCTCTATCTCCATTCGGCGATCGTCCAGACCCGCGCCTATGGCCCGAGCCTCGACCAGCGCCGCGAGGCGATCAATCTGGCGACCATCGATTCGACCCTGGCGCTGATCTTCGCGCTGGGCATCAACGCCTCGATCCTGATCCTGGCGGCGGCGACCTTCCATGCCTCGGGGCGGCTCGACGTCACCGAGCTCGGCGAGGCGCACGGCCTGTTGATGCCGCTGCTCGGGGCCTCGGTGGCGCCGTCGCTGTTCGCCATCGCCCTGATCGCCTGCGGCCTCAATTCCACCGTCACCGCGACGCTCGCCGGGCAGACGGTGATGGAGGGCTTCGTCCAGTTGCGCTTCCAGCCGTGGATCCGGCGGCTGGTGACCCGGGCGCTGGCGATCGTGCCGGCGGCGGCGGTGACGATCATCGCCGGCGAGCACGGCACCGCCAGTCTGTTGATCCTGTCGCAGGTGATCCTCAGCCTGCAATTGCCCTTCGCGGTGCTGCCGCTGGTCTGGTTCACCGCCGACCGGCGCCGCCTCGGCACGCTCACCGCGCCGCGCTGGCTGACGGCGATCGCCGTGGTGATCGCCGCGGTGATCATCGCGCTGAACGGCATGCTGACCTGGACCTACGTGGTCGGCTGAAGCCGTCCGACCTCCCCGCGATCGCCAAGCGCCGCGCTTGCACCGTTGCTCGATCCACGATAAAATGAACATTGTTCATTCCAGGCGACGGCGGGGGCGACGATGGACGAGTGGATCGTGTTGGCGGTGCTCCTGGTGATCGGCGTGCCGATCGCGGCGATCGTTGCGCTGGTGATGGTTCTCGGGGCGCGCGGCCGCATCGCCCGGCTCGAAGCCGACGTGGCGATGCTGAAGCATTTCCTCGCCAAAGTGCCGATCGAGGCGCTGGCCGAAGCGCGGCCCGAGACGGCCGGGGCGGCGGTCGACGCGGCGGCGACGGCGCCCGGCAAGATCCCCGAGACGCCGCCGATCCCCGACCCCGCGGCAATCGCCGCCCGCGAAGCCGCGACCGACGACATCGCCACCCCGACCCCGGAGGCGATCGCTGCCCGCGCGGGCGAGCACGACGCGGCGCCCGAGTTCGCCGACGCGCCGATCGCCGCGCCCTCACCGATCGCCGCGAAATCGCTCGAGGAGCGGATCGGCACGCGTTGGGCGGTTTGGGTCGGCGGGCTCGCCCTGGCGCTGGGTCTGGTCTTCCTGGTGCAATATTCGATCGAGGAAGGGTATTTCGGGCCGGCCGCGCGGGTGGTCTTCGGCGCATTGTTCTCGGCGGCGGCGATCGCTGCGGGCGAGTGGATGCGCCGCGGCGAACGGGCGGCGGGGTTCCTGGCGCGCGTCCCGGCGGCGCCGATCCCGGCGATTCTGACCGCGGCCGGGGCCGCCGGCCTCTTCGCCACGGTGTGGGCGAGCCATGCCGTCTACGGCTTCCTCGGCAGCGGCACCGGTTTCGTGATGCTCGGGCTGGTGGCGGTGGCGACGATCGTCGCGGCGCTGCTGCACGGGCCGTGGTTCGGGGTGCTCGGCATCCTCGCCGGCTACGTCACGCCGATGTTGGTCGAATCGACCACGCCCAACCCCGATGCGCTCGCCGGCTTCCTGCTCGTCGTGACCGTCGCGGCTTTCGCGGTGGCGCGGGTCCGGCGCTGGCGCGGGGTGGCGACCGCGGCGCTGGTGCCGGCGCTCGGCTGGGGCGCCGGTTTCGTCGATCTGTTCCCGCCGGCGACGCTGCCCGAGATCGATCTGGCGATCTACGCCCTCGGCGTGTTCGCGGCGACCGCCGGACTGCTGGTGTGGTCGGACGGTCGGCTGGCGGCGCCGGAGGGCGATCGGCGGCTCGACCGTTTCGGCCTCGCGGCGCTCGCCGCCACGTCGCTGCTGGTGCTCGTCGCCTATGACGGCGACGTCGGCACCCTCGGGTCGGTGGTGTTGATCGCGACGCTCGGCGGTCTCGTCGGCCTCGCCTGGACGATGCCGGCGGTGGCGCCGGCGGTGGTGATCGCCGGCAGCGTCGCGGTGATCGCGGTGGTGATCCAGGATCTCGACGTGTTCCGCTCGCTGGTCGACGACACCTTGGCGATCGGCACCGACGGGCTGGTGGCGCTGCGGCCGAAGGTGGTGGCGAGTTTCCTCGGCTTCCACGGGGCGATCGCCGCGGCTCTGACGGCGATCGGCCTTCTCGGCGCACTGCGGGCGACGCCGCAGGCCGATCGCACCGCCGGCTGGTTCGCGCTTTCCGCCTGGAGCGCGCCGTTGATGGCCGTGGTGGTCGCGTGGGGCCGGGTCTCGGGTTTCGAAGGCAATCTCGGCTTCGCGGCGGCGGCGATCGGCGTGGCATTTGTCCAGGTCGCGGCGACGGTGCGGCTGGTGGCCAAGGAGAGCGCGGAAGCGCCGTCGCGGGCGGTGGCAGCCGCCGCGGTCGGCGCCATCGCCGGGCTCGGCACGGCGGCGGCGATCGCCCTCGACCACGCGGCGCTGACGGTGGCGCTGGCGCTGATGATCCCGGCGATCGCCTGGGTCCATGGGCTGCGCCCGGTGCCGGCGCTGAAGGCGGCGACGGCGATCGTCGGTCTGGTGGTGCTCGGGCGGCTGGCCTGGGACCCGGCGATCACCGCCGATCTCGGCACGACGCCGATCTTCAACGCCCTGCTCCTCGGCTACGGCGTACCGGCACTCGGCATGGGCTTCGCCGCCTGGCGCTTCCGCAGCGAACCGAGCGACGTCTGGCGGGCGGTGATCGAGGGGCTGGCGGTGATCTTCGCGGGGCTGTTCGTCCTCGCCGAGATCCGCCACGTCGCCCATGGCGGGCGGGTGCTCGCCCCCGACGTGACCCTGGTCGAGACCGGGCTCGACGTTGCCACCGCTCTCGTGCTGTCGGCCGGGGTGCGGCGGGCGGCGGCGGTGATCGGCGGGCGGGTGTTGGCGCCGGCGGCGGCAGTGCTCGGCTGGCTCGCGGCGATCGGCGCGGTGTTGGGCCTCGGGATCGCGACCAATCCGATCGTCACCGGTCGGCCGGTCGGGGCGACGTTGTTCGGCTCGCTGTTCTTCGGCTACGGCGTGCCGGCGCTGGTCGCGGCGGCGACGGCGCGCGGGGCGCGGCGGGCCGGGCGGGCCCCGGCGATCGTCGCGGCGACCGCGGCGCTCGCCTATGGGCTCGGCTTCGCCTGGGCGACGCTGGTGGTGCGGCGGATCTTCCAGGGCGAGATCCTGACCCACGGGGCGAGCGACGCCGAGATGTGGGCCTATTCGGCGACCTGGCTGGCCTTCGGCGTGGCGACGCTGGCCGTCGGCATCAAGGTCGGCTCGAAGCCGGTCCGGCTGCTGTCGGGGGTGGTGGTCACCGCCACCGCCTGCAAGGTGTTCCTGCTCGATCTCGCCGACGTCGGCGGTATCTGGCGGGCAGGATCGTTCCTCGGGCTCGGGCTGGTGCTGATCGGCATCGCGCTGGTCTATCAGCGCATCCTGTTCCCGACCGAGCCGCCGCCGGACGGGGCGTGAGCGCCCGCCCGGCCCGATTCGCCCGACCTCACTCGGCCGCCTGGGGCAGGCCGCGCGGGGCCCGGTCGATCGGCGCCTCGCGGATCGGCAGGTGGACGAGGGCCGCGAACAGGCCGAGGGCGACGCCCATCCACCACACCGGGTCGTAGCTGTGGGTGCGGTCGTAGATCACGCCGCCGAGCCACACGCCGAGGAACGAGCCGATCTGGTGGGAGAAGAACACCATGCCGCCGAGCATGGCGAACCAGCGGGTGCCGAACATCAGCGCCACTAGGGCGTTGGTCGGCGGCACCGTCGACAGCCACAGCACGCCCATCAGGGCGGCGAAGATCACCACCGTCACCGGGCTCGCCGGGACCAGCAGGAACACCGTGACCACCAGCGAGCGACCCGCATAGATCAGAGCGAGCAGCCAGCGCTTCGGCATGCGCATGCCGAGAATGCCGGCGCCGAGCGATCCGACGATGTTGAAGGCGCCGATCAGCATCAGCGCGACGATGCCCCACTTGGGATCGAGGCCGAGGTCGTTGAGATAGGCCGGGAAATGGGTGGTGATGAAGGCCACCTGGAAGCCGCAGACGAAGAAGCCGGCGACCAGCAGGCGGAAGCTGCGATGCCCGAGTGCCTCGCGGAAGGCCTCGAGCACCGACTGGTCGCGCTCGACGCCGGTGTGCACCGCCGAGGCGCCCCGGAGCGGGATGGCGAGGAGCGGGATCAGACCCATCAGCGCGGCGAGCACGTAGAGGCTGGCGTGCCAGCCGAGGTCGGTGATCAGGCCTTGGGTCACCGGCGCGAAGAAGAACTGGCCGAAGGAGCCGGCGGCGGTGGCGAAGCCGAACACCAGGGTGCGCTGTTCGGGGCGGACCACCCGGCCGAAGGCGCCCATGACGATGCCGAAGGAGCAGCCGGCGACGCCGAAGCCGACCAGCATGCCGGCGGCATGGAAGGCGGCCGGGGTCGGCGCCCAGCCCATCGCCAGGATGCCGGCGGCATAGAGCCCGGCGCCCAGCGTCAGGGTCTTGGCGGTGCCCCAACGGTCGGCGAAGCCGCCGAAGAAGGTGGCACCGACCCCCCACAGGAGATTCTGCCAGGCCATCGCCAGCGCGAAGGTCTCGCGCGACCAACCTCGCTCCATCGTGATCGGGGTCAGATAGAAGCCCATCGACGAGCGCGGACCGAAGTTCAGGGCGGCGATCAGACAGCCGCAGGCGACGATCAGCCACAGGGGAAAGGCGGACCGCGGCGCGGCGGCGGGGCGATCGGTCGAGGGGGACATGCGGCTCTCCCGGCGGATCTCCGGCGAAACGGCCGACGGAGAGGTGGTGGATCGGTCGATCTACGCAGGAAATCCGCAGCGCGAAAAGTCAAAAGCAATGCGCCGATCCATTCACGGCGCTGATCGATGGCTGCGGCATCGCGTCCACGGTTTCCATGACGATCCGACGACAGGGGGCTGTTCAAGCGGGTCGGTCGCCCCTATATTCCGTCCTCCGAGCGAGAGGCGAACGCCGGTTCATCCGGTGTTTTTTCGGGCCCGCTATATGCTCATGTTGAGCATAAGGTAGTCGAGGAGAGTTCCATGACCGATCTGGTCGAGAACGACGTGATCGTGGCGCCGGAGGCCGGGCCCGCCCCGCGCCCTCGGACGCGGGCGCCGCGCCGCAAGGCGCCGACCGCGCCGACGACCGCAGCGGAGCGTTTCGGCGTGCTGCCCAGGCCCTCGCTCGCCTATACGGCGGAGGTGGCGGCCGAGACCGCGCCGCTCTACGAGCGCGTCGCCCACGTGATCTCGCCGATCGAGTGGCCGTTCCACGCGCCCTACGTCAAGGCGATCAACGACCTCAAGAAGGTCCGCGGCGCGGTGATCCTGGCCCACAACTACATGACGCCGGAGATCTTCCACTGCGTCGCCGACATCGTCGGCGACAGCCTGCAGCTCGCCCGCGAGGCGGCCAAGACCGACGCGAAGATCATCGTCCAGGGCGGCGTGCACTTCATGGCCGAGACCTCCAAGGTGCTCGCCCCGGACAAGACCGTGCTG
This sequence comes from Siculibacillus lacustris, assembly GCF_004328075.1. Lineage (GTDB taxonomy): Bacteria > Pseudomonadota > Alphaproteobacteria > Rhizobiales > Ancalomicrobiaceae > Siculibacillus > Siculibacillus lacustris. Next base: position 31,820 of record NZ_SJFN01000034.1, on the reverse strand, counting down.
ATCCCCGACGGGGCCGCCGGCTGTTCGCTCGCCGCCTCGATCACCGGCGCCGACGTGCGGCTGATCCGCAAGCGCTATCCCGGCGTGCCGATCGTCGCCTATGTCAACACCTCGGCCGAGGTGAAGGCCGAGGTCGACGTCTGCTGCACCTCGTCGAACGCCATCGAAGTGGTCGAGAGCTTCGGCGTCGATCGGGTGATCTGCCTGCCCGACCAGTATCTGGCGCGCTGGGTGGCGGCCAATTCCAAGGTCAAGATCCTCACCTGGAAGGGCTCCTGCGAGGTCCACGAGCGCTTCACCGGCGCCGAACTCGAGGCCTATCGCGCCGCCGATCCGGGCATCCAGATCATCGCCCATCCGGAATGCCCGCCCGACGTGATCGCGGCGGCCGACTTCACCGGCTCGACCGCCAAGATGATCGACTTCACCCGTGCCCTGCCGGTCGGCTCGCGGGTGGTGCTGGTCACCGAATGTTCGATGGCCGACAACGTCGCCACCGAAGCGCCGGGCGTCACCTTCGTCCGGCCGTGCAATCTGTGCCCGCACATGAAGCGGATCACCTTGCCCAAGATCCTCGACAGCCTGCTCAACCTCACGCAGGAAGTCGTGGTCGACCCGGCGGTGGCGGCGGCCGCGCGGCGGTCCGTGGAACGGATGATCCACCTCAAGAACTGAGGCGGCGACCGATCTTCTTCTGAACCCGGAGGGCGGCGGCGTCGCCCTCCCCTGGACCGGCGGGCGCCTTCGGGCCCTCCCCCGCCTCGGATCCGGAGACCGCCATGGCGGACGACATCTCGCACGAACTCTCCACGCCGCGCTCCTTCGGCGGCATCGACGACGTCGTGATCATCGGCGGCGGCCTCGCCGGCATCTTCTGCGCGCTACGGCTGGCGCCGCGGCCGGTGACGGTGTTGACCGCCGCCCCGCTCGGCGGCGGCGGCTCGTCCTATTGGGCGCAGGGCGGCATGGCGGCGGCGGTGGCCGACGGCGACCATCCCGACCAGCACCTCGCCGACACCATCGCCGCCGGCGCGGGCATCGTCGATGCGCGCATCGCCCGGATGATGACCCGCGAGGCGGGCGAACGGATCCAGGACCTGATCGCCTTCGGCGTGCCCTTCGATCGCGATGCGGAGGGCCGTCTGGCGGTCGGCCGCGAAGCGGCGCATTCGCAGCGGCGGATCGTCCACGTCAAGGGCGACAGCGCCGGCCGCGAGATCATGTCGGCGTTGGTCGAGCGCGCACGAGCGACGCCGTCGATCCGCATCATGGAAGGCTTCGTCGGTGAGAGCCTGACCCGCGACGGCCGGGCGGTGCGCGGCGTGGTCGCCCGCGCCGACGAGGGCCGGGCGCTGACCACCGTGGAGTTCCCGGCCCACGCGGTGGTGCTGGCCTCCGGCGGCATCGGCCATCTCTACCGGGTGACGACCAATCCGCCCCAGTCGAACGGCCAGGGTCTGGCCATGGCGGCGCGGGCCGGGGCGATCATCGCCGATCCGGAATTCGTGCAGTTCCATCCGACCGCCATCGACATCGGCCGCGATCCGGCGCCGCTCGCCACCGAGGCGCTGCGCGGCGAAGGCGCGGTGCTGATCGGCCACGACGGCCGCCGCTTCATGCCCGACTACCACCCGGACGCCGAACTGGCGCCGCGCGACGTGGTCGCCCGCGCCATCCAGGCGGAGATCCTGGCCGGCCGCGGGGCCTTCCTCGACGCCCGCGAAGCGGTCGGCGCGGCCTTTCCGACCAAGTTCCCGACGGTGTGGGAGACCTGCGTCTCGGCGGGAATCGATCCGCGGATCACGCCCATCCCGGTCGCGCCGGCGCAGCACTACCACATGGGCGGCATCCTCACCGACGCCAACGGCCGCACCTCGATCGACGGATTGTGGGCCTGCGGCGAGGTCGCCTCGACCGGCGTCCACGGCGCCAATCGGCTGGCCTCGAACTCGCTGCTCGAGGCGGTGGTGTTCGCCTCGCGGATCGCCCAGGACATCCAGGGCCTGCTGCCGAGCCCCAAGGTCGGCCACTGGTCGGTGCGCAGCCGCGACAGCGAGCCGGAACTGCCGCTCGCCGCCGACACCCGGACCCTCGATCTGATCCGCCGGACGATGACCGAGAAGGTCGGCGTGGTGCGCGATGCCGCCGGCCTCAGCGCGGCGCTCGCCCTGTTCGACGAGATGGCGGCGCGACGCGGCGACGTCGCCACCCTCAACAGCCTGACCACCGCGCGTCTGGTCACCGCCGCGGCGCTGGCCCGCCGCGAGAGCCGCGGCGGCCACTATCGCGCCGACCACCCGGAAGCCGATCCGGCTCAGGCGCGGCGGACCTATCTCAAACTCGACGACCTCCGCCGCATCGCGGTCGAGGTCGCTCCCCGGCCCCAGGAGGCGACGGCATGACCACTCACTCTCCCCATACGGTGCCGACGGTGCCGCTGCCCGAACTGCCGCGGCTGCTGATCGACCGGGCGGTCGAGGCGGCGCTGCTCGAAGATCTCGGCCGGGCCGGCGACATCACCACCCAGGCGACGATTCCGGCCTCGGCCCGGGCGATCGCCACCTTCGCGACGCGCAAGACCGGGGTGATCGCCGGCCTCGAGTTCGCGCGGCGGGCGATGGCGCTGATGGATCCGGCGGTGCGTTTCTCGATGCTGGTCGAAGACGGCGATCGGGTCGCCCCCGGCGACGAGATCGCCCGGGTCGAGGGCTCGGCACGGGCCGTACTGTCGGCGGAACGGGTGGCGCTCAACTTCCTCGGCCGGCTGTCGGGCATCGCCTCGGCGACCCGGATCTTCGCCGACCTCGTCGCCCACACGCCGACCCGGATCGTCTGCACCCGCAAGACGACGCCGGGCCTGCGCGCCTTCGAGAAATACGCGGTGCGCTGCGGCGGCGGCGCCAACCACCGCTTCGGGCTCGACGACGCCATCCTGATCAAGGACAACCACATCGCGGTGTGCGGATCGGTGGCCGAATCGATCCGCCGCGCCCGGGCCTTCGCCGGGCATCTGGTGCGCATCGAGGTCGAGGTCGACACGCTGGCGCAGCTGGTCGAGGCGATGGGCGAGCGTCCCGACGCGGTGCTGCTCGACAACATGTCGCCCGCGACCTTGCGCGAGGCGGTGGCGATCGTCGCCGGGCGGGCGACCACCGAGGCCTCGGGCGGGGTCGGCCCGGACACCGTCGCGGCGATCGCCGAGAGCGGCGTCGATCTGATCTCGACCGGCTGGATCACCCATTCGGCGCCGGTGCTCGACATCGGCCTGGACATCGCCGTCGGCTGAACGCGCGAGCCCGGCCGCGCCGAGGCGGGGCCGGGCGCCGAGACGCGGCGAATTGGTGTCGACGTCGATCAGTTCGGCGCGGTCGCGGGCGGCGTGGTCGCGTCGTCCTCGTCGCCGAGCACGGCGCGGAAGCGGGCGAGCACTTCGGCCGCGGCGCGGCGGGCGTAGCCGATCTCCGGGACCTTGGGCTGGGCCATGATCTCGGTGCGCGGATTGGCGGCGGCCATCTGGGCGTCGGGCATCGGCGGCAGGATCGGTCGGCCCTTGGTGCCGGGACGGTTGCCGAGGGCGGCGATCGCCGACTGGGTGACGACGCGGCCGGGACCGGTGCGGACCATGGCGACGATCACCCGATCGTCGGCGGCCTTTGCGTCGGGCGCGGCGAGGGCGCGGCGCGGCAGGGTGCGTTCGTTCAGCGGGGCGGCGAGCGAAGCGACGGTGACCAGCGGCGGCCAGCCGTCGAGCGACGGCGGCACGGCGGCCAGCGACGGCTTGACGAACAGATCGCGATCGGTGGAACGGCCGAGCGGCTGCGGCGCGATCAGGCGATCCCCCTTGCCGGTACGGTTGATCTGCGGCGGCACTTCGGGCGTGGGCTTGGGCGCGGCGCGGGCGCCGGGCGGCACGGCGCCGGTATATTCGGGCTCGACGGCGTCGATCGGCACCACCTTGCGCACGTCGCGCGGCACCAGATCGGCCTCGGCCATCACCATCGCGGCGGTCGACGGGCGCGGCTCGGCAGCGGCGAGGTTGACGCGCGCGGCGATCGCCAGCGCGGTGCGCTCGTGGCGCAGGCCGTCGAAGTCGGCCATCCAGGCGCCGGCGTCACGGACGGTCCAGCGCAGCGGCGCCTCGGGCGACGGCGAGCGACCGGCGACGGCCACCGCGAGCAGTCCCAGGGCGATGAGCGGCAAGGCCCGCAGGCGCGGGACGAGATCGACCCGACGGGTCGCACGGGAGCGACGCTTGTTCGGCATACGCGGTACCAGACTGCCCAGCAGCGGGGCTCGAGGGTCGCTGTGGCCGATCGGCCACGGTCGAGCCCTCTTTCCCGATCGCCCCGATCATCGCCGAGTAACCTCGAGAAAGGGTTAAAGGCGCGACCGCGTCATGCGGGGAAACGCGAAGTCGGCGACGCGTCGTCAGGTCGGGCTCGCGAGGCGGCGGTCGAGGTCGGCCGAGAGGCGGACGATCGCCGCGAAGGGCTCGGCGGCGACGCCGGGCGGAAGCGTCACGGAGGAAAGACCGCGCCGGCCGAAGCGCACGCGCAGGGCGTCTTCGACCCAATGGCGGGCCTGGGCGGCGCGGCGCGCCTGCCGGCGGCCGTCGCGATCGAGACTTGCGCGATGGGCCTCGATCGCCGCGGCGAGATCGGCGAGGCCGGTGCGGGCGGCGGCGGAGACCGCCACCACCGCTACCTTCGGGGCGCCGGGCGCGGCGAGCGTCAGGGCGCCGGCGACGTCGGCCACGGCGCGGCGGGCGGCCTCGCCCATGTCGGCCTTGGTGACGCAGACCACGTCGGGCAGTTCCATCACCCCGGCCTTCATGAACTGCAGGCTGTCGCCGGAGCCCGGCTGGATGCACAGCACGACGCAATCGGCGACATGGGCGATGTCGCCCTCCGACTGGCCGATGCCGACCGATTCGACGATCACCCGGTCGTAGACGGCGCGCATCAGCACGATCGCCGCGACGGCATGATCGGACAGGCCACCGAGGCGGTCGCGCGCCGCCATCGAGCGCACGAAGATGCGGTCGTCCTCGGGATCGGTGGCGAGCCGGGTGCGGTCGCCGAGCAGGGCGCCGCCGGACAGCCGCGACGAGGGATCGACCGCGACCACGCCGACGCTGCGGCCCTCGGCGCGGGCGGCGCGGATCAGCGCATCGGTCAGCGTCGATTTGCCCACCCCCGGCGGGCCGGTCAGGCCGAGGACGTCGCCGATCGCCTCCGCGGCGCAGGCGTCGAGGAGCGCGGCGAGCGCGGCGCTGCCGTCGGCGGTCTCGATCAGCGCCAGGGCGCGGGCCACGGCGGGCTTGCCGCCGGCGCGGATGGCGGCGAGGGAGGGGATCGGGCGGGTCATGTTCCTTCATGCCGGCTGCGGGCGCGGGCGTAAAGGCGCCCATGGTCGAAGACGGGCGGATCGACGGCGCGCGACCGTCGCGACGCTGTCCGATCACAACTCGGCGGTGTATCTTCGCCGCACCCCGGGAACGCGCCGACGCCGTCCGCCGCCGCCCCGGGCTCGGTGCGGACGCAGCGGCAGAGCCCGCGACGTTCGACCGAATCTCCGACGGACGCCGCCCCCGAGGTCGCGATGAGCCTGTCTTCCGCCTTCTCCGGTCTTCGTCGCGTCGCCTCGCGCGCGCTCGGGGCCGTCGGCATCGACTTCGGCAACGAAGAGATCGCCCGCGCCGAGATCGTCGAGAGCTTCCATGCGATCCGCTTCATCCCGACCCGGCAGGACGATCGCCTGTTCCTCAGGGTCCATGTCTCGGAAAACCGCTGTTCCGGTTGCTACAAGGTCGGCCTGATCGACCTCGAGGCCTTCATCATCGACCTGATCGCCATCCGCGACCGGATCCACGCCGGACCGCAGGCACCCGCGGCGCCGCCGCCCGCCGCTTCCACCGTGGCGATCGGGCGGCCTTCGGGGCCCGGCGGCCGCATCCGTCGGGACGGGTGAGCTACCCATCGTCTCTCGGAGGAACCGCCGATGTCGCAACTCTTCAGATCTTTCGCACCGCTGCTCGCCCTCGCGGCGATCGCCGGGTTCGCGGCGCCGGCGCTCGCCCTCGAGCCCACGGTACACGGCTCGACGCTGGTCCTGCGTGGGTTGATCCACTCGGGCGACGACCTCGCCGTCATCGCCGCCATCGAGGCGGCGCGGGGGCAGCTGCGGGTGGTCGATCTCGACAGTCCCGGCGGCAAGATCACCCCCGCGGTGGAGATCGCCCGGCGGATCCGCGCCGACGGGCTCGTCACCCTGGTCGACGCGAACCGATCGAACTGCGCCAGCGCCTGCACGGTGCTGTTCGCCGGCGGGGTGCGTCGCCACTACGTCGGGGCCGAGGGAATCGTCGACGCGGTGGCGCCCAAGGGTGGGCACGGGCTCGGCTACCACGAGGGCCACACCTCGCTTTCGCCCGACGGCAACCGCTATTCCGGCGCCGCGACCGCTCAGATGATCGCCGCCTACCACGAATTCGGCATGCCGCAGGCCGCGCCGCTGGCGACCCGGGCACCGCCGGAAAAGCTCTGGCGGGTCTCGTCGGCGAGCGCACTGGCGCTGGGCATCGCGACCTCGACGGCGCGACCTTGAGGCAGAGGCGGAGCTCCCGCCTCTCCGATCGTGCCCTCCCCGCCGCTGCGACCGTCGTCCGAAATCGGGTGGCCGGCGGGTGCCGAGCCGGCGATGCTCCCGACATGTCCACGCGGGAGCACCGCCCATGACCTCCCGCATCACCGGACTTTCACCCGAACCGTTCCGCCGGTTGTGGAACCTGCCGGAGGCCGAACTGGCGCGGCGCGACATTCGCCGCGTGGTCGCCCGGGAGCGCCCGGGCTACCCCGACCGCATCGAAATGCGCGAAGCGGCGCCCGGCGAGACGTTGTTGCTGCTCAATCACCTCTACCAGCCGGCGGCGTCGCCCTATCGTGGGAGTCCCGCGATCGACGTGCGCGAAGGCGCCGAGGCGCGCTACGACCGGATCGGCGAGGTGCCCGAGGTGATGCGCACGCGTCTCCTGTCGGTGCGGGCCTTCGACGCAGAGGCGATGATCGTCGACGCCGACGTGGTCGACGGCCGCGACCTCGAGCCGCTGATCGCCCGACTGTTCGAGAACGAGGCGACGGTCTACCTCCACGTCCACAACGCCGAGCGCGGCTGCTGTTCCGGGCGGATCGATCGAGTGTGAGGGAGCCCGAGCGGGGCGCATCGGTCGAGCGGCGGGGACGTCGCCCCGCCACCGTTTTTACCGTTCCCTGTCTCGTCGGCGCGCGCCGGGCGCCGGCCTCAGTCGCCGGAGATCCGCAGCTGCGCGAGATCGGTGAGCAGACCGGGGCCGGTCGGCTGCCATCCCAAGGCGGCGCGCGTCTGCGCGCTCGACGCCGGCATGTCGGCGCCCGCGAACATCGCGAGCCAGCCGAAATGGGCCGGGGCCGCGTCCGGCGCGACCGATTCGACCGGCAGATCGAGGCGCCGAGCAATCGCCTCAACGATGTCGCGCATCGCCACGCCCTCCTCGGCGACCGCATGATACTTGGCATTCGGCTCGGCCTTTTCGATCGCCAGACGATAGAGGCGGGCGACGTCGAGGACATGGGCCGCCGGCCAGCGATTGCGCCCGTCGCCGACATAGGCGCAGCCGCCCTTCGCGCGGAACATCGCGATCGCCGGCGTGATCAACCCTTGCGAGACGGGGTCGTGCACCTGCGGCAACCGGACCACGGAGACATTGACGCCGGCGGCGGCAAGGTGAGCGGCGGCCTCTTCCGAAGCGGCGCGGGGATGGTGGTCCGAGCCGACGATCGGGTTGTCTTCTCGGGCGGGCTCGCCGGGCACGGTGTTGGCGATCGGCGTGCCCGAGGTCACGATCAGCGGCCGGTCGGAGCCGGCGAGTACCGAACCGAGCGCCGCGATCACCCGACGATCGTCCTCGCAGTTCTGAACGAAGCGCGAGAAGTCGTGGTTGAAGGCGAGATGGATGACGCCGTCGGCGCGCGCAGCCCCCTCCTTCAGACTGTCCGGATCGGCGATCGAGCCGCGATAGACCTCGGCGCCGGTCGCGGCGAGGGCCGCGGCCTTGGCGTCCGAGCGGCAGAGGCCGATCACCCGATGGCCGGCGGCGATCAGATCCTCGACCACTCTCGACCCGATGTTTCCCGTCGCGCCGGTCACGAAGATACGCATGAGGCTGGTCTCCTGGTTTCGTCGGAGACACATCTGGACCGCTCTGCTATTCTGGTAAAGTAGTGATCTTATCCTATTATAGGAATCAACAGGATGGGCGTCCCGGTCGCGAGCGAAAATCTGCTGGGGAGCTATCTGCGGGATCGGCGCCTGAAGCTCGATCCGGCGGCCCTCGGCTTTCCCGCCGAGCGTCGGCGCACCCCGGGCCTGCGCCGCGAGGAGGTGGCCCAGCGGGCCGCCATCAGCCCGACCTGGTACACCTGGCTCGAACAGGGGCGCGGCGGCGCGCCTTCGGCCGACGTCCTCGATCGGATCGCCCGCGCCCTGATGCTCACCGACATCGAGCGCGAGCACCTGTTCCTGCTCGGTCTCGGCCGTCCGCCCGAGGTGCGCTATCGCAAGAGCGACGGCGTCACGCCGCGGCTGCAGCGGGTGCTCGATGCCCTGGATCCGAGCCCGGCGCTGATCCGGACGGCGATCTGGGACGTCCTGGCCTGGAATCGGGCGTCGACGGTGATGTTGCTGGACTATGGCTCGCTGCCGCCGGAGCAGCGCAACATCCTGCGCCACATCTTCCTCGACCCGCGCGCGCGGGCCGCACAATACGATTGGGAAGCTGTGGCGCGGTTCGCCTTGGGGGCATTTCGGGTGGATGCGGCTCGTGCCGGCGCGGCTGCCGAGGTCGAGCCGTTCGTGGCCGAACTCTGCCGGCTCAGCCCGGAATTCGCGGCGATGTGGGCGGAGAACAACGTGCGCGGCCATCACGGCGAGGCGGTCAAGCAGATCCGCCATCCGATTCTCGGACCGCTGGCGTTCGAATATTCGGCCTTCGCGGTCGACGGACGGACCGACCTCAGCATGGTCGTCTACAATCCGGCGACGCCGGACGACGCCGAACGGATCCGATCCCTCCTGCCGAAGTCCTAGGGCCTGCAGGGCGCGCATGCCGTTGCGCCGGGTCGCCCGGATGGTGCGATCGGTGCAGCTCGTTGCGCTCGATCCACCCTATGACCTACCGCATTGCAGCGGAACGTCGGCTCGGCCGTGGCCGGGCGTCGGACCGCGGCCGATCACCTCGGCCGCGGTCCGGATGCGATGTCAGGCCGCGTTCCGCGTCTTGACTTCGGCCACGAACGGGCGCTCGAGCAGAACCGGAATGCTCTGAGCCGCAAAGGACGAACGAGGCGTCAGATCGATGCTCGAGACCCGCCAACCGTCCTGGCCGAACTCATTGAGGCGGGTGGTCAGGTAACCGTCGCGATCACCGGCGCCGCTCAATTCGATTCTTTCGATACGATATTCCATGGTTGTACCTCCTGGTCTGCGTCGATCGACGCGAAGCGCATAGAGTGCTCACCCGTCGCTCGGTAATGCGGGACCGACCGAACATGGATTGGCTGTTGGACGGATCGGCGAGCGTTCCGATACGCTACGCTTCGAAGGCGCTAATTGCAAGTGATTATCATAAGCGTCGTTTCTTGCGCGATCGGTCGTCGCCGGCCGGGCCGCGTACGCGTCGAAATCCGACGTCGGCGCGCGCCGCCGCGGGCCGGCTCGGCTGCGCGATCGCCCGACCGATCTGTGTGCATGTGCGAAAGACTGGCCGACGAGCGCCGTTTTTGGGTGCGATGCGGTAGCCGCCGAGCGCCGGCGTTCGGCGGGGTGGCGTCCTTCGGTCGAAACCCCACGCCCGCTCCCGAGCGGACGGGAACCTCGGCTCCGGTCATCGAAAAGGGCGCCCTTCGGCGCCCTTCCCCCATCCTCTCATGCGGCAGCCCGCTCACGTCTTCGTCATCGGCACCGCCGCCGGCCGGGCGATCCGGTGTCGGGATGGCGACCCGGGGGTGGAAGGCGGATCCGCCCGGGATCCGGGCGCCGGGTCGCGCGCCGTGTCCGGCATCCCCATCCTCTCGGTCCCGGCGTCTTCCGATCCGCTGAGCGTCAGGCGACGCGAATCGTCGCCAGGAACCGGCCGACCTCGACGCGCAATTCATCCGATTGGCGGTTCAGCTTCGACGCCGAATCCAGGACCTGCAGCGCCGCCGAACTCGAGTCGGACGCGGCCAACGTCACGCCGGCGATGTTGCTCGACACCTCGGTGGTCCCGCGCGAGGCCTCCTGGACGTTGCGACTGATCTCGCCGGTCGCCGCCCCCTGGCCGTCGACGGCCGCCGAGATCGTCGCGGTGATGTCGTTCATGGTTTCGATCGTCCGGCCGATTTCGGCGATCGCCCCGGCGGCGAGATCGGTCGCCTGCTGGATCTCGCCGATCTGCGAGGAGATGTCCGCCGTGGCGCGGGCGGTCTGGTCGGCGAGCTGTTTGACTTCGGCGGCCACCACCGCAAACCCGCGGCCGGCCTCGCCGGCCCGCGCCGCCTCGATCGTCGCGTTCAAGGCGAGCAGATTGGTCTGCCCGGCGATGGTGTTGATCAGGCCGACGATCGATCCGATCCGATCCGCGGCGACGGCCAGCCCCTTGACGCGTTCGTTGGTCTGCGACGCTTCGACCACGGCCTTGCGGGCGATGTCCGCCGAGCGATCGACCTGCTGAGCGATGTCCTTCACCGAATACGCCAGTTCTTCGGTGGCCGAAGCCACCGACGCGACGTTTGCCGACGCTTCTTCGGACGCGGCCGCCACGGACGCGGACTGGGCCGAGGTCTGTTCGGCCGCCGTGGTCAGGGTCTGCGCGGCGGTCTGCAGGTCCTTCGACGCAGTCGCCACCGTCTCGACGATGCCGCCGACCGCGGTATCGAAACGGTCCGCCAGGGCATTCATTTCGCTGCGCCGGCGCTCGCTCAGGCGCCGTTCCTCGTTCGCCCGTTCGAGCCGCAGGTGCTCGGTCTCGACCATCGAGTCGCGGAACACCTTCATGGTCGCCCCGAGGGCACCGATCTCGTCTCGGCGGTCGGTGAAGGGGGCCTCGGTGGCGAGATCGCCTTCCGCGAGGCGGACCATCCGGTCGCGGATGACGATGAGCGGCCCGACCACGCGCCGTCCGACGAACCACAGGCTCGCCGCCGTCGCCGAGATCGCGGCGAGAAGCGCCCCGATCTGAACCATGAACCGTGTCTGGGCCGCCTCACGCTCCGAAAGGGCATAGGAATTGGCGACCGTGAGAATCGTTTCGGCCGTGCCCAACACCGCGCCCTGGCGTGGCAGGATGTCGACGTTCCACTCCGCCACGGAGACGTCCGGTTTGCCACCGGCCAGCACGTTCTTCAGCACCGACGGGTAGCGAGCCATCACGTCCGGCGTGAAGTTCAGCCGCTCCGCCTCCTCGATCTTCGCGCCGATCACCGCCGGAAGATCGATGCCGTCGAGAACCGCCTTCATCGCCTGCCAAGCGGTGCCCATCTTCGCCAGGTGCCCGGCCAGAACGAGCGGCGCGTCCGGAGCGACGGGCAGGCCGCCGATCGCATTGGCGACGACGAGCGAGGCGTCGCCACCCGTGGAGCGCACCGTCCAGGCCATGGCCTTGGCATCGAACAGCTTGTCGACGATGCCGTCCTGGAGCTTGACGCTTCGGGTGATCGCTCCCCCCATCGCGTCGAGCATGTTGATGAGGCTCGAGCTCTCCTTCACGTATTCCTGAGCGACCCCTTTGCGTCGTTCCGCCAGCGGCAACCGCATCTGTTCGAGCGACTCGGCCTGCAGCGCCACCATCTTGCGATACTGCTCGGCGAGCGCGCCGCGGCTTTGCGCGACTTCGGGGGTGGAGATGCGCTCGAGTGTCACCAGAGCCTTCGGCAGGGCCTCCATCGCGGCGCGACGCGCCTCCATCATCGCCTTGTTCTCGCCTTTCGCCCCGCCCTCGGCCTGAAGGTCACGGTTCGAATTCGAGCGGTCGGTGCGCAGCCCGGCCATCGCCACGAAAATGTCCTGCATGGCCACCGACGCGTCGACGATCCGATCCGCGACACGGACGCGCTGCCAGGAGGACCATGCCTGTTGCGCACAAATGGCCACGATGACCAAGGCGAAGAGGAGAATGATCCCCCGAAGAATACTGCTCACGGAAAGTCGGATCATGCTTTTTTCCCCAACGCCGGCAGCGCGGTGGCTGCGATGACGTGGGAAAGATGGCAGTCGAAGAATAGAAAATGGTTAACTGTGCTGCGCGCATCCGTCGGTTCGGCCTGTGGCGGCGAAAATCAGGATCGATGGGAGAGCTGCGTCCTCGAGGTGAGATGCGGTCGATCCGCACACTTTCGATCCACCGGGGCGCCCGTGGGCGCCCCTTCCCCATCCTCGGCCCGCGGCCGACGCTTCACTTCTTCCCGATCAGCGCGGCCTGCGCCGCGGCCAACCGGGCGATCGGCACGCGGAACGGCGAGCACGACACGTAGTCGAGCCCGATCGTCTCGCAGAAGCGGATCGACGCGGGGTCGCCGCCGTGTTCGCCGCAGATGCCGATCTTGAGGTCGGCCCGGCCCTTGCGGCCGCGCTCCACCGCGATGTCCATCAGTGCCCCCACCCCCTCGGTGTCGAGGGTGGTGAAGGGGTCGTGCTCGACCAGCCCGCCCTTCAGATAGGCGCCGAGGAACTTCGAGGCGTCGTCGCGCGACAGGCCGAAGGTCGTCTGGGTCAGGTCGTTGGTGCCGAACGAGAAGAACTCGGCGCTCTCGGCGATCGAGGCGGCGACGATCGCCGCGCGCGGCAGTTCGATCATCGTGCCGACGTGGTAGGGCACCGCCACCCCGGTCTCCTTGGCCACCGCCGCGGCGACCGCGTCGATGCGCGCCTTGACCCAGTCGAGCTCCGACTTCAGCCCGACCAGCGGCACCATCACCTCCGCCACGATGGTCTCGCCGGACTTGCGGCCGACCGCCACCGCCGCCTCGAAGATCGCCCGGCACTGCATCTCGTAGATCTCGGGGAACGACACCGCGAGGCGACAGCCGCGATGGCCGAGCATCGGGTTGAACTCGTGCAGGGCCTCGGCGCGGTCCCGGAGGCGGGCCGCCGGCACGCCCATCGCCGCCGAGACGTCGGCGATCTCCGAGTCGGTCTTGGGCAGGAACTCGTGCAGCGGCGGGTCGAGCAGGCGGATGGTCACCGGCAAGCCGCGCATGATCTCGAACAACTCGACGAAGTCGGCGCGCTGCATCGGCAGGAGCTTGGCCAGCGCCTCGCGGCGTTCATTCTCGGTGTCGGCGAGGATCATCTCGCGCACCGCGACGATGCGGCCCTCGTCGAAGAACATGTGCTCGGTGCGGCACAACCCGATGCCTTCGGCGCCGAAGCCGCGGGCGACACGAGCGTCGGCCGGGGTCTCGGCATTGGCGCGGACCTTCATGCGGCGGATCGCGTCGGCCCATTCCATCAGCGCGGCGAAGTCGCCGGACAGTTCCGGACGCTGCATCGGCACGTCGCCGAGCAGCACCTGACCGGCGCCGCCGTCGATGGTGATGCGGTCGCCGCGGCGCAGCACCACGCCCTCGGCGGACATGGTGCCGGCGGTGTAGTCGATGCGGATCGACCCGGCGCCGGAGACGCAGGGTTTGCCCATGCCGCGGGCGACCACCGCAGCGTGGCTGGTCATGCCGCCGCGGGTGGTGAGGATGCCTTGGGCTGCGTGCATGCCGTGGATGTCCTCGGGGCTGGTCTCGACCCGCACCAGGATCACCTTGCGGCCCGACTGGGCCACCGCTTCGGCCTCTTCCGAGGTGAAGACGATCTCGCCGGAGGCGGCGCCGGGCGAGGCCGGCAGGCCGGAGGCGAAGATGCGGCGCTGGGCGTCGGGGGCGATGGTCGGATGGAGCAGCTGGTCGAGGCCGGCCGGATCGATCCGGCGCACCGCCTCATGGCGCTCGATCAGGCCTTCGGCGACCATGTCGACGGCCATCTTGAGGGCGGCCTTGGTGGTGCGCTTGCCGATCCGGCACTGGAGCATCCACAACTTGCCGCGCTCGACGGTGAACTCGACGTCCTGCATGTCGCGGTAGTGGCGCTCCAGACGATCGCAGATCGCCACGAATTCGGCGAAGGCCGCCGGCATTTCGGTCTCGAGGCTGGGCTTGTCGGAACTGGCCAGCAGGCGGGCGGCCTCGGTGATGTTCTGCGGGGTGCGGATGCCGGCGACCACGTCCTCGCCCTGGGCGTTGATCAGGAACTCGCCGTAGAGCGCCTTCTCGCCGGTCGAGGGGTTGCGCGAGAAGGCGACGCCGGTCGCCGAGGTCTCGCCCATGTTGCCGAACACCATGGCCTGGACGTTGACGGCGGTGCCCCAGCTCTCGGGGATGTCGTGGAGGCGGCGGTAGGTGATCGCCCGGGCGTTCATCCACGAACCGAACACCGCGCCGATCGCGCCCCACAGCTGCTCGCGCGGATCCTGCGGGAAGGGCTTGTCCAGCTCGCGCTCGATCAGCTTCTTGTAGTCGGCGACCACCGCCTTCCAGTCGTCGGCGCCGAGATCGGTGTCGAGCACGAAACCGTGATGTTCCTTGTAGTCCTCGAGGATCTCCTCGAACTCGTGATGCTCGAGATCGAGCACGACGTTGGCGTACATCTGGATGAAGCGGCGATAGCTGTCCCAGGCGAAGCGGGCGTCGCCGGCGACCCGGGCGAGAGCCTCGACGGTGACGTCGTTGAGGCCGAGATTGAGCACGGTGTCCATCATGCCGGGCATCGAGGCGCGGGCGCCGGAACGCACCGAGACGAGCAGCGGATCGCGCTCGTCGCCGAAGGTCTTGCCGGTGATGCGGGCCATGCGGGCCAGCGCCGCGTCGACGGACGGCGCGAGATCGGCGGGATAACTGCGGCCGCCGGCGTAGAACGCGGTGCAGACCTCGGTGGTGATGGTGAAGCCGGGGGGCACGGGAATGCCGAGATTGGACATTTCGGCGAGGTTGGCACCCTTGCCGCCGAGAAGGGCCTTCATGTCGGCGGCACCCTCTGCCGCGCCATCACCGAAGGTGTAGACCCATTTCGCCATGTGACGTCTCCCATGTCCTGCCGGCAGGGTTTCGTCGGAGTCGCGTATCCTCGCGGGATCCAGCCACTGCCTGGAATCTGAAATGCATCTCCCCCGAGCGGCGCGCAAGCCGTTTCTGATGCGTAGGATGACGACGGCGACATCGCGTCTCACGACCTTCGTCGCAACCACACGGCGGCGGCTTTCGGCGGCGGGTCGGCGACGCTTCACAAGCGGTCACAAACCGGCCATTCTGCCGGCGCCCGGTCGTCGGCGGTTCGCCGCCGTGCTACACGGCGGGCAGCGGGGGCGTCGGGCACCCGCGGGATGAGACGAGACGGCGACCGCTCCCGGAGCGGGCGTCGAACCATGACATGAGACGTCGACCGGCCGCCGAGATCCCTCGGTCGCGGGTTCGACGTGAGAGCGGCGCGGCGCCGAGCCGCGGTCGCCGGGAGCTTCCGCAACATGCCGAGTGAATGGGTGAGCAGATCGTTCGGGCGCGGCGTCGCCGCGGCGCACGGCCGCGACGGAGCCGTAGGGCGGGCGCGAATCGCGTCGCGCACCATCGCGGCGATCGTGATCGGCGTCGCGACGGCCCTGGCTCCCGCCGGGGCGGTCGCCGCCAAGCCGGGCAAGGACCTGCTCTCGGTGTTCGTGCCGCCGTCCTTCGCCGGCAGCTATCTCGCCGGACGCTACGCCAACGCCACCCGCGACATCGCGGCGGCGGCCGACTTCTTCGAGACCGCGACGGCGATCGATCCGAGCAACCCGGTGCTGGTCGAACGGACCTTCCAGCTCCTGGTCGCCGACGGGCGCTTCAAGGAGGCGGTGGCGCTGGCCGAGCGGCTGGCGCGCACCGACAAGGGCCACCCGCTGGCCCGGCTGGTGCTCGGCGTCGAGGCGCTGAAGAACGGCCGTTGGGACCGGGCGCGCAGCCAGTTCGCGCAGTCGCAGAACCGGCCGCTGTCGGATCTGACGGTGGCGGTGCTGAGCGGCTGGGCCCAGGCCGGACGCGGCGACACCGATCAGGCGCTGAAGACCGTCGACGCAGTCACCGGGCTCGACTGGTACGCGGTGTTCAAGAACTTCCACGGCGGCCTGATCGCCGAAGCGGCCGGCCGCAAGGTCGAGGCGGCGCGCCGGCTCGGTGCGGCCTACGCCAGCGAGAAGCGCAATCTGCGCATCGTCGAGGCGCAGGTCGGCCAGCTCGCCCGCGCCGGCCGCACCGCCGACGCGCTGGCGGTGATCGCCGCCTTCAAGACCGAGATCCCGGAGCATCCGGTGATCCTCGCGCTCGAAGCCGATCTCAAGGCCGGCAAGGTGCCGGCGCCGATCATCGCGTCGCCCCAGGCGGGCGCGGCGGAATTCCTCTACGGCCTCGGTTCGGCGCTCGGGCGCGACGGCGGCGAGGACATCGCGGCGATGTATCTGCAGCTCGCCCTGTGGCTGGCGCCGGATTCGGAACTGCCGCTGATCACCCTGGCCGGTGTCCAGGGTCAGCTGAAGCAATACGACAAGGCGATCGCGCTGCTCGAGCGCATCCCCACGGCGTCGCGCCTGCGTCCGCTCGCCGACATCCAGGTCGGCCGCTACTACACGGTGATGCTGAAGTACGACGAGGCGTCGAAGCATCTGCAGGCGGTGATCGACCGCAGCCCGCGCGACCTCGAGGCGATCCTGGCGCTCGGCGACGTGCAGCGCGCGGACAAGAAGTTCGCCGATGCGGTGGTGACCTACAGCCGGGCGATCGACCTGATCGGCAAGCCGAGCAAGAACGACTGGACCTACTATTATTACCGCGGCATCGCCTACGAGCGCACCAAGCAGTGGCCGAAGGCCGAAGCCGACTTCAACCGCTCGCTCGAGCTGTTCCCCGACGAGCCGCACGTGCTCAACTATCTCGGCTATTCCTGGATCGACATGGGCATCCATCTCGACAAGGGCCTGGAGCTGGTGCGCCGCGCGGTCGACCTCAAGCCCGACGACGGCTACATCGTCGACAGTCTCGCCTGGGCCTATTTCAAGCTCGGCCGCTTCGACGAGGCGACCGGCGAGCTCGAACGGGCGATCCAGCTGAAGCCCGACGATCCGGTGATCAACGACCATCTCGGCGACGCCTATTGGAAGATCGGGCGCAAACGCGAAGCGACCTTCCAGTGGCGCCATTCGCTCGACATGAAGCCGGAAGCCGACGAGGTCCCGAAGATCCAGAAGAAGCTCGACGACGGGTTGGCCGAGCTCGCCGCGGCGGCCGCGGCCGTGGTGGTTCCGGTCCCGGCTCCGGCGCCCGCGCCGGCGGCAGCTCCGACTCCCGAGACGCCGGCGACCCCGGCGCCGTCGGTCGATCAACCGCCGACCCTGCCGCCGACCCCCGAGGTGCCGGCCGCCGATGCGCCCAAGCCGACGCCTCCGGCCGACGCGCCGAAGCCGGTGCCGGAGATCATCGCCCCGACGCCGATCCCCGCGCCCGACGCCGTCGTCCCACCGGCCCCCGTCGTGCCGCCGGCCGACGCGCCGGCGCCGGCCCCCGGGGACGGTGCAGCCCCCGCCAAGCCGTGACCCCGGCCGCGCCCGACCGGCCGATCTCGGCCGGCCGCGGCGACGCGGCCGGCGGCTGGGTCTGCGAAGACGCGCCGGCCAAGATCAATCTGGCGCTGGCGGTGACCGGTCGACGCGCCGACGGCTATCACTTCATCGACACGCTGGTCGCCCACGGCGTCGCCGGCGATACCGTCGCGGCGCGCGTCGACGGCGTGGCCGATGCGGCGGCGGATCCGATCCGGGGATTCGAGGTCGACGGTCGCTTCGCCGCCGGTCTCGACGGCGAGGCCGACAATCTGGTGCTGCGCGCGGCGCGGCTCCTGGCCCGCGAGGCGGCGCGCCGCGGCCGGCCGACCGCGGCGGTGACGCTGCGACTCACCAAGCGCCTGCCGATCGCCTCGGGGCTCGGCGGCGGCTCCTCGGACGCCGCGGCGACGCTGCGCCTGCTCGACCGGATCTGGGACCTCGGCCTCGGCCGGATGCGACTCGCCGAGCTCGCCGCCCCGCTCGGGGCCGATCTGCCGATGTGTGTGCTCGGCACGGCGCTGCGGGCGCGCGGCATCGGCGAGGCGACCGAGCCGGTCGCGGGCCTGCCGATCCTGTCGCTGGTGCTGGTCAATCCCGGCGTGGCGGTGGCGACCCCGGCGGTGTTCAAGGCGCTGACGCGGCGCGACCATCCGCCGCTGCCGCAGTGGCCTGCCGCCTGGGACGGGGTCGACGGGGTGGCGCGGTGGCTCTCCACCACCCGCAACGATCTCGAGGCGGCGGCGATCGGCCTCGCCCCGCCGATCGGCGACGGGCTGGCGGCGCTTGCCGCTCGGCCGGGCTGCCTCCTGGCGCGGATGTCGGGATCGGGGGCGACCTGTTTCGGGTTGTTCGCCGACCCGCAGGCGGCGGCGCAGGCGGCCGTGGCGATCGCCGCGGCGCGGCCGTCGTGGTGGGCGGTCGCCGGGACGACCCTCGGGGATCCCTCCGTCGCCGGGCGGGCCGACGCCGAACTCCCTTAAGGTCATCTCAATATATTGTTTCCAATAGTATCCCTGACGCCCGTTTCGCGGCGGCGGCACAGCAATGCCTATGAAAAATATCAGTCCATGAGCAAGATCCGCGCCCTTTCCCCGCATCGTCTCCGCCGGAGCTTCTCTCGGAACGAGCGCGGTGGGGTGGCCGTGCTGTTCGCGCTGGTGGCGTTGCCGATGGTCGTCGTGTGCGGCGGCACCCTCGACTACATCGGCATCGAGGAAGTGCGCGGGCGCTGCGACGCCGCCGCCGACGCCGCGGCCCTGGCGGCGGCCGGCCGCTCGGCCATCGCGCTGACCGCGGCGGCGGCCCAGACCCAGGCGGCGGGGGTGTTCACCGCCGACCTGCCGGACAAGATCAAGCCGGTGATCACCGCCTCGCAGGCGACGGTCACCGACGTCGGCACCACCCGTACCGTCACCGTGACCTATACCGCGTCGGTGCCGACCACCTTCCTCAGGCTGATCGGCATCCCGACGGTGACGCTCACCGGCTCGGCGGCGGCGGCCGCGTCGCTGCCGATCTACATGGACTTCTACCTGCTGCTCGACAACACGCCGTCGATGGGGGTGGCCGCGACCACCAGCGACATCGCCAAGATGGTCGCGGCGACCCCCGACCAGTGCGCCTTCGCCTGCCACGACCTGTCGGATTCCGACGATTATTACGCCCTGGCCAAGCGGATCGGCGTCACCACCCGCATCGACGTGGTCCGCACCGCCACCCAACAGCTGATGGACACCGCCACCGCCACCGCCGCGGTCACCAATCAGTTCCGCATGGCGATCTACACCTTCGGCGCCTCGGCCACCGCCGAGAGCCTGACCACCATCTCGGCGCTGACCTCGAACCTCGCGGCGGCCAAGACCGCGGCGGCGGGGATCGATCTGATGACCGTGCCCTATCAGAACTACGACGGCGACATGGACACCGACTTCGACGGCACCCTGACGGCGCTCAATACGGTGATTCCCAATCCGGGCTCGGGCGCCTCGGCCTCGGTGACGCCGCAGAAGGTGCTGCTGTTCGTCTCCGACGGGGTGGCCGACGCCTATTATCCCTCGACCTGCAGTCAGGGGCTGGCCGGCGGCGGGCGCTGCCAGGAACCGCTGAACATCGCCACCTGCACCACCATCAAGAACCGCGGCATCAAGATCGCCGTGCTCTACACGACCTATCTCGCCCTGCCGACCAACAGTTGGTACATGACCTGGATCTCGCCGTTCAATGCGCAGATCGCCGCCCGCATGAAGTCCTGCGCCTCGCCCGGGCTCTACTTCGAGGTGAGCCCGTCGGGCGGCATCTCCGACGCGATGAACGCGCTGTTCAAGTCGGCGGTCCAGGGGGCCTGGCTGACGCGGTGAAGCGCTGTGCCGCACGCGCTGCGGTCGCAGCCAGGTCGCCTATTGGCGCAGATGCCGGGCTCGGGCGGGACCTGTTTTGCATTACTGGAAGCCCTCCTTCCCAGCTCAGGCAAAAATTATCGAAGCAAATTCCGCCAGGAGGATGCCCCGATAAGCGTATTTTACACAAATATATCTATTCTACGACTCTCAACTTGAGGTTAATCATATCATCTATACTTTCTGATCTGACTTTATTTCTTTAACCTGACGATGCCGCGCGCATGCTTTCCAAACCTGCCGCAATCCAATCGTTTGCCCACTTGATCGGTCCGCGGATTCCCTTCATGGGCGCATCGGGCCGATCCGCCAGCACCCTCTTATGTTGCGCGAGACCCGCCAGCATCTCCTTCGCATCGATGAGCTGGCGTTCGTTCAGTGGCCAATCGCTTCTGTTCTTCAGTGCAGCAACCAACGTTTTATGGAGTGCACTCGTCAGAGACCAAACCGTATTCAGACGAATGCCTTCCAAATTCTCGTCGGCAGACAATCGCTTGAGGCAGGCGACCACATCGTCGAAGAATTGCGGGTCTCGCCGCGTTCGGACAACCTCCGCCGCCGCGAACAATTCGGCGGGACTTGCGCCAGGTCGAAGCCCCGCACGCACTGCACTCAGATCAGACATACTCGGCGCGACCGCCCGCAACGCTTCCCTTGTCGCCGCCAACTCGGACAAAGGGGCATAAGGATCGACGCCGGAAACGATCTCTCCGAATCGGGCGTCGTTTCTCTCAACTTCATTTTCGAGCTCAACGATTTTCTGAGTCGCCGTCGCGAGCTTTTCCTTAATTTCTCTGAATTCGAGCTCAAACGAACCAATTTTTATCTTTTGTATATAAAGAATTATTCTTTCCATATACTTTGGGTTTGAATACAATTTCCAAATAATAAAGATCAATATTATTGGCCATACTGTTATGTTTTCTAGGCCTATCTTAATATATTGAAAAAGCAGATCGTGATCCATGACCCCCTCGCGAGCAAGACACGCTATCGGGGAATTCTACAAAAGCGCGCAAAAATATCCACACAAAACCGCAGGATGCTCAACCACCCCGCGTGGATTTCGCAGATCCCGCGGAAAATTCAGTCCTACGCAGATCTCAGTGCACGCGACTGACGCAGAACTCGACCACTTCGAGCAGCGCCCGCTTGTGCGGCCCGTCCTTGAACGGGGCGAGCGCGTCGCAGGCCATGGCGCCGTAGTGGCGGGCGCGCTCCACGGTGGTCTCGATCGCTCGGCGTCCGCGCAGGAGGTCGATCGCCCGGGCGAGGTCGCCCTCGACCGCGCCGCCGTCCTGGAGGCAGCGCTTCCAGAAGGCGCGGTCCTCGTCGGAGCCGCGGCGATAGGCGAGCACCACCGGCAGGGTGATCTTGCCTTCGCGGAAGTCGTCGCCGACGTTCTTGCCGAGCGCCGCGGACGAGCCGCCGTAGTCGAGGGCGTCGTCGATCAGTTGGAAGGCGATACCGAGATTGGTGCCGTAGGAGCGGAACGCCGCCTCTTCGTCGCGGCCGCGGCCGGCGATGATCGGCCCGACCTCGGCCGCGGCCGAGAACAGCGCGGCGGTCTTGGCGCGGATCACCGCGAGATATTCGTCCTCGGTGGTGGCGACGTTCTTGGCGGCGGCGAGCTGCATCACCTCGCCCTCGGCGATCACCGCCGCGGCGTCGGAGAGGATGCCGAGCGCCTGGAGGCTGCCGACTTCGACCATGGTGCGGAAGGCCTGGCCGAGCAGGAAGTCGCCGACCAGGACGCTGGCCTGATTGCCCCACAGCTTGCGCGCCGCGAGGCGGCCGCGGCGCATGTCGCTCTCGTCGACGACGTCGTCGTGGAGCAGGGTCGCGGTGTGCATGAACTCGACGGCCATGGCGAGCTTGACGTGGCCGTCGCCCTCGTAGCCGCACATCTGGGCGCTGGCCAGCGTCAGCATCGGCCGCAGTCGCTTGCCACCCGAAGAGATCAGATGGTTGGCGACCTCGGGAATCATCGTCACGTCGGACCCGGCCTTGCCGAGGATCAGGGCATTGACCCGTTCCATGTCGGCGGCGACCAGGGCGACCAACGGCTCCACCGAGGCGTCGGGCCGCTTCTTGGAGTCTTCGAGGGAAACTACGACGCCCACGTTGGGTCTCTCCGTCTCGGGCGGTGGCGCCCGGCTCCAATCCCGACCGTCCGGCGGCGATAGCATCCCGCGAGCGGTTCGTCGATACCGACGAACGCCGATGCGCCGGCGGCGGCGTTCGGCCGACGTCGGTCGGTGGGCGGCGAGCATAGGCGGAGGCGTCGGCGGTCACAAGCGCCCGACCGCCCGCCGACGCCGCCCCCGGGTTTGCACGCAGGCCGGCGGCGGTCCACACTCGGGCGTCGACGGGAGGGGGTGCGCGATGGAAGAACTGGTCCGCTGCAACGACATGGTGGTGGTCGCCACGGTCGAGGCGCTGCTCGCCGGTGCCGGCATCGACTGTCTGGTGGCCGATCGCCACATGTCGGTCCTCGAGGGCTCGATCGGCATCTTCGCCCGGCGCATCCTGGTGACCAGCGACGACCTGGCCCGCGCCCGGCGCCTGTTGATCGACGCCGGGCTCGGCGACGAATTGCGGACCAACGAGCGATGACTTCGGTCGACGCCGACGGCGGCACCACCGTCGATCGATTCCTCGGCGGACGCTTGGCGATCGAGCAGCCGGCGCGCGGTCGCCACCGGGCCGGGCTCGACGCGATCCTGCTGGCCGCGGCGGTGCCGGCGGATGCGGTCGGGCGGCTGATCGATTTCGGCGCCGGGGTCGGGACGGCGGGTCTGGCGGTGGCGACGCGGGTCGCCGGCGTCGCGGTGATCCTCGCCGAACGCGATGCGGAGGCGCTCGATCTCGCCGCGCGCAATCGGGCGCGGTGCGCCGCCGAGATCGCCGGGCGCGTGACGCTCGCGGCGGTCGATCTGATCGTCGGCGCGGCGCGGGAAGCGGCGCTCGGACGCGAGGCGGCCGACTGGGTGATCGCCAATCCGCCCTATTTCACCCCGCACGAGGTCCGGGCCTCGCCGTCGGCGGCGCGGGCCGCGGCCCATGTCCTGACCGCCGGCGGGCTCGAGGCGTGGATCCGGGCGGCGGCGGCGACGCTGGCGCCGGGCGGCCGGCTGGCGCTGATCTTCAAGGGCGACGGCTTGGCCGAGATCCTCGCCGCCTGCGCCGGCCGGTTCGGCGAAGTGGCGATCCGGCCGATCCATCCGCGCGCCGAGGCCGCAGCCCATCGCCTGCTGGTCACCGCGATCAAGGGATCGCGCGGGCCGGCGCGGATCGTGCCGGGCCTGGTGCTGCACCCGGCAGCGGGCAGCGGTTATCTCGACGCCGCCGACGCGGTGTTGCGCGGCGACGCCGATCTGGCCACCGGCTGACCCAGGTCAGCGGCAGCGGACGATCCGGCACATGTACCCGCGCGGCGTGCGGATCGCGCATTGTTGCAGGGCGATGCCGCGGGCCTGGGCGAAATAGACCGACGAGCCCCAACCGGAGGCGACGCGGCTGCGGGCGGTGCAGACCCAGGCGGCGGCATCGGCGACGCTCCCCGCGAGGAACGCAGCGGTGGCGACGGCGAACAGAGTGGTGCGCAGAACCGGCGACATGACGGACCCTCCCGGCCGTGGAACCGTCGCATCGTCCACCCACGGGCGTCGGGCGCCCATCCCACTTTCGATCTAGTCGCGACGAAATTCCACAAGGATACCCGTCGTCGGCGGTTTGTCTCGGCCGGTTGGTTCCGTTAGGGTCGGAGCGACCTTCGGCCGGGTTCGGGCCGGGGCCGCGCGCGTCGCGTCGCGATTCCCCGTCGCGGTCGACGGGCGGCCGGCCGGCGCCCGAGCCTTCACGATCGGGAGATCCCCATGCGCATGTTCGTCACCTCGTCCGCCCTCATCCTCCTCGGCCTCGTCCCGGCGCTGGCCGACGGCACCTATCAGGGCGCCTCGTCGGTCGCCGGCGGCCGCGATCCGGTCTGCGCCGGGGTCACGGCGATGACCGCTTCGGTCTCGGGATCGAGCATCGAGTTGATCGGTGCGGTCTACGAGGGCGCCGAGGAGACCGGCACCGGCACGGTCAAGGCCGACGGCAGCTTCACCGCCACCAAGCCGGGCAAGAAGGGCACCGTGACCTTCAACGGCCGGGTCACCGCCCATTCGGTGACCGCCCAGTGGAAGGGCCCCGATTGTTGGGGGGCGATCGACCTCACCAAGTGAGGGCGATCGTGGGGGGCATGGGGCCGTAGGGTGCATCGAGCGACAGCGAGTTGCACCTCGCAGAGCCCGTGGACCGCGACGCCGCACGGTGCAAGTCGCTTCGCTCCATGCACCCTACGCGCCTACACCCGGCCTCAGCCGATGCGGCCGAAGTCGGCGACGGTGTGACAGGCGGCGCGGATGCGGCCGAGCAGGCGCAGGCGATTGGCGCGGAGGTCGGCGTCGGGGGCGTTGACCAGGATCGCGTCGAAGAAGGCGTCGACCGGCCCGCGCAGCCCGGCCAGCGCCGCCATGGCGGCGGCGAAGTCCTCGGATTCGACCGCTGCGGCGGCGGT
The DNA here is from genome assembly GCF_004328075.1 of Siculibacillus lacustris. Lineage (GTDB taxonomy): Bacteria > Pseudomonadota > Alphaproteobacteria > Rhizobiales > Ancalomicrobiaceae > Siculibacillus > Siculibacillus lacustris. Next base: position 7,177 of record NZ_SJFN01000034.1, on the reverse strand, counting down.
GGCGGCGGCGGTGTCGAGCGCCGCGGCGAGCGCGATCTCGGCCGGTTCACGGAGCAGTTCGGCGATCGGCTCGCCGTCGAAGCCATGGCCGTCCTTCTTCTCCTCGGCCTTGAGGATGTTGGCGGCGCGGACATAGCCGGCGAGCAGCGAGCGGCCGTCGTCGGTCGCCAGGAACGCGGCCAAGGCCTCGACCCGCCGCACCCCGAGCACCAGATCGTCGCGCCGATCGCCGGCCTCCGCCGGGGCTGCGGCGAAGACCGCGTCGACGAGATCGTGACGGGCGCCGGCGTCGCGCAGCTGGATCTTCAGGCGGTCGACGAAGAAGGCGAACAGCCCGTCGACGACCGTGGCGATCGGCGCCAGCTCGCGCTCGGTCTCGTAATAATATTCGACGCCGCCGACCAGCAGCACGCTCTCGGGATCGTGGTCGGCGCCGCTGCGGTCGTGGACCAGCAGCACGCGATTGGTCGGGGCGACCAGTCCGGCGAGGTCGGGATCGCGGGTGAAGTGGCCGGGCACGGTGATGCCCTGATCTTCGGCGGCGACGAGGAAGACCAGCCGCGCGGCGCTCTGCAGGCCCCACAGATGGGCGGCATAGGCGTCCGCCAGCAACTCGCGCAAGCCGACGCGGACGCCGTTGTCGAGCAGGATGCGGATCACCCCGAGGGCGGCGCGGCGCAGGGCGTAGGGGTCCTTCGAGCCGGTCGGCTTCTCGTCGATCATCCAGAAGCCGGCGAGCGTGTCGAGCTTGTCGGCCAGCGCCACGGCGACCGCGACCGGATCGGTCGGCACCCGGTCGGAGGGGCCCTGCGGCTTGTAGTGATCCTCGATCGCCACGGCGACCGACGGGTCCTCGCCCTGAGCGAGGGCATAGACGCGGCCCATCAGGCCCTGGACCTCGGGGAACTCGCCGACCACCTCGGTCATCAGGTCGGCCTTGGCGAGGAGGGCGGCGCGCGCCGCGAGCGCGGCATCGGCGCCGACCGAGGGCGCGAATTCGCGCGCCAGCCGCACGATGCGGTCGACGCGGGCGCCCTGCGTGCCGAGCTTCTCGTGGAACACGACGTTCAGCGCCCGCAGCTTGGCCAGCCGCTGGTCGAGGGGTTTGCCCTCGCCGCGGTAGTCGGGCAGGTCGGCGAGGTCGGTGTGGAAGAAGTGGCGGGCGTCGGACAGGCGGGCGCGGATGACCCGGCCGTTGCCGGCGACGATCTTCTTGCCGCCGTCCTTGGCCTCCAGGTTGGAGACCAGCAGGAACCGATCGGACAGTCTCTGGTCGACGTGGTGCGAGCGCAGCACGAAGCACTTCTGGTTGGCGCGGATGGTGGCGCGGATCACTTCGGCCGGCACCTCCAGGAACTCCGGCTCGAAGCCGCCCATCAGCACCACCGGCCATTCGACCAGCCCTGCGACCTCGTCGAGCAGGGCGTCGTCCTCGATCAGCTCCAGCCCTTGGGCGAAGGCCAGCGACTTGGCATCCTCGAGGATGATGTTGCGGCGCCGCTCGGCGTCGAGGATGACCTTGGCGTTCTGGAGCTTCTGGACGTAGTCGTCGAAGCGTTTGACTGAGAAGGGCGTGCTGCCCATGAAGCGATGGCCGCGGGTGATGTTGCCGGCGTGAATGCCGTCGACCTCGAAGGGGACGATCTCCGGCTCTTCGTGCTCGGTGCCGAAGGTGCAGACGATCGAATGGAGCGGGCGCACCCAGCGCAGGCTGCCCGAGCCCCAGCGCTGGGACTTCGGCCAGGGGAAGGTGCGGATCACCTGGGGCACCAGATCCGACAGGACGTCGATGGTCCGGCGGCCGGGCTTCTTCAGGCGGGCGACCCAGAAGTCGCCCTTCTTGTCGGCGACCACGGTGGCCTGATCGAGCGAGGCGAGCCCGGCGCCCTTGAGGAAGCCCTGGATCGCCGGATCGGGGGCGCCGACGCGCGGGCCCTTCTTCTCTTCGACCTGATCGGCGCCCTTGCCGGGCAGGCCGACCACATGGAGGGTCAGGCGGCGCGGCGTGGCATAGGCCTTGGCCCCTTCGAAGGTCAGGCCGGCGGCGATCAGGCCGTCGCCGATCAGCTTCTGGAGGTCGTCGGCGGCCTTGCGCTGCATGCGGGCCGGGATCTCTTCGGAGAAGAGTTCGAGAAGGAGTTCGGGCATGGCGGGCTCGGTCCGGAATGGGCTGCGACGTGGCGTCGAGGCATACGATCGTGCGCCGACCGTGTCCAGTCCGCAAACAGGCGGCCGGGGCGGGGAAGCCCCGGCCCGGCCGTCCGGTCCCGCCGGCGCCCGCTCAGGCGCTGGCGACGGTGAAGCGCGTCCGGACGTGCTTCGGCGTCTCGATCTCGTCGAGGATCGCGACCGCCAGATCGGCCGCGGAGATGCCGGCCGGCACGGGGCCGTCCATCAGCGGCGCTTCGCTGCCGAGCCGGTACTTGCCGGTGCGGGGTGCTGCGGCATCGGCGGAATGGGGGCCGAACATCACCGGCGGCGACAGGAAGGTCCAGTCGAGCCCGGCGCCGATCTCGCCGGCGAGATAGGCGGCGAGCAGCTTTCGGGCGGCGTCGGCCCCGGCGAAGAAGGCCTTGGGGAAATGCTCGGTGTCGATCAGCTGCACGCCCGGCGCGACATAGAGGCTGCCGGCGCCGCCGATCACCAGGAGCCGCTTGACGCCGGCGGCAGCGGTGCCGGCGTCGATCGCCCGGGCGCCCTGAAGGAAGTGATCGTGGATCTCGGGGTCGCTCCAACCGGGATTGAAGGCGGAGATCACCGCGTCGACACCGGCGACCGCGGCGGCGACGGAAGCCGCGTCATAGGCGTCGGCGCGGACCACGGTGAGGCCGGCGCGGGGCGCGAGCTTGGCGGGATCACGGGCGAGGGCGGTGACCGCATGGCCGCGGGCCAGCGCTTCGGCGAGGATGGCGGTGCCGGCGAAGCCGGTCGGGCCGACGAGGGCGATCTTCATGGGCGTTCCTTTCGGGGGCGGGCACCCGCGGGCGGGTGGGTTCCTCGGGTGGTTACGATATGATACCAGATGCCACGAGAGAACCGCTGCGTGAAGGACGCACTTTCGTGAACGCAAGGCACAGGGACGGAACCGCCCTCCCCGCGGCGCCCGAGGCGACGCGGGCGATGGCCGAGGTGCGGGTGATCGCCGGGGTGGTCGAACCGATCGCCGATCCGCGCGCGGTGACCTGCCCGATCCGCGACGTGCTCGACCGGCTCGGCGATTCGTGGAGCGTGTTGGTGGTGCTGCGGCTCGGCGACGGGCCGACGCGTTTCAACGCGCTCCGGCGAGCGGTCGGGGCGATCTCGCAGCGGATGCTGACGGTCACGCTGCGCAGCCTGGAGCGCGACGGACTGGTGACGCGGACGGTGTTCCCGACCAATCCACCGCAGGTCGAATATGCGCTGAGCGATCTCGGCCGGTCGCTGGCCGGGCCGATCGGCGGGCTCGCCGACTGGGCGGTGGCCAACCAGGAGCGGATCGGCGCCAACCGCCGCCGCTTCGACGCGACGGCGGCGGATTGACGGCGGCGACGACGGGGTGTCGGGTCAGGCGGCGCGGGGAAACCAGCGGCGCAGCAGCGGCAGCCATTCCTTGATCGCGATGGCGAGGCAGATCAGGCCCCAGAACACCGGATATTCGAAACCGCCCTTGTTCCACACCCATTTGAAGCCGCCGACCTCGAACAGCGCGGCGGCGGCCACGAACAGGGCGCCGGCGGCGACCGGGGCGGCGAAGCGCACCCACAGACCGAACACCAGGCACAGGCCCGACACCGCCTCCATCACGCCGGCGAGCACCAGGAAGGCGGGGGCGGGATGGAAGCCGGCCTTCTCGAAGAAGCCGAGGGTCGCTTCGTAGCCGGTGATCTTGCCGGCGACACGGGGGAACATGAACAACCCGGCGGTGATCCGGATGATGTTGTCACCGTCGAACGGATCGAATTTCGAGAGAAGCGAAGACATACGCGTTTTTCCTCTGTGTTCCCAAAGATGAGACCACAGAAAGACGCTTTCATCCTTGATTTGTCTTCTGGCATTTCATTTGACGGATCGTTCGACGAAACGCGACGATCGCCGAACGCCACGGCGCGGCGATCCGCACCCGCGGGGACACACCGCACGGCTCACTTCGGTTCGCAAGATCGAACTGCTGCGCTCACTCGGCGCCGCCGGCTTCCGTCGCCAGCCAGGCGCGGCCGCAGGCCTTGGCCAGTTCGCGCACCCGCAGAATGTAGTTCTGGCGCTCGGTGACCGAGATCACGCCGCGGGCGTCGAGCAGGTTGAAGACGTGGCTGGCCTTGATGCACTGGTCGTAGGCCGGCTGCGCCATCAGGTGGCGCTTCTCGTCCGAGGTCTCCCAGCCGGCCTCGACATAGGCCTTGGCGGCGTCGGCGGCCATGTCGAACTGCTTGAACAACATGTCGACGTCGGCGTGTTCGAAGTTGTGGCGGGAATATTCCTTCTCCGCCTGGAGGAAGACGTCGCCGTAGGTGACCTTGTCGTGGCCGTCGCGACCGTTGAAGTTGAGGTCGTAGACGTTGTCGACGCCCTGGACGTACATCGCCAGACGCTCGAGGCCGTAGGTCAGTTCGCCCGACACCGGCGCGCACTCGAAGCCGGCGACCTGCTGGAAGTAGGTGAACTGGCTGACTTCCATGCCGTCGCACCAGCATTCCCAGCCCAGCCCCCAGGCGCCGAGCGTCGGGCTCTCCCAGTCGTCCTCGACGAAGCGGATGTCGTGGGTGTGGGGGTCGATGCCGATGGCGTAGAGGCTCTTCAGGTAGAGGTCCTGGAGGTCGGCGGGCGACGGCTTGAGGATCACCTGGAACTGGTAATAGTGCTGCAGCCGGTTGGGGTTCTCGCCGTAGCGGCCGTCCTTGGGGCGGCGCGAGGGCTGGACATAGGCGGCGCGCCAGGGCTTGGGGCCGAGCGCGCGCAGCGTCGTCGCCGGGTGGAAGGTGCCGGCACCGACCTCCATGTCGTAGGGCTGCAGGACCACGCAACCGTAGTCGGCCCAATAGCGCTGGAGGGTGAGGATCAGCCCCTGGAAGGAGCGATCGGGGCGCATGTGGGGAGGGGTCGCGGGATCGATCATGGTTTCGCCGGCTGTTGCCCGAGGGACGCGTGCCGGACCCTAGCCACGGCGCGGCGACGGGTCAACCGGCCTTCGATTTCCTGAACGGCGTGTTCAGAAGCTGTTCAGCGACGGGCTCCCAGACTCCGCTTCGCTCGCCGTGGCACGCCGAAGGCGGCGAAGCGCGGCGAGCGGGAGGACGAGATCATGTCCATGATGCGTTATCTGGCGGCGATCGCCTGCGTGACGGCGGGCCTGGTCCTGGCGGCGGTGGTGACCGCGCCTGCGCAGACGGTCGGTCACAATCAACCTTCGACGTCGCCCCCGACCCCGACCGGCGCATCCGGCGGCGGCAGTTCGGTGTTGCTCTACGGCTCGCCCGGCAACTGCCCGCCGACCATCGCCTGCGGCCCGAGCGAGACGCGCCTTCCACCCCACCGGGTCAAGCCGGTGAAGCGGGTGAAGTGCGATCGGTGGGTGGTGGAGAACGGCGTGCGGGTGCGCGACTGCCGCGTCCGGCAGCCACTCGACTGAGGCCCGGCCGTCGCGACGGCAGGTCCGGCGGCGGTCAGCGACCGGTGAGATCCGGGCGATAGATGCCGTCGGGGCCGCGCACCAGCCGCGGTCCGTTGCCGAGCTCGGTCGGCGCGCGCACCTCGGCGAGGGTCGCGGCGACCCGGTCCATCTCGCGACGGAAGAAGCGCCAGGTCGCCACCGCGACGAGGCCGACGGCGGTGAAGATCAGAGCCTGCGGCATGTTCCCCTCCTCGTTCGGAGCGGCGCGAGAGCGCCTGCGCTCGGTCGACGGGGCGAGGACCCCGGAGCCGCCGATCCGAGGAGCGGCGGCGGAGACGACGACCGAGCACCGCCGCATCCACCTCTCATCCTAGCCGCGATCACGGCGGATCGGAGGCAGGATCAGGGGACGGGCCGACGGTGATCCGGTACCGGGGGCGGCAATCGTCAGGTCGCGTGATAGACGCGCGCCACTTCGCTGCGGCTGGTCGGCGCCGGCGCGGCTTGCTGCGCCTGGATCAACAGGCCGTGCGAGGGGCGGGCGGCGACTTCGCGCTCGACCGTCGAGGCGAGGCGCGCGGGGAAGCTCTGCGTCCCGTCGTCGGTGCGCTCGTCCTTGTCGCCGGATGCGCTGGCGGCGGCGGCCTCGACGACGCGGGCGGTGGGCGCGGTCTGGGCCACGGCCATGACCGGCGCAATGTAGGTGAAGGAAGATCCGATGGTGGTGATGGACATCGCGGCCTCCGTTTGGGCCCGGTGCGGGGATCGCACCTCGTCCGTATCCCCGATAGTCCCCCAGGAGATTGGCGAAAGCCTCAACCGAATCACTCGAATGCGAGGGATCGCCGGAATATCGCCGTTCAGCGCGCCGGGCGTGGCGGTGCGGCGGCCAGCGCCCGGGCGATCGCCGTCATGTCGCGCCAGGCGAGGCGCTTCTGCAGCGGCTGACGCAGCAGATAGGCCGGGTGCAAGGTGGCGATCGCCGGGATCTCGCGCTGTGGCGTGGCATAGGTCAGCCAGCGGCCGCGCAGCCGGGTGATGCTCTCGTTGGCCCCCGACAGGGCGGCGGCCGCGGCACCGCCGAGATAGACCAGCACGTCGGGGTCGACCAGTTCGATCTGGCGCGCCACGAAGGGGCGGCAGATCTCGGTCTCCTGGGGCGTCGGGGTGCGGTTGCCGGGCGGCCGCCACGGCACGACGTTGGCGATGTAGACGGCGCGGCGATCGAGACCGACGGCGGCGAGCATCTTGTCGAGCAGGCGCCCGGAGCGGCCGACGAAGGGCACGCCCTGCTCGTCCTCCTCGCGGCCCGGCGCCTCGCCGACGAACATCACCCGGGCGTGCGGATCGCCGTCGGAAAACACCAGCCGGCGGGCGGTGAGGCGCAGATTGCAGCCGTCGAAGGCGGCGAGCGCGGTGCGAAGCGCTTCGAGATCCGGCGCGGCGGCGGCGGCCGCACGGGCCTGGAGCACCGAGGCGTCGCCCGGCACCGCGGCGCCGAGGGTCGGCCGGGCGGTCGGCCCGGGGGTGGACTCGACGCGGGGACGCTCGGGCGGCAAGGCCGGCCGGGCGGGCGCGGTCGCCGCCGGC
>NZ_SJFN01000033.1 GCF_004328075.1 Siculibacillus lacustris | reverse complement strand
ATCGGCCACCGGCGGCGCGGAAATCGGCGCAGGCGTCACCGAGGCCACGGCGGCCGGCGGCGCAGCGGGGGGCGCGGGGATCGGGGCGGGCGTCACCGCGGCCGCTGCGAGCATCGGGGCCGCGACGGCCGGCGGCGCCCCGGGCGGTGTTGCGGCGGGAGGCGTCGAGACCGGGGCCACCGGAGCAGCGGCCGGGACCGGCTCGGCGACCGCGGCCGGAGCGGCGACCGGTACTTGATAGGGCGGGCCGAGCGGGGCATAGCCGGGCGGTGGTCCGTGGGGACGGGCGTGGGCGGCATGGGCCGCGGCGACCATCCCGCGACCGCGGTAGAGCGCGACGCTGATGCCGCAGCCGAGGCCGGCGACCAGCGCCAGGGCCAGCGCCAGGGTCACGCGCGGCGAGAAGGGGCGCAGCGGTACCTGGGCCGGCGAGACGATGGTCGCGTCGGAGACCTGGGTGTTCTTCTGGAGGTTGGTCTCCTCCATGCGGCTGACGAAGGACTTGTAGAGCTCGCGCCGGGCAGCCGCCTCGTTGACCAGATCCTGCAGCGCCACCGAGGCCTGCCCGGTGTCGGACAGCCGGGTCTGGGCGCGATCGAAGTTGCGCCGCACGTTGTCCTCATTGGCGCGGGCGATCTGGTAGTCGATCTCGGCGGTGGCGACCAGCGACTTCAGCTCTTCCTGGATCAACCCGCGGGTGCGCTCGATGTCGGAGATGGCGGCGGCGACGCGCGGATGCTTGGGCCCGAACTGTTGTTCGACCTCGGTGCGGCGGCGCTGGGCGGCGGCGGCGTCGATCTTCAACCGCGACAACACCGTCGAGCCGACGCCGTCGGTCTGCGACTGGGTCTGCAGGTCGCCGCTGCGCAGCACCTGGCGCAGATGCTCCCAGCGCTCCTTGGCCTCCTGGGTCTTGGTGCGGGCGTTGTTGAGGTTCTCGTTGGACTGGCGCAGCGTCTCCTCGTCGACCAGACTGCCGCGGGTGACGGCGATGCCGTTGGCGCGCTTGTATTCCTCGACCTTGGTCTCGGCCTCCAGCATCTTGGCGCGCATGGCGTCGACCTGCCGGGCGAGCAGGCCGTTGGCCTGTTGGATCTGATCGACCTTGGACTGGGCGAGACCGTCGACGAAGGCGCGGGCGACCGCCCGGCTGAGGCGGGCGGCCTTCTCGGGCGAGCGCGCGGTCACCGTGATGTCGATCAGATTGTTCTCCTTGGGGCGCTCGACCACCACCATCTCGGAGAGGTTGCGCACCGCGTTGGCGACGCGAGGATCTTCGGTCGCGGCGAGATCCGCGGCGGGGGCGGTGCCGGTCACCTCCGGGTCGTCGAGCAGGCCCTCGCGTTCGACCACCACCGCCAAGGTGCCGAAGGCCTTGACCAGTTCGAGCCGGGTTTCGACCCAGCCGAGCTCGGTGGAGTTCGGCGCCTTCGACAGATCGATGCCGACGATCTGCTTCTCGCGCGGATCGAGCAGGACGCGGGTCGAGGTGCGCCAAGTCTTGGGGGTCAGCACGGCATAGGCGGCGGCGGCCCCGAGGAACAGGGCGAGGATCGCCAGGATCACGAACCACTGGCGGCGCAGGATGGTCAGAACGGTGGCGAGATCGACGCCGTCGTCGTCGGCGTGGCCGGCGGCCGATCTCGTGGGATGCCCTCTGACGCTTCGATCGGACATGCGCTCCCGCCGTTCCTTCGCCCACGACCGGCCGCAACCGACGCCGGGCGAGGTTCCGCCCCGCGACGCTCGGATTCGCCCGTCCGCCGGCCCCCCGCCGTGGTCGACCCGCACTCTCCCACACAAGACAGGGAAAGCGCTTAACGAAGCTTAAATCATAGCCGCAAATCGCCGAAGGTGCACCCGGCGGCGTCGCCGGCGCCGCGTCGCCCCGCGCACCGCCGGCCGCCGCCGTCCCGCACCGACCGGCCTGCCCCGGTGGTGCGAAGTCCCTGCGACACTGCCCGGTACTCGGCGGGTGACTTGTCGTTCATCCTGGCAATATAGTGTCGGGATGCTTTCTTGGATTGTAATCCTCTCATTCGGTTCATGCGCTTCGGTCGATCGATGTCAGACAGACGCCCGCTCGAAATCCTGATGACCACGCGGGCCCCCGGTGACGGCGGCGCCGAGCGGGTCTGGGCGACGATCGCCCGGGGGCTCGCGGCGCGCGGCGACCGGGTGACTCTGGCGGTCGATCGGGCCGGCCGCGGGTTCGCGGCGACCGACGCGGATGTCGCTGTGGAGGTGATCGGCGAGCATTTCGGCGCCGGGATCCTGCATCTCGCCCGCCTGCTGCGGCACGGCCGACCGCAGATCGCGCTGGCGGCGACTTCCGGGTCCTGCTCGAAACTGGCGATCGCCGCGCTGTTGGCGCGCAGCGGCACGCCGTTGGTGCTCTCCTACCACGGCTTCGAAGAGTACAAGACCGGCAAGCTCGCCGCCGCCGCCTATTGGGGCATGCCGGTGCTCAACCGCCTGTCGAGCCGCATCGTCGCGGTCTCCGATGCGCTGAAGGACGAGTTGGTCGGCCGTTGGGGCGCAGCGCCGGCCAAGACCCGGCGGATCTACAACCCGGTCGAGATGGACTTCGCCGGCGCGGCGGCCGGAGCCGGCGATCTCGCGACGCGGCGGCCGGCGATCCTGGCGGTCGGACGGCTGAGCCGCGAGAAGGGCATGGACGATCTGGTGCGGGCCTTCGCGCGGGTCGCCCGGCCCGACGCGCACCTCACCCTGCTCGGTGACGGACCGGACCGCGCGGCACTGACGGCGCTGATCGGCGAACTCGGGCTCGGCGGTCGGGTCGAGATCGTCGGCTGGCACGAGGACCCCACCGCCTATTATCGCGCGGCGCGGCTGGTGGTGGTGCCGTCGCGGACCGAGGCCTTCGGCATGGTGGTGGTCGAGGCGCTGGCGCACGGTCTGCCGATCGTCTCGACGACCTGCGGCGGACCGGCGGAGATTCTCGCCGGCGGGCGCTTCGGTCAGCTGGTCGGCATCGGCGACGTCGCGGCGATGGCGGCGGCGATCGAGACGGCGCTCGACCGTCCCGGCGATCCGGCCGAACGGATCCGGCGCGCCGAGGCCTTTTCCGCGGAGATCGGCATCGCCGGCTGGAGTGCGCTGATCGACGAGGTGGTCGCCGAGCGGGCCGAACGCGCGGCGCGACGGCTCGCCGCCGCGCGCGGGTGACCGGCGTTTGGCGCGGCGGTTCAGCCGAGACGGGTCGGCGAGACGCCGCGGCCTTCGCGCACCACGATGCGCACGTCGCGTGACGACCCGTTCTGCGGCTGGTTCGGCAGGCCGAGCACACCGCGCGTCAGATAGCCGAGCAGCCAGCGGAACGAGCGCAGGTAGCGGGGCGTCAGGCGGCGCGGCTCCTGGGCGAGGCGCCAGAACCATTCGAGGCACATCGACTGGAGGAAGCGCGGGGCACGTCGGCGGGTGCCGGCGATGAAGTCGAGCGCGGCGCCGATCCCCAGGAAGAACGTGCCCTCGACGGTCGCGACCGCGGTGCGGGCGAACAGCTCCTGCTTGGGGGCGCCGAGCGCGATGAAACAGAAGCGCGCACCCGAGGCGGCGATGCGGCGGGCGGCGTCGCGGGCGGCCTCGCCGTGCGGGTCGAAGCCCATCGGCGGCGACTCGCTGCCGGCGACCACCAGATTGGGGATCTTCCGACGCAGTTCGGCGATGGCGCGTTCCAGAACGGCGTCGCTGGTGCCGAAGAAGAACACCGGAAAGCCGGCATCGGCGGCGGCACGCGACAGCGGCACGACCAGATCGGCGCCGGTGACGCGGTCGATGTGCGCGCCCTCGGCGCGGGCCATCAGCACCACCGGCATGCCGTCGGCGGTGACGTAGTCGGCGCACTCGTAGGCGGCACGGAAATCGGGATCGACCCGCAACTGCGAGAAGTGGTCGAGGTTGATGGTGAACACCATACCGCCGCGGCCGTTGCCGGCATCTTCGATCAGGTGATCGATCAGGTAGTTCTCGCTCGGAACATTCACGACCCAGGAGTCGATCCGAACGGCACCCGTGGGAGCCGGATCGCGGGGGGGATTCGACGAAGTCTGCGCGACGGGCCTGGACACGTTTCACCTCGGGTACACGGAGTGGATCATCGTAGACGCGATGACCATCGTCGACTAGGCTTAATGCTAGCTGATTTCCTTCAATTTTTAAAGGCGAAGTCATCGGCATCATGAATCATCACCGAAGACGAACCGGCAAAAGTCGACAGATTTCCCTCACCACCTCTTAAGGTTAATTTATCATTCCCTTCCCAGTGGACCTATAGACTTCGTGGAAATTTACAAACGAGGTGGCGATGCGTCATCGCAGTTTGTGACGGCCGCCGTCGTATTCGAATTCGGCGCGCGCGCCGGCGATCGTCGCCGCCTTCACGTTTCATTAACCGGTTTTGCCAGGATACCTCGAAACGGCGTAAATTCTTCAGATCTCACGGGGCATTTGGAGACTCGTGTGCTCGCACGCGGGCGATCGGAGACGGAGCGGCATGGGGACGGGACGGCGGGTGACGACCACTCCCACGACCACCGAGGACGGCCGGCGGCCGGCCGCGGCGCGGGAGGCTGGTCGATGACCGCGGCCGAGGCGAACCCGTCGTATCTCGCGCCGCCGCGGGCCACCGCCGGGCGGCGGGCGGCGCGGCGCGGCGCGGTGATCCTCGGCTTTGTCGCCGTCGTGATCCTGATGACGGTGTCGCCGGCGCTGCTGATCGCGCTGGGCGTTCCCTACATGGCGCCGGGCGGCTCGCAGGCCCTCAAGATCCATCCCGCCACCTGGGCGACCGCGCTGGCGATGCTGCCGCTGATCGCCTCGCGCGGCGGCGTGGTGCGCTTCATGGCCGGCGAGGCGATCGATCGCCCCGGCGTCGCCGCCTTCGCCCTGGCCACCGTGCTCCTGTTCTTCCACGTGGTGACGGTGTCGAGCCTGCCGGTGTCGCCGGTGATCGACACATTCCTGCTGCCGATCCTGTTGGTCTCGGTGGTCGGGGCGATGACCGAGGCCGAACGTGGGCGCCTGGTGGTGTTCCTGCACCTGCTGTTCGTGATCAATGCGCTGATCGGCTGTGTCGAATATGCCTCCAGCTGGCGGCTGACGCCGATGTTCGACGCCGACGGCCGCATCCTCGCGCAGGACTGGCGCGCCTCGGCGATCTTCGGCCATCCGCTGGTCAACGCCTTTCTCGACGGGACCTGGCTGTTGGCGCTGGCCTGCGGGGCGACGCCGCGCCTGCCGGTGGTGCTGCGGCTCGGTCTGATGGCGCTGGCGACGGTGGCGATGGTGGCCTTCGGCGGGCGCGTGGCGATGGTCTTCGCGGTGGTGATCCTCGGGGCGATCGGCGCGACGCGGGGCGTCGGCGTGCTGCTCGGCGGGCGCTTCCGCCTCGACGCGGCGGCGGCGGCGATCGCGGTGGCGACGGTGGCGGCGTTGTTCGTGGTGGTGTTCGTCGACATGGGCGGTGCCGACCGCTTCCTCGAGCGCTTCTCCTCCGACCACGGCAGCGCCCAGGCGCGCGTGGCGATGTTCAAGATTTTCGGCGACCTCACCCCCGAACAGTTCGTGCTGTGGTCGGACGATCGGCTGATCGCCCAGGCCCAGCGCGAATACGGCATCCGCGTCGGCGTCGAGAGCACCGAGGTGGCCTTCGTCGCCTTCTACGGCCTCGCCGTGACCCTGGTGTTCCTCGCCGGGCTCGGGCTGTTCCTGCACGAGCTGATGCGGGCGACCGGGCCGCGGACGGGATGGCTGGTGCTCTATTTCGTGGTGGTGATGTCGGGATCGAACGGCATCGCCGCCAAGTCGCTGAGCCTCGCCCAATTGGTGGTGATGGTCCTGGTGCTGATGCCGCGCCGCGGTGCGGGAGGGCGGCGATTGTCCTCGCCGTGGGCGCCAGAATCGGGTCAAACGGGGACGACCGTGGCCGGTTCGCCACCGTCGGACGGCCGACCGGACGCCGGGGCGCCGCCGCCCCGACAAGGATGATCGCATGACGCCGGTGTTCTCGATCCTGATCGCCAACTACAACTATGCCGACTACGTCGGTGAAGCGATCGACTCGGCGCTCGGCCAGACCCATCCGGCGGTCGAGGTGATCGTCGTCGACGACGGCTCGCGCGACGGGTCGCGGGCGGTGATCGAGGCCCGCGCCGGCATCCGGACGATCTTCCAGGAGAACCGCGGCCACGTCGCGGCCGCCGCCCGGGCGCTCGACGAGGCGCGGGGCGACATCGTCATCTTCCTCGATGCCGACGACCGGCTGCGGCCGACCACCTGCGCGCGCATCGCCGCGCTGTGGCGCGACGACCTCCACGCCCTGCAGTTCCGCCTCGAGCTGATCGGTGCGGTCGAGCGGGCCGGCGAGACCCTGCCGCGCTATCCCTTCGAACACGGCGCCACCCGCGATCACGTGCTGAAGACCGGATCGCTGACCTATCCGCCGACCTCGGGCAACGCGTTTTCCACCGAATTCGCCCGGCGGGTGTTCGCGCTGTCGGACGGCATGAAATATTCCGGCTTCGACACTTGGCTGTGCTTCGCCGCGGCGGTCACCGAGCAGGTGATCTCGGTCGACGAGGTGCTCGGCGACTACCGCGTCCATCCCGCCAACATGTCGCAACCGGGGCGCCGGCGCAGCTTCAAGGCGATCCGCCAGGACATCTATTACGCCTACCACGCCCAGCAGTCGGCGTTCCGGGTGGCGCGGAGCTATGGCGTCGAGATCGCCCCGCCGGCCCATCTGATCGGTCCCTATTACCTCACCTGGTACCTGCTGCTGCGCGGCATACCGGCGTCGGACTGGGACATCCCGGCAGTGCCGCGCTGGTCGGGCCTGGCGACCGGGCTCGCCAACTTCCGCCACCTCGCCACCATCGGCGCGCGCCGGCGGATCGTCGCGATGGTGGCGCTGACGGTGATCGCGGTGGCGCCGCGGGCGCTGCGCCGGCTGATCGCCAAACACTGGTACCATTACGTCGACGACGTCGGCTTCTAGACCCCCGCGACACCCCGGCGCCGAGGGGCGCGGACCCGGTCGCCGTCGGCGATCCAATCCGGAGACAGCATGTCGATCGTTCGTTCGCTCATCGGCTACGCCCCCGCGGTGGTGCTGCCGCGACTGGTGTCGCTGCTCCTCGTGGTGGTGCTGACGCGCCTGATCTCGCGCAACGAATACGGGCTCTACGTGCTGGTGACGACGATCGGCGAAGCGGTCGACGCGATCTGCAGCAACTGGGTACGGATCGCGCTGGCGCGGTTCGCCTCGGGCCAAGCGGGGGCGATCGGCGCGGAATCGCTGCGCAGTCTGAAGATCCACGCCGCCACGCTTGCGCTGTCGGCGGCAGTGGCGGTGGGGCTGACCGCCGCGATGCAGGTCGAGCGGCCGGTGGAATTCGCGGTGGCGGTGATCGTCTACATGGTGGCGACGGCGGTCCTGCGCTTTCCCTCGACGATCCTGTCGGTCCAGGGCGACCGCAACGGCATCGTCGCGGTGGAGGTCGGCAAGGCGCTCGGGGTGCTGGTGTTCGGCGTCGCGGTCACCTGGCTGTCGGGATCGTTCTTCGTCCAGACCCTGGTGTTCGCGGTGGTCACCACCGCGGCGGGGGCGTGGGGCTGGCGGCGGTCGTGGCGCGGCATCGCCGCACGGGTCGGCACCGCCGAACCGCTCCGCGGTTTCCTCGGCTACGGCCTGCCGATCGTCCCGGCGGCGATCGTCACCTCGGTGCTCGCCTCGTCCGATCGGCTGTGGCTGAACCATTCCGACGGCGCCGCCGCGGTGGCGCTCTACGCCGCCGGCGTGATGCTCGCCAAACAGCCGATGGACTTCCTGTTCAGCCTCGCCGGGGTGCGGGTGTTTCCGCTGCTGATGGAGGACTACGAGCGCGGCGGCCCGGAGGTCGCCGGGCGGCGGCTGTCCGAACTGATCTCGGGGGTCGGCTTCATCACCCTGCCGGCGGCGGCCGGGGTGGTGCTGGTGGCCGAGCCGATGGCCGGGCTGCTGCTCGCGCACGACTATGTCGACGCGGCGGTGGTGGTGTTGCCCCTGGCGGTGGCGACGGCGCTGTTCGCCGGCTTCAAGACCTTCGTCCTCGACCAGATCTTCCACATGGTCAAACGCAACGGCCTCAACGCCACGATCTCGCTGCCGGCGGCCCTGGTTGGGCTCGCCGCCCTGATGCTGCTGGTGCCGCGCTGGGGCATCTGGGGCTGCGCGCTGGCCTATTTGATCCAGTTCGCCTTCCTGTTCGCCACCACCTTCGTGGTCACCCGACGGCTGATGCCCTTCCCGATCCCCTGGGGCGATCTCGGCCGGATCGTCGCGGCGACGGCGGTGATGAGCGCCGCGGTATGGGCGGTCAGGCCGCTGACCGCCGGCACCGGCGTTCTCGTTCAACTGGGGGTCGGCGTCGTGGTCGGCATCGTCGTCTATGGCGCGGCGGCGCTGGTGATCCGCCCGTCGGCGGTGGCCGAATTCCTGCCGCGACGCTGACACTCGCGGGCGGCGGTGGACGCCGAGGAGCTGCGCGCGAGCGCGCGAGACAAGCCGCCGCTGTGATGCTAGAAGCCGCCTTCCGGGGCTCCGCGGGGCCCGCCGATGCGGGGTGGCGACGATCGATGGCGGACGAGGTCGAGGACGAGGCGCCGCTTCAAGCCGCGACATCCCGACCGACGTCGGACCTGCTGGCGATCGCCGCGGTGCGCCGCTTCCTCGCCGCCCGCTTCTCCTTCGGCATCGCCATGCAGATCCACGACGTCGGCGTCGGCTGGTACGTCTATTCGATCACCGGATCGGCGTGGTCGCTCGGCCTGATCGGCCTCGCAGTGTTCGTGCCGGCGGTGGTCCTGGCACTGCCGGCCGGCGAAGTGGTCGATCGCTTCGACCGACGTCTGGTGATCGCCTCGGCCTATGGCGCGATGGCGCTGGCCGCGACCGGGCTCCTGGTGACGGTGCTGCTCGAGGGGCGCAGTCCCTGGCCGATCTACGGTTTCGCGATGGTGATCGGTGCGGCGCGGGCCTTCGCCATGCCCGGGCTGCAGGCGCTCTTGCCGAGCCTGGTGCCGCGCCGGCTGTTCGCCTCGACGCTGGCGCTGGCGTCGTCGACCTGGCAGGTCTCGGTGATCGCCGGTCCGGCGATCGGCGGCCTGCTCTATGCGGTCGGGCCGGCGGTGGTGTTCGCCACGGCGCTGACCGGCTTCGGCGTGGCGGCCCTGGCGGTCACCGGGATCGAACCGCGCCCGAGCACCGCGCGACGCGAGAAACCGACGCTCGACAGCCTGTTCGCCGGCATCCGCTTCATCCGTTCGCGCCCGAGCCTGCTCGGGGCGATCTCGCTCGATCTGTTCGCGGTGCTGCTCGGCGGCGCCACGGCGCTGCTGCCGATCTATGCCCGCGACATCCTGCTGACCGGCCCGTGGGGTCTCGGCCTGCTGCGCTCGGCACCGGCGCTCGGCGCCGCGACGATGGGGCTGGTGCTGGCCCATCGACCGCTGGGCGGACGCGCCGGCTACAAGATGTTCGCGGCGGTGGCGCTGTTCGGCGCGGTGACCGTCGGTTTCGGCCTGTCGACCTCGCTGCCGCTGTCGCTCGGCTTCCTGGTACTGCTCGGTGCCGCCGACATGGTGTCGGTGGTGGTGCGCCAGACGCTGGTCCAGCACGACACGCCGGACGAGATGCGCGGCCGGGTCTCGGCGGTCAACGCGGTGTTCGTCGGCGCCTCCAACGAGCTCGGCCAGTTCGAATCCGGGGCGCTCGCCGCACTAGTCGGGGTGGTCGGCTCGGTGGTGATCGGCGGCCTCGGCACGCTCGCGGTGGCGGCGACCTGGGCGAAACTGTTTCCGGGGCTCTTGAGCCGGGATCGATTGACCGACTGACGGACTGACGGGCGCGAGAGCGGGCCACCGAGAGCCCGGCCGGCGCGAGGGGGAAACATGACCGGCGCATTCGACGTCTCGCAACTGGCGGGTCTCGCCGCGGTGCTGCTCCTGGCGGGGGTCGCCTCGGGGCTGCTCGCCGGGCTGTTCGGGGTCGGCGGCGGCGCGGTGATGGTGCCGGTGCTCTACCAGCTGTTCGCGGTGATCGGCGTGCCGAGCGAGGTGCAGATGCAGCTGGCGGTCGGCACCTCGCTCGCGGTGATCGTGCCGACTTCGGTGCGCTCCTTCATGGCCCATCTCGAGCAGGGGCGGGTCGACCGGGCGCTGCTGCGCTCCTGGGCGATCCCGACGGTGGTCGGGGTCCTGCTCGGCACCTGGATCGCCTCCTTCGCGCCACCGGCGGTGTTCAAGCTGGTGTTCGTGTTCGTCGCCTGGGTGACGGCGATCAAGCTCGGCTTCGGCCGCGTGTCGTGGAAACTCGCCGACGACGTGCCGGGCGAGCCGTGGCGCACGGTGATGGGGCTCGTCACCGGACTCCTGTCGGCGCTGATGGGCATCGGCGGCGGCTCGATCGTCAATCTGATCATGAGCTTCTGCAATCGGCCGATCCATCAGTCGGTGGCCACCGCCTCCGGGCTCGGGGTGCTGATTTCGATTCCCGGCGCGATCGGTTACATGTGGGCGGGCGGGGCGCAGGCGGCGCTGTTGCCGCCCCTGTCGATCGGTTTCGTCAGTCTGCTCGGCGCAGCGCTGATCATGCCGACCAGCATCTATTGCGCGCCGATCGGCGCCCGCCTCGCCCATCGCCTGTCGAAACGCCGGCTGGAGATCTCCTTCGCGGTGTTCCTGGCGGCGATGGGGCTGCGGTTCCTCGTCTCGGTCCTGTGAGGTACGCCCATGGACGACGCCCCTCCCCGCTTCGATCGCCGGTTCGAACCCCGCCACGGTGAGGCGGTGGCGATCGGCGACCATGTCCGGCGGGTGACCGCGCGCAATCCCGGTCCCTTCACCTTCCACGGCACCAACAGCTTCCTGATCGGCCGGGACGAAGTCGCGGTGATCGATCCGGGCCCCGACGATGGGTCCCACGTCGAAGCGCTGCTTTCGGCGATCGGGTCGGCGCGGGTGTCGGCGATCCTGATCACCCACGGCCACCGCGACCACACCGGCGCGGCAGCGGCATTGGCGGCGGCGACCGGCGCACCGGTACTGGCCGGGCCGGCGCGGGTCGTCCCGGACGGGGGCGCCGGGGAACGGCTCGACGCCGCCCGCGACGCCGGCCTGCGGCCCGATGTGATCCTTTCCGACGGCGCGCGGATTTCCGGCGACGGCTGGACGCTGGAGGCGATCGCCACGCCCGGCCACACCGCCGACCATCTGTGTTTCGCCCTCGCCGAGACCGCGACGATCTTCACCGGCGATCACGTCATGGCGTGGTCGACGTCGATCGTCGCGCCGCCCGACGGCTCGATGGCCGCCTACATGGCCTCGCTCGCCAAGCTCGCCGCCCGGCCCGAACGGCGGCTGTTGCCGGCTCATGGGCCGGGCCTGTGCGAGGCGACCAGCGCGGCCTATCTCGCGGCGCTGGCCGGCCATCGCCGGCGGCGCGAGGCGGCGCTGATCGCCCAGCTCGAGGCCGGGCCGGGCACGGTGCCGGAGCTGGTCGCGGCGATCTATGTCGACGTCGACGGGTCGCTGCACGGCGCGGCGGCGCTGTCGCTGCTCGCCCATGTCGAGGATCTGGTCGAGCGCGGCCGGATCGTCGGCGACGGGCCGCTGAGCCTCTCCACCCGCTTTCGGCTGGCGTGAGACCGCACGGCGCGACGGGGCTTCAGCGGCCGTAGGTGTCGACCACCGCCTTGTCGAGATCTTCCAGGAAGGCGCGGATGCGGCGGGCGCCGCGGCCGAGGTCGTGGATTCCCCAGCGCGTCGAGCTGCGCAGGTCGATGCGGGCGCCCGAGGGCTCGGGCAGGACGCGCAGCACGACGTCGTCGCGGAAGCCGAAGATCAGACTGCGCGCCACCGCCTCGATGCGACCGCGGTCACCGTCGCCGCGCGGCGCCTGGAGCTCGGCGACGGTCCAGCCCTCGGCCTCGACCTGCCGGCGGACCACCGAGAACAGCAGATCCGAGCCGATCGAATAGCGCCGCGACACGACGTCGGGGACGAGGGCACGCAGCCGCGCGCGCTCCTCCGAATCGGGCGGGCGCACCGTATTGGCGCGGCCGGCGCGCTCGAAGGCGGCGGCGTGGAACAACGGCGGATCGAGGGCGTCGGTGGACAGGTCGACGAGGCGTGGGTGGGCGACCCATTGCCAGACCAGGGCGGCGGCCGGCGTCAGCACCAGGGCCGCCCAGATCAGGCCGACCACGGCGTGACCGGCGCCGGGACGGCCGTCGCGCCAGATCACCGCCAGCGCGGCGAGGCCGCAGAGCAGCGCCAGCGCCGCCAGCGCGAAGGCGCAGGCGACCAGCACCACCGCCGGATCGGTGGCGAAGCGGCCGAAGCGATGGCCGATCACGGCGATCACCAGCAGCGGCACGGCGAAGGCCCCGAGCGTCCGACTCCAGTCGGCGAGGCGCGAACGGCGCTCGGGCGGTCGGTAGATCATGGGGCGACTCGGGCTCACGGGGACGGGACGGCGGCGGCGGCGGCCGACGTTCCGTCTAGCACGCGGCGGCGGCGTGGGCGAGCGGCGGCGCGGGCGCATCGGCGGGTTCCCGGCACCGGCGCAGCGCGCCGGCGGGCGGGCGATCGCTGGACCGGGGCGGCGAAGGGCGTTATGGGAGCGGGGACCGGGGTGCCGTCCGCCGTCGCCCCACGGGGCAGCCGGACGCCCCCTCCCCCGACCCGCAATCGAGAGCACCGATGACCGACACGCCGATTCCGACCGAAGACACCGCCGCCGACGCGGCCCCCGCAGACGCCGCCGTCGCCGTCGAGACCCCGCCCGATCGGCTCGCCGCCGATCCGTCGAGCCCCTACTTCAACGCCGACTTCTTGCAGCGCGGCGTCGGCGTGCGCTTCAAGGGCGTCGAGAAGTTCAACGTCGAGGAATATTGCGTCTCGGAGAGCTGGGTGCGCCTGCCGGTCGGCAAGGGCACCGATCGCCGCGGCCGCCCGCTGCTGATCAAGCTGACCGGCGACGTCGAGGTGTGGTTCAAGTGAGCCGAGGGGCCCGACGCCGGCGAAGATCCGCCGGCGCGGGACCCGTCTTCACGGCAAGGGCGAGATCTTGGCGGCCGGATCGACCGGCTCCGCCGGGCGCCGGTTGAGCAGGGCATAGAGCAGGATCGCCCCGAAGGTGGCGGTGCCGATGCCGCCGAGGGTGAAGCCGCCGAAGCGCAGGGTCAGATCGCCGGCGCCGGCGATCACCGCCGCGGCGGTGGTGATCAAATTCTTGGTCTCGGAAAAATCGACCTTGTGCTCGACCCAGATGCGGCCGGCGGTGGCGGTGATCAGCCCGAAGATCACCACCGACAGGCCGCCGATCACCGGGCCGGGGATGGTGAGGATCGCCGCGCCGAACTTCGGCGAGAAGCCGAGCAGCACGGCGATCACCCCGGCGACCACGAAGACCAGGGTCGAATAGATCTTGGTGACCGCCATCACCCCCATGTTCTCGGCATAGGTGGTCACGCCGGTGCCGCCGCAGAAGCCGGAGAGGATGGTCGCCAGACCGTCGCCGACGAAGGCGCGGCCGACGAAACCGTCGAGGTTGCGGCCGGTCATGGCGCCGATCGCCTTGATGTGCCCGAGGTTCTCGGCGACCAGGATGATCGCCACCGGCGCGATCAGGGCGATGGCGGAGCCCGAGAACACCGGGGTGGTGAACTGCGGCGCGCCGAGCCAGGGGGCGGCGGCGAGCCCCGAGAAGTCGATCGCCTTGGCCTGTCCGAAGACGCCGGCACCGACGGCGTAGGCGACATAACCGACGAAGCCGCCGATCAGCACCGGAATGCGGCGCAGGACGCCCGGCGCATAGACCGCGGCGACGCCGACCGAGACGATGGTGACGAGGCCGATCACCCGGTCGAAGTCGGAGGCCGAGATGCCCTTGACGGCGATCGGCGCGAGATTGAGGCCGATCGCCGCGACGATGCCGCCGGTGACCACCGGGGGCATCAGGGTCTCGATCCAGCGATGGCCGGCGCGGACTACCACGAGGCCGATTGCCAGATAGAGCACGCCGGCGGCGACGATGCCGCCGAGCGCGGTGGCGATGTTGGGATTGGGGCCGGCGCCGGAATAGGCGGTGGCGGCGATGACCACGGCGATGAAGGAGAAGCTCGAGCCGAGGTAGGAGGGCACGCGGCCGCCGACGACGAGGAAGAAGATCAGCGTGCCGAGGCCGGAGAACAGCACCGAGACGTTGGGATCGAAGCCCATGATGATCGGGGCCAGCACGGTCGAGCCGAACATCGCGACGACGTGTTGGAAGCCGGCGATCAGGGTCTGCGGCCAGGGCAGGCGCTCTTCGGGGGCGACACGATCGGCGGTGGTGGGTGTCCAGGTCGGAAACCAGCGTGCGGATTCGGTGTCGGCCATGGCGTCCTCTTCGTTCGTCTCGGAAAGACTCGGGCTCCCGGCGGCCCGCTCGCGCGCCGGCCACCAACGCTTTCGAGGGGCGAAAGGGAAGGGAGAAGGGTGCGGCACGTGGTCGCCGGAGGGGGGATGGGGCGGTGGAAAGCGATGTTGACTTGTGTCACAACTGATACACAATCGGCCCACTCAATTCTCTGGCGGCTTTGTGCGATCTTTCATACGCAATAAAATGAGATAGAATTATTGGAACACCAGTCCTGCAATAATTTTAGCTTTCAGATAATCGCTACTATTTTACAAATTTCGTATTTTCTCTGAACAATGAAAGACCCTACGAAATGGTTACAAGGGATCAATTCGCGCGTGCGGCAAAAATCGCGATTGAAAACATAACAAGGCACGGGGATACTGATATATTCCCGCTTCCCTTTGAAAACTATCCTTTTTTTGATAAGAAAGAAGATCTTACTAATTTAATTTGTGAATATGATCAAAATTTTACCGACTACCTTGTCCGGTTTCCGCCGTCAAACATCAACGCCTTGACACCCGTCTCCTACTATGGGTTCCGATGGGCTACTCAATTAGATCCAATTTGGAATGCCTATCTATTGAGTTGTGTTATTGCAATATCAGATAAGATAGAAGCCGCGCGCATTCCATCGGCTGAAAATGTTATATTTTCGTATAGGATTAAGCTAGATAAAGAAACTGGAGATCTTTTCGATCGCGATTATAGCTGGCATGCATTCATGTCCGCATCAATTAGAAAATCTGAAGAATATGAATACGTTGTGGCCTGCGATATCAGCGAATTTTACCCGAGACTTGGCCATCATAGGCTTGAGAATGCCCTACAGCAAATTGCTGGTGATACAGAATACCCTAAGCGAATAATGGATTTCTTATCAAATTTTTCGAATACCAGATCATTTGGGCTGCCGATCGGTGGGCCGGCGGCCAGGATACTTTCAGAGTTAACAATCAATCAAATTGACAGGCTACTTCGCGGCGCAAAGATTGAATTCACGCGGTTCGCTGACGATTTTCATATTTTTGCAAAGACACGAGAAGAAGCATACCGATATACCATATTTCTTTCTGAAAAACTATTTGAAAATCAAGGATTGTCGCTTCAAAAATCGAAGACCCGAATAATGACCTCAGCCGAATTCCGGGCAACAAGTCCAGTTGCGACGCAGGATATTGAAGAACACGCCGAAGACGAAGGGAAGCGTGCCGCCGATTTGCATGCAAGAACAAGACTTCTCATGAGCTTTTCATTGCGCTTTGATCCTTACTCTCCGACTGCAGATGAAGATTACGACAAGTTAAAGAAGGAAATTAGACAATTTGATATACTAGGGTTGCTAAAAGAAGAACTAACAAAGTCACGAGTACATGTCGCTCTTTCAAGAAAGATTATTTCTGCGGTTCGATATCTAGACGGAAAAACAAAAGATGATGCGGTGCTGTCTATATTAGATAACTGTGATATACTTTATCCTATATTTTCGTCTGCCCTTATAATGATTGACAAGATTTATGATGATCTTGGGGCGGAAACAAAAATGGAGGTTTCTAGGAAAATTGTTGATATTATAAAATCGGACTCTCATGTCTTTCGGATTGATGTCCACTTATGTTTTGCACTGAGAGTTTTACAGCACTCTCATACCGAGGAGGTCCAGCAACTACTAAGGGATATTTTTGAAAGCAGAACTTTGGAAATCGTACGTCGCGATATAATACTTATTATGGCTCTCTGGGATGATTGGTACTGGATATCGGACCTTAGAAATCACTATCGACAACTGAGTGCACCGGAAAAACGCGCATTTCTCTTAGCATCATATTCGCTAAAGGACGAAGGCAGGCATTGGCGCGAAAGTATTAAGAAGGAACTAAACCCATTTGAGAAGTTCATTCTCAGCTGGGCCGGCGAACGCACCAATAAAGATAAAAAGGGGTTGCCACTTTGATCGACGCCTCTAGTTTCTCTTCACGCCACAATGCGTTTTGGTCGAACTACACTCCGACATCAGAACACTATGTTCGCCGTATTAATTTGGAATATGCAGAGCGCTGGTCTCCACCGCTCGATAAACCGATGGTTCCTATACGGGCAGCACTCGTTGCAGAGCTTGCTTTTGCTCGCGTTTGCGCCAAACTTTCGGATATTCAAGCAGATAAAATTGAAAATATTGCTTTAGCGGACGCCAGAAGACGAATGCGCCCACTATTGCAGGACCCTCTGACACTGGATCATAGTATTACGCCTGAGGAAGATTCTCAAACATCTCACATGGAAAGGATTCTCCATTCGTTTTTTATTTCAAAGAAGAAAAGAATAATCACTAGGCCGGTCTTTGCGGGCTGCGGATATATAGATACTTCAGAAGGCGATATCGTGATCGGCGGCTGCCTATATGAAATTAAAACGGTAGATCGCCCATTCAGAAGTATGGATGTCAGACAACTAATTACATATTGCGCTCTAAATAATCAATCTAAACAATTTGATATTACGAATATTGGGATCATAAATCCCCGAAGAGGACTTTATTTCGAAGCTTCCGTTGATGCGGTATCTTATGAAATATCAGGCGTATCAATTCAGAATCTGTATGATTTTATTGTTCATGCAATTTCAAGCGGCGACATTTCTCGGTGACCAACTTCTATAAGCTGCGGGCGCATCGAACGCCGCTTTTCAACTGATCCGCCCGCAGTCCGTCTCCAGCGCGCCCTCGAAACCCTGGCGGCTGCGCCGGCGGAATTCGGCGTCGGTGGTGCCCATGCACCCGTCGAAGGTCTCTGTCTCGCCGTCGGAACAGTCGACCTTCGCAATCGCCGCGACATTGCCGCCGCGCTCGATCGCCGCGGTGCGTCCTTGCACCGCCAACCGCGCCTGGGACGAACGGATCGGCCTGCGGCCGGCGCCGGCGCCGGTCGCCTCGGGCTTCGGCGCCGGCGCGCCGCCGCCCTGACCGCCCCAGCCGAAGGCACGGCCGTCGAAGCGCCCGGCGGGCGCGCGGCTCACTTGGCGTAGCGCTCGCGCAGCACCGTCTTCTGGATCTTGCCGGTCGCGGTGTGGGGGATCTCGTCGACGAAGACGACGTCGTCGGGCATCCACCATTTGGCGATCTTGCCTTCGAAGAAGCCGAGGATGTCGTCCTTGGTCGGGCTGCGGCCGTCCTTCACCACGACGATCAGCAACGGCCGCTCGTCCCATTTGGGATGGGGCACGCCGATCACCGCGGCCTCCTGGACGTCCGGGTGGGCGATCGCCAGATTCTCCAGATCGATGGTCGAGATCCATTCGCCGCCCGACTTGACCACGTCCTTGGCGCGGTCGGTGATCTGCATGTAGCCGTTGGCGTCGATGGTCGCGACGTCGCCGGTGTCGAAGAAGCCGTCGGCGTCGAAACATTCGGCGCCCGCGCCCTTGAAATAGGCGCCGGTCACCGCCGGCCCGCGCACCTTGAGGCGGCCGAAGGCGCGGCCGTCGCGCGGGCGCTCGCGGCCCTCGTCGTCGGTGATCTTCATCTCGACGCCGAACGGCGGCACGCCCTGCTTGATCTGCAGATCGAGGCGGCCGGCGAGATCGAGATCGGCGGTCTCGGGCTTCGGGCCGCAGACGGTACCGAGCGGGCTGGTCTCGGTCATGCCCCAGGCGTGCGCCACGCGGACGTCGTAGGTGGTCTCGAAGGCTTCGGTGATCGCCCGCGGGCAGGCGGCGCCGCCGATCACCACGCGCTTCAGGTGCGACAGGCCCAACCCCTTGGCCTCCATGTGGCGCAGCAGCATCAGCCAGACGGTCGGCACCGCGGCGGTCAGGGTGACCCGGCCGACCTCCAGCATCTCGTGGATCGAGGCGCCGTCGAGCTTGGCCCCCGGCATCACCAGGGCGGCGCCGACCAGCGGCGCGGTGAAGGCCAGCGACCAGCAATTGGCGTGGAACATCGGCACCACCGGCATCACCACGTCGCGCGAGGAACAGCCGAACATGTCGACGGTCGCCGCCTGCCAGGCGTGGAGGACGTTGGAGCGGTGGGAATAGAGCACGCCCTTGGGGTGGCCGGTGGTGCCGGAGGTGTAGCAGAGGCCGGCGGCGGTGGTCTCGTCGAAGGTCGCCCAGGCGAAGTCGTCGTCGGCCTCGGCCAGCCAGTCCTCGTAGGCGACGACGTTGGTCAGCCGGGTCTCGGGCAGGTGGGCGCCGTCGGTCAGCACGACGATCCGCTCGATGGTCGGCAGCTTGTCGGCGAGGATCTCGACGATCGGCAGGAAGGTCAGATCGACGAACAGCAGGCGGTCTTCGGCGTCATTGATGATCCAGGCGATCTGCTCGTGGAACAGGCGCGGATTGACGGTGTGATAGATCGCCCCGAGGCCGAGCAGGCCGTACCACACCTCGAGGTGGCGCCAGGTGTTCCAGGCCAGCGTCGCGACCCGGTCGCCGAAGCCGATACGATCGCGGGCGAGGCGCTTGGCGACCCGGCGGGCGCGGGAATGGACCTCCGCCCAGGTCGTGGTGTGGAGCGGCCCCTCCACCGACCGCGACAGAATGGTGCGGTGCGGATGGAGCCGGGCGGCGTGATCGAGTATCTTCGGGCACAGCAACGGCCAGTCCTGCATCGTTCCGCGCATCGCGTCCTCCCGCTCGTGCCCTTATGGGCATCGCCTTGACGTATTGGAGACGCATCGAAGCGCGTCGCCGGGCGTCTGTCGAGAGCGCCGTTCGGCGGAGAGCGAGAGCGGGGCGTCCCCGCTGCCGCCCGGATTTCGCCGCGATCGTCCGGCTTTGTGCACTGCGTAATTTCCCCGAGGATCCGCCCGCCGATGATCACCCGCCGCCGCCTGCTCACCACGCTCCTCGCCGGGACCGCAGGCTGCGTGACCTTCGGCGGCTATGCCGTGGCGGTCGAGCCGCGGATGCGCCTCACGGTGACCCGCAACGATCTCGCCCTGCCCGGCTGGCCGGCGCACGCCAAGCCGCTGAAGGTGGCGATGATCGCCGATCTCCACGCGGTCGAGCCGTGGATGCCGATCTCACGGATCGAGGAGATCGTCGTGGCGACCAATGCGCTTCAGGCCGACGTGATCCTGCTGCTCGGCGACTACATGAGCGGCGTGCATTTCGCCCATCGGGTGACGCCGCCGCGGGAATGGGCGGCGGTGCTGGCCAAGCTCACGGCGCCGCTCGGGGTCCATGCGATCCTCGGCAATCACGACTACTGGTGGCGCGGCGGACCCGATCCGGTGGTCCGGGCGCTGCGCGAGGTCGGGATCGACGTGCTCTTGAACCAGGCGACGCGGATCGACGCCCACGGCCATCGGTTCTGGATCACCGGCACCGAGAGCACGCTGGCCGGGCGGCTCGGCGCCCACGGCTTCGTCGGGCGCGACGATTTGTCGGCGACGCTGGCGCGGATCTCCGACGATCTGCCGGTCCTGCACATGGCGCACGAGCCCGACCTCTTCGCCGAAGTGCCGGAGCGGGTGGCACTGACGGTGAGCGGCCACACCCACGGCGGCCAGGTCGGCATTCCCGGGGTGCGCGGCCTGATCGCATTGCGGACCGGCTCGTCACAGCGGTGGATTCGCGGTCACTACGAGGTCGGCGGACGCCACCTGCTGGTGTCGTCGGGGCTCGGCGTATCGTTTCTGCCGATGCGCTTCCTGGTACCGCCGGAGATCAATCTGGTGCATATCAGAAGTGCCGCGACCGCATGAATTCGCATGGCGATACTGCCTGTCGACTGTAATAGTCCGCATTTCTTTTTTAATACTTCGGCCGCAGACTCCGAGATCGAGCGACGAGGGGATCGAAGGTGATCCGAACGGTCGTCCGGTCACCGCCACGGCCGGACACGGACCCGCCACATTCACCGCCCCAAAGTCGCACGCGAGGCGCCGAGACGACGCCTCACTCCCGCGGGAGCCTCGGCCGGACGGGCCGGGACGGATCCCGCCGGGAGCAAGTTTCCGGTTCGAGGTCGACGATGTCCAACGAGAAGAGCACTCCCAAGCAGTTCACCCAGGAAGCCCATCCGCAGGCCCAACCCGCCGATATGCTCGACTGCCAGTACAAGTCGATCGGCATCTCCGCCCTGTCGGCCGCCTGTGCCGCCGCCAAGGGGCCGAAGGTCAAGGCGCCGACGGAACAGTGGAACTGAGTTCGACACGGTCGGACCTGCCGCGAACCGATGATTGAAGAAGGCGCCGCGAATCGGCCGATTCGCGGCGTCGTCGATTCGCGGCCTGCCGCTCGCCACGGCGGTGGACCGCGGCCGGCGGGCAGGCTATCCAAGTCGACCGAGGGGCGACAGGGCCGTCCCCTTCGGTGCGACGCCCCGACCGGCCACCGGATCCGCCATGCTCACCATCTACGGCCTCAGCGACGCCCATCTGGTGACCTCGATGCTGGCGGCGACGCCACCGCCGGACTGCCGCGCGGTGTGGTTCGACCTGCTCGAGCCGACGCCCGAGGAAGATCGTCAGGCCGAGGCGATGCTCGGGGTGTCGATCCCGACCCGCGACGAAATGCAGGAGATCGAGGCGTCGAGCCGGCTCTACGTCGAGGACGGGGCGCTGTTCATGACCGCCCTGATCCCGGTCCAGTCGGAAACCGAGACGCCGCGGTCGACGCCGGTGACCTTCATTCTGCTCGGCGACCGGCTGGCGACGGTGCGCTACGACCGGCCGCGCTCCTTCGAGATCTTCCGGGCGCGGGCCGAACGGCCGGGGGCCGAACTGGTCGACGGGCGATCGATCCTGATCGGGCTGCTCGAGACGATCATCGACCGGGTCGCCGACGGGCTCGAGCGGATCGCCGCCGACATCGACCATTTGTCGACCGCGGTGTTTCGGCCGCGCGGCCAGCGCGAGAAAGACCTGGAGACGGCCCTGACCAACATCGGTCGGCTCGGCGGTGCGGTCGCTCGCTACGAGGATTCGATCGTCTCGCTGGCGCGGCTGTTCCACTTCCTCGGCGAAGCCAACGGCAACGATCGCCTCGATCGCGACGGGCTCGCCCGGCTCGCCACCCTCGGCCACGACGCACGCTCGCTCGCCGATCACGCCAAGTCGCTCGACTCGAAGGTCAACTTCCTGCTGTCGGCGACCCTCGGTCTGGTGGCGCTCGAGCAGAACACCATCGTCAAGATCTTCTCGATCCTCGCCGTGGTGTTCATGCCGCCGACCCTGATCGCCTCGATCTACGGCATGAATTTCCACGCCATGCCGGAGCTCGACTGGACCTGGGGCTATCCGATGGCCCTCGGCCTGATGGTCGCCTCGGTGGCGACCACCTTCACGGTGTTCAAGTGGCGGCGCTGGCTGTGACCGCAACGCCGGTCACGGGTAGAGCCGGACCTTGTCCCAGGGCGCATCGGGGGCGGCCCGGGTGAATTCGATGCGGTCGTGGAGGCGGAAGGCGCCGTCGTGCCAGAACTCGATGGCGCGCGGCACCACCCGGAAGCCCGACCAGTGGGGCGGGCGCGGCACTTCGCCGAAGCCGAACTTCAGGCCGTATTCGGCGACCGCCTTCTCCAGCGCGAAGCGGCTCTCCAGCGGCCGCGACTGGCGCGAGGCCCAGGCGCCGATGCGGCTGGTGCGCGAGCGCGTGGCGAAATAGGCGTCGGCCTCGGCTTCGGTGACGAGTTCGACCGGACCGCGCACCCGCACCTGCCGGCGCAGCGACTTCCAATGGAACAGCAGCGCCGCCTTGCGGGTGGCCAGCAGCTCGGCGCCCTTCTTGCTCTCGTAGTTCGTGTAGAACACGAAGCCCGCGGCGTCGAAGCCCTTGAGCAGCACCATACGAACGTCGGGGAAGCCCTCGGCATCGACGGTCGCCAGGGCCATGCCGTTGGGATCGTTGATCTCCTTGGCTTCGGCGTCTTTCAGCCAGGTGGCGAACAGGCGAACCGGTTCTTCCGCCGCAGAAAAGTCACCCAACGTTAACGCAGATCGCGGATCGTCTGTGGGTCGGTCGGTCATCGTGTTTTGGAGTGTCCCCTTGGCCGGTCTCGGTACGCCATCCTACAGGCCGCACGGCCCGTCGCGCCAGCCGCGACCGGCGCAAGGGCGCCTTGCGTCGACGCTCGGCGTCGTCCTCCTCGCCTCGGGCCTCGGCGGCTGCGGCGTGATGATGCCGTTGTCGGCCTGGACCTCGACCCCGCCGGCCGCGCCGCCGGCCGAAGACATCACCGGAGCGATCCCCAAGCCGAAGCCGGCCAACCCCGCGGCCGACAGCGACGGCGAGGTGATCCGCCGCACCGTCGAGCGCTCGGCGACCGCGCCCTCCCCGACCGCCCCCCTGGCCTGGCACAATCCGGCCACCGGCAATTCCGGGACGATCTCCGGCCTGGTCGCCGGGCGGGCGCGCAACGGCGCCGCCTGCCGCGACTTCCAGGCGACGGTGGCGACGATCGGCGGCGTGCGGCTCTATTCCGGGCGCGCCTGTCAGGGCTACGTCGGCCCCTGGGACCTGGTGCGCTTCGATCCCGCCGACGCGACACCGGCCGGGTGAACGCGCCGCGACGGGAGCTGAGCGACATTCCTCTGGTTTTCGCCGGCGAACCGTCCCACATGTGGGGGTGACGAAATTTCGACGGTCGCCGATCGGGTTCTTCGCCCCCGGTCGCCGGCCGCGCGGCCATGGTCATGGCCCACGAGGAGTTGACGATGCGCGATCCCTACGACGTCCTCGGCGTCGGCCGGTCGGCGAGCGCCGACGAGATCAAGAAGGCCTTCCGCCGGTTGGCCAAGAAGCACCATCCCGATCAGAATCGGAACGATCCCAAGGCCAAGGAGGCCTTCGCGGAGCTGAACTCGGCCTATGAGATCCTCGGCGACGGGGGCAAGCGGGCCCAGTTCGACCGCGGCGAGATCGACGCCGAGGGCAAGCCGAAGTTCTCGGCCGGTCCCGGCGGCTTCGACTTCCGCGGCGGCGGACCGTTCGGCGGCGGACGCGGCGGTCCGCGCGGCGGTCATGGTGCCGAACCGCCCTTCGACGATTTTCTCACCGACATCCTCGGCCAGGCCTTCGGCGGCGGGCGCGCCGGGTTCGGGCGCGGCCCAGGCATGGGCGCGGGTGCCGCCGGCCCCGGCGCCGGAGCGGCGGGCGCCAAGACGCGCGGGCGCGGCGACGACGTCGAAGTGCAGGTGCCGGTCAGCCTCGAAGAGGTGGCGTCCCACGCCAAGGTGCGGGTCGAACTGCCCTCGGGGCGGTCGCTCGACGTGCAACTGCCCGAGGGCGTGGTCGATCGCCAGCAGATCCGCCTCAAGGGTCAGGGCCAGCCCGGCGCGACGCCGGGCGACGCGCTGGTCACCGTGGTGTTCCGCCGCCATCCGCAGTTCCAGGTCGACGGCCACGATCTCGAGGTCGACGTGCCGGTGAGCCTCGACGAGGCGGCGCTGGGCGGCCGGGTGCGGGTGACCACCCTCGACGGCGTGGTCGAACTGACCCTGCCGGCCGGCACCACCTGCGCGCGGGCCCTGCGGCTGAAGGGCAAGGGCCTGCCCAACAAGACCGGCGGCCGCGGCGATCTCTACGCCAAGCCGCGCATCGTGCTCTCGGAAGGCGGCGACGCCGAACTCGAGGCCTTCCTGCGCGCCCGCCGCGCCCGCTGAGGCCTCAGGGCGTCGGCGCCACGGCGCCCGGCACCGGGCCGAGATCGACCGGCGGTACGCTGTCTTCGGGAACGAAGAAATCCGGGGCCAGCGCCCGGGTCGGATCGACCCGGTAGCGGTCGAAGTCGGTCTCGCCGAGCGACGCCAGGAAGGTGTCGTCGATCAGGAAGTTGCCGGTGAAGTCGCGCGCGGGTTGGGTCAACACCGCGTGAGCGGCGTCGGCCATGATCTCGGGCGTGCGGCTGTGGCGGATCAGGGTCTCGCCGACCACGAAGCGGATCGCCGAGGTGGCGATGGTGGTGCGCGGCCACAGGGCGTTGACGGCGATGCCGGCGGCGCGCAATTCGCCGGCGAGCCCGAGGACGCAAAGGCTCATGCCGTATTTGGCGATCGAATAGGCGGTGTGCGGGGCGAACCACTTCTCCTTCAGATCGAGCGGCGGCGACAGCATCAGCACGTGCGGATTGTCGGACGTCTCGAGGAAGCGCACCGCATGTTTGGTGACCATGAAGGTGCCGCGGGTGTTGACCCCCATCATCAGGTCGAAATGCTTCATCTCGGTGGTGCGGCTGTCGGAGAGGCGGATCGCCGAGGCGTTGTTGACGACCGCGTCGAGGCCGCCGAAGGTCGCCACGGTGGTCTCCAGCGCGCGCACCACCGACTCTTCGTCGCGGACGTCGACGACCAGCGGCAGCGCCTCGCCACCGGCGGCGCGGATCGCCGCAGCGGCCTCGTGGATGGTGCCGGGCAGGTGCAGATGGGGCGTATCGGTCTTGGCGGCGATGGCGATGCGGGCGCCGTCGCGGGCGGCGCGCAGCGCGATGGCGAGGCCGATGCCGCGGCTGGCGCCGGTGATGAAGAGGGTGCGTCCGTTGAGTGTGGCCATTCGGGTGCCGTTCATCCTGATCGTGGGACAATCGAAGACAGGTAGTTTACGTATACGTTCACGAACTGCCAGTTTCCGTCAAGCGGCGAGACTCTCCGCCGTTCGTCGAGCAGGAGCAGGAAAGCCATGATCACCAAGCGCTTGCGCTTCCTTCTGCCATGTGTTGCGATCCTCGCGGCGGTGTTGTTGATCGTTTCGACGACGCTGTCGCAGCTCGCCGCGCAGCCGCGGCCCCATCCGGTCGAACGGCCGCCGTGGAAGGACGTGTGCTGCGGCGGTCCGTGCTGCGCCAAACCGCGTCCGGCGCGATGAGGGAGACCCTGGTGGCGGTACGTGACGACGACCGAAGCTTCGACGATGCCGACGCCCCGCCGGCGCCGCGGCTCGACACGGGCCGGGTGCTGCGGATCGCCGCGGTGGTGGTGGTGGCACTCGGCGGCTGGGCCTGGGGGGCCTGGCAGCATTTCGTGGTGCTGCCGCGCAGCGCCGACATCGCTCGCATCGGCACGGCGCTGGATCTGGTCGACCGTTTCGTCGACACGCCCGCCCATGTCGCCTATGTCCAGCTCGCCGACGACATGAAACCGTGGTGGGACCAGATCGACGATCTGCAGCGACGGATCCAGGCGGAGGGCGACGACGGTGTGCGCGACGGCCTGATCGCCGAACGCGACGCCTCGCTGGTCGCCTTCGTGCGCGAGCATCGGCTCGGCGACAAGATCGACCTGCTGATCGGCTCCTTCGACGAGTTCACCCGCTGTCTCGACACCGCCCGCTGCGACGAGGACACCATCGCCCGGGCGATCTCGATCGACGTCAAGCGGATCTACCGCACCTATCGGCCCTACATCCTGCACCGGCGCGGCGACGGCCGCCCCGAGGACCGCGACTACGGCCATCACCTCGAAGATCTCTATTTCCGTCTGGTCGGCTGAGCGGCGGCGTCAGCGCCGCCGGGCCATGAAGGCGGCGAAGGCCGCCTGGGCCTCGGCGGAGGTCAGGCGGCGACGGAACTCCTCGGCTTCCAGATCGATGCGGGCGAGCACCTCGGCGCGGGTGGTGACCGATCCGCTGCGCAGCAGGCGGCGAGCGGCGGCCAAGGCCGCGGCCGGCTTGGCGGCGAGCGCGTCGGCGGCCTCGCGGGCGAACTGTTCGAGGTCGTCGGCGGCGACGATGCGGTTGACGAGCCCGACCGCCAGCGCCCGGCGGGCATCGAAGGGCGCACCGAGGCACAGCAGTTCGAAGGCCGCCGCATGGCCCATCAGCCGCGGCGCCAGCAGGCTGGAGGCGGCTTCGGGCACCAGGCCGAGATCGAGGAAGGGCGTGCGGAACACCGAGCGATCCGAGGCATAGACCAGATCGGCGTGGAACAGGAGCGTGGTGCCGACCCCGACGGCGAGGCCGTCGACGGCGCAGACCAGCGGCTTGTCGAGGCTCGCCAGCGCCACCAGGAAGGCGACGACCTCGTCGCCGAGGCGGCCCTCGCGGGCGAAGCCGAGGAACTCCTCGACGTCGTTGCCGGCGGAGAAGGCCCCGGGCGAGCCGCAGAGGAGATGCACGGCGACGGCCGGATCGGCCTCGCCGGCGATCAGCGCTGCGGTGATCGCCGCATACATCGGCGCGGTCAGAGCGTTCTTCTTCTCCGGCCGATCGATGCGGATCTCGGCGACGGCGCCGCGGCGCGTGACGCCGACGAGGGGACGGTCTTGGGTCATCGAAGGTCTCCGGGGTCGGCGTCGGGGGTGGGCTCGGGTCAGGCGTCGAGGAAGGCGGCGGCGGCCAGCGTGCTCGGGGCGCCGGCGACCACCCGATCGCGCAGCGCGGCGGTTTCGGCCAGCAGATTCTCAGCGAAGAAGCGCACCAGCGCGACCTGGGCACCGGCGTCGGCATCGCCCTCGGTGGAGGCTTCGGCGGCACCGCCGGCGAGCCAGGCGCCGCCGGCGACGAGGCTCATCAGGCGCAGGAACGGCGTCGCCCCGGCGAGCGCTTCGGCCGGATCGCGACCGGGCGCCGCGAACCACGCGACGGTGGCGGCGAGGTCGTCGATCGCCGCGGCGAGGCGTTGCGCCGTCTCGCCGAAGCCGGGGAGATCGGCGGTCGCGGCGGCGGCGGCGCGCCATTCGGCGATCAGCGCGGCGACCGCCGCCCCTTGGGCGAGCGGCAGCTTGCGGGTGACCAGATCGATCGCCTGGATGCCGTTGGTGCCCTCGTAGATCGCGGCGATGCGGGCGTCGCGCAGGAACTGCGGAGCCCCAGACTCCTCGATGAAGCCCATACCGCCGAACACCTGGATGCCGAGATTGGCGACGTCGATGCCGACGTCGGTGGAGAAGGCCTTGGCCAGCGGCGTGACGATACCGGCGCGCTGGGCCCAGCGTTCGGCCTCGGAGCCCTCGCTGCGGCGGCTCATGTCGATGGCCATGGCGCAGGAATAGCAGATCGCTCGGGCGGCGGCGGTCAGCGCCTTGGAGGTCGCCAGCATCCGGCGGACGTCGGGATGCAGCGCGATCGGGCTCATGCCCTCGCCGGTCCAGCCGGGGGCGCGGGCCTGACGGCGCTCGGCGGCGTAGGCCAGGGCGTGCTGGGTGGCGGCCTCGGCGACCGCGACCCCCTGGATGCCGACGGCGAGGCGGGCGTTGTTCATCATCGTGAACATGCAGGCCAGCCCCTTGTTCTCCTCGCCGACCAGCCAGCCGATGGCGCCGCCACCGTCGCCGTAGACCATGGTGCAGGTCGGCGAGCCGTTGATTCCGAGCTTCGATTCGATGCCGGCGCAGACCACATCGTTGCGGGCGCCGAGGCTGCCGTCGGGATTGACCAGATATTTCGGGACGACGAACAGAGAGAT
The DNA here is from genome assembly GCF_004328075.1 of Siculibacillus lacustris. Taxonomy (GTDB): domain Bacteria; phylum Pseudomonadota; class Alphaproteobacteria; order Rhizobiales; family Ancalomicrobiaceae; genus Siculibacillus; species Siculibacillus lacustris. Next base: position 23,017 of record NZ_SJFN01000033.1, on the reverse strand, counting down.
GCCGCGGGTGCCGGCCGGGGCGTCGGGCAGGCGGGCGAGGACGAGATGGACGATGTTGTCGGTCATCTCGTGGTCGCCGTAGGTGATGAAGATCTTCTGGCCGAAGATCCGGTAGGTGCCGTCGCCGGCGCGCTCGGCGCGGGCCTTGAGTGCGGCGAGATCGGAGCCGGCCTGCGGTTCGGTCAGGTTCATGGTGCCCATCCACTCGCCGGAGACCAGCTTGGCGAGATAGGTCGCCTTGAGAGCGTCGGAGCCGTGTTTGAACAGCGCTTCGACCGCGCCGATGGTCAGGGTCGGACCGATCGCGAAGGCCATCGAACCGGAATTCCACATCTCGAAGGTGGCGACCGACAAGAGCGTCGGCAGGTCCTGGCCGCCGAAGGCCTCGGGTCCGGAGAGCGCGTTCCAGCCGGCCTCGGCCCAGGCGCGATAGGTCTCAGTCCAGCCGGCCGGCATGGTGACGCGGCCGTCGACGATCGGCGTATGGGCGCGGTCGCCGACCCGCAGCAGCGGCGCGATGCGGTCGGTGGCGAATTTGCCGGCCTCGCCGATCACCGCTTCGAGCAGTCCGTCGCCGAGTTCGGCGAAGGCGCCGGCCTTCATCGCCCGGTCGAGGCCGGCGGCGCGCTTGAGGGCGAACAGGATGTCGGCTTCGGGGGCGCGGTAAGGCATGGTCGGACAGCTCCTTCACGAATGCGTCACGTTTCGACAGGACTGCGCATCGGACGGCAGTTGACTGCGTGGTTCGTCTGCACTCTAGAAAGGCGGCGTCCGGGGTCAATGGCGGGCCGCTGCGACCTTGGTCTCAGGCGCCCCCTCCCCCGGATGAGCGCATCTCCCGACGACGGCGCCGCGCCGCACCGTCCCATCCCCCGAGGCTCCATGGCCGTGCATCGCCCGATCGACCCCACCACCCGCGAAGCGGCGATCGCCGCGGCGGTCGCAGCCCTCGCCGCCGGACGGCTGGTCGGCCTGCCGACCGAGACGGTCTACGGGCTCGGCGCGGACGCCACCGACGGCCGGGCGGTGGCGGCGATCTATGCCGCCAAGGGCCGGCCGCGGTTCAATCCGCTGATCGCTCACGTCGCCGATCTCGCCGCGGCGGAAGCTCATGGGATCTTCGACGCCGTCGCGCGGCGTCTGGCGGCGGCCTTCTGGCCGGGCCCGCTGACCCTGGTGGTGCCCAAGCGCGCCGAAAGCGCGATCTGCGATCTCGCCTCGGCCGGGCTCGACACCATCGGCCTCAGGGTACCGGCGGATGCGGTGACGCGGGCGATCCTGGCGCGGTTCGGGCGACCGGTCGCCGCCCCCAGCGCCAACCGCTCGGGCCGGGTCAGCCCGACCACCGCGGCCGACGTGGTCGAGGAGCTGGGCGATTCGGTCGCCGAGATGATCGACACCGGGGCGACGCCGGTCGGGGTCGAATCGACGATCGTCGCGCTGATCGACGGCACGCCGCGGCTGCTGCGCCCCGGCGGCATCCCGCGCGCGGCGATCGAGGCGGTGATCGGCGGGCCGCTCGCCGATCCGCCGAGCCGCGACGCCGACGACGATGCACTGGGCGTGGCGGTGGCGGCGCCGGGCATGCTGACCTCGCACTATGCGCCGAACGCCCGGGTGCGGCTCGACGCGACGGAGGTGGCCCCGGGCGAGGCGCTGCTGACCTTCGCCGGGGCCCGGCCGACGGGGTCCGAACGGGCGGGACGGATCCTCGATCTCAGCCCGTCGGGCGATCTCGGCGAGGCGGCGGCGCGGCTGTTCCGGGCATTGCGCGAGCTCGACGGCGAAGGCTTCGCCTCGATCGCCGTGGCGCCGATCCCGGAAGACGGGCTCGGCGAAGCGATCGTCGATCGGCTGCGGCGGGCAGCGGCGCCGCGCCCCTGAGGCGGCGGACGGTCGCGAGGCGACCGACCGAGGCGCGCGGTAACGGAAGGCTCTGCGCCACCACGGCGCGAGGCGTCGATGGCCGGCGCCCCTCCGGCGCGCTGGTCGCGACCCGGCGCGCGCGAGCGCCGCGATACCCGAAGGTATGACGGCGTTTTTGATTTCTCTCACGGTCCGCGCGTGACGATCGGACCACGATCCGTCATCGTAGCAGAACGGCATCGCGAAGGGGCCTGCGACGGATCGACCGGGGCCGTCCTTCGTACGCTCGGCGGCGATCCGGCCGCCCGGGGCCGGCGCGCCGCACCAACCGTCCCGCCAGAGGACGGAAGGGTCGGGGAGGAAGGACGAATCGATGTCGACGTTGCTGATCCATCACCCGGCCTGCCTCGGCCACGTCACGCCGCTCGGCCACCCCGAGCGGCCGGACCGGATCCGGGTCATCGACCGCATCCTCGAAGCCGAACGGTTCCAACCGCTGGAGCGCGAGGCGGCGGCGCTGGGCACCGCCGAGATGGTCGGCCTCGCCCATGACGTCGGCCATTTCGAGGAGATCGCCGGCTCGGTGCCGAGCGAGGGTCTGTTGCGCCTCGACGACGACACGACGATTTCGCCGGGCTCGCTCGAAGCGGCGCTGCGGGCGGTCGGCGGCGCCTGTCAGGCGGTCGACGAGGTGTTCGAGAAGAAGGTCAAGAACGCCTTCTGCACGGTGCGGCCGCCCGGTCACCACGCCGAATCGAAGCGCGCCATGGGCTTCTGCCTGTTCAACAACGCGGCCATCGCCGCCAAATGGGCGCGCGCCCGCCACGGCGCCGAGCGGGTGGTGGTGATGGACTTCGACGTCCACCACGGCAACGGCACCCAGGACATCTTCTGGAACGAGCGCGACCTGATGTACGCCTCGACCCATCAGATGCCGTTCTACCCGGGCACCGGCGAGATCGCCGAGACGGGAATCGCCGACAACATCGTCAATGCGCCCTTGTGGGCGGGGGCCGGCGGGGCGGAGTTCCGCGAGGCGATGGACTTCGCGATTCTGCCGCGGATCGACGCGTTCCGACCGGATCTGGTGGTGATTTCGGCCGGTTTCGACGCCCATACCCGCGATCCGATGAGCCAGATCAATCTGGTCGAATCGGACTTCGCCTGGGCCACGGCGCGGCTGATGGACCTCGCCGAGCGCCATTGCAACGGCCGGGTGGTGTCGATCCTGGAAGGCGGCTACGACCTCGAGGGCCTCGCCCGCTCGGTCGCCGCCCATGTCATGACCCTGATGAAGAGTTGAGAGGGAGGGTTGCGCGGAGCCGGCTTGCGGAGATCCGTACAGATCCCCATGGTGCGGCGATGACCCGTCGCCCCCGCCCCGCCGGCCCGCTCTCCCTCGTCCTGGCCCTCGCGCTCACCCAGATCATCGGCTGGGGCACGACCTATTACATGCCCTCGGGTCTCGCCGAGGCGCTGGCCCGCGACCTCGGCTTCAGCACCGAGACGACCTTTCTCGGCGTGACCATCATGGTCGCGTTGGGCGGCGTGTTCGCACCGGCGGCGGGGCGGCTGTTCGACCGGCGCGGGGTGGCGCGGTCGCTGTCCTACGGCTCGATGCTGATCGCCGGTGGGCTGTTCCTGTTCGCGGCGGTGCCGTCGCGGACCACCTGGTTCGTCACCTGGGTGGCCTTCGGGCTCGCCCAATCGCTGTGTCTGACGCTGGCGTCCCAGACCCTGGTGACCCGGCTCGGCGGGGTCGAGGCGCGCCATCAGATCAGCTGGATCGCGCTCCTGACCGGCCTGTCGGCGACGGTGTTCTGGCCGGTGACCGCGGCGCTCGACGCGGTGGTCGGCTGGCGGGCGACGCTGTGGATCTTCGGGCTGCTCAATCTCGTGGTGGTGCTGCCGGTCCATCTGTGGATCGCCGCGCGTTGGCACGACGGCGACGAACCGACCGCACCCGACGAGGAGCCGACCGGCGCGGTGCGGCCGCTGGTCGATCCGCGGCGGCGGCGCTGGGCGGCCGGGCTGATGACCTTCGCCTTCGCGGCGCAAGGATTCGCGGCCTGGGGCCTGCCCCTGCACTTCATCTCGATGTTCGAGGTGATGGGGCTCGATCGCGCCACCGCGGTGACCATCGCGGCGATGAGCGGACCGGCCTCGGTGGCGGCGCGCGGCATCGAACTGACCCTCGGGCGGCGGCTCGGGCCGCTGACCGTGACGCTGATCGCCATGACCATTCTGACCCCGGCGATCGGACTGGCCTTCCTGCCCTTCGCGCCGAGCGCCGGGATCATCGCCTTCGTGATCCTGTGGAGCGGCGCCAACGGCATCCTGGCGGTGCTGCGGGCCACCCTGCCGCTGTCGCTGCTGGGCTCGCGCGACTTCGGCACGCTGAGCGGCGGCATGATGCTGCCGCAGAATCTGGTGTTCGCGGCCTCGCCGACCGCCTTCGCGATCATCATCGGCGTCGGCGGGGCGACCGCCGGCGTGCTGACCGCGCTGGTCGGCGGATTGCTCGGGCTAGCCGCCGCCCTGCCGCTCGTCGGTCTGGTGCGGGCGGAACGGGCGGCGGTGGCGGCCGCGGCTGCGGCACCTGCGCGCAGGCCCTGAGGGGGCTCGGCCGAATCGGTGTTCTTCCCTCTGGTGCTCGCCCACGGATTCCGTAAAGATCGACGCCACTTCAACGAGAGGAGACCACCGACATGGCATTCGACACGAATCGTTGGGCCACCCGGGCGGGTCGCCCGTTCGCTGTCGCCCTGGTCGCCGTGGCGGTCGCCGGGACCTGCGCGATCGGCGCGGCGCGCGCCGACACCGATCGGATCGAGAAGCGCCTGTGGGTCGCCGTGTCCGGCAAGGCGCAGACCGTGGTGGTCGATTCTTTCCGCGAGATGCGCGAAGACTGCTCGGCCGCGCCGGCGCCGGCGCTCGCCGTGACCAAGCAGCCGAAGCTCGCCAAGCTGACGGTCAAGACGGTCACGGCGCCCGGCACCACCGACCCGACCGGCCCCTATGCCGCCTGCAACGGCAAGAAATTCAACTGGTCACGGGTGACCTGGCCGGTGCCGACCAAGGGCGAAGGCACCGATTCCGCGGTGATCCAGGCGACCGAGTCCTCGGGCGACGTCACCGTCTACGACTTCGAGATCGTCTATGCCAAGAAGCTGCCGGCCGGCAAGACCAGCGGCCTCGTCGAGGATCGTTGAGGCCGCGGGCGATTGACAGTCGGCGCCCCGCCGTGCCTCCTCGCGGTCTCGCAACCCTCGCCGACGAGATCCCGATCGTGACCGACCTGCCCGCTGTCGCCGCCGACGTCGCCGCCCTGACCTTCGAAAAGGCGCTCGCCGAGCTCGAGACGATCGTCGCCCGCCTGGAGCGGGGCGACGTCGCGCTCGAAGAATCGATCGCCGCCTACGAGCGCGGCGAGGCCCTCAAGGCCCACTGCACCCGCCTCCTGTCGGCGGCGGAGGCGCGGGTCGAGAAGATCCGCCTGTCGGCCGAGGGCCGGCCGGTCGGCGTCGAGCCGCTCGACGTCGAGGGGCGTTGACGGGGCGCGGCGCGGCCGTCGCGGCACCGTCTTCGAACGATGATTTGCAGGGGCCGGGGCCCTCATGTAACCATGAGGGTCGGTCCGCGCGTCCCGACCGCGGGCTGCCGGACGTCCGAGCGGCCGCATCGCGAGAGACCGAGAATTTGTCCGTTCCCCCCGAGACTCCCCTGCTCGACACCGTCAAGACTCCGGAGGACGTCCGGAAACTCGCGGACGGTCAGTTGCGCCAGTTGGCCGACGAAGTCCGGGCCGAGATGATCGATGCGGTGTCGGTGACCGGTGGCCATCTCGGCGCCGGCCTCGGGGTCGTCGAACTGACGGTCGCCCTGCACAAGGTGTTCGACACGCCGAACGACATCCTGATCTGGGACGTCGGCCACCAGACCTATCCGCACAAGATCCTGACCGGGCGGCGCGACCGGATCCGCACCCTGCGCCAGCCGGGCGGCCTGTCGGGCTTCACCCGGCGCGACGAGAGCCCCTACGATCCGTTCGGGGCGGCCCATTCCTCGACCTCGATCTCGGCAGCGCTGGGCTTCGCCGAAGCCCGCGACCTCGCCGGCGGCCGCCACAACGTGGTGGCGGTGATCGGCGACGGCTCGATGTCGGCGGGCATGGCCTATGAGGCGATGAACAACGCCGGGGCGATGGATTCGCGGCTGATCGTCATCCTCAACGACAACGACATGTCGATCGCCCCGCCGACCGGCGCGATGAGCGCCTATCTGGCGCGGCTGGTGTCGTCGCGCACCTTCATGCAGCTGCGCGACATCGGCAAACAGGTGACCAAGCGCCTGCCGAAGTTCTTCGAAGTGGCGGCCGAACGGGCCGACGAATTCGCCCGCGGCTTCGCCATGGGCGGGACGCTGTTCGAGGAGCTCGGCTTCTACTACGTCGGTCCGATCGACGGGCACAATCTCGACCATCTCCTGCCGGTGCTGCGCAACGTCCGCGACGCCAAGGACGGGCCGATCCTGCTGCACGTCATCACCAAGAAGGGCAAGGGCTACGCCCCGGCCGAGGCGGCGAGCGACAAGTATCACGGCGTCGGCAAGTTCGACGTGATCACCGGCAAACAGGCCAAGCCCAAGGCCAATGCCCCGTCCTATACGCGGGTGTTCGCCGAGGCGCTGATCGACGCGGCGCGGCGCGACGACAAGATCCTCGGCATCACCGCGGCGATGCCGACCGGCACCGGGCTCGATCTGTTCGGTCAGGCGTTTCCGAAGCGGATGTTCGACGTCGGCATCGCCGAGCAGCACGCCGTGACCTTCGCCGCCGGGCTCGCCGCCGCCGGTTTCAAGCCGTTCTGCGCGATCTATTCGACCTTCCTGCAGCGCGGCTTCGATCAGGTCGCCCACGACGTGGCGCTGCAGAAGCTGCCGGTGCGTTTCCCGATCGATCGCGCCGGCTTCGTCGGCGCCGACGGCGCCACCCATGCCGGGGCCTTCGACCTCGCCTTTCTCGGCTGCCTGCCGAACTTCGTGGTGATGGCGCCGGCCGACGAGGCGGAGTTGGTCCACATGGTGGCGACCTCGGCGGCGATCGACGATCGGCCCTCGGCCTTCCGTTTCCCGCGCGGCGAGGGCGTCGGCGTCGAGATGCCGGCGGTGGGCGAGATCCTGGAGATCGGCCGCGGCCGGGTGATCCGCGAGGGCACCAAGGTGGCGATCCTGTCGCTGGGCACCCGGCTGGCCGCGGCGCTCGAGGCGGCGGAGACGCTGGAGGCGGCGGGCCTGTCGACGACGGTGGCCGACGCGCGCTTCATGAAGCCGCTCGACCGCGATCTGCTGCGCCGACTGGCGCGCGACCACGAGGTTCTGGTGACCGTCGAAGAAGGTGCGGTCGGCGGCTTCGGCAGCCACGTGCTGCAGGCGCTCAGCGACGACGGCCTGCTCGACGGCCATCTCAAGGTGCGGGTGCTGACCCTGCCCGACTCGTTCCTCGACCACGGCGACCCGGCGGCGACGATGGCGGCGGTCGGGCTCGACGCGGCGGGAATCGTGCGGCGGGTGTTCGACGCCCTCGGGCGCGCCGAACCGCGTATCGAGCCGGTGCGCGTCCTCGGCGGCGACAGGGGACGCGGATGACGCTGCTGCAGAAGTTTCGCGCCGTCGTCTGGGCGGCGATCGTCGTGCTGATCGTCGGCCTCGCCGTCCGCTATGCGGTGCGCGACACCATCCCCCCCGACCAGGTGCCGGCGATGCGGCCGGTGAGCGGGATCGGCGGTCCCTTTGCGATGGTCGACCAGCAGGGCCGGCCGTTCACCGAAGCCGACCTCAAGGGGCGGGCGACGGCGATGTTCTTCGGCTACACCTATTGCCCGGACGTCTGCCCGACCACCCTGCTCGAGGCGTCGCAGTGGATGGCCCAGCTCGGCGCCGACGCCGAGCGCTTCCGCGTGGTGTTCGTCACCGTCGATCCGGAGCGCGACACCCCGGCCAAGCTCGCCGAGTATCTCGGCTCGTTCGATCCGCGCTTCGTCGGCCTGTCGGGCGACCGCGCCGCGACCGACAAAATCCTCGCCGCCTACCGGGTGTTCGCCCGCAAGGTCGAGGGCAAGGACGGCGACTACACCATGGACCACACCGCGGCGACCTACCTGCTCGACGCCGAGGGCCGCTTCGTCGGGGTGATCAATTTCCAGGAGCCGACCGACAAGGCGCTCGCGAAGATCCGCAATCTGATCACCCGGCGGTGATTCTCGGGGCCGCGTGCAGGGGATCGTATCGGGATTTCCTCGAAGCCCGGATCCTCCGGGTCGGTCGCGTCTCGCCCCACCGTCGTCCCCGGCCGGAGCGCCGAAGGCGCGGAGGGGAAGGGGACCCAGAGGCCACACGGGAAACGCCGAAGGTTTCCAACCCGAACATCGCTGGATCCCCTTCCCCTCCGCCGGCAGGCCGGCTCCGGCCGGGGATGACGGCCGAGGGTCGGGGAGTCACCACCGAGGGTCGGGCGGGCTCACGGGCGATCGACCTGCGGCCGCGCCCCGCTCGAATTCCCTTCCGCGCCGCGACGGTCTATGATGCGGCCATGTCCTCGCTCGCCGTTCCTCGCCCGGTCCTGTTGATCGGCACCCCGATTCTCGTCCTCGCCTTCGCCGGCGCGGTGTGGGCGTGGGTGCGCTGGGGCTCGGGCGTGTGGTTCGACACGCTCGCCGCGAGCCTCGCCCTCTGCCTCTAGATCGGTCCCCCCATGACCCGTGAACGCCTCGACGTCGCCCTGGTGCGGCTCGGCCTGTCGCCGTCGCGTGCCCGCGCCGCCGATGCGATTCGGCGCGGCGAGGTGCGGCTCGGCGGTGCGGTCGCGGCCAAGCCCGGCCAGATGGTCGCCCTCGACGCGGCGGTCGAAGTGGTCGATCCGGCCGCCGCCTGGGTGTCGCGCTCGGCGCTGAAACTGATCGCCGCGCTCGACGCCTTCGCGTTGTCGCCCGAGGGGCGGCGCTGTCTCGACGTCGGCGCCTCGACCGGCGGCTTCACCGAGGTGCTGCTGGCGCGCGGTGCGACCCATGTCACGGCGATCGACGTCGGTCACGGCCAGTTGGTCGAAGCGATCGCCGCCGATCCGCGGGTGACCTCGATCGAAGGGCTCAACGCCCGCGATCTGACCCCCGACGATCTCGACGGCGCGCCGGAATTCGTGGTGGTCGACGTCTCGTTCATCTCGCTGGCGCTGGCCCTGCCGCCGGCCTTGGCGCTCGCCGCGCCGGGAGCGATCGCGGTGATGCTGGTCAAGCCGCAGTTCGAAGTCGGCCGCGAGCACGTCGGCAAGGGCGGCATCGTCCGCGACGCCGAGGTCGCGGCGACCGCGATCGACAAGGTCGCCGCGGTGGTGGCCGAGGCCGGCTGGCAGGAGATCGGCCGGATTCCGGCGCCGATCCGCGGCGGCGACGGCAACCAGGAACATCTGTTGGCGGCGCGCAAGCCCACCGACGCACGCGAGCCGGCCGAACGGACCCCTCGCCACGACGCCTGACTTCGGGCAGAACCCGCGAACGCCCCAATAGAGGACACGCCCCTTGAACGCCCATGCCACCGCCATCGTCTCCATCACCGACGTCGCCCACAAGGGTGACGGTGTCGGCCTCGTCGGCGAGGGCGTCGAAGAGCGGCGCCTGTTCGTCGGCGGCGCGCTGCCGGGCGAGACGGTACGGGTGTCGATCTCCGGCGAGGGCGTCAACGAACGCGGCCGGGTCGAAGAGCTGCTGGTCGCCAGTCCCGACCGGGTCGAAGCGCCCTGCCCGGTGTTCGACCGTTGCGGCGGCTGCTCGCTGCAGCATTGGGATTCGGTGCCCTATCTCGCCTGGAAGCGGCAGCAGATCGTCGCCGCCTTCGCCGATCGCGGCATCACCGCGGAAGTCGCCGAGCCGATCGCCACCGGACCGGCGAGCCGGCGGCGGGCGGTGGTGGCGCTGCAGCGGCGCACCGGCGCACCGGTGATCGGCTTCCGGGCGCGCCTGTCGCACGACGTGGTCGACGCCTCGGCCTGCCTGTTGGTGACACCGCGGATCCGCGCCAGCCTGCCCAAGCTCGCCCGCCTGTCGGAATTGTTCGCCTTCGGAACCAAGGGCGCGACCTTCACGGTGCTCGACACCGAGACCGGGCTCGACGTCTCGGTCGGCGAGGCGACGCTGCCGCCGGAACGCCGCGCCCAGGCGCTGGCCCTGGCGCTCGAGCTCGGCTTCGCCCGGCTGTCGGTCGGCGGCGAGGTGGTCGTCGAGGCGCAGGCGCCGGTGATCCGCTTCGGCACGGTGGCGGTGATGCCGCCGCCGGGCGGCTTCGTCCAGGCGGTGGCGGCGGCGGAAGAGGCGATGGCGCGGCTGGTGGTCGAGGCGGTCGAAGCGGCGCTCGCCCGTCGGCCGAAGCGCGCCAAGGGGCCGGCGCGGATCGCCGATCTGTTCGCCGGTTGCGGCACCTTCGCGCTGCGGCTGGCGTCCCTCGCCCAGGTCCATGCGGTGGAGAGCGACAAGGGCTCGCTCGCCGCCCTGACCCAGGCGGCGCGCCACACGCCGGGCCTCAAGACCGTCACCGTCGAGGCACGCGACCTGACGCGCCGGCCGTTGATGGGCAAGGAGCTCGCCGGCTTCGACGTGGTGGTGTTCGACCCGCCGCGCGACGGCGCCGCGCCCCAGGTCAAGGAACTGGCCAAGTCGGAGATCGCGACGATCGTCGCGGTGTCGTGCAATCCGGCGACGCTGGCCCGCGACGCCCGCTATCTGATCGACGCCGGCTGGACCATGGGGCCCGTGACGCCGATAGACCAGTTCCTGTGGTCGCATCACGTCGAGGCGGTGGTGGTGTTCCGCAAGGGCTGAACGGCGGCTCAGACGGCGCGCGGCGGCCGGGCGGCGATCAGGCCGATCTCGACCCGGGCGCCGAGCGGCAGGGCGGCAACGCCGATGGTGGTGCGGGCCGGATAGGGCTCCGCGAAGGCGCGGGCATAGGCGGCGTTCATCGCCGGAAAGTCGGCCATGTCGGTGAGATAGACCGCGCAGGAGACGACGTCGTCGGGCCCGAGCCCGGCGGCGGCGAGCACCGCGAAGAGATTCTCCAGGCACTGCGTCGTCGCTACGCCGACGTCGCCGTCGACGAGGCGGCCGGTCGCCGGATCGATCGGCGTCTGGCCGGAGAGATGGACGAAGCCGTTGGCCTCGACCGCATGGGAATAGGGCCCGACGGCCACGGCCCCGGCGGCGGCATGAGCTTTACGAGACATCGACGGATCCCTTCGCGGGTGTGAGCGGCGCGACCGGTTGCGCCAGGATCTTGGCCGCCCGCCGCACCTCGCGGTCGAGCGCCTGCAGGAAGGCCTGGCGGTCCTTGGCCGCGCAGGGCCGCGGGCCGGAGGTGACGGCGCCGGCGGAGCGCAGGTCGTCGAGGAGGTCGCGGGTCGCCAGCGCCATGCCGATCGAGCCGGCATCGAGGATCCGGCCGGTCGGAGTGACGACGCGGGCGCCGGCCTTGACGCAGCGATCGGCGAGCGGCACGTCGGTGGTCACCACCACGCAGCCCGGACCGACCCGCTCGGCGATCCAATCGTCGGCGACGTCGGGCCCCTCCCCCACCACCACCCGGCGGATGTTGGGATCCTCGGGCAGGCGCATCCAGGTGTTGGCGACGACGTGGCTGATCAGCCCGAGGCGGCCGGCGACGCGGAAGATCTCGTCCTTGACCGGGCAGGCGTCGGCGTCGACGAAGATCTCCACCGCGGTGCGCGGCGGCGGCGCGACGGGCGGCGCCGCGGCCGGGGGCATCTCGTCGCTCATACGATCACCCGATGGGACCGGAAGCCCTCGGTGCCGAAGACGCGGGCGTAGCGCGCCACCTCGTCGGCCGGGCCGACCGCCTTTTCCGGGTTGTCCGAGAGCTTGACCGCCGGGCGGCCGTCGGCGGCGACCACCTTGCAGACCAGCGAGATCGCCTCGAGGTGCGGGTTGGAGCCGGCCGGGGCGCAGTCGCGGAAGTCGTTGGTGAGGTGGGTGCCCCAGCCGATCGACAGGCGGCAGCGGCCGGCGAGATGGCGGGCGGCGGCCTCGATGGTGTCGATGTCCATGCCGTCGGAGAGCACGATCAGCTTGTCGGTGGGATCGCGGCCGCGGGCCTGCCACCAGGCGATGACCTCGTCGGCGGCCTCCAGCGGCGGCTTGGAATCGGGGCGCACGCCCTTCCAGTCGGCGGCCCAGTCGGGGGCGTCGCGCAGGAAGCTCGTGGTGCCGAAGGTGTCGGGGAGGATCACCAAGAGGTTGCCGTGATACATCCGCGCCCAGTCGGCGAGCACCCGGTAGGGCGCGTCGCGCAACTCGGCGTCGTCGCGGGCGAGCGCGGCATAGACCATCGGCAGTTCGTGGGCGTTGGTGCCGATCGCCTCGAGCGCCGCGTCCATCGCCATCTTGACGTTGGAGGTGCCGACGAAACTGTCGCCGAGCCCCTCCTTCAGCGCCTCGACGCACCATTTCTGCCAGAGGAAGCCGTGGCGGCGGCGGGTGCCGAACTCGGCGACCGGGACCTGCCCGACCTCGCGCTCGAGGACGCGCAGGCGCTCGATCTTGGCCCAGACGCGAGCCTTGGCGCGGGCATAGAGCACGTCGAGCTCGAAGCGGCTCATGCCCTTCATGGCGGCGCGGGCGCGCAACTCGTTGAGGATCGACAGCGCCGGGATCTCCCACATCGAGGTCTCGGCCCAGGGTCCTTCGAAGGTCAGTTCGTACTGGCCGTCGGCGGTGCGGGCGAGCTCGTAGGGGGGCAGGCGGAAGGTCTCGAGCCAGTCGAGGAAATCGGCCGAGAAGATGTGGCGCACCCCATAGAAGGTGTTGCCGGCGAGCCAGATCAATTCGTTCTTCTGGAAGCGGATGGTGCGGGCGTGGTCGAGCTGGTCGCGCAATTCGCGCTCGTCGACGATCGCCGCCAGCTTGACCGAGGTGGTACGGTTGACCAGCCCGAAGGTCGCCCGCACGTTCGGGGCCTGGGCGCGGATCAGCTGCACCATCAGAAACTTGTAGAAGTCGGTGTCGAGCAGCGTCCGCACGATCGGGTCGATGCGGAAGCCGTGGTCGTAGACGCGGGTGGCGATGTCGAGGGTCATGGGCGGAGCTTAGCCCGCGAACGGGGAAAAGAAAAATCGGCGGCGCCGAGGCCGGGCGCGCGGCGGCCCCGCCCTCCCCTCGTGGCCGCGCTCAGCCGACGAGATCGGCCCAGGCGACCTCGTGATCGACGTGTCGGCGGGGCTTGCCGCCGACCCGTCTGACCGCGGCGACGACGTCGTCGATGCCGAGATCGGGCGGCACGCCCTGGACCTCGTAGACCACGGTGCCGCCGCTGGTCGGCCCGGGTTCGGAATTCTTCAGCGCCTTGGTGACCAGACCCTCGTAGGCGACCTTGACCAAATGTACCGCCATCTGCGTCGCATCCTCTCCGTCGATGTCGCGGGCCCGCCGGCGATCGTCGCATCTTCGACACGGGACGGCCGGCGGGCACGCTCTGAGGATGGGGCGCAGCAGGATTCGTGCCGAGGCGGGGCGGCGCGGGCGGCCGCGGAGACGGTCGGCTCTGCCACCGGCCGCATCGATCGGGACTCGGCTTTTGCGGCGTCCCGTAGGACAGTGGGGGACTCGCGCCGCGTCGTCGCTCCGTCCCTCCCCGCTCCCGAGGTCCCGCATGACCCTGCTTCCCTATTTCGCCGCGGCTTCGGCCGGCTGTCTCTACGTGGTGTCGCCGGGGCCGGCGGTGTTGGCGCTGATCGGCATCGGCGCGGCGCGCGGGCGGGCGCCGGCGTGGTGGTTCCTGACCGGGCATCTGTTCGGCGACACGCTGTGGTGCACGCTCGCCGTGCTGGCGATGGTCGGGGCGCGGGTGTTCGATCCGCTGGTGTTCGAGTTGGTGGCGCTGGCCTGCGGTCTCTATCTCGGGCGGCTCGGCTGGCGGGCGGTGACCACCGCTTCGGCGCGCGGCGCCGACGATCTGATCGGCGACCATCCGTGGCGGCGCGGCGTGCTGTTCGGGCTGACCAATCCCAAGAGCTATCCGGTGGCGCTGTCGATGTTCACCGCGCTGTTCACCGGCCAGGCCGAGAGCCTGACGTTTTCGGCGATGCCGGGCCTGCTCGCCGCGGCCTTCGCCGGCTTCCTGATCGGCGACATGATCCTGGTGTGGTCGGTCGGCACCTCGTTCATGCGCCGGCTCTACCGGCTGCACGCGGTGTGGATCGTGCGGGTGACCGGCGCGCTGTTCCTGGCCTTCGCCACCGCGACGCTGTGGGACGCCGTGCCGAAACTGTGGCGGCGGGTGTGATGCCGACGGCGACCGACGCGGCCGCAGCAATACCCACCGACGAAAACCCCGCGCCGGATCGCTCCGACGCGGGGGTTCTCATGCCGAACGGGCTTCGCGTCAGAGGTTCAGCGCCTCGGCGACGGGCAGCAGGTCGTAGCCGAGCGCATCGGCGACGGCGGGGCAGGTGACGCGGCCGGCGTGGACGTTGAGGCCGTTCGCCAGATGCGGATCGTCGGCCAGCGCCTTGCGCCAGCCCTTCTCGGCGAGCGCCACGGCGAAGGGCAGCGTGGCGTTGGCGAGCGCGAAGGTCGAGGTGCGGGCGACGCCGCCCGGCATGTTGGCGACGCAGTAGTGGACGATGCCGTCGACGACATAGGTCGGGTTGGAATGGGTGGTGGCGTGCGAGGTCTCGGTGCAGCCGCCCTGATCGATGGCGACGTCGACGATCACCGCGCCGCGCTTCATGGTGGCGAGCATCGCCCGGGTCACCAGCTTCGGCGTGTTGGCGCCGGGCACCAGCACGGTGCCGATCACCAGATCGGCCTCGGCGACCAGCTCGGCGACGGTGTCGCGGGTCGAGAAGGCGGTCTTGACGCGCGCGCCGAACTGCCGCTCGAGGCGCCGCAGCACCTCCGCCGACCGGTCGACGACGGTGACGTCGGCGCCCATGCCGAGCGCGATGGTGGTGGCGTGGGTGCCGGAGACGCCGCCGCCGAGCACCACGACCTTGGCCGGGGCGACGCCGGGGACGCCGCCGAGCAGGATGCCGCGGCCCTGCGAGGCGTTCTCCAGCGCATGCGCGCCGACCTGGGCGGCCATGCGGCCGGCGACTTCCGACATCGGGGTGAGCAGCGGCAGGCCGCCGGTCGCCGAGGTCACGGTCTCGTAGGCGATGCAGGTGGCGCCCGAGGCGACGAGGTCGCGGGTCTGCTCCGGATCGGGCGCGAGGTGGAGGTAGGTGAACAGCAGCTGGCCGGCGGAGAGCTTCTTGCGTTCGATCGCCAGCGGCTCCTTGACCTTGACGATCATCTCGGCGGTCGCCCAGATCGCGTCCGGCCCTTCGACGATCTTGGCGCCGGCCTTGAGGAAGTCGGCATCGGTGATGCCGGCGCCCAGCCCGGCGCCCCCTTCGATCAGAACTTCGTGGCCGTGGGCGGTGAGTTCGGCGACCGATGCCGGAACCAGACCGACACGGTCCTCGTGGTCCTTGATCTCCTTGGGAACACCGATGCGCATGGAACCCTCCTCCGGGGAAGCCGTCGACCGACCGTCCGATCGAACAATCTCCGAAGAATGAAGCGGGTTGCGCGCAATTTCCCGCCATTTTAGGGATTTCAAACGGTTCGTAGAAACCGCTTCTTGCTTGAAACCCGAAATGTTTCGAATATTCTGCGACGATGAACCTCGACGATCGCGACCGCCAGATTCTGTCCGAACTGCAGGCCGACGGCCGGCTGTCCAATGCCGAGCTGGCCGAGCGGGTGCATCTGTCGGCCTCGGCCTGTCTGCGCCGCGTCAACCTGTTGATGGAGAGCGGGCTGATCGCCGGGACGCATCTGGTGCTCGACCAGAAGGCGGCGGGTTTCGCCGGCACCGCCTATGTCTCGATCACCCTGGGCAGCCAGGACCGCGACCGGCTCGACGCCTTCGAGGCCAAGGTCCGTCACGTCGCGCAGATCCAGGAATGCCACCTGCTCGCCGGCCAATCGGACTATCTGCTCCGGGTGATCTTCCACGACATGGCCGACCTCGAGCGTCTGCACTCGGAGGTGCTGACGCGCCTGCCCGGCGTGGTGCGGGTGCAGTCGCAGCTGACCCTGCGCACCGTCAAGCGGACGACGCGGATCCCGGTGTGATCGGCGCCGGCGGCTTCACCGCTTCGATATTGGCGACGATCCGGTCGACGTCCTCGAACAGCATCCGCCCGTCGAGGCGCACCGCGCCGCCGTCGATCACCCGCAACAGCACCGGCACGCCGCGGGCGCTGAAATGGTGCATCAGGTCGCGGGCGAAGGTGGCGCGCTCGTTGAGGGTACGGATCACCCCTTCGTCTTCGCTCAGGAACGCGGCGACGGTGTCCTCGTCGATGCCGGTCTCGCGCAGCACCGCGGCGACCACCGCCTCGTCGGTGATGTCGCGGCCGTCGACCCAGCGCGCCGCCTGGAGCGCGTGCAGCACCGCCAGTTCGCGGCCGGGTTCACGCAGTTGCACCGCGGTGAAGGCCAGGGTCGCGGGACCGGAGTCGAACTTCGAATCGGTCGCCCCCAGCACCTTCTCGCGGTAGGCCTCCGAGAACACCTGACCGGTCAGGGCGCGGATGCGCTGATCGTTGTCCCAGGCGTAGCCGGCGAATTCCGGGGTCACCGGGCGATCGCCGATGAACAGGCCGGAGGCGACCAGGCGCAGCGGCAGATGGGAGGCGGCGAGCTTCTCCAGCGCCGGGGCGGCGCCCCAGCACCAGCCGCACAGCGGATCGATCACCACCACCACGGTGCCCGGGGCGAGGACGTCGATGTCGTCGTCGGCTGCGTCGTCGGTCATGATCGTCCCTCGTCCGGACCCCGGCGCTTGGGGTCGAGGGTCCTGAAATGGCCGATCTCGCCGGCCGGCGCAAGTCCCGGCGGGCCTCCGATCACAGCGTCGCGCGCCAGCCCCAACGCTCGGCGAGGGCCAGGCAGGCCTCGGCCGTCTCGACCGAGCCGGTGGTGGTGATCGCCCTGACACTCGCCGCCGCCGCGGCATGGCCGAGGGCCAGTGCCCCATCGAGCGGTCGGCCCTCGTGCAGGGCATAGAGGACGCCGGCGGCGAAGGCATCGCCGGCGCCGTTGGTGCCGACCACGGCGCTCGCCGGCACCGCCACCGACGGACGCTCCGCGGCACTGCCGTCGCGGGCCAGCGCCAGCGCGCCGGTCGGGAAATGGGCGACCGCCAGATCCATGGCGCCGCGCTCCAGCACGATCGCCAGCGCGCGGCGGCAGGCGGCGACGTCGGTCACCCCGTCGACCACCGTCTCGATGCCGGCGAAGGCGCCGATCTCGCGGTCGTTGACGACCAGCAGATCGAGATGGGGCAGGCACGGGCCGACCACCGCGGCGAGGCGCTCGGGCGTGATCGAGGCGACCTCGATGTTGCGCACCAGACCGGCGCGGCCGGCCTTCTTCAAAATCGCCACCCAGCCGTTGACCTCGCCGTCGCACGGGCCGTCGAGGCGACGGTGCAGCCCGGGCAGACCGAGGTGGAGATAGCGGGCGGGAAGGCCGTCGAAGTCGAAGTCGGCCGGGCTCATCAGGGCATGGACGCCCTGGGCATGAAAGAAGGTGCGCCGGCCGGTCGCCACCGACGACATGGCGTCGGTCGCCGAGGTCGGGGCGGCATCGCTCACCGCCAGCCGGCTGGTGTCGATGCCGCGGGATTGCGCGGTCGTCCGCAGAAAGCGGCCCTCGGCGTCGTCGCCGACCACGCCCATCGCCCAGATCGGCGCCGGTAGGCCGAGCCGGGCGAGGTCGATCCCGACGTTGAAGCCGTTGCCGCCACCCTCGTGGCGCTCCTCGACGATCTCGGCGACCGTCTCTTCGGCCGGCCAATGGTCGATCGCCTTGTTGCGATCGACGATCCACGACCCGGCGGCGACGACGCCGGCGCGGGGGCTGGTCATGGCAGCGCTTCCGCCGTGAGGTTCGGGTCGGTCACCACGAGATCGCTGACGATGTCGCGGTCGGGCCGCAGGTGATGGCGCATCAGCTCGTCGTGATAGGCGCGCACCGCCTCGATCGGCGTCACCTGATGCTCGACCACGGCGCGCATCAGGCGCACCAGTTCGAGCGGCGATTCGGCGAAGTTGATCTTGCGGCCGAACAGGGCGACGCGGGCGCCGTGGCGGGCGGCCTGGGCGATCAGCTCGAAGGTGTCGCGGGTGGTGCCGCGGGCGCCGCCGAGGATGCCGACGATCAGGTTGCCGGGGTCGAAGGCGGCGAGTTCCTCCATCGCCGCAGCCCCGTTGTAGGGGATCTTGAGGAACAGCGGGCGGTCGATCGCGACCACGCCGGCGAGCGCCCGCACGATGCAGTCGTTGACGTAGGCCGGGAGCCCGTCGGCGGGAAGGCCGACGTCGAAGGCCGGGTTGAACACTTCGAGGAAGTGCCGCATCCCGGCAGCGCTGGCCTCGTCGCGGAAGGCGGCATAGGCCTCGAGCGAGGCGAGATCGCGGTCGAGGTCGTTGGAGAAGGTCACCGAATAGAGGCCGAGATCGGCGACGCTGCGGACGCGGTCGACGCGGGCCGAGCGGAAGGGGCGCGACGGCAGGCTGGTATAGATCGCGCCGCGCATGTTCCAGATGTCGGTGGTGTCGTTCAGGCGGGCGGCGAGGGTCACCGGCGAACCGTCGAACAGGCCCTCGCCGGCCAGCGTCTCGGCGGCGGAGGCCGAGGTCAGCATGATGTCGACCAGACCGGAGCGGGTCATGGCGCGCATCGCCTCGAGGTAGGCGGCCTTGGGGAGCAGCGCCGTGCCGGGGGTGCCGTCGGGGCCGCGCACCGGCCCGGGGGCGGTGGCGCCGAAGCCCATTTCGCCGTCCTTGGCGTCGGCGATGACGAAATCGACCGGCGTCCAGGCGCCGGACCGGATGCGGGCGAGTTTTTCGTCGAGGCTCTTCATGGGGGACGGCTCCGAAAGGACGCGCCCGCCACCGAGGCGCGACGCGGGTCGAGGCGGGGGAGTGCATCCTGACGCGGCCCCGCGGGAAGCGCAACGGCGCCGCGCGGGCATCCGCCCCCCTGCGGACGCCGATGTGGCGCCGAACCTGCGACGCGACGCCGCGTGGGGCGGTGGGCGGGGGKGGAGGGGGCGGGCGACCGGGGAGGACCGGACCGCCGGCGCCGGCGAGGGGCGTCGCGGGGGATGGAGAGGAGCGAGGGTAGATGGCGGGAAGCGCGACGGGCGAGCGCGGAGCGAGGCGGGCGGGCGCGGAGCGAGGCGGGCGGGCGCGGAGCGAGGCGGGCGGGCGCGGAGAGGCGGGGTGTCGGGGGGGATGGGATCGGGGAGCGAGGGGGTGTCTTCGCACCGCTGCCACGTCCGCGACGTCGCTCTCCGCCCGGCGCCCGCGCGTGCCGCCCCCGGCGGCGGCGGGTCCCGGCAGCGGCGGCCCAATCCGGCGGCGGCGGGTCCCTGGGGCGGTGGGAACGACGGATCCGGCGGTGGTCCCGGCGGCGGGAACCGGTTCGAGCGCCGGCGACGCCTGCGGCGATGCGGACACGGCGGGCGACGGAGGGAACCGATTCGTGCGCATCTGCCGCGGGGCGGGACGGCGACCGCGGTGGCGGCGGGACGGCGCGGGAAGGCCTGCGGCGATGGCGATGGCGATGGCGGGACGGCGTGGCAATGGCCGCGGGAATGACGGCGAGACGGCCGCCGCGACGGTTTCTTGCAGGAAGCGCGCGACCGGGACTTGTCACCCCGGAAGGCGCCGTATATAGGGACGCTCGCTCGTTCGACCGAGCTCGTCTCGCGGAGAGGTGCCAGAGTGGTCGATCGGGGCGGTCTCGAAAACCGTTGAACGTGCAAGCGTTCCGAGGGTTCGAATCCCTCCCTCTCCGCCACTTCACCCACGCAAAACGGCTGTTTTCAGCGGTTTCGGTCTGACTATCCGACCCTCACCCACCACTCCACCCACCACCACGTCGTGATTTCGAGCGGATGGCGGTGAACGACGGTGGACGGTCGACCCTCCCCTGCCCTCCCGCTCAAAGCCCGCAGCGCGTCAACCGGTCGAGCTCGACGGGCTGACACCGCCCCCTGATCGCAAGGTTTCAACTCTTCGCCCCAATCTGACAGGCGGATTCCTGGAAGGCCGTCACGAAGACCAGGGGGGCAAAACCGGGTCGACATCGATGACGTCGTACCTCGCCCGCACGACTGACCTCCGAAATACTCCGGTCGGTCTCCCGGAATTTTTTCCGGCCTGAAAATTCCTCGATTCCCGCGCCGCCTCCCAAGTGCAGTGTCGCCCCCACCACGTTTCGGCACCGTGCGGGAATGACCAAACGCTCACCCGATACCTCGCCCCGAGTCCGCCAGCCGCGTCGCCAGCCGGCCCGTAAGGGTTCCGCCGCCCATGGCCTGAACTCCTCAGCCTCGGCCATGGTCGAGGCGATGGTCTGGGACGGCCTCGACCGTGCCGCCGCCAAGGTCGGCATCACCCAGGACTACGCCTATCGGCTCCTGCGGCATCCGGCGGTCATGGCGAAATACCGATCCGAGGTCGACGCTCTGCGCTGCTCCGGGAAGGCCCGCCTCATCCATCGGCTCGAAGCAATCGCCGAGCAGCGCGACAACCTGACGGCCACCGTAGCGGCTGCGAAGGTGCTGCTCGGTTTGGGCCCCAATGCGTCCAGATCGATGGTGCCGCCAGGGACGGCGGAACTGATGGCCGGATGGGTGGTCGACTGTTCGGAAGCCCTGGCGCGGGGAGCGGCAGTGCCGTTTCGTGGCCTGACACGCCGGAATATCTCTTGAGGCGGCATGAAGGCGGCCTACGATGAGATCGTCGCGGCGGCCCTGAAGCGCAACCACGACCCCCGGCGCATCGTCGCGGCGATGCTCGCTGCCGAGATCGCCGAGAAGCAATGGCTTCGCCGGCCTTTGCTCGTATCGGACCAGCTCACCGATGGCCACCGCTTCCGCACTATGACGATCGTCGACGACTGCACCCGCCAGAACATCGCCCTGGCTGCCAACACGTCGCTCTCGTGCTGCGGGTGGCAACCGTATTGGATCGGTGGGACGCGGCACGCCGAGGATGATCGTCAGCGACAACGGAACAGAGCCGAAGGCCAGCGAAGCTACTTCTCTCGGCCGGGCAAGCCGACCGACGACGTGTTCATCGAAAGCCTGAACGGGAAGTTCCGAGCCGAGTGCCAAACTCCCACCGGTTCATGAGCCCGACCACGCCTGGGCCAAGTTGGTTGTTGGCGAAGGGACGACAACGAGGTCCGCCTGGAAATTTCCAGTTCCGGATGGCGGGAAGAACGGACAGCACGTCATTGGCGATACGACGATCGAAACGCCCTCGTTCAGCCGTAGGCGCGCCCCTTCTGATCGCTCTGTCGACCCCGGCCGTTGCTCGACGATGTCGGTCTCGGCCGAAAGACGCGCCTTGGCAACGGCGCCGGGTGGGGCTTGCCTTCAGCCCGAACCGACACGATCCTTGACGCCGTCTGCGAACCGACGTCGTCCGCGGCCTGCTAGTGAAGGATCTGGCTGAGGAAGAGTCTGGTGCGCTCGTGTTGCGGTTCGTCGAAGAACGCCCGCGGCGTGTTCTCTTCGACGATCTGCCCCTTGTCCATGAAGATGACGCGGTTGGCGACTTTGCGGGCGAAACCCATTTCGTGGGTGACGCACAGCATGGTCATGCCTTCTTCCGCCAGACCGACCATGGTTTCCAGAACCTCCTTGATCATTTCGGGATCGAGCGCCGAGGTCGGCTCGTCGAACAGCATGATGCGCGGGTTCATGCACAGCGACCGGGCGATCGCCACGCGCTGCTGCTGACCGCCCGAAAGCTGCCCCGGGTATTTGTGGGCCTGTTCGGGGATCTTCACCCGGCGCAGGAAGTGCATCGCCGTCTCTTCGGCCTGCTTCCGGGGGATCTTGCGCACCCAGATCGGCGCGAGGGTGCAATTCTCCAGGATGGTCAGGTGCGGGAACAGGTTGAAGTGCTGGAACACCATGCCGACCTCGCGGCGGACCTCGTCGATCTTTTCCAGATCGCTGGTCAGTTCCTTGCCGTCGACGATGATCCGGCCCTTCTGGTGCTCTTCCAGACGGCAGATGCAGCGGATCATGGTCGACTTGCCCGAACCGGACGGCCCACAGACGACGATGCGCTCGCCCCGCATCACCGTGAGATTGATGTCTTTGAGAACCTGGAAATCGCCGTACCACTTGTTCATGTCGGTGATCTGCACCGCGACCTCGGTCTGCGACACCCGCATCTTGGAGGCGTCGACCTCGAGATCGCCCCCGGCGACCGAATTTTCCTTGCTCATCAGGCCCTCCTCCAGAGTTGCCACGTCGATCGGGCGCCGTTCCCCGGCGCGCTCTGCACTTTGAAGTTCGGGGACACCGCGTGCCCCCTGGGCGTCACATCTTGGACGCCAACCGCCGTTCCAGCCGTTTGCTCGCCAAGGACAACGGCCAGCACATCGCGAAGTAGATGAGCGAGATCGTGATGAAGATCAGCAGCGGCTGGTACGTCGCATTGTTGATCAGCTGCCCGGTGCGCGTCAGCTCGGTGAAGCCCACGATCGATGCCAGCGAGGTGTTCTTGATCAGTTGGACGAGAAACCCGATGGTCGGCGGTATCGCCAGACGCAACGCCTGCGGCAGAATGATCAGGTAGAGCGTCTTCCACTCGTGAAGCCCGAGTGCCCGGGCCGCTTCCCATTGCCCCTTCGGCACCGCCTCCAGACACCCGCGCCAGATCTCGCCGAGAAACGCGCTGCCGTAGAGCGTCAGGCCGACCGACACCGCGGTCCAGGCGCTGATCTGAAATCCCAGGACGTTCGCGCCGAAGAAGACGATGAACTGAGGTGGTCCCGCCGGGCCGGACAGATTGGCGGCCTTCGTAAGCTTGGGCCTGTGGTCCGTTACGCCGCCAGTCTGATGTCGCCGGCCTCCTCGTGGACCTCGACGGGCGTACGCCCTCCGTGTGTCGAGTGAGGTCGGTCGAAGTTGTAGTAGTCGATCCACCGGCCGATGCCGCTGCGGGCTTCCGAGCCGGTCTCGTAGGCGTGGAGGTAGATGCATTCGTACTTCATCGATCGCCATAACC
>NZ_SJFN01000032.1 GCF_004328075.1 Siculibacillus lacustris | reverse complement strand
CGCCCCCGCCGCCGGTCCGCGTCCAGCCCGTCGCTCCGCCGCCGGTCCGGGTCGCCCCGCCGGCGCCCGCCCAGCCGCACCCGGTGCTCCAGGCGCCGGTGCGGATCCAGCCGGCCCCCGCCGCGCCGGCTCAGGTGCGTCCCGCCACGCYGGTGCCCCCGGCGCCGGCCCGTCCGGTGGTACCGATCGCTCCGGCACCGGCCCATGTCGCCCCGCCGGTGGTCGCGCCGGTGACGCCCGCCCCGATTCGCCCGTCGGTCCCCGCCGCGGGTCCCGGTCAGGCCCACCCGCCCGCCGGCCTGTTCCCGCCGCGTCCGCCGGCCGGTCAGGTGCCGGGCCAGCCGCCCGTCGGCCAAGCGCCGGGCCAGCCGCGCCCCGGCGTGCCGGTGACCGCTCCGGCCACGCCGCCCGCGCCCGCCGTCGCCGCCCCTGTCGGGACTGCCCCGGTCGTGCCGTCCGCCCCCGGCGTCGCCGTGCCGGTCACGCCGCCCGCGCCGGCGGTGGCCACGCCGCAGCCCGCCCCCGGAACGCCGCCCGTCGGTGCCGGCGGCATTCGCCCCGGCGTTCCGGTCGCCCCCGGCGTCGGCCTGCCGGGCAGTCCCCAGCCGGTCATCGGTCAGCCCGGAACTCCCGGGCCGGTCCGCCCCGGTACGCCGCAGCCCGGCGGTCCCGGCACTCCGGTTCCGGGCGGCCCCGGCGCCACGGCCCCCGGCACCCCCGGCGGCCCGGTCGTCGGTCAGCCCGGCGTCGGCGGACCGGGTGGTCCCGGCATCGCCCGGCCGATCCCGCCCCAGCCCGGCGGCCCGACGCCGCCCGCGCCGGGACGTCCCGGCATCACGCCGCTCGGCGGGGCGGCGATCGGCGTCGGTGTCGGTCTGGTCGGCGGCTACCTGCTGTCGGGGGCCGGCGGCGGTCCCAAGCGCCTCGACGACGTCCACCAGCAGCGGCAGCGCATCGATGACGGCGGCGTCACCTACTACCGCGAACCCGGCCGCACCATCGTCCAGGACGAGGGCCGCAGCTTCGTGCGCCACGACGAGACCGAACGCTTCCGCGAGCTCGGCTACCCGGTACACACCGAGACCCGCGGCGATCAGATCGTCTCGACCTGGGTGCGTCCGGACGGGACCCGCATCATCACCATCACCGATCCCGACGGACGCCTGGTGCAGCGCATCCGCGAATATCCCGACGGCCGCCAGGTGGTGCTGATCGACAACGGCTTCCGGCCGCGTCCCCGCCATCCCCGCGAGGAGATCGTGATCCTGCCGCCGCCGGTGCTGGTCATGCCCCAGGACCGCTATGTGGTCGACGCCGATCGCGCCGACGAGACGCTGATCTACGACACCCTGATCGCACCGCCGGTGACCCGCGTCGAACGGCGTTACAGCCTCGACGAGGTGCGGGCGAGCCCCGACCTGCGCGCCCGCATGCGCAGCGTCGACCTCGACACCATCACCTTCGACACCGGCTCCTGGGAGGTCACCCCAGATCAGGCCCGTCGTCTGGCGGTGATCGCCGAAGCCATCCGCAAGGCGGTCGAGGCCAACCCCAGTGAGGTCTTCCTGATCGAAGGCCACACCGACACGGTCGGCTCCGACCTCGACAATCTGTCGCTGTCGGATCGCCGCGCCCAGGCGGTGGCCGAGGTCCTGACCCGCGACTATCAGGTCCCCTCCGAGAACCTGACCACCCAGGGCTACGGCGAGCAGTACCTCAAGGTGAAGGTCGACGGCCCGTCGCGGGAGAACCGCCGCGTCACCGTCCGCCGGATCACGCCGCTGATCAACGAGCCGACCCCGACCGCCCAGCCGTGATCGCCCGCTGTCCGACCCCGCGAGGGGGCCGGGCGGCGGCCTTCACCGGGGGCGCACGCCGCCGCAGTCTCTGCATGACCCGAGCCGCCCGTGGACCTCCGCGGGCGGCTTCGTCGTATCGGCGGGATCCGGTGGTGACGGGTTCGGCAGTGGTCGCCGGGCCGCGTTCGGGACACGGTATCTTCGTGTGGAATCGTTTCGTGAAGGACCGGAATCGGGATCTGAAGAAGCCGAATCGATACTTTAAGAGCGGATCGAAAAATGTTTCGGAACAGTAGCTTGAGCGAGGGGGCGGAATCGCTTTCCGCACGGCTGCGGACTCGGCTTCTCGCCGCGGCGGACTCGGATTCTCAACATGAAGTCCGCCCCTCGGCCGGGACGGCGACACGCCTTTCCGACCTGCGCGCCGGACGCGCACGCCGTGCGGCCGCTCGGCTTTCGGGGGCCGGGCCCAGCGGCGATCGTCTCCGTCCGCGCTATTCCGTCGCCTCGACGTGGGTCCTTTCGAACGCGTGCGAGGATTTCCGATGCGTCGAAGCGGGTGGCCGGACGCGTCCCACTCGAGCCGTCGTCCCCGGCGGCGCGGCACGCGCCGGGAAGGGGACCCAAGGACTTTTCGATGCGTCCAGAGGCCGATGGGCTCCCTTCCCTCGCTTCGCTCGCCGGGAGCGACGGTGGAGAGCGAGGGTCGGCGAAAGACGGGAGGGTTCTTCGAGGGGAGAGGACGCCGGGCGGCGGCCTGCGGAGCGAGCCGAACCGAAGCCGCGCCGATCTCGGCGATCGTTCGCCGCTGCGATCGCTGCTCGTCGCCGAGGACGACGGCCCGCGGTCGCCTGCATCCTGAATCGGAACATGAGGACGCCGCGCCGGCAGTCCCGCCTCGGACGTCCGGAATCGGAATCGGAATCTGAGGATGAGGCGCTTCGTCCGGACTCTCGATGTGAAGACGCGTCGCCGGGCGATCCCCGGGCGACTCTGCGGCACCCGCGGAGCGATCCGCCTGCCATCCGCGGCCCCGGCCTTTCGCGGGCGACGCTGCGGCACCCGTGGCGCGTTCCGCTCGCGTCCCGCGACCGCTCAGGCGGCGGGCGGCGCTTCGGCCGGGGCCGCCTCGGGCCGACTCGGCCACAGCTGCACCAGCACGACCGCCGCGAAGATCGCCACCATGCCGGCCCATTGGCCCGAGCCGAGGCTGTCGCCGAGCAGCAGCGCCCCGAAGGCCGCGGCGAAGGGCGCCTCGGCCGCGAAGATGATCGCCGCGTCGGAGGCCTGGGTATGGCGTTGGGCGATCGCCTGGATCGAGTAGCCGACGCAGCCCGAGAGCAGCCCGGCATAGGCGACCTCGGGCGCCGCGGTCACGATCGCGTCGAGGCTGATCGGATCCATCACCATGGCCCAGGCGCCGCAGGCGAGGACGATCGCCGCCGCCTGCACCGCGACCAGCATCAAGGGCCGCGGCACCGCGCGCATGGTCCGGCCGATCAGCACGATCTGGATCGACCAGGCGACCGCGCCGAGGGTCACCAAGAGGTCGCCGATGGTCCCGCCGCCGCCCAGCCCGCCCGACAGCAGCCAGGCGCCGAGGAGCCCCAGCGCCGCCGCCGGCCACACCGCCGCCCCCGGCTTCTCGTGGGTGAGCGCCAACGCCGCGAAGGGCGTGAACAGGATGTAGAGCGAGGTCAGGAAACCGGCGTTGGCGACCGAGGTGGTCAGCAGCGACACCTGCTGCAGGATGTTGCCGACCAGGAAGGCCAGCGCCACCAGGATCATCGCCCCCCAGCCGCGCCGCGAGATCGGCCGGCTCGCCCGCTGCGTCTCGCGCAGCACGAAGGGGGCCATCACCACCAGGGTGACGGCGAAGCGCAGCACCAGGAACCACATCGGCGACAGAACGCGCATCGCCGTCTGCTGCGGCACGAAGGCGCCGCCCCATACGGCGGCGGTGAGGAGCAGCAGGAGATTGGCGGTGAGGCGGGACATGACGGCTCCGGAGGCGACCACGAGCGGCGACCGTCGGGTCGCCGTGCGGCGTTCATAGGGCCTGGCGTCGCGCCTCGCCACCCTTTCGTCGGGCGGTCGTCCAACAGGCCGACCGTCGGCCGCGGGCGCTCACGTGGCGGCCCAGGCCACGGCGAGCGTCTCGCGGAAGGCGAAGCGCACGAGATGGCGCTCCACCACGTCCTGGAGGTCGGCGAGCCGGGCGGCGTCGTCGCTCGCCACCGCGAGGTCGAGCCGCTCGGCGGTCGCCGCGAGGGTCACGGGGCCGAGGGGAAAGTCGATCCGGCCGGCGGTCGGATCGAAGGTCGTCGGCAGCTTGTGGGCGAAGTGCTTGCACAGCTGCTGCAGGTAGCGCGAGGCGTCGGCGGTGGCGATCTGCGCCACCGCCCGGAACGAATTTTCGGTCATGGTCAGAGCGTCTCGATCCGGCGGGCGGTGTCGTCGAGCAGGGCGGCGAGTGCTGCGACCTCACCGTCGGCGAGCCGCCGCGACGACAGTTTCAGGCGCAGGGCGAGACGGAGATTTTCCACCGCCCGCACCAGCCGCGGATCGCGGTCGCCGGAGCGTTCCTCCTGGACGGCGCTCATCCGCGCCAGATTGTCGTCGGCCTCGGCGCGAT
Organism: Siculibacillus lacustris; assembly: GCF_004328075.1. Classification (GTDB taxonomy): domain Bacteria; phylum Pseudomonadota; class Alphaproteobacteria; order Rhizobiales; family Ancalomicrobiaceae; genus Siculibacillus; species Siculibacillus lacustris. The sequence continues at coordinate 49,479 of NZ_SJFN01000032.1, read as the reverse complement.
TGGCGGCGAGCGCCGCCCGTCCCGCTTCGGTGATGGCATAGAGCTTCTTGTTGCCCTCGGCCGCCGCGACCTCGACGAGGCCGGTCTCCTCGAGCAGGGTCAGGGTCGGATAGACCACTCCGGCGCTCGGCGAATAGGCGCCGCCGACCTTCTCCTCGATGTCCTTGATGATCTCGTAGCCGTGGCGAGGCTTCTCGGCGAGCATCGCCAGAATGACCCAGCGCAGGCCGCCGTGGGTGAACATGCGCCCACCGCGACCGCCGCCGCGTCCGCCCCGCCCACCACCGAAGGGGCCGCCGCCGAAGGGCCCATGGCCGCCGAACGGTCCGTGCCGTCCGCCGAAGCCGAAGAACGCCCCGATGTCGTCGCCGTCCCGGGAGAAGCGCTCGCGGCAGGCATTTCTGATGTGTCCGAACATGTGTTTCGATCCTTTTTTGATATGTCGATATAACAGCTATATCGAAATCGCATCGAAACGCAAGCGTGATTTCGCGACCGGCGGAGGCCGGTGCGAAGTCGGGGGCAGCGCGAGGGGAAGGGGGCGGCGAAGCGCGAGGGGAGGGCGCGGCGCGCGCGGCCTATCGGACCCGCCGAGCGGGCATCTTGCGGCGGACCAGATGCGCGACGACCAGCGCCGTGGCGGCGATCGCCCCGGCGATCCACGACGGCGGGATGCGATAGGCGGCGTCGAAGTTCGAGGCCAAGAGCCCCGTCGGCGAACGTCCGGTCTTGAGCGTGAACCACACCGCTTCCATCGCGCCGCCGCCGATCGACGCGACCGCGGCCGCGACGATCGCCGCGACGATCGAGGTCGCGCTGCCGCGCTCCGCCGCCAGCCGGATCGCCAGCCCGGCGCAGGCGACGCCGGTGAGGATCGCCCCTTGGGCGAGATCGAGCTTGGACTGCAGGAACACATGGACCAGCGCCAGCAGCACGATCGGATGCACCAGCCCGTGCAGCCGCTTCCACGCCGCCCCGCCGAGACGTCGAATCGCTCCGTCGGTCGAGGTCACGCCGAGGGCGACCAGCCCGGCCAGCGCGACGAAGCCGATCGCCAGATAGGGCCGTATCAGGATTTCGGTGGCGATCCGCCCGGCATCCCAGCCGAGATCGGCCATGTACAGCGTGACGTGGAGAAGCGCCGCCACCAGGGTCGCCACGCCGATCATCCGCCGCACGCCGATCAGCTCGGATCGTCCCGAGACCTGGCGCAGCGGCGTCACCACGATGGTCAGGATCAGCAGCCGTACCGTCCAGTCGCCCGAGTCGTGGATCGCCTCGGTGATCGGCCGCGGCCCGAGATCGCCGGCGAGCGTGCGGGCGGCGAGCAGGGCCAGCGGCACCCACAGCAGGGCGAACACCGCGGCGCGCAGCCGCGAGACCCGTCCGGCGCGATCGAGCCACGGCAACCAGTCGTTCGAGATCCACCCCATGCCCGCCCCGTCTCCTCGCTGCCGCGTCACCCGCGTCCGACAGTTACGGTCCGGCGCGCCGCAGGGTTACCTCCGGGGCGATCACGACCTCGCGATCCGGCGGTCAGCCCTGCCAGGGCAGGATCGCCCGCCGATCGACGGCGAGGGGGACGACGCCTTTTTCGGCCGAGGTGGTGTCGTCGATCCACGAGCAGGCGGCGACCTGCCACTTGCGCCGCTCCATCCGCGCCTGCCGCTCGGCGACCAGGGTCGCACGCTCGGGCGTCGGCGCCGCGGCGAGCGGCTCCAACCGGCCGGCGAGGAAGGCCGCCGGGTCGAGGAGATCGATGCGGCGCTCGCTGAGTCGCACCCACAGGAGATCGCCGGTGACCAGCGCGCCGATGCCGCCGCCCTCAAAGGCCTCCGGCGTGACGTGGCCGACGCAGGCGCCCTTGGTGACGCCGGAATAGCGGCCGTCGGTCATCAGGATCGAGGTCCGCTCGAGGATGCCCTGGTGGCGCAGATAGGCCGAGGGGGCGAACATCTCCGGCATGCCGAAGGCCTTCGGACCCTGACCGGCGATGACGAAGGCGAAAGCCAGCGTCCCCTTGACCACCATCTCTTCGACGCTGTCGCCGACGTCGCCGCCGTTGACCGCGCGCAACCGGTCGGTCAAGGCCGCCGGCAGGATCATCGTCTCGGCGAGGGTCTTGACCAGATCGGTCGACTGCAGTTCGCGGTTGCAGTCGGTCTCGTTCTCGAAGTGGCGCACCAGGAACACCCGGCCGTCGAAGCGGCGGACCTGCTCGGTCGCCATGCCGGCGACCTTCAGCGTGCAGGACGAGAAGAAGTTGCCGCGCATCACGTCGGTGCCGGAGAGCGCCCGGATCGGCGTGGTGCGGATCACCGAGCGCTCCTGCGGCAGGTCCGGCGACACCGCGAAGGGCAGGGCGGCGATGCGCTCTCCCCAGGTCTTGCCGGTCACCGTCGGCGCGTCGAGGTTCATCGGCACGCCGAGATCGGCGAGCACCTTGACGATGCTCTCGAGGCCGGCGTTCTGCCCGGCCTTGGCCTGACAGGCGAGGGTATAGGTGTCGCGGCCCTCGGTCAGCGAGTGGGCGAAGATGTCGGGCACGGGATGGGCGTCGCGCACCTTCTCGTAATCGAACAGCGTCACGTCGAAGCCGGCATGGCGCATCACCGCCGGCATGTGCAGCATCAGGTTCGACGACGAGCCGGTGGCGTTGTGGACGCGGATGGCGTTGGCGTAATTGGCCTTGAGGATCTCGCAGACCGCGAATTCCGGCTTGTTGATCATCCGGAACAGCGTATCGACGCTGGCCTCGACGATCGACAGCTCCGGCTCGGCGATCAGCAGCTCGGCGCCGCGCGGCACGAAGCCGAGCGCCGAGACCAGGGTGCGCGAGGAATTGCCCGTGCCGTTGAAGGCGCAGATGCCGCCCTTCTCGTCGCAGGTCGCCGCGGCGAGTTCGTCGAGCAGACGATCGGCCTCGGGGCGATCGACGATGCCGCGACCGACCGCGCGGTTGAGTTGCCCGAGGAAGGCCTCGCCGGACGAGCACTGCAGGATGTAGCGGCTGTTCTCCTCGATGTCGGCGGCGAGCTGGGCGTCGCCGGCGGCGATCGCCTTGGCCTGGAGGTCGGCGAGCTTCGACCGCGTCGCCTTGGGGATGGTGCCACCCTTCAGCACATGCGCCGGCACGAACACCGCCCACACCGGCGCGGTGCCGCGCTCCGGCTCGCGCCGCGCCCGGTCGGCGGCCGCCAGCCCGGAGAGGATGCCGGTCGGGGTCTTGTCGCAGCCCGACATGACGTAAGCCGCGTGGTAGCTGTGGCCCTCGAAGTTGATGTTCACCGCCATCGCGGTGTGATTGCGCGAGGCGAGCGAATAGCTCTGGCCGATGTTCGACTGCGCCGTGCCGTCGCAGATCACCGGAATGCCGAAGGTGAAGGGCACGCCGCCGTTCTGCCAGACCCGGGCGGCGGCGCGTAGCGCATGCTCGTGGTCGGCGAGATGGGCGGGATGGTCGGGCGAGCCCTGGATGATCGCGATGCGCGGCCGATTGGTCGCCAGTCGCTCGACGATCGCCGCCAGCGAGAAGTCGCCGAGCCCGCCGAAGTCGGGATCGTCCACGAGCAACGCCTCGGCGCGGGCGAGCAGGGCTCGCACGGTGATCGGCTCGTTCGACAGCCCCTGAATGCAGCTGCGATAGGGATTGTACGCCTCCTCGACGAAGAGGTCGGCGAATTCCGGATTGATCGGGGCGTTGGTCGAGGCGGTCATGAGGGCGACTTTCGATCTCTGGATGTCCGAGCTCGGGCCAGCGCGGTCGGCGACGAGTCTCGGATCTTCGTTCATACGCCGGACATCGGGCCGCCGTCGACTTGGGGATCTGACCGGTACCGACGTCGGACGCGCCCGAGGTCGGGAACACCGCGGCGCCGACGAAGTCTCCGGGCGCCCCGCCGGCGCCCCGCCGGCGTCCGGTTGCGCAGTCCCGGCGCGAATGCTTCGTCGTCGCGTGCCGCAGTCGTCGCGGTCTCCAGAGACCCGGGCGTGGGGCCGTGGATGTGCAGACCGTGTTTCGCCCGGTCGGTGCACGGCGCCCGCGCGAACATCACCGCCCCGCCTCGGGTCTCGGCCTGGGGCGCGACGCGCCGGACGGCTCTGGACCGAACGGATGTCGATGATCTTGCCACGGCCACGCGGCATCATGGGACGTGCCACGGCTCGGGAGACGCAGAAGACACGGATCGAGGCGACGTCGATGATCGCATCCCCGTTCTTCGGCGTAAAGTCCTCGAGGCGCGCGCGCCCCGGATGCCGGCAGTGTCGACGAGGGCGTCGATCGTCCCGAGGGTCGCCGCGATCGCGGTGACCGCCCCCCTCGTCGCTCGCGTCGGTTCTGCGCGCGGCGCTCCTGGGTTAAGCTCTGCCGCGGCCGCACCTCGCCGCCGTTCGGAGACCCGTCATGACCTTCGCGCTCGTCCTCCTGTTCCTCCAGGCCGCCGGCATCGGCCTCGCCGTCGCCGCCCCGGTCGGGCCGATGAGCCTCTTGTGCATGCGCCGCACGCTGACCCAGGGCTGGCGCTGGGGTCTCGCCACCGGCATCGGCATCGCGTTGGGTGACGCGATCTATGCCGCGGTCGCCGCCCTCGGGCTCGCCGGCGTCTCGGCCTTCGTGCTGGCCTGGGAGCGCCCGCTCCATCTCGCCGCCGGCCTGTTCCTGATCTGGCTGGGTCTGAAGACTTTCTTCACCAAGGACGACGGCCGGGTCGCCGAAGTCGGCGCGGCACGCTCGCTCGGTGGCGTACTGATCGGCTCGGTCGCCCTGACCCTGACCAACCCGCCGACCATCGTGATGTTCGCCGCGGTGTTCACCGCGCTCGCGCCGACCGGCGGCTTCGATCCGTGGGTCGCGCTCGCCACCGTCGCCGGGGTGCTGAGCGGCTCGCTCCTGTGGTGGATCGGCGTCGTCGCCACCGTCTCCGGCCTGCGCCATGCGCTCGGCCGCCGCGTCCGCCTATGGATCGACCGCATCGCCGGCGTCGTCCTCGCTGTCCTCGGCGCCGATCAGATCCGCCGCGCCTGACCCGCCCGACGCGAAGCGGCGCCGCCCTCGTCATGAGGGGCGGCGCCGAGGGGGCGATCAGGCGACCGTGCGGTCGCTCAATAGGCGTTCTCGGTGTTGAGCAGGCGGAACGGGGTGAGCGCCAGGATCTTCAGATCGAACAGCACCGACCAGTTCTCGATGTAATAGATGTCGTACTCGACCCGCCGGCGGATCTTCTCCGGCGTGTCGACCTCGCCGCGCCAGCCGTTGATCTGCGCCCACCCGGTGACTCCCGGCTTGACCTTGTGGCGGGCGAAATAGCCGTCGACCACCACGTCCCACATCCGGTCTTCGGTCTGGGCGTTGACCGCATGCGGCCGCGGCCCGACCAGCGACAACTCGCCGACCAACACGTTGAACAACTGCGGCAGCTCGTCGATCGAGGTCTTGCGGATGAACCGGCCGACCTTGGTCACCCGCGGGTCGCCCTTGGTCACCAGCGTCTTGGCGTCGAAGTCGGTGCGATCGGTGTACATCGAGCGGAACTTCCACACCGAGATCACCTCGTTGTTGAAGCCGAACCGCTTCTGACGGAAGAACACCGGGCCGCGGCTGTCGAGCTTGACGGCGATCGCCGCGCAGATCATCAGCGGCGTCAGCGCGATCAGCGCCAAGCTGCCGATCACCAGATCGAAGGCGCGCTTGGACACCGCATCCCAGTCGGCGAGCGGCTTGTCGACCACGTCGAGGAACGGCAGCGCTCCCTCGTAGGAATAGTTGCGCGGCCGGAACCGCAGCTTGTCGGTATGCGCCGACAGGCGGATGTCGACCGGCAGCACCCACAATTGCCGCAACAGCTGCTGCACCCGCGCCATCGCCGACAGGGGCAGCGCCACGATCAACATGTCGAGCCGGGTGCGGCGGCCGAATTCGACCAGTTCGGAGATCGTCCCGAGCTTCGGATAGCCTTCGACCATCGACGGCGAGCGGTCGTCGGTGCGGTCGTCGAAGATGCCGCAGATGCGGATGTCGTTGCCCGGCTGGGCTTCGAGCGAGCGGATCAGGTCCTCGGCGAGCTTGCCGCCGCCGACGATCACCGCCCGGCGCTCCAGCCGGCCGTCGCGCGTCCACGAGGTCACCTGCCGGGTCAGCAGCGCCCGGCCGGCCGCGAACAGGCCGAGGCCGATCGCGAACCATCGCACCAGGGCGGTGCCGTCGCGCTGCAGGCCGACCTCCTGGCCGGACACCCAGGTCAGCGCCACCAGCGCCGCGAAGACCATCGCCCAGGCCGCGGCGATGCGCCCGAGCTGGTACGAATAGGATCGGAAGGCGGCGATCTGGTAGCCGTCGAAGGCCTGGACGAACAGCATCGTCGCGGCGGCGGCGAGCGGCGGCAGCACCGTGTGCGCCGTGGCCGAGAGCCCGTCGCCGCCGGCCAGCGTCGCCCAGCCGACCGCGGTCAACGCGCAGAATTCCAGCGTCCGCACCGAGCCGGTCAGGAGCCGGCGCGAGATCGGTCGGTCGGAGAACAGCGCCGCCACTTCGATCGCCTGTTGCGACAGCCTCGTATCGGCGCGCGGCGTCTGCGGCAGATCGCCGAAGCTCTCGTCGGTCTCGGTGAGATCGCCGAGGTCGACGCTCTGGCGGAAGAGGGTCTTGGGGTCGATCTGCTTCATCTTCGGCTCCCGATCTCGGATCCGCACGCGCGGCGTTCGCACGCCCGCACCGTCGCCACCGTCCGGGAAGGTCGGCGAGGTCCGGTCGATCGTCTGACGGGCCGAAGGATGACCGAGGAAGGTGAAGGTCGCGTTGAAAGAGAAAGCAGCTGAAATGCGAAATCGTGGTCGACGTCCGTCAAGGTTAACGGAGTCGAGACGACGCGCGTCGCGTCGCCTTCCGGATCAGAAGAAGCGCTCGCGCACGTAGATCGTGTCGCCCGGGCGGATCGGGTCGGTGCCCGGCACGCGCCCGACCATCAGCTCGCCGTTGATCTGGCGGGTGATGTCGACCGCGCTCTGATCGGCGCGGGCGGTGAAGCCGCCGGAGATCGCCACCGCGGTCTGGGCGGTCATGCCGGCGACATAGGGGTATTGGCCGGCGTTCTTGACCTCGCCCATGATGAAGAACGGCCGATACTGGTCGACGTCGACCGACACGTCGGGCTGGCGCAGGAAGCCGTTCTTGAGCTTGGCGGCGATCGCCGCGGCCAGTTCCGTGGCGGTCTTGCCCTTGGCCGGCACGCCGCCGATCAGCGGCATCGAGATGTTGCCGGAGGTGTCGACGAGATAGCTGTTGGTCAGGTTGGCCTGCTCGAACACGGTGACCCGCAGACGGTCGCCGGCGTCGTACCGATAGGGCTCGGTCAGGATCTCGTGGAAGGCCGGGGCGGGCGGCACATAATGCGTGCAGCCGGCCATCGCCGCCGCCAGCATCAGCACGCCCCACAGTCGCAACGACATGACCGAACCTCTCGCACTCACCTCGCAGCACATTGCGGCGATATGGTTAAGGGATGGTTGAACCGGGCCCGCGACGGCGGCGCGACGCGCGGGAAAGGCGCGGAATTAACCTCGCGCTTACCATGACGGCCCGATCATGCCGGCTCGGAGGAGCATCGGCATGGATACGGAACGGGACGGCGGCGTGACCATCGATCTCGGGGCGATGCTCCGGGCGCTGCGTCGTGCCGCCCGTCCGCTCGCCGCCGCCGCCGGCCTCGCGGCGCTCGCCGCCGTCGCGGCACTGTCGCCGGATGCCACCGGTCATGTCGCCGCCGCCCGCGTCAAGGTGGCCCTCGATACCGCCGCTTCGTCGCCGGCGCTGATCGGCGCCACCGTCGCCGAAGAGGCGAGCCGTCTCGCCTCGCCCGAACTCGCCCGCCGGGTCGTCGCCCGCCCGGGTCTCGCCCTCGACCGCGTCCTGGCGCCGGTCGGCCTCGATCCGCTCGGCCGTCTCGAGCGCCTGTGGCGTGGTGCGCCCGTCGCCGACGATCGCGCCGCCGCCCGTCTGGCGTCGAGGCTCACCGTCGTCGCCCACGCACCTTCGCCGATTCTCGACGTCGCCTGGACCGGCGCCGATGCCGAGATCGCCACGGCGGTGGTCGATGCGGTGGTCGACGAATACGTCAAGGACGCGAGCGCCCGCGCCGCCCGTCCCACGGTCGATCCGACCGCGGCGATCACCGAGACCCGCCGCCGCCTCGACGACGTCGAATCGCGCCGCGCCGTCGTCGTCGACGGCTCCGCGGACGCGCGCCGCGGCGTCGTCGACCTCGCCCAGCGGATCGAATCGCTGCGCGCCGAGCGCAACCGCATCGCCGCCCGCCTGCCGGTGCTGCAGCGCCTCGCGACCTCCGGCGCCGGCCTGTCGGTGGCCGTCGATCTCACCGGCTCGCCGCTGCTCGAGCGTCTGCGCGACCGCCGCGCCGCGGCCAAGGCGCGCGTCGCCGAACTCGGCGCGGTCTATCTCGGCGAACATCCGGTGCTGCGCGCCGCCAACGCCGAAGCCGCCGACGTCGAACGCCAGATCCGCAGCGATGCCGCCCGCCTGCGCGCCGCGGACGCCGCCGACCTCGCCACCGCCGACGCCCGCCTCCACGCCATGGAGGCCCATGCCGACGCCGCCGACGTCGATCCGATCGTCACCGGCTCGATCGGCGGCGATGCCGATCCCGGTCGCCTCGCCCGCGAGGCCGCCGATCTGCGCCGCCGGCTCGGCGATCTCATCGACCACGCCGCGTCGATCGACGTCGAATCGGTGCGCGCCCGGGCGCTCGGCGCCGCCGCGCCCCAGGCCGTCGCCGGGCCGCTCGACCGCGTCGGCTGGGCCCTGCGCGCCGCCGCCCTGGTCGCCTTCCTCGGCATCTTCTTCGTGGTCCTGCGGGCGGTGGTGGTCGGCGGCGTGCTGCGCGCCACCCCGCCTGCCGCCACCCCCGAGGTCGAAGCCGACCGCTTCGACCGCGTCGCCGCCGAACTCGCCCGGGTGTTCGAGCCGGCCCCCACGGTCGCCGCAACCCCCGTCGAGGCCGCCGCCCCGGCGGTTATCGCCGCCGAGATGCCGTCCGTCGGTGCCGGTGCCGACGCCGCCGCGTCCTTCGCCGCGGCCCTGGCCGGTACCACCGAGGATGGCGCCGCCGCCGCCGAAGAGTCGGTGTTGCCCTTTCTGCGCGGCGCCAGCGGGCCCGACGAGGAGCCGGTCGCCGAGCCGGTCCATCGTGTCTGGGCGCGCCTCGCCGAGCAGGTTCCCGCCCCGCGCCGCATCGTCGTGGTCTCCGCCGATGCCGCCGCCACCGCCCATCGCGCCGCGCTCGCGCTGCTGCGCGCCGGGGCGATCGCCGGCGAAACCGTCTGCGCCGTCGACCTCGCCGCCGCGGAAGTCGCCGCCACCCCGTTCGGCCGCGGCGCCGGTCTCGCCGATCTGCTCGACGGATCGGCGAGTTACGGTGACGTGATCGTCCGCGACCGGGTGTCGCGCGGCCATCTGATCGGCGCCGGCTCGCACCGCCTCGCCGCCGCCGCCCGCCGCGGCGCCGATCTCGCCCGCACCCTCGAGGCGCTGGAGCGGGTCTACGACCGTTTGATCCTCGATCTCGGCGTCGCCGACACCACGGACGCCGCCGCCGCGCTGATCGCCGGGGCCGACGTGGTGATTCTCGCCGACGGCGCCGCCTTGCCGCCCGCCGAACTGCGCCGCCTCGCCGCGGCGCTCACCGCCGGCGGTGCGCCGGAGGTGCTGGCCGTCACGGCGGTCGGCGTCGAGCGCCGCCCGGCCGGCCGCGCCGCCTGATCCGATCCTCCGGACGTCGCGTAGAACGGGTCAGCCGTGTGACGGCGGCGCCGATCGGTACATCCAGCGCACCAACAGGCCCGCCGGCGGCACCCAGGCGAGGCCGGCGATCAGGAAATACAGGAGCTGCACCCACGCCGGCTTGCTCGCCGCGACCACGTCGCCGATCGCCAGCGCGAAGAACACGTAGACGCTGAGGCCGATCACCAGGACGACCGAGCCGAGGAACCGGCGCAACGCGGAGGGCATGGTCGTGAAGTCCTCGGGTGGGGGCGGGGCGGCGACATGTCGCTCGCCCGACCTGACGGAACAAGGGGATCGCGCGGCCGGCGGCCATGGTCGGCCCCGACCGGGCGAGCTATATCTCGGAACCGGCTCTGGAGTGAAGACGGCGATGGCTACCCGATTGTCCGCTGACCCGACCGTCTCGGCGCCACCTCGGCCGAAATCGCGGGCGAAGGTGCGTCTCTGGCTGTTCGCGGTCGCCGGGCTGGTTTGGCTGATGGTGCTGGTCGGCGGCGTCACCCGCCTGACCGGCTCGGGCCTGTCGATCACCGAATGGGCGCCGATCCTCGGCGCGCTGCCGCCGCTCAACGACGCCGACTGGGCCGCCGCCTTCGCCAAATACCGCGAGATACCGCAGTATCGGCTGATGAACGCCGGCATGACGCTCGCCGACTTCCGCTTCATCTATGGCTGGGAATGGACCCACCGCCTGCTCGGGCGGCTGATCGGCGTGGCCTATGCCGTGCCGATGGTGGTGTTCCTCGCCACCGGGGCGATCCGCCGGGCGGAATTGCCGCGCTTCCTCGCGCTGCTGGTGCTCGGCGGTCTGCAAGGGGTGATCGGCTGGTGGATGGTCGCCTCGGGCCTCGTCGACCGGGTGTCGGTGGCGCCCCTCCGGCTCGCCGTGCACCTGACGCTCGCCGCGATGATCTTCGCGGCGCTGCTGTGGACCGCCCTGACACTCGCCGAGGCGGGGCGGCCGAGCCGCCCGATGTCGCGCCGCCGCCGGCTCGCCGCGGCGGTGGTGCTCGCCTGGGTGTTCGTCCAGATCTTCCTCGGCGCCCTGGTCGCCGGCAACGACGCCGGGCTCGTCTACAACACCTGGCCGATGATGGGCGAGCACTTCGTGCCGCCGGAGCTGATGGCTTACGATCCATGGTGGGTGAATCTCTTCGAGAACCACGCCACCGTCCAGTTCCTGCACCGGATGGGCGCCTATCTCTTGTTCGCGCTGGCGCTCGCCCAGTTCGTGTCGATCGTGGTCAGCGGCCGCACCGCCACCGCCCGGGTCAGCGCCTTCGCGCTCGGGTTCATGGCCGCCTTCCAGATCCTGGTCGGCATCGCCACCCTGCTGTTGCAGGTGCCGCTGTCGCTGGCCATCGTTCACCAGGGCGTGGCGATGCTGGTGCTGGTGGCGGCGGTGACCCATGCGGTCAGCGTCTTTTCCCCCGGCCGGGTGGTCGCCGGCCTGAGCCACGCCGCCGACCGGTTGTGACCGGCGACGGCGCGGGCTCTGGCGTCAGGGCGTCAGCGCCTGTTCCAGATCGGCGATCAGATCGGCGGCGTCCTCGATGCCGATCGACAGCCGCACCACGTCCGGCCCGGCGCCGGCGGCGATCTTCTGCGCGTCCGACAATTGGCGATGGGTGGTCGAGGCCGGGTGGATCACCAGGCTGCGGGTGTCGCCGATGTTGGCGAGGTGGGAGAACAGTGCCACCTTCGACACCAGCCGCACGCCCGCCTCGTAGCCGCCGGCGAGCCCGAAGGTGAACACCGCCCCGGCGCCCTTCGGCAGGTATTTCGCGGCCAGCGCATGGTGCGGATCGCCGGGGAGCCCCGCATAGTTGACCCACGCCACCTCCGGCCGGGCGGCGAGCCAGGTCGCGACCTCGAGGGCATTGGCGCAGTGCTTGGCCATGCGCAGCGGCAGGGTCTCGATGCCGGTCAGGATCTGGAAGGCGTTGAACGGCGAGATCGCCGGCCCGATGTCGCGAAGCCCCAGCACCCGCACGGCGATGGCGAAGGCGAAATTGCCGAAGGTCTGGCCGAGCACCATGTTCTGGTACTCCGGCCGCGGCGCCGACAGCATCGGATAGCGGTCGTCCTTCAGCCAGTCGAAGGTGCCGCCGTCGACGATCACCCCGCCCATCGAATTGCCGTGGCCGCCGAGGAACTTGGTCGCCGAGTGCACGACGATGTCGGCGCCATACTCGAAGGGCCGCCACAGGTAGGGCGTGGCCATGGTGTTGTCGACGATCAGCGGAATGCCGGCGCGGTGGGCGATCTCGGCGAGGGCGGCGATGTCGGTGACGAAGCCGCCGGGATTGGCCAGGCTCTCGACGAAGATCGCCTTGGTGGTCGCATCGATCGCCGCTTCCACCGCCGCGAGATCTTCCGTATCGGCCCAATGGACCTCCCAGCCGTAGTTCTTGAAGGCATGGTTGAACTGGTTGATCGAGCCGCCGTAGAGCCGCCGCGACGCCACGAAGGAATCGCCCGGGCGCAGCAGGGTGTGGAACACCAGATGCTGGGCGGCGTGGCCCGAGGCCACCGCCACCGCCGCGGTGCCGCCCTCCAGCGCCGCCACCCGTTCCTCGAGCACCGCCGTGGTCGGGTTGGTGATGCGCGTGTAGATGTTGCCGAAGGCCTGCAGCCCGAACAGCGCGGCGGCGTGATCGACGTCCTCGAACACGAAGGCGGTGGTCTGGTAGATCGGCGTCACCCGCGCGCCGGTGGTCGGATCGGGCTGGGCGCCCGCGTGGACCGCGAGGGTGGAGAATCCGGGCTTCGAATCGGTCATGGGGCACACTCCGTACCGCGGCCGCGGCCGCCGATGAAACACGATCGTTGTCGCGCGATCCGCGTGCGAGCGCAAACGCCGAAGCAGGAGCGAGCGATCGTCCAGCGCGACTCGGCGCCGAGCGACGGCAGCGATTCGCCGCGCCTCCCTTCTCCCCTCGCGGGAGAAGGTGCCCCGAAGGGGCGGATGAGGGGGGCGGCGGTTCGAGTTCGGCACTCCGCCGATGGAGAGGCTCAGCCCCTCATCCGGCCTTCGGCCACCTTCTCCCGCGAGGGGAGAAGGAAGAGGGCGCCGCAGCGGAACCCCGCGGCGGCGTCGTCGCGATCCCACGCCGCGTGTTCGCAGTCCTGCACCCGCCCGACCGACGCTGCACGGCCGCGAAAAATCCGCTAATGATCGTCACCATCGTCGAGACGTCGCCATCCGGACGTCGGAGGACTCGGACCCATGATCTCGCGCCGTCCCTTCCTCGCCGGCCTCGCCGTCGCACTTCTCGCACCCGTTGCGGCCCGCGCCGAGACCGGCGATCCCGCCGCCTTCGTGGCCGGCCTCTACGACCGGCTCGCGGCGTCGCGCCGGCGCAAGGAGCCCGACTTCTGGCGAGAGCCCGCCGGCCGCACCGGCGTCTTCGCCAAGGATCTGGTCGATCTGTGGAAGGCCGCCGAGGCCAAGGTCGAGGACGGCGACGTCGGACCGATCGATTTCGACCTGTTCTTCAACGCCCAGGACGGCCGGCCGGGCAAGCCGACCCTGGTGGTGGTCGATGTCGACTCAACCAAGGCCCATGTCCGCGCGACCTTGCCGGTGGCCAAGGGCAAGACCGCCGGCGCCGACGACACGCTGGTGTTCTCGCTCGTCCGCGAAGGCGGCGGCTGGCGCATCGACAATCTGCACGGTGCCGCCGGCGGCGATCCCTGGGACCTCCGCGGCCTCCTGTCCCTGCAGTGAGGGGCGGGCGGCGCCGCACCGCCCGTCAGGCGATCCCGAGCCGCGCCAACTCGATCTTCGGGCAGCGGTTCATCACCACCTTCAGCCCGGCGGCTTCCGCGCGGGCCGCCGCGGCGTCGTCGCGCACCCCGAGCTGCAGCCACACCACCTTGGCGCCGATGGCGATCGCCTCGTCGACCACCCCGCCGGCGGCGGCCGAATTGCGGAACACGTCGACCATGTCGACCGGATGGGGCAGATCGGCGAGACGCGCCACCACCGTCCGGCCGGCGATCTCGTCGCCGCCGAGCCCCGGGTTGATCGGCGTGACGTCGTAGCCGACCGCGAGCAGGCGGTTCAGCACGATGAAGGAATCGCGCTCGGGATTGGCGCTGGCCCCGACCAGGGCGATGGTCTTCACCGAGGTCAGGATGTCGCGGATATAGGCGTCGTCGTAATGGTCGTGATTCATCGGCGTGTCTCCTCGCGTCTCATGGAACGCTCGTCGCGGGCCGCCCGTTCCGCACGGCCCTGATCCCACAGATGGCGCAGCAGGCTCACCACCCCGATCATCGCGATCACCACCCCGCCGGCGAACAGCCAGGCCGGGCGCGCGGTCGTATCGACCACCCCGGTCAGGATCGCCGCGGCGATCAGGGCGATCGCCCCCGGCAGGAAGAACCGCCACAGCCGGCCGAACAGCGACCGCGGCACCAGCGGGCGGGGCGGAGGACGGCGCGGGTCGGGGAAGACGGGCATGGCGAGGGTCTCGGTCAGGGGCGACAGCGGGGCGTCATCGTCCGTTGTACACCGGATTCGGGTCTGCTACCCCAGGCGAGCGACCCATCACGGCCGCCGACCCGCGCGCCGGGCGGCCCGCCTCACTCGGGAGACGCCGATGCCCTCCACCACCGATTGTCTGATCGTCGTCGACGTCCAGAACGACTTCCTGCCCGGCGGCGCTCTGGCGGTGCCGGCCGGCGACGAGGTCGTCCCGGTCGTCAACGCGCTCGCGGCGCGCTTTTCCTCGGTCGTGCTGACCCAGGACTGGCACCCCGCCGATCATCGCTCCTTCGCCGCCGCCCATCCCGGCCGGGCGCCCTTCGACACCGTCGAACTGCCTTACGGTCCGCAGGTGCTGTGGCCCGTCCACTGCGTCCAGGCGAGCCCCGGCGCGGCGCTCGCCGCCGATCTCGCCGTGCCTCACGCCTTCGTGATCCTGCGCAAGGGCGCCAACCGCTTCGTCGACAGCTATTCGGCCTTCCGCGAGGCCGACGGCACCGACACCGGGCTCGCCGCGCTGCTCTCCGCCCGCGGCATCACCCGGGTCCATGTGTGTGGTCTCGCCACCGACTTCTGCGTCGCCTGGACGGCGCTCGACGCGCGCGCCGCGGGGTTCGAGACGGTGCTGGTCGACGACGCCTCGCGGGCGATCGATCTCGACGGGTCGCTGGCCGCCGCGCGCGCTCGGCTGGAGGCCGCCGGGGTGGTCACCCTCGACGCCGAGGAGATCGCCTGACCGTCGTCGCGGGGGTCAGTTCTTGCGGCCGTCGTCGGCGACCACTTCGATCTCGCGATCGAACCCGGCCTGGACGGTGAAGTTGCGGGTGAAGATGCGGTCCTGATTCTTGGCGACCAGGGCGTAATCGCCCTCCGCCAGGACGATCGTCGGGAAGGCGCCGACGCTCTCGGTGATGGTGTCGCCGGCCGGGGTCAGCACCAGCCAACTGGTGTTGGGCAGCGCCTCGCCGCCGACCTCGTTGACCAGCTTGAGGGTCAGCTGCGCCGCCTTGTGATAGACCGTCGCCTCGGTCAGCTTACCGGGATTGACGTGAATCTCGGCGCGCACCACCGCGTTGAGGTCGCCGTAGCGGCCGACCACCCGATAGGTGTCGGCATTGAGCCGGACGATCCGCCCGGGCTTGACCCCGAGCACCAGGGCCTGGCGCTCGCCGCGCTGGTCGGCGTCCTTGGCGTAGATGTCGAAGGTCAGTTTTTCCGCCGGCAGCGGCAGATCGCCGGCACCGAGCGCCCCCAGCTTGAGGCCGCCGGCGTTGAGGATCAGCGTCTCGCGCCGCGTCTTGTCGGCCGCCACCGTGACCCGGGTGGTCGCGCCGGCGCGGCCATAGGCGGCGTGCACCAGATAGGACCCGGGATCGAGGCGGAACTCGGCGTCGCCGCCCGAGGCGGTGACGATCAGCTGCATCTTGTCGTCGTTGGCGGTCGGGGTCTTCTCCTGGAAGATCCGCCACACCAGTCCCGACCGGATCGGCGCCCCGTCTTCGGTGACCAGCGCCGAGAGCTTCAGCGAGGCCTTGGCCACCACTTCGGCCGGGGCCGGCGGGGGCGGCTGCACCGCGGCGGCGGGCGCCGGCGGGGTGGGCGGCGGATTGGGCGCATAGGGGATCGGTCCGGCCGGATCGACGGGGGGGCGCAGCTGCAGCGGCTGGCCGGCGGCCTGCGCCCAGGCGCCGGTCGGCGGACAGGTCGCGGCGAACGCCCACAGGAGCGCCGTGGCGATGGCGGCCGGCCGGCGGGACCGGAAGAACGGAGCGGCGCTGGGAGCGGTGGTCACGTCGATGAAGCCTCGTGGCAAGGGCGGTCGCGGTCTCGCGCTGTCGACTCTCGCCCGACTTCGTTACGAACCCCATAGCCATGGCGAATTCAAGTCCGAAGCGCGGGCGGAGCGCTCGCGCCGGTCGCGCTCGGGCCTCCCCCGCGGGTCCCACCTTCTCCCTCCGCGGGAGAAGGTGCCGCGAAGCGGCGGATGAGGGGGCGCCGCGTAGCGGCGACACGCCGAAATCAGGCCTTCGGACGAAGAGGAGAGGTCCAGCCCCCTCGTCCGGCCTTCGGCCACCTTCTCCCGCCGGCGTTGACAAGCCCGCGGTTCGGCGGTTCCCTGACCGCCCCCCAAGGCGACCGCCGCACACCCTCCGGCTCGCCGATCGACCGAGGCCCCTTTGCCGATGCCCGATGCGCTCGCCCTGCTCGAGACCCGCCGTACCGTGTCCCACGTCCAGCTCGCCGAACCCGGCCCGAGCGACGCGGAGATCCGGCGGATCGTCACCGTCGCCGCCCGCGTGCCCGATCACGGCAAGCTCGCTCCCTGGCGCTTCGTGCTCTACCGCGGCGAGGCCCGGGCGGCCCTCGACGCCCGCCTCGCGCCGCTCTATGCCGCCCGCTTCCCCGACACCCCGGCGGCCAAGGCGGCGATCGAGACCACCCGCTTCTCGGCGGTGCCGCTGACCGTCGGGGTGATCTCCAAGCCGACGGCGCACTTCAAGGTGCCCGAATGGGAGCAGGTGCTGTCGGCCGGCGCCGCGACGCTCAATCTGATGCTCGCCGCCCATGCGCTCGGCTATTCGGCGCAGTGGCTGACCGGCTGGTGCTGCTACGACGACGAGGCCGCGGCGATCCTCGGCGCGCGACCTGGCGAGCGCTTCGCCGGTCTGGTGGCGATCGGCACGCCGACCGTCCCGCCGGTCGACCGTCCCCGCCCGTCGCTCGACGACATCCTCTCCGACTGGAGCGCGTGAGCCCGATGTTCTACGTCCCCGCCCAGGGCCACGGCCTGCCGCACGACCCGTTCAAGGCGATCTGCGCGCCCCGGCCGATCGGCTGGATCTCGACCCGCAGCGCCTCCGGCGCGGTCAATCTCGCGCCCTACAGCTTCTTCACCGCCGTCGCCGACACCCCGCCGATGGTGCTGTTCTCGTCGAACGGCTGGAAGGATTCGATCGCCGCCGCGACCGAGACCGGCGAGTTCGTGGTCAATCTCGCCACCTGGGATCTGCGCGAGGCGATGAACCGCTCCTCGGCGCCGCTGCCGCGCGGGGTCAGCGAATTCGCATTCGCCGGGCTGACCGAGGTCGCCTCGCAGGTGGTCGCCGCGCCGCGCGTCGCCGAAGCCGCCGCCGCGCTCGAGTGCCGGGTGGTCGAGCGGCTCAACCCGCGCACCCTCGCAGGGACGCCCTCCGACAACCACATGGTGATCGGTCAGGTGGTCGGCGTCCACCTCGCCGACTCCTGCATGGTCGACGGCCTGTTCGACATGACCCGCGCCCGCACCCTGGCGCGCTGCGGCTACCGCGACTACGTGGTGGTCGATCAGTTGTTCCAGATGAGCCGGCCGCCGGGCGCCGGCGGGCTCTGACGGCCCTCGGGCCTCAGCTGCGCCCGGCCCGCGCCAGGGTCGCCAGCGCCCGCATCAGCTGTGGCCGTTCCAGGCTGCGGCCGCGGAACGCCACCGCACCGGTGCCGCCGCTCGCCCGGAACGCCTCGACCACCGCCGCCGCTTCCGCCACCGCCGCCGGCGACGGCGTGAAGGCGGCGTTGATCGCCGCCACCTGACCGGGATGGACCGCCAGTTTGGCGGTGAAGCCGTCGCGCGCCGCCGCCGTGCAGTCGGCGACGAGGCCGTCGGCGGCGCCCGTCCAGGCGGCGTCGATCGCCACCACCTCGGCGGCGACCGCGCCGAGCAGCGTCGCGGTGCGGGCCTGACGGAAGGCGTCGTGGAGCGTGCCGTCGGGCGCCCGCGTCGCCGCGGCGCCGAGGTCGCGCGCCAAGGCCTCCGGATCCCACACCAGACCGGCCAAGCGATGGGAGGCGCCGCGATGGCTGCCGACCTGGAACACCCCGTGGGCGGTCTCGGCGACGCTGGCGACGATCCGCGTGCGCCCGTCGGGAATGCCGTGGATCGCCTCGGCGACGGCGATCTTGGCGTCGAGCCGGGTCACGTCGGGGCCACCGCCGGCCCGCGGCAGGACGATGCCCTCGGCCCCTGCGGCCACCGCCGCGTCGAGGTCGAGATCGGCGAAGCCGCTGGAAAAGCCGTTGATCCGCACGTAGAGCCGCGGCCGCGCCGGGTTCGAGGCCTGGGCGGCGAGGCAGGCGACCATCGCGCCCCGCGCCTCGGCCTTGGCCTCCGGCGCCACCAGATCGGCGAGATCGAGGATCGCCACGTCGGCGGCGGAGGCGAGGGCGGCGTCGAGCCCGGGCCGATCCGTGGCGGCGACGAGGAGGAGAGAGCGCATCGTCGGGTCCGTCCGTCACAGCGAGGGGAGGGGAGGGAGCGGCGGCCGCCGCCGAATCCCTCGGGCGACAGCAAGCCGAAACTTCATGTAGTCTTGACGACGGTCGGCCGTCATGCGGTTTTGCGCCGCTGCCGGCTCTGTCGGCCGCGAAACGGCGACCGAGCCGAAACAATTTACGACGACGGCTTGGTTTCGGCGCGAATCGTGGCACCCTCGGCAGACGGTGGGTCGCAGGTCGCGTCCGCCGGGTATCCGATCCCCGCGCGGAGGTCGGGTGGCGGCTCGGGGCGAGAATTTCGAGCGCCGCCGCGCCGTTCGACCGACGGTGAGGACGCGCCGGCGACGTCCGCGGACGGCGCCGCCGGGGGCTCGGTGGCCCAGCCGGGCCGCACGACGGCGACGGTGGACGGCGAGGAACGAGTCCGACGATGCAGATCGACGACAAGGGCACTGTCAATCGGCGGATCGCCGGCGCCTTCAAGGCCGCCGCCGACGCCACCGGCACGTCCTTCGGCTATCTGCTCGAGACCTCGGGCCGCGAATCCGATCACCGCACCGAGCTCGGCGCCTCGACCTCGACCGCCAAGGGCCTGTTCCAGTTCGTCGACCAGACTTGGCTCGACCTCGTCAAGCGTCAGGGCCCGTCGGTCGGCCTCGACCGGCTCGCCGACAAGATCACCGCCGACGGCAAGGGCGGCTGGACCGTCGCCGATCCCGCCGAGCGGTCGCGCATCCTGGCGCTCAAGACCGATCCCCTGGTCGCCTCGGTGATGGCCGGCAAGTTCACCCAGGAGAACGCCGCCAAGCTCGGCGACGCGCTCGGCCGCCCCCCCGCCGAGGGCGAGCTCTACGCCGCCCATGTGCTCGGCGCCGCCGGTGCGGTGAAGCTGATCCGCATGGCCTCCGCCGAGCCGACCACCACCGCGGCGATCGCCTTCCCCAAGGCCGCCGCCGCCAATCCGGCGCTGTTCTACGGCAAGGACGGGCGCCCGCGCACCGCCGCCGAACTGCTCGCCGGCCTGACCGGGCCGACCACCGCCGCCACCTCGGATACCGCCCGCCGCATCACCGAGGCCCATGCCGCACTCGCCGGCGGCCGCGCCGATCCCGGCACCGTCGCCCTGATGGTCAAGGCCCAGGCCGCGGCCACCGTCGCCGCCGAACCGCTCGGGGCCGCCGAGACCGCCACCGATCCCGCCATGGCGCTGCGCCACCTCAAGGCGACCATCGCCGACGGCACCTTGCCCGGCGCCCGCACCGGCTCGTCGCCGCTGCTCGGACCGCGGCTCGACGGCTGGCGCGCCAAGTCCTCCGCCGATGCCTTCACGCTGCTGCTGCGCTCCGATCCGGTCGAACGCGGTGACGATGCCGCCGCCGCGGTGGCGCTCGCCGAGACGCTGCCGACCGCGTCGCGGCCCGCCACGGCGACCCTGACCGCCGTCGCCCGCGCCTCGGCCGCGGCCCCGGCCGGCGGCATCCCCTATGTCGATCCCAACGCACCGCTGCACCTCGCCGCGCCGCCGCCGCTCGCCGTCGCCGATCCCGCACCGATCGCCCGGCCGAGCCGATTGATGACCCGGGTCGCCACCGGTGCGCCCGATCAGCCCTTGCCGATGGTCGATGCCGCCCGCGGCGCCACCGTCCCGACGCCGCGCCTGTTCACCGAGGCGACCGCCGCCGACGCCACTGCCACTGCCGCCGCCGCCGGTGCGGTCCGCGTCCGCACCACCACGATCAGCGCCGCCACCGCCCCGGCCGCGGCGATCGCCGCGCGCGGCGACCTCGCGACGGCGATCCCGGACGCCCCGGTCCGCCGCGCCCCGCGCCCGCTCGACCTCACCATCGGCAGCCGCCTGCGCGCCGATATCGGCCGCTGAGCTCGTCGCACGCCTCGCCCCCGCTCCCGAATCGCGCCTCTCCACCAACCCGCGCGGGCGAGTGATTAGCCACGCGCCGCCCGTCGTGCCGAACTGGGGCGCCGCGCGGTTTCATGGTGAACCGATCATTAATGTCTGCCTGTCAGCATCGTCGGACGAGGGAAAGCGCGGCCGATCGACCTCCGGCGCCGCGTCCCGCTCGATCGTCAGGGCGTCGCATGGTGTTGGACAGGTTCTTCCTCTGGATCGGCGAGGCCTCGGTGGAGGGGCGGATCGCCGCCGTCGCGCCGCTGGTGCGCGCCCACCGCGCCGGTGAGCTCGACGAGGCGACGCGCGAGACCGCCGAAGCCGCGTTGACCCTGGTCGCCCACGACGAGGAGGTCGTGGTCCGCCGCCGCCTCGCCGAGGTCCTGTGCGAGGCCCCGGGCGCGCCGCGTCATCTCCTGCAGAGCCTGCTCGACGATCACCCCGACGTCGCCGAGGTGGTCGCCGGCCGTTCGCCCGACCTGATCGACCCCGAATTGGTGGCGCTGGTCGCGACCTGCGACGAGCGCGTCCGCGCCGCCGTCGCCGATCGCCCCCGCGTCGGCCCGACGGTCGCCGTGGCGCTCGCCGCGGTGGTCGAGCGTCCGTCGGCGCTGCGCCTCCTCGCCAATCCCGGCGCCGACCTGCCGCCGCCCGCCCTGGAGAGCCTGGTCGAACGGTTCGGCGACTTCGCCGATCTGCGCGAGGCGCTGATGAGTCGCCCCGACGTGCCGATCGTTCTGCGTCACCGGGTGCTGGAAAAGCTCGCCGAAGCGATCGGCCGTCACGTCGTCGACCGGGCGCTCGGCGATTCGGCCCGCGTCGCCGAGGTCACCCGCGACGCCAAGGACCGCGCCACCGTGGCGCTCGCCGGCCGCGCCGACGGCGACGAGACCGCGGCGCTGGTCGAACACCTGCGGGCGAGCGGCCAACTGACCACCCGCCTGCTGCTGCGCGCCGCCTGCGTCGGCGATCTGCGCTTCGTGGAAGAGTCGTTCGCCGTGCTCGCCGGCCTGCCCGCCGCACGGGTCGCCGCGTTGCTCGCCGACGGCCGCCGCACCGGCCTGCGCGCCCTCCACACCCGCGCCGGCCTGCCCGAGCGCGCCTATCCGGTACTGGTCGCGGCGCTCGAGGTCCATCGCGACCTCGCCCGCGAGACCGGTGGCCTCGACGGTCGGCCCGGCGACGGCGCCCGCTTCGCCCGCCGCCTGGTCGAACGGGTGCTGACCCGCTACACCGCCTTCGAGCGGCGCGACGCCGACGATCTCCTGGTGCTGTTGCGCCGCTTCGCCGCCGATGCCGGCCGCGATCACATGCGCGCGGTGATGACCGCCCATCGCGACGCCGCCGAAGCCCGTCGCCTCGCCCCGCCGGCCGAGCCCGCGGTCGCGGCCCTGGCCCCGGCGACGGCGCAGCCGCAGCCCGAATCGCCGCCGGCCGCCGACCCGGTCGCGCCGATCGTCGCCGTGGCGGCGCCCGCGCCGGCTTTCGAAGAGGAAGCGATCGACGAGCCCTGGGGCCTGTTCAGCCACGTCCGCCCGGAAGACCTGCCGGCGCACTGGCTCGCCGCCGACGAAGACGTCGGCGAATCGGATCGGGTTCTGGCGTCGATGGAAGGGGATCTGCAGGCCGCCCTGCGCGCCGAACTCGGCGCCCGCCCGTCCGAGCGACGGGCGGCGTGAGGACACGAAAGGCCGATCGGGCGGCGTGAGCCGCCGCGGGGTCGGAATCGGCTTCAGGCCGCCGTGGCGATCTGTTCGAGATAGTCGTCGGTGACTTCGTCGAGCCGGTCGGCGAGCAGCCGCGCGGTGTCGCTCGAATCCTCGCGGGCGTTCTCGGAGATGATCGCCCGGACCGACTGGACGTGCTGGCGCACCAGTTCGCGCGGCATCCGCTCCGGCGCGGTGCCGTCGAGCAGGCGGCACAGGCTGGCCGCGATACGCCCGGCGATCGGATAGCCGAGCGTCGCCGCCTGACCCTTGATGTCGTGGGCGGCGCGATAGAAGTCGGAGCGCAATTCCGGATCGAATCCCGAGGCGTCGGCCTGGGTCCACAGGGCGGCGAGCCGCTGGGTCTCTTCGGTCATCCAGCCGTCGAAGCTCTCGGCCATGCGCTGCAGCGCGGCTTCCGCCGCGGCCACCGGATCGGGGTCGCCGGCCTTGCGGGCGGACGGCCGCGTCTTCTTGCGCAGGTCGTTGGGCGGTTGGATGAAGACCGTGGTCTCGTCGATCCCGAGTCCCGCGTCGGTCATGTCGGCTTCGGTGTCGTCGACGACGGGAGTGACGCGCTTGGCCATGAAACCCTCCGGATCCGGTTCGCCCCGGCCTCTCCTCGGCCCACGATCGTGGGCGGACCACGCTCGCGGATCCACTTGAACGCGATGGCATGATCGGGCGGTTTCTTTAAATTTCCGTTCCCGAGATCGCTCCGATTGGTCCGAACGGCCGGCGCCTCAGTACTGGAACTGCTCGGCGAGGATCCGTTCTTCCCAATTGTGCTCGGGATCGAACATCAGCAGGCTCTCCGCTTGGCGGTCCTGCGACACCGTGACTTCGAGCACGTCGCGGATCTCGGTGTGATCGGCGGCGACACCAACCGGCCGCTTGACGAAGTCGAGCACCTCGACGCGGATCTCGGCGCGGTCGGGCACCAGCGCCCCGCGCCAGCGCCGCGGCCGGAACGGGCTGATCGGGGTCAGCGCCAGGAGCGGCGCGTCGAGCGGGATGATCGGCCCGTGGGCGGAGAAGTTGTAGGCGGTCGATCCGGCCGGCGTGGCGACGATCAGTCCGTCGCAGACCATTTCCTCGAGACGTTCGACCCCGTCGATGACGATCTTCAGCTTGGCCGCCTGATAGGTCTGGCGCCACAGCGCCACTTCGTTGAAGGCGCGCGCCTCGTGGACCGTACCGTCGGCGCTGATCGCCGTCATCGACAGCGGTCGGATGCGGGTGACCTCCGCCTTGGCCAGCCGCTCCATCAGGCCTTCGACCCGATATTCGTTCATCAGGAAACCGACGGTGCCACGATGCATGCCGTAGACCGGCTTGCCGGAATCGAGGAAGCGCCGCAGCGCCGCCAGCATGAAGCCGTCGCCGCCCAGCGCGACGATCACGTCGGCCATGTCCGGCGGCGACGAGCCGTAGAGATGCGACAGGCGCCGCTTGGCCGCCTCGGCTTCTTCGCTCGCCGAGGCGATGAAGGCGACGTTCTCGATCTTGCGACGGGCGTGGCCCCGCGGTCCGGACATCGGCGATTTCCTCGTACGGGACATCTCTTCCCCGGCTCGTGGCCTGGGGTCTACGCTACGCGTCCCTGCTCCCCCTGATCCCATGCCGGGGCAGGGGCGGTCAACGCGGGGCGACCACGAAGGTGAGGGGAGAACGGACATGGCAGACCCCAACCCGCCGGAGGGCGACGGCCCGGTGATCGTCTGGTCGACCTTCCCCGATCTCGCCGCGGCGCGCGCCTGCGGTCGCGCGCTGGTCGAGCGCCGCCTCGCCGCCTGCGTGGTGATGTTGCCGGCGGTGCAGTCGATCTACCGCTGGCAGGGGGCGATCGAGGAGGCCGGCGAGGTCGCGCTGCTCGCCAAGACCCGCCGGACGCTCGCCGAAGCGGCGATGGCGGCGATCGCCGCCGATCACCCCTACGACCTGCCGGCGCTGTTGGTTCTGGAAGTGGCGGCGGCGAGCCGCGCCTACGGCGCCTGGATCTTCGCCGAGACCGCCCAGCCGGGGCCGGGCGTGGACCCGCTCACTTCACCGTGACCGGCCGCGGCTCGGGCGCGATCGCCGGCACCGCCTTGAGATAGAGGGCGATCGCCCGCCGGTCCTCGGGGGTCAGCCGGGCGGTGTTGTCGATCACCTCGACCATCGGTCCGCCGGCGGTGTCGCCGTCCGGCTTGAAGCCGGTCTCGAGATAGCCGGTGATGTCGGCGACCGACCAGGGCCCGAGCGCCTTGGGATGGGGCGTCAGGTCCGGCACGCGACCCGGGCCTTCCATCGCCGGGGCGCCGGCGAGCCAGCGGCTGCGCAAGGTGCCGCCGCCGGCGTCGCGCGGCGTGTGGCACTCGCCGCAATGGCCCGGCCCTTCGACCAGATAGCGGCCACGCAGCACCTCCGGCGTCGCGGCGGGAAGCGCCACCACCGGCCCCGGATTGAAATTGACCAGTTTCCACAGACCGATCCCCAGGCGGATCCCGAACGGGAAGCCGAGCTCGTGCGGCGGCACTTCGTTCTCCACCGCCGGCAGGGTCTTGAGGAAGGCCGCCAGATCATGGGCGTCGGCCAGCGACATCCGCCCGTAGGAGGCGTAGGGCATCGCCGGATACTGGTGGCTGCCGTCGCGCCCGACCCCGGCGGCGATCGCATCGACGATCTCGGCGACCGTCCAGGTGCCGATGCCGGTGCGCCGGTCCGGCGAGATGTTGGGGACGTGGAAGGTGCCGAACGGCGTCGCCAGACGACGGCCGCCGCCGAGCTTGAAGCGCTCCGGCCCTTCCGCCTTGGGCGCGGCATGGCACGAGGCGCAGCCGGCAGCGTCGAACAGATAGGCGCCGTTGGCGAGATCGGCCGAAAAGCCGGCGAGGCGCGACGGCTCGATCCGTTGGGGTCGGGTGATGACCAGACCACCGGCGGCCACGACCAGGCCCGCCCCGGCCAGTATCGTCAGGCGGATGAGCCAGGCGCTTCCCATGGTCGAATCTCCTGCCCCGCCGATAGCACGATTCCCCGCGGGTCGGGACGGCCTCCCGTCCGCCCCGACCCGCGGTCGACCGCTCAGTTCTTGGAGATGCGGTAGCTGTCGTGGCACCCCTTGCAGGTCTTGCCGATCTCGCCGACCGCCACCTTGAGCCCGGCGAGGTCGGTGGTGGCGGCCGGAGTCTGGGCCTTGGCGGTCTCCTGGAGCTTGGCGAGCGCCGCCTTGAAGCCGGCCGGATCCTCCCAGATCTTCGGCGCCGCCGCGGTGTCGCCGCCGGTCTCGGTGCCCTTCGGGAACAGATCGGTGAAGCCGGCGGTCTTGGTCACCAGAGCGTCGAGGGCCGCCCTGACCGCCGCGGCGTCGTAGGGGGTCTCGCCCTTGGCGGTCTTGACCAGGACGCCGCCGAAGGCCGCACCGTTGCCCTTCATCACCGCGCGGCGGGTCTCGATCGGATCCGCGGCGGACACGGCGCTCACCGCGACGGCGGCCAGGACGATGGACGTGGCGATGGTCTTGAGCAGCGTCGTCGACATGATGGAACTCCCTCTCCCGATGGACGGCACCCGAAGCGTGCGGCTCGTCGAGTCGCGCACGACGGGATCCGTATTTGCACGGAGACAATGGCCCAGGGTCCGGTCCCGACACGATTCAAACAAACGTGAGGGAAAAAATTCTTCTCGGCGCTCGATTTCGGCCACGGCGGCAGGGGTTTGCGCCCCGCGCGGGGCTGCTCGCGAGGGGGCTCCGCAAACGCGGCGCTGGGCCTCGCCGACACGCGTCGCCGGTCCCCTTTACAACGGCCGCCGCTGCGGCTCCCATGGCGGGGTCGGATCGCGCCGCGGCGCTTCCGGGCGTCTCTGTCGGAGTGTCTCGCCGTGCGCTTCTCCTTCCTGTCGCTCCTGCGCAACGCCTTCTCCGCCCATCGCGACTGGCCCGAGCAATGGCGCTCGCCCGAGCCCAAGCCGGCCTATGACGTGGTGATCGTCGGCGGCGGCGGTCACGGTCTGGCGGCGGCCTATTTCCTCGCCGCCGAATTCGGCATCCGCAACGTCGCGGTGGTCGAGCGCGGCTGGATCGGCGGCGGCAATTCCGGCCGCAACACCACGATCGTCCGCTCCAACTACCTGCTCGAGGACTCCGAGGCGCTCTACGACCACTCGCTGAAGATCTGGGAAAACCTGTCCCAGACCCTCAACTACAACGTCATGTTCAGCCCGCGCGGTATCCTGATGCTCGCCCACGGCCATCACGACGTCCAGAGCTTCACCCGCCACCTCCACGCCAACCGGCTGGCCGGCATCGATTCGGAATGGCTGAGCCCGGAAGAGGCCCGCGCCTTCTGCCCCGGCCTGAACATCTCCAAGGACATCCGCTACCCGATCGGCGGCGCCACGCTGCAGCGGCGCGGCGGCGTCGCCCGCCACGATGCGGTGGTGTGGGGCTTCGCCCGCGCGGCGTCCGCGCTCGGCGTCGACATCCTCCAGAACTGCGAAGTGACCGGCATCCGCCGCGGCCCCGACGGCGCGGTTACCGGCCTCGACACCACCCGTGGGGCGATCGCCACCCGCAAGATCGGCGTCTCGGCGGCCGGTCACACCTCGGTGGTGCTGGAGATGGCCGGCCTCGGCCGCCTGCCGCTGGAGAGCACGCCCTTGCAGGCGCTGGTCTCCGAACCGCTGAAGCCGCTGATCTCCTGCGTGGTGATGTCCAACACCATCCACGCCTACATCTCCCAGTCCGACAAGGGCGATCTGGTGATCGGCGCCGGCACCGACCAATACGTGTCCTATTCCCAGACCGGCGGCCTGCAGATCACCGCCCACACCCTCGACGCGATCTGCGAGCTGTTCCCGCATCTCCGCCGCGTCCGGATGATGCGCAACTGGGGCGGCATCGTCGACAACACCGTCGACCGGTCGCCGATCCTCGGGCCGACCCCGGTGCCCGGCCTGTTCGTCAACTGCGGCTGGGGCACCGGCGGCTTCAAGGCGACGCCCGGCGCCGGCCATCTGCTCGCCGCCACCATCGCCCGCGGCGAGGCCCATCCGATCGCCGCGCCCTTCGGGCTCGACCGCTTCGCCCGCGGTCGCCTGATCGACGAAGCCGCCGCCGCCGCCGTGGCGCATTGAGAGGGATCCCGCCCGTGCTGCTCGTCCCCTGTCCCTGGTGCGGCCCCCGCCCCGAACTCGAGTTCGTCGCCGCCGGCGAGGCCCATGTCGCCCGCCCGAGCCCCGACGCCGACCCCACGGCACTCGCCGAGGCGCTCTATTTCCGGGCCAACACCAAGGGCCTGATCGCCGAACGCTGGCGCCACCTGCACGGCTGCGGGCGCTTCTTCAACGCCGTGCGCCACACCGTCACCGACAAGTTCGTGATGTCCTATCGCCCAGGCGATCCGGCCCCCGATCTCGCCCGGCTCGCCGAGACCCTCGCCGCGGAGGCTGCCCTATGACCGGCCCCTTCCGGACCCCGACCGGCGGACGCATCGATCGCACCCGGCCGATCGCCTTCACCTTCGACGGCCGCCGCTACACCGGCTTCCAAGGCGACACCCTCGCCTCGGCGCTGCTCGCCGCCGGCGTCAAAGTGGTCGGCCGCTCGTTCAAGTACCATCGCCCGCGCGGCCTGGTCTCGGCCGGCTCCGACGAGCCCAACGCCCTGGTCACGGTGATCCGCGACGCCGGGCGCACCACGCCCAATCTCGTCGCCAACGAGGTCGAACTGCGGGAAGGCCTCGTCGCCGAGAGCCAGAACCGCTGGCCGTCGCTGGCCTTCGACGTCTCGGCGGTGAACGATCTCCTGTCGCCGATCTTCGTCTCCGGCTTC
Organism: Siculibacillus lacustris; assembly: GCF_004328075.1. GTDB lineage: Bacteria > Pseudomonadota > Alphaproteobacteria > Rhizobiales > Ancalomicrobiaceae > Siculibacillus > Siculibacillus lacustris. Next base: position 21,516 of record NZ_SJFN01000032.1, on the reverse strand, counting down.
TACTACAAGACCTTCATGTGGCCGAAGAGCTTCTGGTCGAAGGTGTTCGAGCCGGTGATCCGCGCCGCCGCCGGTTTCGGCCGGGCGCCGACCGCCGCCGATCCCGACGGCTACGCCCAACGCTTCGTCCATTGCGACGTGCTGGTCGCCGGCGGCGGTCCGGCCGGCCTCGCCGCGGCGCTCGCGGCGGCCGAGAGCGGCGCCCGGGTGATCCTCTGCGACGAGGGCCCCGAATTCGGCGGCTCGCTGCTCGCCGAACCCGCCGCGACCATCGACAGCGCCCCGGCGGCGCAATGGATCGCCGCGACGCTGGCGACGCTCGCCGCCCACCCGCGGGTGACGCTGCTCACCCGCACCTGCGCCTTCGGATACTACCAGGACAATTTCGTCGCGTTGCTCGAACGCGTCACCGACCATCGCGCCGCGCCCGATCCGGCGCTGCCGCGCGAATGCCTGTGGCAGGTCCGCGCGGCTCAGGTGGTGATCGCCGCCGGCGCCCTCGAGCGGCCGCTGGTGTTCCCCGACAACGATCGCCCGGGGGTGATGCTCGCCGGGGCGGCGCGCGCCTGGGTCAACCGCTGGGGCGTCGCGGCTGGCGCGCGGGCAGTGGTCTATACGGCGAGCGATTCGGCCTATGCCGCCGCCCACGATCTCAGGAGCGCCGGCGTCGAGATCGTCCGCATCCTCGATCTTCGCCCCGACGGCGGTCCGGCCACCGCAGTCGCCCGCGCCGCCGGCCTGACCGTCGAGACCGGCGCCGGCATCGACCGGGTGCTCGGCTCGACCGCCGTCACCGGCGTGGTCACCGCCCGCCACCGCGCCGACGGCACGACTGCCGCGGGCGAGACCCTCGCCTGCGATCTGGTGCTGACCTCGGCCGGCTGGACGCCGTCGGTGCATCTCTTCTCCCAGTCGCGCGGCCGCCTGCGCTGGGACGCCGCGCGCGCCACCTTCCTGCCCGGCACGCCGCACGAGGCCGCCCGCTCGGCCGGCGCTTGCAACGGCACCGCGAGCCTCGCCGATTGCCTCGACGAGGGCTTCGCCGCCGGCGCGGCCGCCGCCCGCGACGCGGGACACGGCGCTGTCGCCGCGCGCCGCTTCGCCGCCACCGGCACGGCGATCGACATCGGCGGCTTCGCCGGCGAGGCGCCGCACGGAGGGAATCGCGACCGCACCCGCGCCTTCGTCGATCTCCAGCACGACGTCACCGCCAAGGACATTCGTCTGGCGGTGCGCGAGGGCTTCCGCTCGATCGAACACGTCAAGCGCTACACCACCACCGGCATGGCCACCGACCAGGGCAAGACCTCGAACATCAACGCGCTGGCGGTGGCCGCCGCGGCGACCGGCACGAGCCTGCCCGCGGTCGGCCTCACCACCTTCCGGCGGCCCTATACGCCGGTCTCCTTCGGCGCCTTCGCCGGCGCGAGCCGCGGCGATCTGTTCGATCCCGTCCGCCGCACCCCGGCCCATGCCCGCGCCACGGTCGCCGGCGCGGTGTTCGAAGACGTCGGCCAGTGGAAGCGCGCCCTGTGTCTCCCGGCGCCCGGCGAGAGCGAAGGCGCGGCGGTCGCCCGCGAAGTTCGCAGCGTGCGCGCCACGGTCGGGCTGTTCGACGCCTCGACGCTCGGCAAGATCGAAGTGGTCGGCCCGGATGCCGCGACCTTCCTCGACCGCTTCTACGTCAACGCGCTCGCGAAGCTGCCGGTCGGGCGCTGCCGCTACGTGGTGGCGACCCGCGACGACGGCTTCGTCTACGACGACGGCATCGTCGCCCGCCTCGCTCCCGACCGCTTCCACGTCACCACCACCACCGGCGGCGCGGCCCGCGTCCATGCCCTGATGGAGGACTTCCTCCAGACCGAATGGCCCGACCTCGACGTCTGGGCGACCTCGATCACCGAGCGCTGGGCGGTGATGGCGATCCAGGGGCCGCAGGCGCGCGCCGTGCTGGCGCCGCTGGTCGAAGGCCTCGATCTCGCGCCCGAAGCCTTCCCCCACATGAGCGTCGCGACCTGCACCGTCGCCGGGATCCCGGCGCGGCTGTTCCGGGTGTCGTTCACCGGCGAACTCGGCTTCGAGGTCAACGTGCCGGCCGATCATGGCGCCGCCCTGTGGGACCGCCTCGCCGCGCGGGTTGCGGGCCACGGCGGCACGCTCTACGGCACCGAGGCGATGCACGTGCTGCGCGCCGAGAAGGGCTATGTGGTGGTCGGCCAGGACACCGACGGCACGCTGACCCCCGACGACGTCGGCCTCGGCTGGGCGGTCGGGCGGGCCAAAGCGGACTTCGTCGGCAAGGCCGGTCTGGCGCGGCCCGATCTCGCCGGCCCGGGACGGCGCCAACTGGTCGGGCTGCGGGTCGAGGATCCCGAGGTGGTGCTGGTCGAAGGCGCCCAGATCACCGCCGATCCGGCGCCCCCCCCCGGCACCCATGCGCTCGGCCACGTCACCTCCGCCTATGCCTCGCCGAATCTCGGGCGCGGCATCGCGCTCGCCGTGGTCGAGGACGGCCGCAGCCGGATCGGCACGATCGTGCACGTGCCGATGCCCGGCGGATCGATCGCCGCCACCGTGGTCGCACCCGTGTTCTGGGACGAAGAAGGACGCCGCCTCCATGCCTGAGACCGGATCGCCCGTGCTTCTCCGCCGCGACGCCTTCGCCGATCTGCCGGCGCTGCCCGCAACCGCCGGCTTCGCCGCCCGACCGATCGCCGCCGAATCGGCCTTCGTGTTGCGCGCCCGCGGCGCCGCTGTGGCGGCGGCCTCCTCGGCCTTCGGTCTCGTCCTGCCGGAGCCGGTCGGCGCCACGGCCGAAGCGGCGGGCCGCGCCGCGCTGTGCCTCGGTCCCGACGAATGGTTGCTGATCGCGCCGCCGGAAGCCGCCGCCGAGATCGTCCCGGCCTTTGCCGCGCTCACCGCGCCGCTGTCGCTGGTCGAAATCGGCGATCGCGACGCCGCGCTCGAACTCACCGGACCCTTGGTCGCCGAAGCGCTCGCCGCCGAAATCCCGGTCGATCTCGACCTCGCGGCCTTTCCGGTCGGGCGCGCCACCCGCACGCTGTTCGGCAAGGCCGGAGTGATGCTGTGGCGGCGCGGGGCAGAGCGCTTCCGTCTGGCCTTCGGACGGTCCTTCGCGGGATACGTCACCGGCCGCCTCGCGGTGGCGGTGGGCCACGCCCAGGCGCGCGCCGACGACCGCGGCTGATGCCGGCGGCGGCCATTCGCGCGGATCCCACGCTCTTGCGCGACGCAGAGGAAGCGCGCAGACCACCGCCACGAGCGCGGGGACGGCGCCGATCGCGACCGGCCGGTCCGACTGCGCCGCCGCCGCATACCCCGTGGAGGACAGGCGCGTGAACGACATCGACCAATCCCCCCGAGCGCCCGTCGCACCGTCGGCAATCGCCGCACCTTCGGCCCTCGCCACGCGGGTCGCGCCCTACGCCGCCGCGCTGGTCGTCGCGGCCTTCGTCGGCGTGCTGGTGCTGCAACTCGGGGCCGGAACCGCCGCCGCGCTCGCCGCCGCCGCCGCCGCTGCCTTGTGGGGCGGGATCGGCTGGCCGCTGTGGGTGCGCGCCGGCGGGGTCACCTCGCCGGGCCGGGCCGCGGCCTTCGGGGTCGTCGCGGTGGCGGCGGGCGCGGTCGGCGCCGGACTGGCGAGTGGGGGGCTGGCGCGACTCGCCGAAGGGGGCGACGCGGTCGTCACGCTGCTGTTCGCGGTGGGCATGGTGACGCCGATGGTGATCGCCGCCGCGGTCGGCCTCGCGGTGCTGACTCGCCGCTTCGATCCGCCGCGCTAGAGCCGGGTCCGATCGGGCTCAGGCGACGGCGTCGCGGTGCTCGAGCTCGTGGGGCTCGATGTCGACGAAGTCGAGGTCGATCGGCTCGACCAGTTCGCCGCAGCCCGGCTCGCAGGCCACGTCGCGCCGCAGCATGTCGTGGATCGCGTCGACGTCGACGGCGGCCGAGATCACGTAGCCCTGGATCTCGTCGCAGCCGAGCCGCTGTAGCTCGGCCATCTGGAAATGGGTCTCGACACCTTCGGCGACCGTCGACATGCCGAGCGCCGCGGTGAGGTCGAGGATCGCCTTGACGATCGCCCGGCTCTGGGCGTTGGTGTCGATGTCGTCGATGAAGCGCTTGTCGATCTTGACCTTGTCGAAGGGGAACTTGCGCAGGTAGTTGAGGCTCGAATAGCCAGTGCCGAAGTCGTCGAGCGCCACCCGGATGCCCAGCACGCGCAGGTCGCGCAGCATCGTCAGGGTGTGTTCGCCGGCGTCGAGCAAGGTCGATTCGGTGATCTCGACCTGCAGCCGGTTGGGCGGCAGGCCGCTGTCGTCGAGCGCCTTGACCACCGTGGCGAGCAGCCGGCGATTGCGGAACTGCACCGCCGACAGGTTGACCGAGATCTTGAGATGGCGCGGCCAGCTCGCCGCCTCGCGGGTCGCGGTCCTGAGTACCCATTCGCCGATCGGCACGATCAGCTTGCATTCCTCGGCGATCGGCACGAATTCGGCCGGCGAGACGTGGCCGAATTCCGGCGAATGCCAGCGCAGCAGGGTCTCGAAGCCGGTGATCTGACCGTTCTGGGTGGCGATGATCGGCTGATAGACGAGATAGAGCTGCTCGGTGCCCATCGCCGCGCGCAGGCCCTGCTCCAACTGCCGCCGGCGCCGGGCGCGGGCGTCCATGCCCGGCTCGTAGAAGCGGAAGATGCCGCGGCCTTCGGCCTTGGCGCGGTAGAGCGCGAGGTCGGCGGCCTTCATCAGCTCGTGCGGCGTGCGCCCGTCCTCCGGACCGATGGCGATGCCGATCGAGGTGCCGATCGCGAAATCGGCGCCGTCGAGGGTGAAGGGCGTGTCGAAGGTCGCCAGGATCTCTTCGGCGACCTGGGTCGCGTGATCGGGGCGGTCGTCGGCGGGGGCGAGAATCGCGAATTCGTCGCCGCCGATGCGCGCCACCACCATGCCCGGGCCGGAACACGCCTTCAGGCGTTCGCCGACCTGGGTCAGCAGCGCGTCACCGACCGGGTGGCCCATGGTGTCGTTGACCGACTTGAACTGGTCGAGGTCGAGATAGAACAGCGTCGCCCGCCCGGCGCCTTCCGGGTCGGCGACCGCCCGCTCCAGTTCGAAGGAGAACTTCAGGCGGTTGGCCAGCCCGGTGACCGTGTCGGTCTCGGCGAGGAAGGTGGCGCGGGCCTCGGCCGCCAGCCGTTCGGTGACGTCGGAGCCGACCCCCTGATAGCCGCAGAACACGCCGCTGGCGCGGAACACCGGCCGTCCGGTGAGGCTCCACGAGCGCATCTGGTCGCCGATCTCCAGCCGCACGATCAGGTCGCGGAAGGTGTCGTACCACTCCATCGCGTCGAGCAGGTGGCGGCCGCCACCTTCCGGGTCGCCGGCCACCAGGGCGCGGATCGGCAGGCCCTCGAGCTCGCCGGCCGCCCGACCGGAGACTTCGGTGAGGCGTGCGGAGGGTTCGACCAACAGGCCTTCGCCGTCGGTCTCCCACAGCCAGTCGCCGCCGTGCTCCTGGAAATCGCGCAGCAACAGAGCGATGACGTCGTTCTTTTCGGTGAGTTCGGCGCGGTTGCGGGCGTTTTCGATGAAGCGGGTGGCCAGCGCCGAGACGTTGCGGGTCAGATAGACGCCGAACAACACCCACATCGCCACCATCACCAGATGGGCGGGCCAACCGAACTGGGTCTCGGCGATCAACATGGTGGTGATCAGCGAGGCGATGATGATCCACACGTAGAGGATCGAGGCGCGCGGCACAGTCGACAGGCTGAAGGCGCCGCCGGCCGCCATGCCGGTGGCCAGGACCTCGATCATCAGCCGATGCTGGCCGTCGGCGCCGGGCACCACGACGATCGGCATCAGCCCCCACAGGATGGCGAGCGCCACGGCATGGAGCGTCATGCGATCGATCGCCCGCGCCGAGGCGGTCGGCCGTGTCCGGCCGCGGGTCTTCACCCAGTTGCGCAGCGCCAGACCGACGAACAGCAGCACCGCCGCCGCCCAACTCGCCAGGAAGCTCCAGGCGATCTGACCGCGGAAGACCTGGACGACGATGGCGAGGTTGACGATGTTGGCGGCGGAACTCATCGGCACGAGGTCGACGATCGCCGCGATCTGATCGCCGCGGATGTGCCGGGCGGTCTCTTCGTCGATCGGGCGATCGTCGATCGCCGCGATGCCGAAGATGCGCCCGATCCGCCGTACGATCGACCCGTGCGTTCTGTCACCCACCGTGTTCGTCCGAAACCGCCCCCACATGCCGAGAACCCTACGCCGTCATTCGCGAACACCGATTTAACGGCGACCCCCGGGTTTCGGGCGATCGCATCATTATCTGGTCGCAGGCCTGTGAATCTCGGGGTTTTCGCGCGGGACGCGGGGCCGGCGGGGTTTCAGTCGGCGAAGGGGTCGCCGGCCTCCGGCGCCCCGCCGCGGCGTTCGTCGCGCCGGACCTCGGCGAGCCGGCCGGCCAGTTCCACCGCCGAGCGCACCGCGAACTTCTCGAGGATCCGCGCCCGGTGCAGTTCGACGGTGCGCAGGGCGATGCCGATCTCGTCGGCGATCTGCTTGTTGAGCGATCCGCCGAGCATCAGCTCCATCACCTCGCGTTCGCGCGGCGACAGGCTGTCGAGGCGGGCGTGCAGGTCGCGGGCCTGGAGGTGGTCGGCGTGGCGGCGCGTCTCGAGATCGAGCGCGGCGCGCACCCGGGCCGTGAGCTCGGCCGGATCGAACGGCTTTTCCATGAAGTCGAAGGCGCCGTGCTTCAGCGAGCGCACCGCCAGCGGCACGTCGCCGTGGCCGGTCAGGACGATCACCGGCAGCAGCGAGCCGGCGGCGGCGAGGCGGGCCAACACGTCGAGCCCGGACAATCCGCCCATCCGCACGTCGAGCACCACGCAGCCGCGCATCGCCGCGCTCCAGGCGGCGAGGAAGTCTTCGCCGGAGGCCCAGACGGTCACCAGCAGCCCGCAGGAGGTCAGCAGCCAGGCGAGGGAATCGCGGATCGCCGGATCGTCGTCGACGACGTGGACGGCGATGTCGCCGGTGCCCGGATCGGTCGTGCCGTTCATGCCGTCGCCTCGCGGATCTTGAGCGGCAAGGTCACCGCGAAGATCGTACCGCCCCCCGGCCGCGCCGTGAAGTCCAGCCGACCCTGGTGCAGTTCCACGATGGTACGGCAGATGTTGAGCCCCATCCCCATGCCCTCGGGCTTGGTCGTGAAGAACGGTGTGAACAGCCGATCGGCGGTGGTCGGGTCGACGCCGCTGCCGCGGTCGGCGATCGACACCACCACGTGGCCGTCGTCGGCCTGCGCGGCGATGCCGAGGCGGCGATCGCCGGCCGGTGTCGCCGCCATCGCCTCGATGCCGTTGCGCATCAGATTGAGCAGCACCTGTTCCATCAGGATCCGGTCGGCCTCGACCGTCAGGTTCGGCGGCAGGGCGGCGATCTCGATCTCGACCCCGGCCTTGCGTGCATCGGGGGTGACGAAGGCGGCGAGGTCGCCGATCAGTTCGGCGACGTCGAGGGGGGCGAACCGCGGCTCGCGCTTGCGCACGAAGTCGTGGACGCGGCGGATGATGCCGCCGGCCCGGCGCGCCTGCGCCTCGACCTTCTCCAGCGCGGTGATCATCTCGCCGCCCGACCGCCCGTCGCGCAGCAGGTTGAGGCAGCCCGCGGCATAGGAGGCGATCGCCGCCAGCGGCTGGTTCAATTCGTGCGACAGGGTCGAGGCCATCTCGCCCATGGTGATCAGGCGGGCGGTGTGGGTCAGTTTCTCGGTCTGCAGGCGGTCGAGCTCCTCGGCGCGTTTGCGCGCCGTGACGTCGATGATCGAGCCCATCCAGCCGCGGTGGACGCCGTCGGCGTCGACGAGGCGCGCCTCGTAGACCAGTACGTCGAAGATGCTGCCGTCGGCGCGGCGGAAGCGGGTCTCGAAACTCGACGGGCCCAGCGTGCCGTCGGTCAGCGCCTTGTGGCGGGCGAGCGTCTCGTCGACCAGATCGGGCAACCAATAGGGCATCGGCGGCGGATGGCCGACCAGTTCCTCGGCGCGAAACCCGACCATCCGGCAGAACGCCGGATTGACGTAGATGATCCGCCCGTCGAGATCGCGCGCCCGCATGCCGACGGTCAGGCTCTCCTCCATCGCCCGGCGCAGCGCCTCGGCCTCCTCGAGGCTCTGTTCGGCGTCGAGGCGGCGGCGGTAGTGACGCATCAGCGCGACCAGCGAGCCGACCGCCACCGCCGCCAGACCGAGGATCGCCGCCACCAGACTGTTGCGGGCGAGGTTGGTGCCGCGGTGATGGGCGGCCAGCACCAGCACCACGTCGGGCAGCGGCGGGTCGAAGCTCAGCTCGTGGCGCAGCGCCACCGGCCCGGGATCGAGCGACGATTTGGCGGCGAGCTCGACGCCGTCGCGGGCGGTCAGCGCCACCCGGCTGTTCTGTGTGATCCACCACGGCACGTGGGCGGTGACCAGCCGATCGAGGCGGACGTGGGTGACCAGCGTGCCGACCCGGGTGGCGCGCGCCTGCACCGGGGTCACCAGATCGACCACGTAGCCGGTCCCCGGGACGGCGTGGGCCAAGCCGAAGCCGCGCATCCGCAGCTCCGGCGCCACGGCCGGCGCGGCGGCGGGATCGGCCGGCGGCACGCTCAGCTCGACCCGGCCCTCGGCATCGAACCAGTCGACCCCGGCGACTTCCTGGTGGGTGGCGATCAGCGTCCGCAGCCGCGCCGCCACCCCCTCCACCGCGACCGGCCCCGCGGCGAGATCGAGGGCCAGCCGTTCGACCGAATCCCGCGCCGCCTCGATCTGGAAGCGCAGCGCCTGCTCGACCCACAGCGCATCGCGAATCAGCGCGTCGCGCGCCTCCTCCCGTTCGCTGCGGTCGGCGAACCACACCAGCGACCCGAGCAGGGCGACGATCGCCAGGATTGCCGCCAGCGGCATCGCCTCGACGATGCGGGCGACCCGGCGGACCGGACGGCGCCGCGCGAACCGCGACCGCGCGGGCGGGGCATCGGCGGGCGGCGAGGGAGCGGCGTCGGTCACGGCGGGATCCGTCTCGGGCGAGGGTGCGGCGGCGACCGCGTCGTGGCAGGATAGCGCAACCGCTCGCCTCCGCAGAGCGAATTGCCCGAGGGGAGAGGGGCGCCGATGGTCCTGCAAGCCCGCATCGCCGGACCGTCCCGCCGCGGGGGGCTCGCCGCCCTGGTCGTCGCGATCGTCGCGGTCGCGTTCGCCGCGGCGCCGGCCGCCGCCGATCCGATCGTCCTGCGCTTCTCCCATGTCGTCGCCCCCGACACGCCCAAGGGCAAGGGCGCGGAGAAGTTCAAGGAACTGGCCGAAGCCGCGACCGGCGGCCGGGTGCGCATCGAGATCCATCCCAACAGCGAGCTCTACAAGGACAAGGAGGAACTCGAGGCGCTGCAGCTCGGCGCCGTCGAGATGCTGGCGCCGTCGCTGGCCAAGTTCGCCCCCCTCGGTCTGCCGGAGTTCGAGATCTTCGACCTGCCCTTTGCCTTCCCCTCGCCCAAGGCCCTCGACCGCGTCACCGAAGGCCCGATCGGCCGCACCCTGCTCGCCCGCCTGAAGGACCGCGGCATCGTCGGCCTGGCCTTCTGGGACAACGGCTTCAAGCTGATGAGCGCCGACCGGCCCCTGCGCCGGCCCGAGGATTTCCGCGGCTTGCGCATGCGCATCCAGGCGTCGCGGGTGCTCGAGGCGCAGATGCGGGCGCTCGGCGCGGTGCCCCAGGCGATCGACTTCGCCGACGCCCGGCGGGCGCTGGAGACCGGCCTCGTCGACGGCACCGAGAACACCCCGTCGAACATGGCGACCCAAAAGATGGACGAGGTCCAGCGCTATGCCACCCTCTCCGATCACGGCTATCTGGGCTATGCGGTGATCGTCAATCAGAAGGTCTGGGAGGCCCTGCCGGCCGATCTGCGTGCCGCGCTCGAGCGGGCGATGCGCGAGGCGACGGTCTATGCCGACGGCATCGCCCGTGCCGAGAACGAGGCGGCGCTGGCCGCGATGATCGCCGCCGGCCACACCACTTTCCTGCGCCTGACGCCGGAGGAGCGCGCCGCCTGGGTCGCCGCCCTGGAGCCGGTGCGCGCCGAGATGGCGAGCCGCCTCGGGCCGGCGCTGATCGCCGAGTTGCGCCGCGCCGCCGCCGAGTGACGCCCCAGTGGGCTCACGGGCGCGGCGTCGCCATCGCGGTCAGCCGCACGTCGCGCGACGAGGCGGCGAATTCCACGACCCTCGTCCCCGGCACCAGCCGCCAGCCGTGCTCGCGCTCCGACCACGCCTCGAAGCGTCGCCGCTCCAAGGGAATCGTCAGCCGCGTCTCGCCGCCCGGCGGCAACTCGACCCGGGCGAAGCCGGCGAGCGCCCGCGGCGGCATCGGCAGACCCTCGGGCAGGGTCTCGGGGCGAGCGAGATAGACTTGGACGACGTCGGCGGCGGTGCGCGTGCCGACGTTGCGGACCGTCACCGACGCTTCGAAACCGTCGCCCACTGCGCTCACCGCCGCATCGCTCCAGGCGAAGCGGCCGTAGCCGAGCCCGTGGCCGAAGGGGAACAGCGGCGCCTCGCCGCGTTCGTCGTACCAGCGGTAGCCGACGAACACGCCCTCGTCATAGGCGATCACCTCGTCGAGGCCGCGATAGCGCTGCGGCTCCCCCGTCGCCAGCGTCTGGTCGTCGCGGACCGGGAAGGTCAGCGGCAGGCGGCCGGAGGGCGAGGCGCGGCCGGCCAGCAGATCGGCGAGCGCCCATCCGCCCTCCTGGCCGGGATACCAGCCGAGCAGCACTGCCTTGACCCGGGAGAGCCACGGCATGGTCACCGGCCGGCCGGTCGCCAGCACCACCGCGGTGCGCGGATTGACCGCGGCGATCGCCGCGATCAGCGCGTCCTGGTCGCGCGGCAGGGCCAGCGTGTCGCGGTCAGGCGGCAATCCGTCCTCGTGGGCGAACACCACCACCGTCGCCGCGCTGCGCGCCGCCTCGACCGCCTCGCGCAGCGCCTTCTCGCGGGCCTGCGGCGTCACCCAGGCGAAGCGCAGTTCGAGCGGCGTGTCGGCCTGGGCGCTCGCCGTGAGGCGGATCTGGTAGTGGTGGCCGGCCGCCAGCCGCACCCGCAGCGGCACCACGTCGAGCCCGTCGGCGGTGGTCACCACGCTCGACCAGGGATGGGCGACGCCGCCGTTGGCGCCGATCCGCGCCGAACTCACCGTCCGATCGGCGAACTGCAATTGCGCCCGGCCGCCCGAGGTCTCGACCATCAGGTCGTAGACGCCGCTGGTCGGCACCGTCAGCAGCCCCGCCCAGGTCCAGTCGCCGCCGGCCGGCAGCGCCGCGGCGCCGGTGAAGTCGAGCACCGAATCGACGTCGGCCTCGCCGTCGGGGTCATGGGAGGCCATGCGCACCAGTCCCCGCTCGACGCTCGGGCTCGCCGAGCGGGCGGCCAGCGCCGCGGCGTCGTCGGGCGTGTCGCTCCAGGTCAGGGCTTCGGCGGGAATGGTCTCGCCCTCGAGATCGATGCCGACGCGATGATCGATCCGCACCGTCGGCCCCAGCGTCGCCCGCAGCGCGTCGAGCGGCGAGACCTCGCGGTCGCGGAAGCCGTAGGCGCGCTCGACCCCGGCCCCGGCCGCGAGCTTCGCCGCGGTGGCGCCGACCAACAGCACGCCGCCGCGGGCCCCGGAGGCGCCGAGCGGCAGCAGCTCGTCGTCGTTCTTCAGGAGCACCGCGCCGCGGGTCGCGACCTCGCGCGCCACCGCCGCGCTGCGGTCGCGATCGAGGACGGGGCGCGGCGGCACCACCGCCCGTCCGCGCCACGGCGACGCCCCGGCGAGCAGGCCGAATCGCCGCATCGTCACCAGCACTCGGGTCACCGCTCGGTCGAGCCGCTCCATCGCCGCCGGATCGCGGGCGCCTCGTGCCGCCAGCTTGCCGTACCAGGTCGGCGCGGTGGTGCCGGGCATCTCGACGTCGAGCCCGGCGCCGAAGGCCTGGGCCCGCGCCGCGTCCCAATCGGAGGTGACGAAACCGTCGAAGCCCCAGCGGTCGCGCAGGAAGGTGGTGAGCAGGTCGCGTTGGGCGCAGGAGAACGGGCCGTTGACCCGGTTGTAGGCACACATCACCGAGGCGACGCCGGCCTCGCGCACCGCCGCCTCGAACGGCGGCAGATGGATCTCGGCCAGCGCCCGCTCGGAGATGCGGAAGTCGGCGACGTCCTGGCCGTGGAACTGGTCGTTGGCGGCGAGGTGCTTGACCATCGCCATCGCCCCTTCCGCCTGGATGCCGCGGATCTCGGCGGCGCCGATCCGCGCGGTCAACAGCGGATCCTCGCCGAACTCGTCCTTGACCCGGTGGAACACCGGCAGTCGGGCGATGTTGACGTGCGGCCCCAGCACCACGTCCATGCCCAGTGCCCGCGCCTCGCGCCCGAGCACGCGGCCGTAGCGTTCGGCGAGGCCGGGATCGAAACTGGCGGCGAGCGCCTCGGGCGAGGGCAGGGCGGTGGCGTCGGCCCGCGCCTCGATGCCGGCCGGCCCGTCGGCGGTTCGGAGCGGCGGAATGCCGTGCCGCGGCACCCCGGCGATGTAACCGGCCCCGCCGAGCCCCAGCGGATCGACGGCGCCGCGCACCATCGCCAGCTTCTCCTCGAGGCTCATCGCCGCCACCAGGGCGCCGACGTCGACCTCCGCGGCGCGGAGGGGCGCCGCGCCGGCGAGCACGCCGAGCAGCAGCGCGATCGCGCCGGCGAGACCGCGCCGACGGGCGCGCGCGGGGAGGGGAGCGAGGACGATACGGGTCATGGACACTCGATCGATCGGCCGCCCCGGCACGCCGACGACGCACGCGGGGGACCCGGGGAGATGAGGACGGCGGACCGGAGACTCGTCTCTAGCCTCACGCCCCGCGCCGGTCAAACCGCGGTCGGGGCGCGCGCGTCGAGCGCCGGCATGCGGCGCACGGCATGACATGGGCCGCGACACGCCGCACCGCGCCCTCTTCCTTCTCCCCTCGCGGGAGAAGGTGGCCGAAGGCCGGATGAGGGGGCGGCCACGGACGCTGGACTCGCGGTCGAGCTCGTACCCCCCTGTCCGACCTTCGAGGGTCGAAGGTCGGTCCCACACCGTCCTCTCCCCCCTCGAGGGGGAGAGACAGAGAGGGGGGGCTGAGCTGTGACTCGCTTCCGCTCTCGAGACCCGATGGCTCCGCCGCGCCCCCTCTCCCTGTCCCTCCCCCTCGAGGGGGGAGGGGACGACATCACGGCCGGTTTTGCTTGGCGGCGGCGACGGCACGGACAGCCCCTTCCCCTTCTCCCCTCGCGGGACCTTTGCACAATCTGTCCCAGGGTCTTCGATCCGCTCGAACGGATACCCGAGAGGGTGCACACCCACCGCCGTCATCCCCGGCGGCGCGGCACGCGCCGGGAAGGGGATCCATAATATTTTCAGTAACTTACCGAAGTTCTAGGCTCCCTTCCCTCGCTGCGCTCCCTTCCCTCGCTGCGCTCGCCGGGAGCGACGGTAGAGCTCGATCTCCAGCGAAAAGAATCGGGAAATTGCGCAAAGGTCCCCTCGCGGGAGAAGGGTAGCCTGCGGCGAGTCCCTGCCCCCCGAACCCGCGATCCGCGCGCAACCGCCTCCAGGCCCGCCCCCCCTCACAGATACGTCACCGGCACCGCGGTGGTGAACTTCATCTCCTCCATGCCGATGAACGAGGTGATGTCGGTGAAGTCGAGCCGCGAGATCAACTGCTTGTAGACCGCGTCGTAATGGTCGACGTCGGGCACCACCAGGCGCAGCAGGTAGTCCATCTCGCCGGTCAGGCGGTAGGCCTCGACGATCTCGGGAATGTCGGCGATCGCCCGGCGGAAGCTCTCCAGCCAGTCCATCGAATGGCGCGACGTGCGGATGCCGACGAACACCGTGGTCGGCACGTTGGCGCGGCGGCGATCGACCAGCACCACCCGCTTGGCGATCAGACCGGAGTCCTCCATCGCCTTGATCCGCCGCCAACAGGCCGACACCGACAGATGTACCGCCTCGGCGAGACGGCCGATCGGCACCGAGGCGTCGGCCTGCAGCGCCGTCAGGATCTTTCGGTCGCGTTCATCGGTCTCGGCGCGCTGCATTTCGAAGCCCTTTCTCATCGGCGCGCGGATTTTCAAATATTTTTCCAAGATACGCAAATCAACCGCGTCGGCGCGCGCCGCGCCGCCCCACCAGGCCGACATTTTCGATCCCGCCCGCGTTAGGGTCTCTTCGAACCTGGGCGGAGGACGGACATGAGCGAGATCATCGGACTGATCGGCGGAATGAGCTGGGAGAGCACCGCGACCTATTACAAGGCGATCAACGAGATCGTCCGGGCCCGGCGCGGCGGTCTCGCCTCGGCCGAGATCCTGCTGCATTCGGTCGATTTCGAGAGCATCGTCGCCCTGCAGAAGGCCGGCGACTGGGACGGCGCCGCCGATCGCCTCGCCGACATCGGCCGCCGCCTGGCCGGCGCCGGCGCCGGCTGCGTGCTGATCTGCACCAACACCATGCATCTGGTCGCCGACCGGGTCGCCGCCGCCCTCGACGTGCCGCTGATCCACATCGTCGACGTCACCGGCGCCGCGCTGGTCGCCGCCGGCCGCCGCCGGCCGCTGCTGCTCGCCACCCGCTACACCATGGAGCACGGCTTCTATCTCGACCGCCTGAAGGCCCGCTTCCCCCTCGACCCGATCGTCCCCGACGCCGCCGACCGCGGCCGGATCCACGACGTGATCTTCGACGAACTGTGCTGCGGGACGGTGCGCGCGGCGTCGCGCGCCGCCTATGTCGAGATCATCGAGAAGGGCCGCGCCGCCGGCGCCGATTCGGTGATCCTCGGCTGTACCGAGATCGGCCTGCTGATCGGCCAGGAGCATTCCGCCCTGCCGATCTACGACAGCACCCTGCTCCATGCCGCCGCCGCGGTGGCCTTCGCCGAGGGCGACGCGGGGCTGGCTTCGGCCGCCTGAGGGGCGCGAACGCACGCGGAGCTAAAAATCGAGGGTCGGCACGGGAACGTCGCCGGCCCTCATCTGTTGTCGACCTGCGCGAGATCAAGGCGGCCGGCCGTTCCATCGACCACACAGGGAGACGGCTGCCGCATCGGCGCCCGATGGGGGAGACGACCGAATGACCCAGAACCTCGAAGCCAGTTATGCGGAATTCGCCGGGCTGATCCGGACGGTGTCCGCCGGCGAACTGCGGATCGACGTGGCGGAGTGGAACCGCTCCGCGGTCCGTCTGCTCGCGCAGCGCTGCAAGCAGCTCGCCGTCCTCCATGCCAAGTCCGTCCGTCTGGCCTTCGGCTACGCCGCCGCCAAGCGGCTCGGCGCGCCGGATCAGATGACCGTCCTCGGCCCGGTGTTCGAAGGCGTGGAATCGTCGGTGGCCTCCGGCGACGCCGATGCCGAGGCGCTGATCGTCCGCTTCCGCTGACGGCGAGGGGGAGGTCCGGAACGCGGGGCCGCGCGGAGATCCGAGCGCGTTTCGCCTGGGCCGCGTAACGGCTCAGCGCGCCACGCCGCCCGGGCTCACTCGCCGCAGGCGGTGTAGACGCCCTCGAACCGGAATTTCGACCGATCGAAGCCGTCGGGGAACCGGGTCGCGCAGTCGATCGTCACGCCGTCGAGCTTGGCTCCTGCGAACGACGACGAGCGCAGATCGACGCCCCTGAAATCGCTGTCGCGAAGGTCGGAGCGATCGAACCGGACGTGGTCGAAGCGGGTGGTGCGGAAGTCGTCCGAGACCGGAATCCCGGAAAAATCGACGTCGCGCAGCCGAACGTTGGTCAGGTTGAGCGTAAGCCGACGCGATTTTTCGAACTTTACGCCGGCGAGTTCCGAATCCTCGAACCGCAGACCGGAGGGGGCGCCGCCGGAGAACACCGTGTCGCGGATCGCCACGTCGCGAAACAGCGTGTCCTCGAAATACACGCCCGAGAAGCGATTGCCGGTGAAGACCGCGTGTTCGATCGTGACCGCTTTGAAATTGACGGCGTCCCACGTCGTCTTCTCGAAGACGCCGTCGGTCAGGTCGAGCTACGAAAGCGTCAGATCGAGGAATTCGGTTTCCCGGAAGTCCTTCTTGCTCAGGGAAAGCGCATCCCGCGCGCCCGGGGATGACGCGCTTCCGGCCGAAACTCTGCGCGACAGACCTTTGGCATGAGCGAAGAGAATGGCGTTCTTTCCATCCATCGGCGCCGGCATGGTCGCTCTTTCGAGCATCTCGATCGCCTCGCGGATGCGGTCGGCCGCCAAGTAGGCGTCGCCCAGTGCTCTCATCGCCCAAGGATCGGCGGGATCCATCGCAAGCAATCGCTGGAATGTCTGAATCGCTTCCCCGCGGAAGCCGTAGCGGCGATAGAACTGGCCGAGTTCGGTCAGCGCTGCGGCATCGCCATCTTTCGCGGCCTCCTCGCGTCGCGATCGCTCTTCGTGGATGATGTCGAGCAGCGCCTGCGTCGGATGGTAGGAACATCCGGGCGTCAGCCGATAGGTGCCGGGTTTCGGAACGGGAACCAGGAAGAACTCCGTTTCCTTCGGTTTGCCATGCGTGCAATCGGCGGCCGGGTCCTCCGACAACGTGAACTCCACCTGGATCACCGTACCGACCGGGGCGCCCTTCCAGCTCTCTTCGATCCGATACTCGGCATGCCCGACCGATCGCCCGTC
The DNA here is from genome assembly GCF_004328075.1 of Siculibacillus lacustris. Classification (GTDB taxonomy): domain Bacteria; phylum Pseudomonadota; class Alphaproteobacteria; order Rhizobiales; family Ancalomicrobiaceae; genus Siculibacillus; species Siculibacillus lacustris. The sequence continues at coordinate 4,758 of NZ_SJFN01000032.1, read as the reverse complement.
GACCTTTGGAAGCTTCGGCGGCCGCACCCAGCGACCTTTGGCGACCAAATCCACCTCGCGGAAATTCGAGAGAACGGCACGCTCCCGATCGAGCGGAATGGCACAGTCGCATGCCGACGCCGCGACGTCGCCGGCCAGCAGCAGCGCCAGGGCGGCGAGGGCCTTCGCAAGTCCCGTCATGGTCGTCTCCGAAACCCGGATGTCGATCGGCGAGCCCCACGATAGGCCGCGCCGCCGATCGCGTCACCACCTCCGCGTGCGACCTTTCCGCCGCGCCGCCCGGCGACGCCGCGCCGCCCCCGCCGCCTGTACGCCTTCGGCGCCGGACGGTCGCTGGGTCGAACGCAGTTGCGTTATCGCCCCTGGTCAGTCCCGTGGATCGGCGTATCTTCAGAAGCAGCTTCGAACCGAGGGCGACGACACGTGCCGAGGGATGCCAATGCCGTCGACTTCTGGCGCGGCTTTGCGCTGATCGAGATCTTCGTCAACCACGTTCCGGGGAATTTCTACGAACAGTTCACCCACAAGGCCCTGTCACTGTCCGACTCCGCCGAATTGTTCGTGTTCCTCGCCGGCTGGTCGTTGAAGTTCGTGGTCGGCCCGCCCGACGCCCCGGCCCCGGCCGTGCGCCTCGTCGGTCGCTTGGTGCTGCGCGCCTACCAGCTCTTCTCGGCGCATGTGGTGATCGTCATGCTGGCCGTGGCGATGCTCGCCGCCGCCGCGCGCCTGCTCGATAATCCGCTGATCCTCGAATGGTTCAACGCCGCGGCGGTGTTCTATGAGCCGGTCGAGACCCACATCGGTCTGGTTCTGCTCACCCACCAGCTCGGGTACTTCGACATACTTCCTCTCTACGTCGTTCTCCTGTTGTTGTCGCCCCTGATCGCGCTATTGGATCGCTTCAATCAAACGGTTCTGTTGACGGTATCTTTCTTAATATATATCGTGTCTTTGATAACCGAGGCGACGTTCACCACTTGGCCGACCCAGGGCGAATGGTTCTTCAATCCGATGTGCTGGCAATTCGATTTCGTCCTCGGGTTTCTCTTCGCCCGGCCGACCGGCGCCGGGGGCTGGGCGCGTCGCAATCTCGGCTGGGTGCGGATCGTCGCGATCCCGATCCTCGCCGCCGCCGCCTGGGCGCGTTGGTACGGCTTCGAACTCGACCCGACGCTGGCGCCCGAGCCACACCTCCTGTTCGTCGACGCCAAGAGCTTTCTGAGCCCGATCCGGGTGATGCAGTTCCTGCTGTTGGTCGCCGCCTTCTCGGCGGTCTATCCGACCATCGCCCGCTTCGTGCCGCCGCTGGTCTCGGTGCTGTCGCTGCTCGGGCGCAATTCCCTGCTGGTGTTCTGCCTCGGCTCGCTGCTCAGCCTCGCGCTGCAGATCGGCCGCTTCGCGGTGCGCGGCGGCATCGCCTTCGACACCGCCGCGGTCGCCGGCGGCCTGCTGCTGCTCTATGCGGTGGCGGCCGGCCACGAATGGCTGGAGACGTCGCGATGAGGGCCGGGCGGCGGTGGCGGACGGCGATCGCCCTGGCCCTGGCCGCGGGTCTCCTCACCGCGCCGCTGCGGGCCGAACCGCCGGTCGAGACGGTCGGCACGCCGGTGCCGCCCGAATGTCTGGCGCCGGGGGTCGAGGCGAGTTCGACGGTGCCCTTGCCCTTCGTCGCGGCGGCGCTCAAGTCGCGCAACCGCATCGTCGTGCTGGCGATCGGCGGATCGGCGATCGGCGGCCGCCCCTATGGCTCGCGCGACTATGCCAGCGTGGTCGAAGCCTTCCTCGAACGCTCCTTCAAGGGCCTCGACGTGCAGATCGTCCAGCGCGGCGTCTCCGGCGAACTGGGCCGCGACGTCGCCGCCCGGATCCGCCTGGAGGTAGCCCGCTCGCGCCCCGACGTGGTGTTCTGGCAGGTCGGGACCGCCGACGCGCTGGCCGGCGTCGATCCCGAGGAGCTCGCCGCGACGGTCCGCGACACCATCCGCTGGCTGCGCGACCACGAGGTCGACACCGTGCTGATCGGCCTGCAATATGTCCGGGTCCTGCGCGAGGATCCGCAGTATCAGGCGACCCGTGAGGCGCTGGCCGAGGTGGCCAAGGCCGAAGGCGTCCTGCGCATCCGCCGGTACGAAGTCGTCGAGACGATCAATCGTCTGCAGAAACCGCAGGAAGTGCCGGCGTCCGATGCCGAGCTGACGGCGGCCGGCTACAACTGCATGGCCGAATATCTGGCCCGCGCCGTCGGCAGCGGCCTGTTCGGACGCAAGGAATCCGAGCCGCCGCCGCTCCCTCCCAAGGCGCCGCCGCCCCCCTGACGGATAGACCGACCCATTCGACGAAGGACGAGACATGGGCTTGCCGACCTTGCCGAGATCTCCGCGTCCCGCCGCCGCCCGTCCGCGGCCCGGCCTGCGCTCCGCCTTGCGCGCTGCTGCGATCGCCGGCGCCGTGGCCCTGACCGCGGCGCCGGCCGCCCGTGCCGAAGGGCCTGTCTCGACCCCCGCCGCCCGCGCCGAAATCTCGACGGCGGCGCCGGCTTGTCGGGTGCGGCCCGACCAGGTCCGCCTCAGTGAGCCGCTGCCGCGGGTCGCCGAGCGGCTCGTGCGCGGCGAACCCCTCAAGATCGTCGCCTTCGGCTCGTCCTCGACCTTCGGCCTCGGCGCCACCGACCCGTCCCGCACCTATCCGAGCCGTCTCCAGGCGGAACTGCAGACGCTCTATCCGAAGTCGGCGATCACCGTCGTCAACAAAGGCGTCAACGGCAACGAGACCCGCGACGAGATGCTGCGCTTCGATCGCGACGTGATGGCCGAGAAGCCCGATCTGGTGATCTGGCAGGTCGGCACCAACACCCTGCTCAATCGCCACGACATGTGGCCGGTGTTCCTCGACGTGCGCGAAGGCGTGCGCCGGGTGCGCACCGTCGGCGGCGAAGTCGTCCTGATGAACCCGCAATATTCGCCGCGCGTCCTCGAACGCCCGGATTATTCGGCGATGATCGACCTCGTCGCGGTGGCCGGCAACGAGCTCCGGGTCGGCCTGTTCGACCGATTCGCGCTGATGAAGAGCTGGGCCGAAGTCGAGCACATGCCGTTTTCGACCTTCGTCACCGCCGACGGCCTGCACATGAACGACTGGGCCTATGGCTGCATCGCCCATGGCCTCGCCGTGGCGATAGCCGGATCGACCACCCGCACCATGGCCAGCCACTGAGGCCGCGCCGGGTTTCCCCCGTCGCACGGTGCACGGCGCGCCGCCGTCGTGAGCTCCGCACAACTGCGGATAAAATGGAATTACTCAAAACATTTCAATGAGGAAGCGTATGACGGAAGCACGGCGTCGCAGGAGGTTGCCATGCCGCTTCAGTCGCGCCTGGGGGACAAGGCGTTCAACCCCGCGGATGCTCATGGCTGTCCGGCGTGCCCCCATCCGGTGATCGGCCCGGCGATCGCCGGGTCCCCGAACGTCTACGTCAACGAGCGGCCGGCCCTGCGCGTCTCCGATCCGGGGATGCACGCCGCCTGCTGCGGCCCCAACACCTGGAAGGTCGCCGCCGGCAGCTCCACCGTGCTCATCAACGGCCTCCCGGCGGCGCGCGTCGGCGACATGACCGCCCATTGCGGCGGCATGGGCACGCTGGTCGAGGGCAGTCCGACCGTGATCGTCGGAGGCTGACCGCCCGTGCCCGCCGCCTGGCCGTCGTCGCTGCCGCTGATCTGCCCGCGTTGCCGGGGCCGAATCGACGGCGTCGCGGCCTCGGCCCGGCTCGAGCCGCACCCCATCGGCTTCGTCTGCCCGGCCTGCGGGACCGGTCATCCGGTGATCGACGGCGTGGCGCTGGTCCTGCCCGACCTGTCGAGCTGGATGCGCGAGGAGCACCCGGCGGTGCTGTGCCGCGCCGATCTTCCGCCCGATCTGCTCGCGCGGATCGTCGACGACGCCGGCGGTGTGCTCGCCCGCGACCGCGCCCTGCTCTCGGCCTATGGCGACGGCGGCGACGACGCCGTCCGGGCCTGGGCGCGGCCGCGCCTGCCGGGTCCGGGCGCGGCGATCCTCGACCTCGGCTGCGGTGTCGGCTGGACCGATCGGCCGGACATCGTCGGCCTCGATCTGAACTTCGCGCTGCTGCGCCGTCACGCCGGGCCGGCGGTGCTGGCGGATGCCCTCGATCCGCCGTTCGCCGCCGAGTCTTTCGACGCGGTGCTGATGCTCGATCTCGTCGATTCCTGCCGCCTGCCGCTGGGGGCGTTGGCCCAGGCCACTGCGCTGCTGCGGCCCGGCGGCACGCTGCTCCTGACCTGCGCCTTCGCCTGGCGCGACGACATCACGCCGCGCGCAGACCGCCTCGGCGAGGACGATCTCGACCGGGTCCTGGCCGGGGGCGGCCCCGATTCGTGGCTGCGCTACGCGGTGATCGACGAGGACGAGTTCGACTGGACGCTGCAGAGCGGGCCGCGCCAGCGCTGCGTCTATCGCGTCCGGGCGATCTCCGCCCGCCGGCTCGGCCCGGTGGATGTTGATTTCCGCGGAGAACTGACCCAGGCTTTCCACTGAGAACTGACCCGCCTTGATGATGGTCGGTTGGTCAGTTGGCGGTCAAGTTCCTCGTCTTCTCCCTGGTTGGTTTGGCCGTTTTCGCCGAACTGTTCTTGAAGCGGAAGCTGTCGTTCCCTGTCTCCAGGATGTGGCAGTGGTGGGTGAGCCGGTCGAGCAACGCGGTCGTCATCTTGGCATCGCCGAAGACGGTCGCCCATTCAC
>NZ_SJFN01000031.1 GCF_004328075.1 Siculibacillus lacustris | reverse complement strand
GGCTGGCGCTGGCGGCGGCGCGCGGCCGCATCGATGGGGCCACCGCGCTCGCCGCGCTGGCGCGGGCGGCGACGACGGCCGTGCCGGTGCTGCCGATCGGCGGACGCGATCTGTTGGCGATCGGTTGCCCGAGCGGGCCGGCAATCGGGGCGGTGCTGGCCGAACTCGCCGCCGACTGGCGGGCCTCCGGTCACGTCCTCGACCATGCGGCGCTGGTCGAGCGGGCGCGGGCGATCGTCGCGCGGCAGGACGGGTCGCCGATCGATCCAAAGCGAGGCAATTCTCCAAACCTCCCTTAAACCCGAAGCGGCATCGTCGGATCGAGACCCAACCGCCGAGGGCCCGACCCATGTCGACACCGACCGTCACGCTCCAGGAGATCGATCAGGCCGAAGCCGGACCATGGCATCGCCTGCGGTTCTCGCCGGCCCTCGAAGCGCGCTGGGAAGCGGATCGCGGCGCCCGCCGTTCGGCGCGGATGGCGACGGCGGCGGTGGGCTTCGCGATCGGCTTCGCCGCGCTCGGCGCGCTCGATTCGCACCTGGTCGGCGACGTGGTGGCGACGGCGTCCCTGCTGCGCTTCGGCGTGGTGGTGCCCTGTGCTCTGGCCCTCGCGGTGCTGGCCGGGCGGCGCTGCCCGGCGCCGTTGCGCGAGGCGGGGGCGGCCGGCCTGCCCGTGCTGGCTGCGGCGGCGATGCTGTTGGTGTTCCATCTCGCGCGCGATCCGGGGGCGGCGCACTATCCGGCGCTGGTCGCGCTGCCGGTGCTCTATGGCAACATCGTGCTCAGGCCGCGCTTCGCCTTTGCGGCGGCCGGCTCGACGGCGATCCTGGCGATCTCGGTCGCGGCACTGGCGGCCGGTGGGCTGCCGGGCGGGGTGATCGTCGCGGTGTCGATCGGCCTGACCGCGACCGCGGTGTCGACGCTCGGCGCCGGACTGGTGATGGAGCGTGAGGCCCGCCGGGCCCATCTGCGCGACCTGCGCGGCGAGATCGCCACCGGCAATCTCAGCCATCGCTACGACCAGTTGCGCCTGATCAGCCAGATGGATCCGCTGACCGGCGTCGCCAATCGGCGCGCCGTCGACGGACACATCGCCGAAATGGCCGATCGTTCGCGACAGACCGGTGAGCCGCTGGCGCTGCTGATGATCGACGTCGACCACTTCAAGATGTTCAACGACCGCTACGGCCATCCCGCCGGCGACCGCTGCCTGACCTGGGTGGCGGCGGCGACCCGCAGTCAGGTGCGCCGCCAGGGCGATCTGGTCGGCCGGTTCGGCGGCGAGGAATTCATCGTGGTGCTGCCGGCGACCGGGCTCGCCGACGCGATCCGGGTCGGCGAACGCATCCGCGCGGCGATCGAGTCGGCGGCGATCCCCCACGACGGCAACGGCGAGGGCGCGGTGGTGACCGTCAGCATCGGCGTCGCCGCCGGCCATGTCTCGGACACGCGCCTGCCCCGCGACCTGCTGCTCGAGGCCGACGCCGCCCTCTACGCGGCCAAGGACGGCGGACGCAACCGCGTCCGTCCGCTCGCCGACCCGCTCAGCGCCGTCGACGACGAGATTCCGGAAGCGATCGCGCCGGAACGCGCCGCCTGAGCGGACGATCGCGAACGGACGTCGGAACGGCCGGGCGACCCGGCGGCCGCCCGACACGCGGGGTCACGACGATCAGTCGTCTTCGGGCTCTTCCGCCTCCGGCTCTTCCGCGTCGTCGTCGTCCTCGTCGAAGTCGACGGCGATCAGGGCGACGGACGGCAGTTCCTCGATGCGGAAGACTTCCTCCTCCTCGGCGAACCACACCAGCGTGGCGAGGTCGGCGATGATCGCGGTGACGGTCATGGCGGGACCGCCCGACTTCACCATGACGACGTCGCCGGGGGAGAAGGTGGTCGCGGGGATGGTGTCGGTGGTGGTGTCGGTCATCGGGGGCCTCCATCGTCGAATCGCGCCGGCGGGATCGCCGAGGCGCGCGACGCAGCGTCGGCCGCAGCGATGACGGCGACGCGACGGCCGCCGCCCCTCAGGGCCATTTGACGACGGGCGGCAGCGACGACAGGATCGAGGCGACGTTGCCGCCGGTCTTCAGGCCGAAGATGGTGCCGCGGTCCCACAGCAGGTTGAACTCGACGTAGCGGCCGCGGCGGATCAGCTGTTCCTCGCGATCGGCGGCGGTCCACGGCGTGGTGCCGTTGCGCCGGACGATCACCGGCCAGACGTCGGCGAAGGCGCTGCCGACGTCCCGCGCGAAGGCGAAGTCGGCGTTCCCGTCGCCGCTGTCGAGGTTGTCGAAGAAGATGCCGCCGACGCCGCGCGGCTCGTTGCGGTGCCTCAGGAAGAAATATTCGTCGCACCATTGCTTGTAGCGGCCGTGGTCGGCGACCGGGTGGGCATCGCAGGCGGCCTTCAGGGCGGCGTGGAAGGCGATCGTATCGGGATCCTCGGCGGTGCGGCGACGGTCGAGCACCGGCGTCAGGTCGGCGCCGCCGCCGAACCAGCGGCGGGTGGTGACGACATGGCGGCAGTTCATGTGCACCGTCGGCACCTGGGGGTTCCAGGGATGGGCGATCAGCGACACGCCCGCGGCCCAGAAACGCGGGTCCTCGGCGGCGCCGGGGATCTGACCGCGGAACTCCTCCGAGAAGGTGCCGTGGACCGTCGAGACGTGGATGCCGACCTTTTCGAACACCCGCCCGTGCATCATCGCCATGACGCCGCCGCCGCCGGGCTCGCCGGTGGCATCGGTGCGGGCCCAGGGCTCACGGCGGAAGCGGCCGGGGGCGGCGTCGACGCCCGGCGTGGCGATCTCGTCCTCGAGCGCCTCGAAGATCGCGCAGAGCCGATCGCGCAGGGTTTCGAACCACGCCGAGGCGGCGGTCTTCAGAGCGTCGAGGTCGCGCGGGGACGAGGTCATCGGGGATCTCCGGGGCCGTGGGCGGGGACGAGCGGCGGGAAGCCGGCGGTCTGGCGCAGCGCCTCGCCGAGCACGAAGGTCGCGGCGATCGCCACGTTGAGCGAGCGCAGGCCCGGCCGCATCGGCACGATCAGCCGGGCGTCGGCGCTGGCGTGGACGCGCTCGGGCACGCCGGCCGATTCGCGCCCGACCAGGATCACGTCGTCGGGGCGGAAGGCGAAGTCGAGATAGGGCTCCGCGGCGGCGGTGGTGAGCAGGATCAGGCGGCGGCCCTCGGCGCGGCGGGCGGCGTCGAAGGCGGTCCAGCCGCTGTGGCGGGTGAGCACCGCGGCGTCGAGATAGTCGAGGCCGGCGCGGCGCAGGTTGCGGTCGGTGACGGCGAAGCCGGCCGGCTCGATCAGGTCGACGGCGAGGCCGAGACAGGCGGCGGTGCGCAGCAACGTGCCGGTATTCTGCGGAATATCCGGCTCGTAGAGGGCCAGACGCAGGCGGCAGCCGAGGCGCGGATCGGAGGGGGCGGGGGCGGGCGACACGGGCTCTGGGGCTTCCTCGTCCGGGGGATCGACCTTCGTCCGGGTTTTCGGCGCCGGGCGCAAGTCGGAATCGACGGCGTGCGCGAAGCCGGGTCCGGGACGGCCGACGAGGCAGATCGGAACCGTTCAAAGGTCGGGGGGGCGAGGGGTGCCTGATCCCTGGACAAGGGGCCGATGTGATGTCAAAAACGGCGCCGATCGGACACTGGGCACTTCGTGGTCGCCCGGTGCTGGACCACCGCGAACTTCCTTCCTGCGTGTCGCCGGCTTCGCCCATCCCTCCCAGGATACCGCAGCTCGGTCTCGACGGACGGGGGTGATCGATCCGACGACCTTCGAGAGGATCCGACCTTGACGACCATGGACACCACAGAACCGTCGCGCCGCGACTTCCTCTACATCGCGACCGGCGCCGTCGCCGCGGTCGGCGTCGGCGCGGCGGTCTGGCCGTTCGTCGACCAGATGAACCCGGATGCCTCCGCGCTGGCGCTGGCCTCCACCGAAGTCGACATCTCGGCGGTCGCGCCGGGCCAGATCATCACGGTCAAGTGGCGCGGCAAGCCGGTGTTCGTCCGCAACCGCACCGACAAGGAAATGGCCGAGCTCGCCAAGACCGACGTCAAGGCGCTGCGCGATCCGCAGACCGACGCCGACCGGGTCAAGAAGGGCCATGAGAACCTCCTGGTGGTGGTCGGGGTGTGCACGCATCTCGGCTGCGTGCCGCTCGGCCACGCCGGCGAATACGACGGCTGGTTCTGCCCCTGCCACGGATCGGTCTACGACGCCTCGGGCCGCATTCACGCCGGCCCGGCACCGCTCAATCTGCCGGTGCCGCCGTACGAGTTCCTGTCCGACAAGGTCGTGAAGATCGGCTGACGCCGCCTCGGGAGAAGCAAGACATGAGCGGTCCTTCGACCTATGTTCCTTCGAACGGTTTCACGCGCTGGCTCGATGCGCGCCTGCCGATCGTCCGGCTCGGGTACGATTCCTTCGTCGCCTACCCGACGCCCCGCAACCTCAACTACTGGTGGACGTTCGGCGCCATCCTGTCGATGATGCTGGTGGTCCAGCTGGTCACCGGCATCGTGCTGGCGATGCACTACACGCCGCACGTCACTCTCGCCTTCGCGTCCGTCGAGCACATCATGCGCGACGTGAACTGGGGCTGGCTGCTGCGCTACATGCACGCCAACGGCGCTTCGATGTTCTTCGTCGCCGTCTACGTCCACATCTTCCGCGGCATGTACTACGGCTCCTACAAGGCGCCCCGCGAGATCCTGTGGATCCTCGGCGTGCTGATCTTCCTGTTGATGATGGCCACCGCCTTCATGGGCTACGTGCTGCCGTGGGGCCAGATGTCGTTCTGGGGCGCCACCGTCATCACCAACCTGTTCTCGGCGATCCCGCTGGTCGGCGAGCCGATCGTCACCTGGCTGTGGGGCGGCTTCTCGGTCGACAATCCGACGCTCAATCGCTTCTTCTCGCTGCACTACCTGCTGCCCTTCGTGATCTGCGGGATCGTCATCCTGCACGTCTGGGCGCTGCACGTGGTCGGCCAGAACAATCCGACCGGCGTCGAGGTCAAGTCCGAGCAGGACACCGTGGCCTTCACGCCCTATGCGACGCTGAAGGACGCCTTCGCCTCGGTCGCCTATCTGGTGCTGTTCGGCTGGTTCCTGTTCTGGGTGCCGAACTTCATGGGCCACCCGGACAACTACATCGAGGCGAACGCGATGGTGACCCCGGCGCACATCGTGCCGGAATGGTACTTCCTGCCGTTCTACGCGATCCTGCGCGCCATCCCCGACAAGCTCGGCGGCGTCATCGCGATGTTCGGGGCGATCGCGGTGCTGTTCGTGCTGCCGTGGCTCGACACCTCGAAGGTTCGCTCGGCGACCTATCGGCCGATGTACCGCACGTTCTTCTGGGTTCTGGTGGTGGTGGCGATCGTGCTCGGTTGGCTCGGCTCGCAGGCCGTGAGCGACGAGACCGTGCGTTGGTCGCAGGTGCTCACCGCCTACTACTTCTTCCACTTCCTCGTGATCCTGCCGGTGCTCGGTCTGATCGAGAAGCCGAAGCCCCTGCCGGAATCGATCACGGCGGCGGTCCTCGCCAAGACCTCCGTGCATTGAACCGAAGAGATCGGGAGACACTCACCATGACCATGATCCTTTCGGGTTCGAAACTCGGCTTCGCCGCCGCCGCCGCCGCCGTCCTGGGGCTCGGGCTCGCGCTCGCCGCCCCGGCTTCGGCGGAGGAGGCGCACGGGCCGGTGATCGAGAAGCAGTCCTGGAGCTTCGCCGGCCCCTTCGGTCGCTTCGACAAGGGCCAGTTGCAGCGCGGCTACAAGGTCTACAAGGAGGTCTGCTCCTCCTGCCATTCGATGAAGCTGGCGGCCTTCCGGACGCTGGCGGACGAGGGTGGCCCCGGCTTCACCGCCGATCAGGCCAAGGCGCTCGCCGCCACGGTCAAGGTTCCGGACGGGCCCAACGACGCCGGCGACATGTTCGAACGGCCGGGCCGGCCGTCCGATCGCTTCCCCTCGCCGTTCCCCAACGAGCAGGCGGCGCGCTCGGCGATGAACGGCGCGCTGCCGCCGGATCTGTCGCTGATGGGCAAGGCGCGGGCGGTGCACCGCGGCTTCCCGTGGTTCGTGTTCGACGCTTTCCTCCAGTATCAGGAGAACGGGCCGGACTACGTCTACAACCTCTTGACCGGCTACGAAGACGCGCCGCACGGCATCACCTGCGCCGACGGTCTGCAGTACAACAAGGCCTTCCTGGCCTCGACCTGCATCGCCATGCCGCCGCCGCTGTCCGACGGGCAGGTCACCTATGACGACGGCACGCCCGGTACGCTGCAGACCTACGCCCGCGACGTTTCGGCCTTCCTGATGTGGGCGGCCGAGCCGAAGTTGGAGCAGCGCAAGCAGACCGGCCTCAAGGTCATGCTGTTCCTGGTGGTGTTCGCCGGCCTCTTGTACTTCTCCAAGCGCAAGCTGTGGTCGACGGTCCCGCACTGAGCGACCGATCCTCGCATCGCGACAGGGGCTCCCGGGCGACCGGGGGCCCTTCGTCCGTCCGGGCCCCCGCGACGACGCGGACACCGCGAGGTGGCCTTCACGGATTGCATCTCGCCGGGGAATGGTGAAACTCGCGGGTGCCCCGCGACGGGGGCTGGACGCGCGGCGCGCGATGGAGGACGGCATGGCGGCATCGGTGATCGGGGTGATCGGCGGCTCGGGGCTCTACGACCTGCCGGGTCTCGTCGATGCGACCTGGACGCGGGTCGACAGCCCCTGGGGCACGCCCTCCGACGAGTTGCTGATCGGCACGATCGGCGGCAATAAGCTGGTGTTCCTGCCGCGCCACGGCCGCGGCCACCGCATTCCGCCCTCGGAGATCGACTACCGCGCCAACATCGACGCGCTGAAGCGGGCCGGGGTCACCGATCTCGTCTCGATCTCGGCGGTCGGCTCCTATCGTGAGGATCTGGCGCCCGGCACCTTCGTGCTGATCGACCAGTTCGTCGACCGCACGGTGGCGCGCGCCTCGTCGTTCTTCGGCACCGGCTGCGTCGGTCACGTCGGCTTCGGCCATCCCGTCAGCCCGGGGCTGATGGACCGGCTGAAGGTCGCGGCGCTGGCCGAGGACATCGACGTGCGGCGCGGCGGCACCTATGTCTGCATGGAGGGGCCGCAGTTCTCCACGCTGGCCGAGAGCCTGTGGTACAAGTCGGCCGGTTTCGACGTGATCGGCATGACCAACATGCCGGAGGCCAAGCTCGCCCGCGAGGCCGAGCTGCCTTATGCGACGGTGGCGATGGTCACCGACTACGACTGCTGGCATCCGTCCGAGGACCATGTCGACGTCGCCTCGGTGATCAAGGTGGTCTACGACAACGCCGACAAGGCGCGCCGGCTGATCGCCCGTTTCGCCCATGATTTTCCCGCCGAGCATCCGCCCTGTCCGATCGGCTCGGATCGGGCCCTCGACCACGCGCTGATGACCGCCCACGACAAGCGCGATCCGGCGCTCCTCGCCAAGCTCGACGCGGTCGCCGGGCGGGTGCTGAACAAGGTGCGGCCATGACCGGGATCACGCTCGAGCCGATCGGCCGGGTGCACGGCGGTCGGATCGAGACCGACGACGACCATTGGGGCGCGGTGGAGTCGGAGATCGTGCTCGATCTCGCCTATCCGGAGGCGGCCTTCGCCGGGCTCGGCGACTTCAGCCACGCGGTGGTGGTGTTCCACTTCGACATGATCGATCCGGAGACCATCGCGATCGGAGACCGCCATCCGCGCGGGCGGACCGACTGGCCGAAGGTCGGCATCTTCGCCCAGCGCGGCAGTCCGCGGCCGAACCGGCTGGGGGTGACCACGGTCGAGATCCTGTCGGTCTCGGGGCGACGCCTCCGGGTGCGCGGCCTCGACGCCATCGACGGCACGCCGGTGCTCGACATCAAGCCGGTGATGCGCGGCTTCGAACCGCGCGGAGCGATCCGCGAGCCCGCCTGGGCTACCGAAATCATGAAGGACTACTGGTGATGAACCTCAAGGACACGATCCGCTCGATTCGCGACTATCCGAAGCCGGGGATCATCTTCCGCGACATCACCACCCTGCTCGGCAATCCGCGGGCCTTCCGCCAGAGCGTCGACGAGCTGGTGCAGCCCTACGCCGGGACCGGCGTGGAAAAGGTGGCGGGAATCGAGGCGCGCGGCTTCATCCTCGGGGGAGCGGTGGCGCATCAGCTCTCGGCCGGCTTCGTGCCTATCCGCAAGAAGGGCAAGCTGCCGCACGAGACGGTGTCGATCGCCTACAGCCTCGAATACGGCGTCGATCAGATGGAGATCCATCGCGACGCGGTGTTGGCCGGCGAGAAGGTGATCCTCTGCGACGACCTGATCGCCACCGGCGGCACCGCCTGCGCCGCGGCGCAGCTCCTGCGCAACCTCGGCGCCGAAGTGGTCGCGGCCTGTTTCGTGATCGACCTGCCCGATCTCGGCGGCGCCGCCAAGCTGCGCGGCATGGACGTGCCGGTCCGGGCGCTGGTCGAGTTCGAAGGACATTGACGTAGGGCGGATCCGTCCCCCGACGGTTCCTCAGATCACGTCTTCCGGGGCCAGCCGGCACCAGTCGGCGGCGTCGGTCTCGATCTGCAGCGTGGCGTGGCCGATGGCGAAGCGGCTGCGCAGAAGCTCGGTGGTCTCGGCCAGGAAGGCGTCGCCGGGATGGCCCGAGGGCATCACCAGATGGGCGGTCAGCGCCGTCTCGGTGGTCGACATCGCCCAGATGTGGAGGTCGTGCAGGGCCGCGACGCCCGGGCGCTCGGCGAGCCAGGCGCGCACCGCGACCGGGTCGATGCGCGACGGCACCGCGGCGATCGACAGGGCCGAGCTCTCCACCAGGAGGTCCCAGGTGCCCCACACCACCACGCCGGCGACGATCAGGCTCATCAGCGGATCGATCCAGGTGCCGGCGCCGGCGAGGATGGTCAGACCGGCGAGCACCACGGCGGCGGAGACCGCGGCGTCGGTCAGCATGTGCAGGTAGACGCCGCGGATGTTGAGGTCGCCGTCGCGACCGCGGGCGAACATCAGGGCGGTGGCGCCGTTGATCAGGATGCCGACCAGGGCGACGGCGATCATCGTCGGGCCGGACACCGGTTCGGGGGCGATCAGGCGCTGGATCGCCTCCCAGACGATGGCGCCGACGGCGATCAGCAGCACGACGGCGTTGAACAGCGCCGCCATGATCGACGAGCCGGCCAACCCGTAGGTGAAGCGCGGGCTCGGCGGCCGGGCAGCGGCGCGGGCGGCGATCCAGGCGACGATCAGCGCCAGCACGTCGGAGAGATTGTGGCCGGCGTCGGCGAGCAGGGCGACCGAATTGCCGTAGAAGCCGAAACCCGCCTCGACCGCCACGAAGGCGGTGTTGAGGACGATGCCGACGCGAAAGGCGCGCCCGAAGTCGGTCGGGGCGTGGCTGTGGCCGGTGCCATGGTGGTGGCCGTGGTCGTGGGCATGGCTGTGGTCGTGGGATTCGGCCGCGGGAGCGGCATGATCGTGAGACCCGTGGGCGGCGTGCCCATGGTCGTGGTCGGCGTGATCGTGGTCGTCGTGCATCGTGTCCCGGTCCCTCGCAGTCGCAACAGAGTGGCCCGAGATCGCAGCGGATACTATCACAGGCGCGGCGGCGCGCCGGCGTCCGGAGGGGTGCGAAGCGGAGGGCGGGCGCCGGCTCAGCGGGGATCCGGCGCCCGCTCGACCGGCGTCCAGGCGACGTCGTCGAGGCGCGGCGCCCCGGTCGCCAACATCACCAGCCGGTCGAAGCCCAGCGCGATGCCGCTGGTCGCCGGCATGTCCGCGAGTGCGGCGAGGAAGGCTTCGTCGATCGGGTAGCGTTCGCCGTAGACGCGCTGCTTCTCGTCCATCTCGGCCTCGAAGCGGCGGCGCTGCTCGACCGGGTCGGTCAGTTCGCCGAAGCCGTTGGCGAGTTCGACGCCGCAGACGTAGAGCTCGAAACGCTCGGCGACGCGGCCGTCGTGGGCGCATGGCCGGGCCAGCGCCGCCTCGTGGGTCGGGTATTCGGTGAGGAAGGTGGGGCGATCGATGCCGAGCCGCGGCTCGATGCGGTCGACCAGAATGCGCGAGAAGATGTCCGACCAGCCGTCGTCGGCGGCGATTCCGAGGCCGGCGGCGCGCGCCGCCGCGGCCAGGGCCGCGCGGTCGGGCGCCGCGCCGGCGCCGCTGCCCAGGGTGGCGAACAGGTCGATGCCGGCATGGGTGGCGAAGGCCTCGGCGACGGTCAGGCGGCGCGGCAGCAGGAAGGGATCGCAGCTCACCCCGCGGTGGACCAGACGCGGGGCGCCGGCGGCCTCGGCGGCCAGGCGCAGGAGGGCGGTGCAGTCGTCCATCAACGCCTGCCACGGCTCGCCGGCGCGATACCATTCGAGCATGGTGAATTCGGCGGCGTGGCGGTGGGTGGCCTCGCGGTTGCGCCACACCCGGGCGAAATCGAAGATCCGCGTCTCGCCGGCGGCGATCAGCTTCTTCATCGCGAATTCCGGCGAGGTGTGGAGATACATCGTCCGCCGGCTTCCGTCGGCGTCGATCGCCGTGGTCGCGAAGGCGTGGAGATGGGCCTCGTTGCCGGGCGAGACCTGCAGCGCGGCGGTCTCGACCTCGGTGAAGCCGCGCTCCTCGAAATGCCGGCGCAAGGCGCTCCGGATGCGGTTGCGGGCGAGGAGGAGGGGGCGCCGGTCGGCATGACGGGTGCGATCCCACCAGGGCGAGGGCGCATCCGGAGTGCGGGGCGCGGGCGGGCGGGGGGCTTCCGGGGTCATGCGGGGCGCGGCCTTCGGCGATGGGGTCGTCGAGTTTCCCTTCCGGCGCGGCCCTCCGCAAGCCCTCGGCGGCGGGGATCGGCGAGTTTTCGCTTCCCTTCGCGGCCGAGAAGTGCCAGAGGAGACGCAACACAACGTGCGAGCCGTCGGGTGCGCGCGCGTGAGGTCTTTTGAGACAGTCGAGGTCCCTTCCCCATGAGAGTGAATGCGCAGAATCTCCGCAAGGGCAACGTCGTCGACATGGACGGCAAACTCTACGTCGTCCTGTCGGCCGAGAGCTTCCACCCCGGCAAGGGGACGCCGACGACGCAGATCGACATGCGGCGCATCTCCGACGGCGTGAAGGTGTCCGAGCGTTGGAAGACCACCGAGCAGGTCGAGCGGGCGATGCTCGACGAGCGCGCCTATGCCTTCCTCTATGCCGACGACGAGGGCTTCCACTTCATGAACAAGGAAAACTACGATCAGATCGTGGTTTCCAAGGACGTGGTCGGCGATCAGTCGGTCTATCTGCAGGAAGACATGGAAGTCCAGGTGGCGATCTACCAGGACATCCCGGTGTCGATCGAACTGCCGGCGCGCGTCACCCTCGAGATCGTCGATACCGAGCCGGTGACCAAGGGCCAGACCGCCTCGTCGTCCTACAAGCCGGCGATGCTGTCGAACGGCGTCAAGTCGGCGGTGCCGCCGCACGTCGGCATCGGCACCCGCGTGGTGGTGATGACCGTCGACGGCTCCTACGTGGAGCGCGCCAAGGACTGAGGATCGCCACCGCGCTCCCCACGGGGTGGGCGCAGCCCGACGATCGAAGCGTATGACGAAGGCCCGGCTCGCGCCGGGCCTTTCGCGTCGCTCAGTCCTTCCACACCACGCCCGGCGGGTCGGGGGGGAGCGGGATGAACTCGGTCTCGCCGGCGATGCCGGGGAAGCGGCCGGCGCGCCAGTCGGCCTTGGCCGCCTCGATGCGGTCCTTGGAGCTCGACACGAAGTTCCAATAGATGTGGCGCTTCTCGGGGAAGGGTTCGCCGCCGATCAGGGTCAGGCGGGTGGGGCCGTGGGCCTCGAGCACGATCTCGGCGCCGGGGGCGAAGACCACCAGCCGCATCTCCTCGAAGGTGCCGGTCTGGCCGGCGATCGACACGGCGCCGGAGATCACGAAGGCGGCGCGCTCGGCGTGATCGGCGGGCACGTGGAAGCGGGCGCCGTCGGCGAGCACCACGTCGACGAACATCAGGTCGGAGAAGGTCGGCACCGGCGAGCGCAGGCCGAAGGCTTCGCCGGCGACGATCGTCGCGGTGGCGCCGTCGCCGTCGAGGCGCGGCAGGCTGTCGGCGGTGTGATGGGTGAAGCCGGGATCGGTCTCTTCCGACGCCCGCGGTAGGGCGATCCAGATCTGCTGACCGAACAATCCGCCGCCGGTCACCCGGCGCTCCGGCGGGGTGCGCTCGGAATGGACGATGCCGCGGCCGGCGGTCATCCAGTTGACCTCGCCGGCGCGGATGGTCTCGACATGGCCGGCGCTGTCGCGGTGGCGGATCTCGCCCTCGAACAGCCAGGTCAGGGTCGACAGGCCGATGTGGGGGTGGGGGCGGACGTCCTGACCGCTGCCGGGGCCGAGGATCACCGGCCCCAACTGGTCGAAGAACACGAAGGGGCCGACCATGCGGCGCATCGCCGAGGGCAGGGCGCGGCGCACCTGGAAGCCGTCGCCGAGGTCGTGGACCCGCGGCAGGATCACCTGCGCGGCGGGGGCGGTCGGGTCGGGCACGGCGTCGGTCATGTCGGATCTCCTCGAGGGCTCGAACCGACATCTAGGGCGGAGCGCACGCGGGGGAAACGGGGCATCCGTCGAACGGTGCGTCCGCCGGCGACGGACGACCGCGATCGATCGTTCGCTCAGGCCTTGGGCGCGCGCGGGCGGCGCGGCACGAAGACGTTGACCACGAAGCTGAAGACCTCGTCGCCGGCTTCGTCGGTCGCCGAGTTGCGGCTGACCAGGGTGCCCCAGCCGGGGCGCGAGCCGGACGGGCGGGTGGCGATCACCGTCGAGCGGTAGGACAGGGTGTGGCCGGCGAGCACCGGCTTGGACCAGCGCATGTCCTCGAAGCCGGGGGAGGGGCCCGACACCACGACGTCGTCGCCGCGGGCGTCGGCGGCGGCCATCTCGGCGTTCTGGTGGTCGATCCACAGCCGCATCCAGGCGCAGGCGACGTGCCAGCCGGAGGCGGCGAGGCCGCCGAACAGCGAGGCGCGGCCGGCCTCCTCGTCGATGTGGAAGGGCTGGGGATCGAACTGGCGGGCGAAGTCGACGATCTCTTCGGCGCTGAAGGTGTGCCGGCCGAGGTCGAGGGTGGCGCCGGCTCGATAGTCCTCGAGATACATCATGCCGCGGCCCTCGTTCCCATCATCACGGTGGCGATCATCACCAGCACCGCGGCGCCGTTCTGGTCGACCGTCTCGAAGCGCCCGCGCACCAGACCGATGGTCGGCCGGCTGCGCGACAGGCGCGTGTCGAGGATGGTGAGATCGGCGGACAGGGTGTCGCCGGGGCGCACCGGTCGCATCCACTTCAACGATTCGATGCCGGGCGAGCCGCGCGAATCGGCCTTGGACAGCAGTCCGTCGACGAACAGGCGCATCATCACGCAGGCGGTGTGCCAGCCGGAGGCGGAGAGGCCCCCGAGCATCGAGGCGGCACCGGCGGCTTCGTCGAGATGCATCGGCTGGGGATCCCAGCGCTCGGCGAAGGCGACGATCTCGTCGCGGTCGATCCGCCGGGCGCCCAGCGGAAAGACCGCCCCGGCGGCGAAGTCCTCGAAGTGCAACATCATTTCCCCCGTCGATCCGAGCCCGCGTCCGTGTCATAAGAGGCGCGCGAAAACCGGCGGCAAGGCCCGACCGCCGCCTTTCGAAGCGTCGAGGATGACAGAGGAAATCGGTCGCATGTTGTCGAAACTCACCAACCTCGACGATTTTCTCGTCGATCGCCTGGTTCGTCCGTTCCACCTTCTGGGAAGCGCCTTCGCGGTTCTGGTCGCTTTGATCGGCTGGCTGTTCGGGGTCGCGGCGCTGTTGCAGTCGCCGCTGGTCGGGGGGCTGGTCCTGGTGACCGTCACCCTGCTCGCCGCGCTGATCTTCCTCGGCGTGCGCATCGCCGCGGAGACGGTGATCGCGGTGTTCCGCATGCATCAGCGCTTCATCGGCGGTGGGCCCTGGGACCGCGTGCCGCGCTGAGGGTGTGGGGCGGCCGCGCGGCGGCCGCCCGTTTCGTCTCTCGGGTCAGGCGTTGAAGCGGAACAGCAGGATGTCGCCGTCCTGGACGACGTATTCCTTGCCTTCGTCGCGGGCCTTGCCGGCTTCCTTGGCCGCCGCTTCGCCGCCGAGCGCCACGTAGTCGTCGTAGGCGATGGTCTGGGCGCGGATGAAGCCGCGCTCGAAGTCGGAATGGATCACCCCGGCGGCGCCCGGCGCCTTGGTGCCGCGGGTGATCGTCCAGGCGCGCGCTTCCTTCGGGCCCACCGTGAAGTAGGTGACCAGACCGAGCAGGTCGTAGCCGGCGCGAATCAGCCGGTCGAGGCCCGGCTCGTGCAGACCCATGCCTTCGAGGAACTCGATCTCTTCGGCGTCGGAGAGCTGGGCGATCTCGGCCTCGATGGCCGCCGAGATGGTCACGGCCATGGCGCCCTGGGTCTTGGCCATCGCCTCGACGGCGCGGGAATACTCGTTGCCGGTGGCGGCCGAGGGTTCGTCGACGTTGCAGACGTAGAGCACCGGCTTGGCGGTGAGCAGCGTCAGGCCGGCGAGCATCTCACGGTCTTCGGGCGAAAGGTCCAGCGTGCGGGCCGGGCGGCCGGCCTGCAGGCAGGCGAGCGCCGCCTCCATCACCGGCAGCAGCGCCTTGGCGTCGCGATCGCCGCCGGCGGCCTTCTTGCGGGCGGCGACGACACGGCGTTCCAGGCTGTCGAGATCGGACAGCATCAGCTCGGTCTCGACGGTCTCGGCGTCGGCGACCGGATCGATGCGGCCTTCGACGTGGGTCACGTCGTCGTCCTGGAAGCAGCGCAGGACGTGGACGACCGCGTCGACCTCACGGATGTTGGCGAGGAACTGATTGCCGAGGCCCTCGCCCTTCGAAGCCCCGCGGACCAGACCGGCGATGTCGACGAAGGTGATTCGGGTCGGCACGATCTGCGCCGACTTGCCGATCGTCGCGATCTTGTCGAGACGCGGATCCGGAACCCCGACCTCGCCGGTGTTCGGCTCGATGGTGCAGAAGGGGTAGTTGGCGGCCTGGGCGGCCGCGGTCCGGGTGAGGGCGTTGAAGAGGGTCGACTTGCCGACGTTCGGCAGGCCGACGATCCCGCATTTGAAACCCATGGGCGGATCTTTCCGGTCTTGGTCGCGTGGCGGACAGCCGGCTCACGCGTCGAGGTCGGCGAAGCGCCGGCGCCGCGCGTCGGCGGCGCGGCGGGTCTCAGCGACGACGGAACTGGGGATTGCCGCCGGCCGGCCGGGGCGCCGAATCGGGGCGGACTTCGCGATGGCGGAACACCAGGCGGCCCTTTTCCAGGTCGTAGGGGCTCATCTCGACGGTGACGCGATCTCCGGCCAAGGTCTTGATGCGGTTCTTCTTCATCTTGCCCGCGGTGTAGGCGACGATTTCGTGACCATTCTCGAGGCGGACGCGAAAGCGAGCGTCAGGCAGGATTTCCAAAACCAGCCCGTCGAATTGAATCAATTCTTCCTTGGCCATGAACGAGATCCATATCCCTGTTGTTCTGCCGGCCGTATTGTCAGACCGAAAATGCGACGGGCCGGAGACGCGGAAGGGAATCCCGCGTCTCCGGCCCGTGCGGAAGCTCAGACGGCCGCGAGGTTGGCGGCGGCAGCCTTGCCCGAACGGCGATCGACTTCGATCTCGAAGGAGACCTTCTGGCCCTCGTGGAGAGAGCGCAGGCCGGAGCGCTCGACCGCGGAGATGTGGACGAACACGTCCTTCGCCCCGTCTTCCGGCTGGATGAAGCCGTATCCCTTGGTTTCGTTGAAGAACTTGACGGTTCCGATCGGCATAGTAGTCATCCTCTTCGTCGCTTGTGCAAACGCGAGCGGGCGCGACGGCGCCTCCCGCTCGTTCAGTCGAATTTTGGAGAGATCTGACAAGCGCGCCCGGATGAGCCCGAGCGAAACAGCCCAGTGTCCGGCCGAAATCCGATGCCGCACCATAATCGTCCCCGACGCGTCTGGCAAGTCCGCAAGCGCGGGCGTACGCGAGGGCTCAGCGTTTCTTGGCGGCGAGGAGGCGCCGCAGGGTCTCCGCCATGGCGTTGCGGGCCGAAGCGGGAGGCCCCTCCCCGGACGGCGCGGCGGCGCGGGCGGGCGCCGCAGGGGCTTCCAAGGGGCGCGGCGGGCTGGCGACGGCGTTCATGAAGCCGGTGTCGTCGCCGGCGACCAGCTTGTCGACGGCCGCCGCGACGTCGTCGAGCAGCGGCTCCAGCCACTCGCGGTCGACCTTGGCGAAGTCGCCGAGCACGTGGCCGGTGACCCGTTCCTTGGCGCCGGGATGGCCGATGCCGAGGCGGATGCGGCGAAAATCGGGGCCGATGTGGGCCTGGATCGAGCGCAGGCCGTTGTGGCCGGCGTGGCCGCCGCCGATCTTGACGCGCAGGCGGCCGGGGGCGAGGTCGAGTTCGTCGTGGAAGACGATCACGTCCTTGGGCTCGATCTTGTAGAAACCGGTGCAGGCGACGACCGCGCGGCCGCTGTCGTTCATGTAGGTCGCGGGCTTCAGCGCCACGACCTTTTCGCCGGCGATGGTGCCTTCGCAGACCGCGCCGTGGAACTTGGCGCGCCAGGGCGAAAAGCCATGGCGGCGGACGATCGCGTCCACCGCCATGAAACCGATGTTGTGCCGATTGCCGGCGTAGTCCGCACCGGGGTTGCCGAGCCCGACGAAGAGCAGCATGGGCTTCTCCGATGCGGAAGGCCGGATCACGCCACCGGCGTGGCGGCGACTTCGGTGAAGCCGACCGGCGCGGTGATCGCCAGCACGGTGAAGTTCTTCTCGTGGATCACCGGCTTGATGCCGGGCGCGAAGACCACGTCCTCGATGTGCACCGAATCGCCGATGTCGAGATCGGTGATGTCGACTTCGATCGCGTCGGGGATCTGGTCGGCCCGCACCTGCAGCTCGATTTCGTGATGGACGATCGACAGGGCGCCACCGCGCTTCATGCCGGTCGACTGTTCCTGCTTGATCGCATGGACCGGGACGAAGACCGTGACCACGGTGTTGTCGCCGATGCGCAGGAAGTCGACGTGGGTGAGTACGTCACGCACGGGATCCATGTGGTAATCCTTGGGGATCACACGGACCTTCTCGTCGCCGACGACCACGGTCGCGACGGTGGTCAGGAAGCCGCCGGCGCGCAGACGCTTGTCGGCGTCCTTGAATCCGAGCGAGATGGCGATCGGGGGCTTCTTGTCGCCGTAGATCACGGCGGGGACACGGCCTTGACGACGCAGTTCACGGGCGGCCCCCTTGCCGATCCGTTCCCGCACCGTGGCCTCGAGCTCGTAGGACTGACGGCTCATGGGGTGCTCACCTTTCGAGTGACTGTCAAAAGAAAAAGGCCGGAAATCCGGCCTCTGCCCACCCGACGGGTCGCTGATGCGGACGGGTCGGGGGTCCCTCACGGTGCCTCCAGGGGTGTCGGCGTGTGGGAACGGCCGGGCTCATAGCACCGGTGGGCCAAAAGCGCAAGGTTTCTCGCCTCCGGCCATGGCCGCGCGGGGCGGTCGGGCGACGATTCCGTCGGGTCGCGGGGGTGTTCGGACTTGCGTACGTTCTTGAAATGTTCCATGTTGGAGAAAACCATTCCGGGGAGGACCGACGATGAGCGAAGCCGACGTGACCCTGTTCCATGCCACCAACACGCGGTCGAGCGGCATGGTCTATCTGCTCGAGGAACTGGGCGTGCCCTACCGGATCCACCGGCTGTCCTTCGCCAAGGGCGAGCACAAGGCGCCGGCGTATCTGGCGATCAACCCGATGGGCAAGGTGCCGGCGATCCGCCACGGCGACACGGTGGTGACCGAGCAGGGGGCGATCGCCCTCTATCTCGGCGACCTTTTTCCCGAGCGTGGTCTGGCGCCGCAGATGGGCGACCGCGACCGCGGCGAGTTGCTGCGCTGGCTGTTCTTCTACGGCTCGTGTTTCGAGCCGGCCCTGTGCGACCGGGCTCTGAAGCGCGAGCCGGGCAAGCCGAGCATGATGCCCTACGGCACCTTCGAGGACATGATCGCCACCCTCACCGGACAATTGGCGAAAGGCCCGTGGCTGCTCGGCGAGCACTTCACCGTCGCCGATGCGCTGTGGGGCAGCGCCCTGACCTGGACCACCGCCTTCGGTCTGCTGCCGGCGATCCCCGAGGTTTCCGCCTATGTGGCGCGGATCGCCGAACGGCCGGCTCTGGCGCGCGCCAAGGCGATCGACGCGGAAGCGGCGGCCGCGGGGGTGTGAGGCGAGGGGGTGGGCGAGGCGGTGCCGGCGGGGCGGACCCGCCGGAGTGTCCGGCCTCGGCTCAGCCGGCCAGTTCCTTCGAGCGCTTCGCGGCGGCGGCGGCGGCTTCGCTCATCAGGCGGGTGAGGGCGTCGTCGCCCATCAGCACGGCCAGTGCCGCGGCGGTGGTGCCGCCGGGCGAGGTGACGTTGCGGCGCAAGGTCTCGGGGCTGTCCTCGCTGCGATAGAGCAACTCGCCGGCGCCTTCGACGGTGGCGCGGGCGAGCCGCGCGGCGAGGTCGGGGGCGAGCCCGAGCGACGTACCGGCGGCGGCCAGCGCCTCGACCATGTGGAACACATAGGCCGGGCCGGAGCCGGAGATCGCGGTGACCAGATCGATCAGCCGCTCCTCGTCGACCCATTCGACGCGGCCGACGGCGGCGAGCAGACGGCCGACCAAGTCGCGATCGGCGGCGCCGACGTCGTCACCGGCCACCGCCGCGGTGATGCCGCGGCCGACCTGCGACGGGGTGTTGGGGATGGTGCGGACGATCAAGCCGCCGCCGAGGGCGGCGCGGAAGGTGGCGATGGTCTTGCCGGCGACCACCGAGATCACGATGGTGCGTGGCCCGACCAGCGGCCCGAGCGGCGGCAGGACGGCGTCGAGGACCTGCGGCTTGACCGCCACCAGGAGCACACGAGCGACCACGTCGGTCGGAGCGACGGCGCTGTGACGCACGCCGAGGGCGGCGAGGCGGGCCAGCGTCTCGGGCGCCGGGGCCGGGTCGACGACCACCACCGCCTCGGGCGCCAGGCCTTCGGCGAGCCAACCGGCGAGCAGCGATCCGCCCATCTTGCCGGCACCGACCAGAACCAGCGGTTCGGTCGCGGAGAGTTCCAAGGTCATGCTTCGCCCACCGTTTCGAACAGGGCGCCCTCGAGCGCCTCCGGAGCGGTCTTGCCCGCCCACACCACGAATTGGAACGCCTGGAAATAGCGGTCGCAGGCGTCCACCGCATTGGTCAGCAGCGCGGCGATCTGGCGCGCCGAAGGTTCGGCGCCGCCGGCCAGCACCATGGCATGGCGGAACAGCACCACGCCCTCGCCCGACCACAGGTCGAAGTGGCCGATCCACATCTGTTCGTTGACCAGCGACAACAGCCGGGTCACTTCGGCGCGGCGCGGTTCGGTCACCTTGAGGTCGAAGGTGCAGGCCAGATGCAGGGCCTCGACGCTCTCCATCCACGAGAAGGAGACGTGATATTCGGCCCAGCGGCCGGTCACCGAGACGGTGATCTCGTCGTCGTCGGCCCGTTCGAAGCACCAGTCTTCGAGGGCGGCGACGTGTTCGATCACGTCGACGGGGTGGGATTGCCGTTCGATTGCGAATTCGATCAGGCTCATCGGGGGCGAAGCCTCGCGTGGGAGGAAGGGCCTTGGGCCGGGGATACGCACCACTCGCACTCACCACCCCCCACGATCCGCGACGACGAACGACGCCGGATTGCGGGGCACGCGACGAACCGCGACCGATCGAGGCCGACACACTCGGAGCCGCGAATCTCTCTCGGATTTCAGTATAGGCGCAGTACCATCTTCCGCGCACCGGGCGGCGCCCCGGGGATCGAAAAGATGTGGACATTCCGATGCGTCAGAGCGTTTGCGGGGGACGAACCGGGCGATCGAGGGCGGCGGCCAGCGCGTCGAGACGATCGGGACCGTGGACCGCGACGCCGTGGTCGGCGAGCAGCCGCGCGGTGACGCCGTCGCCGGCGCGGCGGCGCCCGGTGAAGCTGCCGTCGGCGACGACCGTCGACCCGCACGAGGGACTGCCCTCGGCGAGCAGGGCGAAGCGCAGGCCGTGTTCGCGCACCAGGGCCAGCGCCGCTGCGGCGCCGGCGCGGAACGGTGCGGTCAGATCGGCGCCGGCGGCGGTGATCACCCGACCGCGGCCGGCGAGGACGGTTTCCGCGGTGTCGCCGGGGGCGATCTCGGCGGCCGGGCGCGGGACGGCGAGGCCGGCGGCGCATTCCGGGCAGAAGCTCACGATTCGCCCCTCGGCGATCCAGGTCGCGAGGCGGGGATCGTCGACGGGGCGCGCCGCGCCGTTCCAGCGGACCGGCGCGCCGAGCAGGCAGGCGGAGACCAGAATCCGGTCCACGCCTCAGCCGACGGTCGGATCGACGGGATCGCCGGCGATCAGGGTCTGGGCGGGATCGCTCTTGCCGCCCTCGAGGGCGACGACCCGCGCCTCGAGCGCGTCGAGGCGGGCCTTCAGGGCCTCGTTCTCGGCGCGGGCGGCGGCGGCGAGATCGCGCACCACCTCGAAGTCCTCGCGCTTGACGAGGTCGAGATCGGTGACGAAGGACTCGAAGCGGGCGCGGATCGCGGTCTCGACTTCGCGGCCGAGGCCTTGGGCGACGCCGGCGGCGTCGGTGACCAGCTTGGCCATGTCGTCGAAGAAGCGGTTGTTGGTCTGGGTCATCGCGGGTCTCCTGACCGGGGCTGATCGGGCGCGGGGCGCCCGCGGGCTGCGCGTCGATCCAGTTATGGGGTGCCGAGTCCGACCTCGCAAGGGTGGCGGGGGCCTCGCCAGCGGTGCGGTGCTTGACGCGGGTCGCCGGGCATCCCACTGTCCGAGCCGCGCCCCGGATCCCCGCGAGACCCCGCCGACATGCCGCTCTACGTCCTGCCGTTCCCGGCATTCGATCCGATCGCGGTCCAACTCGGGCCGCTCGCCATCCGCTGGTATGCGCTGGCCTATATCGCCGGCATCCTCATCGGCTGGTGGTGGGTGCGCCGGCTGATCGCCGACGATCGCCCGTGGGGCGGACGGCCGCGGCCGAACGCGCCGGAGATCGACGACTTCGTGCTGTGGGCGACGCTGGGCATCGTGCTCGGCGGACGCATCGGCTACGTCCTGTTCTACAATCCCGCCCACTACCTCGCCAATCCGTCCGAGATCGTGATGGTGTGGAAGGGCGGCATGGCCTTCCACGGCGGCTTCCTCGGCTCGGTGGCGGCGATGGTGCTGTTCGCCCGCGGCCGCAGCTTTTCGTTCCTGACGCTGTTCGACCTGTTCGCCGCCGCCGCGCCGATCGGCCTGTTCTTCGGACGGCTGGCCAATTTCGTGAACGGCGAACTGTGGGGGCGGACCAGCGACGTCGCCTGGGCGATGGTGTTTCCCTACGCCGGGCCGGTGGCGCGGCATCCGAGCCAGCTCTACGAGGCGGCGCTCGAGGGGGTGCTGCTGTTCGCGGTTCTCGCGGTGATCGTCGCGCGCACCGACGTACTGCGCCGGCCGGGGCTGCTCGCCGGGCTGTTCGCCACCGGCTACGGCTTGGCGCGGATCGCCGCCGAATTCTTCCGCGAACCCGACGCCCAACTCGGCTTCCTCGCCGGCGGCGTCACCATGGGGCAGGTGCTGTCGCTGCCGATGGTCGCGGCGGGGCTGGCGCTGGCGATCTGGGCGGCGCGGCGGGTGCCGCGGAGCGATCCGCCATGAGCCCGACCCCGCTCGAGCACCGCATCAGGGCGCTCGTCCGGTTGAACGGTCCGATGGCCGTCCACGACTACATGGCGCTCTGCCTCGGCGATCCCGAGCACGGCTACTACATGGCACGCGAGCCCTTCGGCGCCGACGGCGATTTCGTCACGGCGCCGGAAGTGTCGCAGATGTTCGGCGAGGTGATCGGCGCGGCGATCGTCGAGGCCTGGGAGCGCGCCGGGCGCCCGGCGCCGTTCCGGCTGATCGAGCTCGGGCCCGGCCGCGGCACACTGATGGCCGATCTGCTGCGGGTGGCCCGGCGGGTGCCGGCCTTCCTCGCCGCGGCGCGGCTCGGCCTGGTCGAGACCAGCCCGCGGCTGCGCGCCAGACAGGCGGCGACGCTGGCCGGCGGGCCGCTGACCCCGACCTGGTACGAACGCATCGAGGAGATCCCGGCCGGTCCGCTGCTGGTGATCGCCAACGAATTCTTCGACGCCCTGCCGATCCGCCAGTTCCAGAAGGCCGACGGCGGCTGGCACGAGCGGGTGGTCGGGCTCGACGACGACGGCGTCCTCGCCTTCGGGTTGGGCCCCACGACCCTGCCGGCCGAGCGGCGGCCGGTGTTCATGGCCGGCGCGCCCGAAGGGGCGATCGTCGAGGTCTCGCCCGCCGGAGTGGCGGTGATGGCGACGCTGGCCGAGCGCGTGGTGCGCGACGGCGGGGTGATCCTGGCGGTCGACTACGGCTATGCCGGCCCGGCCTTCGGCGACACCTTCCAGGCGATCCGCTCGCACACCCACGTCGATCCGCTCGGCCGCCCGGGCGAGGCCGATCTCACCGCCCATGTCGACTTCATGGCGCTGGCCCAGGCGGCATGGCGCACCGGCGCGGCAGTCCAGGGGCCGATCGAACAGGGCGACTTCCTCCTCGCCCTCGGGCTCGCCGAGCGGGCCGGCCGGCTCGGTGCCGACAAGGACGCGGCGACCCGCGAGGCGCTGGTCGGTCAGGTGGCGCGGCTGGTCGGGCCGGAAGAAATGGGCTCGCTGTTCAAGGTGCTCGCCGTCGGCCCGCCGGGCCTCGCCATGCCGGGCTTTCCGCCGCCGTCTCCCCGTCCTCCCGTCCGGAACCCCACACCGTGATCCGATCGCCGCTCCTCGACCATCCGACCTTGTCGCACGGCTTCTTCACCCGCCAGGGCGGGGTGTCGGAAGGGCTCTACGCCAGCCTCAACATCGGCCTCGGCTCGGCCGATGCCCGGCCCGCGGTATTCGAGAACCGCGCCCGGGTGGCGGCGCGGCTCGGCGTCGGGCCGGAGGCGCTGTTGATGCCGTGGCAGGTGCATTCGCCCGACGTGGCGGTGGTCGAGGCGCCGTGGGCGCCGGGCGAGGGACCGCGGGTCGATGCGCTGGTGACGGCGCGGCCGGGGCTGGCGGTCGGCATCGCCACCGCCGACTGCGGACCGATCCTGTTCGCCGACGCGGAAGCCGGGGTGGTCGGGGCGGCCCATGCCGGCTGGAAAGGGGCGCTGTCCGGGGTGATCGCGGCGACGGTCGCGGCGATGGTCGGGTGCGGCGCACGGCGCGGACGAATCGTCGCGGTGCTCGGGCCGACCATATCGGCGGCGGCCTACGAGGTCGGGCCGGAGTTCGTCGAGCGCTTCGTCGCCGAATCGGCCGATCACGCCCGCTTCTTCACTCCGTCCGAGCGCGCGGGGCATGCGATGTTCGATCTGCCGGCCTTCATCGCGCTGCGACTCGCGGCGGAAGAGCTCGGGGCGATCGGTGACCTCGGTCTGTGCACCTACGGCGACGAGGCGCGATTCTTCTCCTATCGTCGCACCACCCGGCGTGGCGAGGCCGACTACGGCCGTCTGGTCGCGGCGATCACGGTGCGGGCGGCGTGAAGCACCGCCGGCGTGGTGGACCGGCGCCCGCTTTCCGGCTAGACAACCCCACGCATTCCCCGTTCCCGAGAGGCATCGCGCCATGACCGGATCCGTTCCCCGTCCCGATCGCCGCCGCCGGCGTCTCGCCGCGTCGGTGCGGATCGGCGCGGCGCTCTGTGGCCTCGCGCTGCTGGTCGGCTGCGGCGCGGCCGGTACCTCCGGCGACGCCGGTTCGGTGCTGAGCGGCGAGACGCGGCTGCCGCCGCTGAAGGCGCAGCCGCCGGCGGGCATGGTGACGGTACAGATGCTGCCCTTCACCGGCGTGCCGGTGACCATCGGCGACGGCATCTACACCCGCTTCCGGATGCAGGCGCCGGGCGCCGGGATCACCCTGGTGCACCGCCTGGAGGAACCGGCGACCTACCGGATTCAGGGGCATTTCGTGGCGCTGGGCAACAACACCGCGACCACCTTCCTGTTCACCTACGACATCTACGACGCCAGCGGGCGGCGGGTGCAGCGGATCATCGGCCAGGAGCTCGGCAATCAGGCGGAGGGCGACGCCTGGGCCGGCATGACCGTCGACGGCCAGACCCGTCTGGCGTCGCGGGCGGTGCGGGCGATCAAGGCGTGGCTGACGCGCGCCGACGGATGACGGCCGGTGGTGCCGTCGCCGTGATGCGCGTCGACGAGAAGGTCGGTTTACGGCGCGGTTCGTGCTTGTTAAAAGGCCTGCCAACAGGACGCCCCCCGCGGGCGTCCAACGCGTTTCGGAGCGGGACGCCGATCGTCGCGGTCCCCCGGTCGAAAAGAGGCATCCGATGAAGCTCGTCTGCGGCAATTCGAACCGCGCGCTCGCCGAGGCGATCACCAAGTATCTCGAGATTCCGCTGTCGAGCTGTCTGGTGCGACGTTTCGCCGACCAGGAGATCTTCGTCGAGATCCAGGAGAACGTCCGCGGCGAGGACACCTTCGTCCTCCAGTCGACGAGCTACCCGGCCAACGACCACCTGATGGAACTGCTGATCATGATCGACGCGCTGCGTCGGTCGTCGGCCAAGCGCATCACCGCGGTGCTGCCCTATTTCGGTTACGCCCGCCAGGACCGCAAACCCGGGCCGCGCACGCCGATCTCGGCCAAGTTGGTCGCCAACATCATCACCCATGCCGGCGCCGACCGGGTGCTGACCCTCGATCTCCACGCCGGCCAGATTCAGGGCTTCTTCGACATCCCGACCGACAACCTCTATGCGGCGCCGGTGATGATGCGCGACATCAAGGAGCGCTATGCGCCGGGCACCGTCATGGTCGTTTCGCCCGACGTCGGCGGCGTGGTCCGCGCCCGAGCGCTGGCCAAGCGCATCGACGCGCAACTGGCGATCGTCGACAAGCGCCGCGAACGGGCCGGCGAATCGGAAGTGATGAACGTCATCGGCAACGTCGAAGGCCGGTCGTGCATCCTGGTCGACGACATCATCGATTCCGGCGGCACCCTGTGCAACGCGGCGGAAGCGCTGCTCGCCCGCGGCGCCAAGGACGTCTCGGCCTATTGCACCCACGGCGTGCTGTCGGGCGGCGCGGTGACCCGCATCTCGGCGTCGAACCTCAAGGAACTGGTGATCACCGATTCGATCCAGCCGACGGAAGCGGTCCGGGCGGCGGCCAACATCCGCGTCCTGTCGATCGCCCCGCTGATCGGCGAGGCGATCGCCCGCACCGCCCAGGAAAAGTCGGTGTCGAGCCTGTTCGACTGAGGTCACGCCGCGGCCCTGGTCGAGGCCGTCGCGGCTCCCTATCTAGGGAGCTCAGCGATGGAGGCGATCATGGCCGACGACGAGCAGATGAAGACGATCGAAGAGGCGCTGCTGGCGCTGGCGGGCGAGAAGCGCTTCGCCGACATCCGTCCGAGCGACATCGCCGCGCGGGCGGGGATCGATCTGGCGGACCTCCGGCGAAGCTTCGACGGTCCCTTCGACATTCTCGAGAGTTTCGCCCGGCGCATCGACATTGGCGTGCTGGCCGGCGGCGATCCGGAACTGGCCGGCGAGCCCGCGCGCGAGCGGCTGCGCGACGTGTTGATGCGGCGCTTCGATCTGTTGGCGCCCTACCGCGCGGGGCTCGCCGGTCTCGACCGAGCGGCGCGCACCGACCCGCTGCTCGCCTGCCGGCTGGCACGGATCAGCGTCGGCTCGCAGAACTGGATGCTGGAGGCGGCGGGCGTTTCGACGGTGGGGCTGACCGGTCGCCTGCGGGCGCCGGCGCTGGCCGTGTCGCTCGGCTGCCTGCTGTCGACCTTCCTCGACGATGCCGAACCGGGCCTGCCCAAGACCATGGCGGCGCTGGACAAGGCGCTCGATCGGCTGGAGCGCATCGACGCGCGGGTGCGGTGGTTCGAGGATCTCGCGACCCGCGCCTGCGATCGTGCCCGGCGGCCGTCGGCGGCGGCCCGCGAGACGGCCTTCGACCCGAGCATCTGAGCCCGGCGGGCGATGCCCCGGGAGGGACATCGCCGCGCGCGGAGATCAGGCGGAGCGGACGGTCTTCAGGAAGGTGCCGACCTCGCCGCGCAGGACTTCGGCCTGACGGCTGAGGGCGGTCGCCGAAGCCAGCACCTGGGACGAAGCGGCGCTCGACTGCGAGGCCGCGGCGGTGACCCCGGAGATGTTCGACGAGACGTCGGTGGTGCCCTGAGAGGCCTCGCGGACGTTGGCGGAGATCTCGCCGGTGGCGGTGCCCTGGGCGTCGACGGCGAGGGAGATGGTCGAGGCGATGGTGTTCATCGTCTCGATGGTGCGGCCGATGCCGGCGATCGCCTGGGCGGCCTCGGCGGTGGCGGTCTGGATCGCCCCGACCTGGGTGCCGATGTCGGCGGTCGCCTTGGCGGTCTGGTCGGCGAGCTGTTTGACTTCCGCCGCGACCACCGCGAAGCCGCGTCCCGCCTCGCCGGCGCGCGCCGCCTCGATGGTGGCGTTGAGGGCGAGGAGGTTGGTCTTGCCGGCGATCTCGGCGATCAGGCCGACGATCGAGCCGATCCGGTCGGCGGCGACGGCGAGGCCCTCGACCCGACGATTGGTGTCCTCGGCTTCGACCACCGCTTCCGCGGCGATCTCGGCCGAGCGGGCGACCTGACGCGAGATCTCGCCGACCGAACCGGCCAGACGATCGGCGGCGGTGGCGACGGTGCCGACGTTGGCGGAGGCCTGTTCGGAGGCGGCGGCGACCGCGACCGAGCGTTCCTGGGTCTCGTCGGCGGTGGCGGTCAGGGTCCGGGCGGCGGACTGCAGCTCGGTGGCGGCAGTGGCGACGGTGTCGACCACCGTGCCGATGGCGCGATCGAAGCGATCGGCGAGGTCGTTCATCTCGCGCCGGCGGGTCGCTCCGGCGGTTTGCTCCTGCTCGACCTGGAGGGCACGCAGGCGCTCGGTCTCCTGCATGTTGGTCTTGAAGGTCTGCATCGCCCGGCCGAGGCCGCCGATCTCGTCACCGCGGGTGGTGTAGGGCACGTCGACTGCGAGGTCGCCGCGGGCGAGCTGGAGCATGCGCCCCTCGATGATCAGCAGCGGGCGGGTGACGCGGTGCGACACCAGGAGCATGGCGCCGGCGGCGACCGCGAGGCCGGTCAGCAGCAGGGCGATCTGGGTCACCAGCGAGGTGGTCGCGGCGGACTTCGACTCGGCGGCGTGGTCGATCGCCATCTTCAGCGCCGCTTCGGCGACGGCGGTGAAGGTCGAGATGCGCGGCACCACCCAGCCGGTCCAGCCGTCGGTGTCGAGCGGCGGCTTGGCGCCGGCCAGGACCGCCGACAGCTGACGGTTCAGGGTGTCGGCGAAGGTCGGCGCGACGAAGTCGTCGGCGACCTTGCGGATCGCCGCGGTCAGGGCGGGCGTCTGCGGCAGGCCCTTGGCGAGGTCCGACAGGGCCTCGAAATGGGCGACCGCCGCGGCGCGGGCCACCGCCTGCTTGAGCACGACGTCAGGCGGCAGGGCGAGACCGGCGGTGGCGTTGGAGACGACCACCGAGGCGTCGCCGGCGGCGGAACGGCCGGCCCAGGCCTCCTGCTTGATGTCGAAGAGTTTGTCGATCAGCGGATCTTCGAACTCGACCAACTGATTGAAGCGCGCGCCGATCTCGTCGAGCTGGTCGAGCAGGGCGGTGATGTGGCCGGAGAGATCGGTGGCGAGGCCGGCGCGACGCTCGGCCTTGGGCCGCTGCATCGCGGCGGTCGATTCCTCGTGCAGCGCCGTCAGCTTGCGCAGCGCGCCGTCGAGCGCGGCGATGGTCGCGTCCTTCTGCGGAAAGTCGAAGGTCTTCATGCCGGCGAGCGTGCGCGTCAGCGCCGAAACTTCCTTCTCGCGCATGTCCTTGACCGCCTGCGTATGACCCCCGGTCTTGTCGGCGAGCAGTTCGCGATTGGACGTCGAGCGGTCGAGCCGCAGGTTCTGCAGCGCGGTGAAAATGTGGGTCGAGGTTTCCGCGACGGCGGAAATCCGGTTCTGGGACTGGAGTCGCGACCAGGACGACATCGCGCCGGACGCCAGCATGACGAGCGCGACGGCCGCGAGCGCGCCGATGACGAGCCTCAGGATCGAATTTGCCGACACCGTGTTCATGCGGGGAAACTTCCGTTGTGAATAAGGGGTATCCCCAAGATCCTCGAACTTGTGTAACGAACCGTGAAGAAGAGCCGGCTTCTTTCGCGCAAAGGGAAGATAGGCGGCATCGGGAGAGTGGAAATCAATCGGATCTTCGGATTTCGATTTGAAACCCTGTAAACTGCAACGACATCTCGTGAAAATTGTAATCGACGAACCTGTCGCGAGGTCGTGTAGTCGGCGGAATGACGCCGGGTAATCTCGGGCTTCCTCGGGCCGGTCAGCCGGGGATGCGGATCACCGCGCGCAGGCCCCCGAGCGGGCCGTCGTCGAGGGTGATGTCGCCGCCGTGGCCGCGGGCGATGTCGCGGGCGATCGCCAACCCGAGGCCCGAGCCGCCCTCGTCCTGGTTGCGCGCCTCGTCGAGCCGGTAGAACGGGCGGAAGACGTTGTCGCGCTCGGCCTCGGGGATGCCGGGGCCGTCGTCGTCGACGACGATGGTCAGCCAGCCGTGGGTGTGGCGGGCGGCGACGGTGACCTGCTCGCCGTGGCGGCAGGCGTTGCCGACGAGATTGCCGACCAGGCGTTTGAAGGCGTTGGGACGGACGGTGACGAAGGGCTCGCCGTCGAAGGTCTGGACCACTTCGAAGCCGGCGCGATCGGCTTCGGCGGCGATCGAGCGCAACATCTCGGCGATGTCGGTGGGTTGCGCCGCCTCGCCGCCGTCGCCGCGGGCGAAGGCGAGATAGGCCTCGAGCATCGCCTGCATCTCGCCGACGTCGGCCTCGAAGGCCTCGATCTCGGTGCCGGGCGGCAACAGCGCCAGTTGCAGGCGGAAGCGGGTGAGCACGGTGCGCAGGTCGTGGCTGACGCCGGCGAGCATGGCGGTGCGCTGTTCGATCTGGCGCTCGATGCGCCGCCGCATCTCGGCGAAGGCCTCGCCGGCGCGGCGCACCTCGCGCGCCCCGCGCGGCGTGAAGTCGCCGATCGGCCGGCCCTTGCCGAAGCCCTCGGCCGCGTCGGCGAGCTGTTGGATCGGCCGGATCTGGTTGCGCAGGAACAGGATGGCGATGGCCAATAGGACGATCGAGGTGCCGAACATCCACACCAGGAAGATGTGGGAATTGGAGGCATAGGCCTGGGAGCGGCGGGCGATCACCTTGAGGATGCCGGCGGAAGTCGGAATGCGGATCTCGATCCAGTCCGACTTGCCGACCGTGTCGATCCAGAAGGGGCGGTCGATGCGGGTCACGATCTCGTCGGAGAGCGCGCTGTCGAGCAGCGAGAAGAACGGCTTGGGCATCGACGGCGGCAGTTCGCCGCCCGGCAGGATCGCCACGGATATGCCGAGGTCGCGCCGGGCGATCTCGGTGATGCGGGCGAAGTCGGAATCTTTCGGGGCGGTCTCGACCACCGAGATCACCGCGGCGATGTCGCGGGTCAGCGCTTCCGACAGACGGCGGGTGACCAGCTGCCAGTGGCGCTCCATGAAGACATAGGCGACCACCGACTGGAGGATCAGCATCGGCAGCAGGACGATCAGCAGCGAGCGGGCGTAGAGCCCCTTGGGCATGCGGTCGGCCAGCGCCCGGGTGAAGCGGCGCCAGCCCAGCCGGGCGCGCACCAGCGGCTCGTTGCGCAGGCTCCAGAGCGACGGCGGTCCCGGCGGTGGGGCGGGCGTGCGGGGCTGGGTCATCCGGGCGGGGGATCCGTCTTGAGGCGATAGCCCTGGCCACGGACGGTGACCAGATGGATCGGATTGGCCGGATCGGTCTCGATCTTGCGGCGCAGGCGGTTGATCTGGACGTCGGCGGTGCGGTCGCCGAGCGCGCTCTCGCCCTGGACGATCTCGTGGCGAGCGACGGTCTCGTCGGGCCGCTCGGCGAACATGCGCAGGAGGCGGCGCTCGCTGTCGGTCAGGCGGACGACCTCGTCGTCGCGGCGCAACTCGTCGCGGTCGCCGTCCCACAGGAACGGGCCGAAGCGCATCTCGGCGGCGCGCACCCGCACCGGCGGGGCGATGCCGCGTTTCAGGACGTTGTTGATCCGCAACAGCAGCTCACGCGGGTCGAAGGGCTTGGCGAGATAGTCGTCGGCGCCGATCTCCAGGCCGCGGATGCGGTTCTCGGTCTCGGCGCGGGCGGTCAGCATCAGAATCGGCACGGTCGAGGTGCGACGCAGCGACGCGGTGAAGTCCATGCCGCTCTCGCCGGGCATCATCAGATCGAGCACCAGGAGGTCGAAATCGATCGCCGCCATCTTCTTGCGGGCGTCGGCGGCCGACTCGGCGCTGGTCACGCGGAAGCCGTTCTCGCCGAGGAAGCGCGAGATCAGCGTCCGGATACGGCTGTCGTCGTCGACCACCAGCAGGTGGGGGGCGGCGTCGGAGGGCGGCGAGGCGAGGGCTTCGGTCATGGGGTCCTCGGGGCGGGGATCTCGGGGCGCGGCGGCGCGCACGGGGGCGTCAGACGTCGGGGCGGTTGGTGTAGCGGCTGACCCGGGGGCGCTCGTCGGCATTGATCATCAGGCGGAGGAAGTCGCGGGCCCGCGCCGCGCCGTCCGGGCCCATCGCCTGGAAGGCGGCGGCGATCCGGCCGATCTGCGGCAGCGACAGGCTGCGCGCCAGCGCGTGGCCCTTCGGCGTGGTGGTGAGCAGGCGTTGGCGGCGATCGGTGGCGCCGGGCCGCTGTTCGACGTGGCCGCTCTCGATCAGGTCCTTGAGGACGCGGGCGAGGCTCTGCTTGGTGATCTTGAGGATGTCGAGCAACTCGGCGACGGCGAGCCCGGGATTGCGATCGACGAAGTGCAGGACGCGGTGGTGGGCGCGGCCGAAGCCGAGGCGGCCGAGGATCGCGTCGGGATCGGCGACGAAGTCGCGATAGGCGAAATAGAACAGCTCGAGCATCTCGAGGAAGGCGGCGGAGGGGATGTCGGGGCGGGCGGACCCGCGGGGCGGCGCGGCCGGCCGGCGATCGGCCGGAGCGGCGATCGGAGCGGGCGTCTCGCGCGGGGTGGTGTCGGCCATGGAGCGCGTTTCGTTTCGGTTGGGGCTCGGCGCACCCGAGGGCGGGCGCGAGATCGCATCAGACTATCGGCTGTGGCGCCGCAAAGCAAAACGCCGCGCCGTCGCCGGGCCGAGGCTTGCACCCGAACGCGCTTTCCATCAAGACGGGGGCGATACGGGCGGACCCGAGGTGGGTGCCGGCCTGAGCAACGGACTTCGAGGACGACGACATGGCCCTGCCCTTCGACGATCGCGACGGTGTCATCTGGTTCGACGGTGAATTCGTCGACTGGCGCGATGCCAAGATCCACGTTCTGACCCATGGTCTGCACTACGGGTCCTGCGTGTTCGAGGGTCAGCGTGCCTATGGCGGCGTGGTGTTCGAGCAGCGCCGCCACCACGAGCGGCTGCACGCCTCGGCCGAGATGCTCGGCTTTTCCGTGCCCTATTCGGTCGCGACGCTCGATGCGGCCTGCGAGGAGCTGTTGCGGCGGATGGCCTTCCGCGACGCCTATCTGCGGCCGGTCGCCTGGCGCGGGTCGGAGATGATGGGCGTGTCGGCCCAGGACAACACCATCCACGTGGCGATCGCCGCCTGGCAGTGGCCGAGCTACTTCGCGCCGGAAGAGCGCATGAAGGGCATCCGCCTCGATCTCGCCGAATACCGCCGGCCCGATCCGCGCACCGCGCCGTCGCGCTCGAAGGCGGCCGGGCTCTACATGATCTGCACCATCTCCAAACACGCCGCCGAGAAGAAGGGCTATGCCGACGCGCTGATGCTCGACTTCGAGGGCTACGTGGCGGAAGCGACCGGCGCCAACGTGTTCTTCGTCGAGGGCGGTCGGATCCACACGCCGCTCGCCGACCGCTTCCTCGACGGCATCACCCGCCAGACGGTGATCGCGCTGGCCCGTGCCAAGGGCCTCGAAGTGATCGAGCGGCGGATCCGCCCCGAGGAGCTCGACGGGTTCGAGGAGTGTTTCCTGACCGGCACGGCGGCGGAAGTGACCCCGGTGTCGGAGATCGCCGACTGGCGCTTCAAACCCGGCGCGATCTCGCTCGGCCTGCTCGAAGACTATATGGCGGCGGTCCAGCCGAAGTGAGGTCGGTTCTCCGGTGAGCCGAAGGGCGCGGCGGCGACGCCGCGCCGGCGTCCGGCGTCACGCCCCCCATTTCGCGGCGGCCGCGTCGTCGGCTTCGCGGGCGTCGACCCAGCCCATGTCGGTGCCGTCGCGCGCCACCTCCTTCTTCCAGAAGGGGGCGCGGGTCTTCAGAAAATCCATCAGGAATTCGGCGGCCGCGAAGGCGGCGGTGCGATGCGACGAGGTGACGATCACCAGCACGATCGGTTCGCCCGGGGCGATGCGGCCGTGGCGGTGGATCGCGGTGACGCCGAGGAGCGGCCAGCGGGTGAGCGCCGCCTGGGCGGTCGCCTCGATCTCGGCTTCGGCCATGCCCGGATAATGTTCCAGTTCCAGCGCCGCGAGGCGGCCGTCCTCGGAGCGGCACAGACCGGTGAAGGTCACCACCGCGCCGACGTCGGTGCGGCCGGCGGTGAGGCGGCGCGTCTCGGCTTCGACGTCGAAGGGCTCGGCCTGGACGCGGACGAGGAGCGGGGCGGTCGTGGTCATGGCACGCGGGTTCCGGTGGGAGGGGTCGTCCGACGGCGGACCCGGGACGATCGCGCCGCCGACCCCGTGCGGGGCGGGCGGCGCGTGACGATAGTCCGAGCGGCGGCGGCTTCCAATCCCCGCCCGTCGCGGGAGGCTCGGTCGCGGGCGCGTTCAGGGCGCACCCTCGACGGCATCCGGCGATCAGGCGGCGCGGA
This sequence comes from Siculibacillus lacustris, assembly GCF_004328075.1. Lineage (GTDB taxonomy): Bacteria > Pseudomonadota > Alphaproteobacteria > Rhizobiales > Ancalomicrobiaceae > Siculibacillus > Siculibacillus lacustris. Next base: position 22,529 of record NZ_SJFN01000031.1, on the reverse strand, counting down.
CCTCGCGCAGGAAGGCGTCGATCTCGCCGCGGATGCGGCCGGCGGCGCCGGCCACGGCGGCGGCGGTCTGCGACACGGTGGCGGAGGCGGCGACGGTGCGGCCGGACGCCGCGGAGACCGAGCCGAGACTGTCGACGACCCGACGGACCCCGTCGGCGGTGCGTTCGACGCTGGTGGCGATCTCGCGGGTGGCGTCCTTCTGCTGGTCGATCGACTGGCCGACGGCGCCGGTGAAGGCATCGATCTCGCGCATCCGCCCGACGATCTTGGAGATCGCCTCGACGGCGGTGCTGGTCGAGGACTGGACCGCGGCGATCTGGCCGGCGATCTCCTCGGTGGCGCTACCGGTCTGGGTCGCCAGCCCCTTGACCTCGGCGGCGACGATGGCGAAGCCGCGGCCGAGCTCGCCGGCCCGCGCCGCCTCGATGGTGGCGTTGAGCGCCAGGAGGTTGGTCTGGGCGGCGATGTCGCGGATCAGCGCGACAACGTTGCCGATCTTCTCGGCGGCGGCGGCGAGCCCGCCGATCTCGTGGTTGGCGGCCTCGGCCTCGCGATTGGCGGCGGCCACGACCTCGCCGGTCTGGTCGATCTGGCGGGCGATCTCGTCGATCGAGCCGCTCAGCTGTTCGGCGGCGACGGCGACCGAGCCGACGCTGTGGGACGCCTGCTGCGACATGTCGCCGGCGTCGCGGGCCTGGGCTTCCGTGGCGCCCGAGGAGGTCGACAGGGTCTGGGCGGTGGTGCCCATCTCGGCGAACCGGTGCTCGAGATCGGCGATCACGGAGCCGATGCGGGTCTCGAAGGCGGCGATCGAGCGGTCGACGGACTCGCGGCGGCGGTCGAGGGCGAGGCCCGCGTCGCGTTCGCGGCCGGCGGTCGCGGCGGCGGCCTCCTGGGCGGCGAGTGCGGCATCGGCGGCCTCGGCCGAGCTCTCCAGGGCGTGGGCGAGTTGGCTGGTGGTCCACACCAGGGTGGCGGCCTGGACGATCAGGATCACCGCGTGGAGCACGACGCGGCCGAAGTCGGCGCCGTCGGGGAACACCGCCGCGGGATAGACGACGTTGAGGACCAGATGGTGGACCGCGACGATCGCCGCGGCGACGACGATCGAGCGCCAGCAGCACCAGCCGGCGACCACCGACAGGGCGGCGAAGAAGGCCATGTGCATGTCGATCTGCCACGGCGTACCGGCGGTCGCCAGAACCATCAGCGCGATGCAGCCGATCAGGGCGCCGGAGGCGATCTGGCGGGCGAGCGCGGTCGGACCGGCGGTGACCAGCGGCAGCAGGCCGGCGATCACGAAGATCACACCGAGACCGGCGGTGGCGCCGAGGTTGCGGCCGGAGAGCATCGCCGTCACCACGGCGATCGCCGCAACGATCGGCAGGATCGCCAGGAAGGCGCGCGAGAACAGGCGGTGGAGCTCGGAGAGCCGCGTGTCGGACATCGTTCAGTTCCTCATGGAGAGAGCGGCATGGCGTGGTTTGGTCGTCAGGCAGGCGAGGTCGTCGGGGGCGGCGAGGACGAGGCGGGCGCCGGCGGCCCTGAGGCGCGCGAGAAACCCGGTGTCGTCCGGCCGTGCGGCCCGCGTCACCGCGGTCCGGCCGGAATCGGAGAGGCCGAGGAGGGTTCCCGCCGCGGTCGCGACGACCTCGCCGGCGGGGGCGGTGCCGATCACCACCACGGCCGAATCGGCGTGCGGCCACAGCGCCATGGCTACCGGGGGCAGGGCGAAGGCGACGACGACCAGACAGGAACGGAGTAAGGCGAGCATCGTCGGCGAACCTCGGACAGGGTCCACCGACCATGCTCGTTCATGGTCAAGAAAGGCTTAAGGGTTTGACGGAAATCGTGAAATTCCAGCCGGAGCGGCGGCGCGGTCGGCCGGAGCGGCGCTGCGGGTCGTGACGCCGGGGCCGTTCGATCGGCCGCTCAACCGCCGGTCATCGGCGGGAACAGGGCGACTTCGCGCGCCGCGCCGAGCGCCGTGCCGGCGGCGGCATGGCGCTGGTCGAGGGCGACGCGGATCACCTCGGGGCGCTCCAGGGCGTATTCGTATTCTTCGCCCCGTCCGCGCAGCCAAGTCAGCAGGTCGGCGACGGTGACCACCTCGGCGGGCGGCTCGAGCTCTTCGCCGTCGCGGCCGATGCGCTCGCGCACCCAGGCGAAGTATCGGATCTTCATTTCGGTTCGTCCGCCATCAGATGGACCACGCCGGACCGGAAATAATCCCAGCCGGTGTAGAGGGTGAGCAGGGCCGAGACCCACAGCAGCAGGATGCCGGTGAGGGTGGTCCAGGGATAGACCACGTTGCCGGCGTCGCCGACGATCAGGAAGCCGAGGGCGACCAGCTGGGCGGTGGTCTTCCACTTGGCGAGCCGGGTGACCGGGACCGAGACACGCAGTTCGGCGAGGAATTCGCGCAGACCCGAGACCAGGATCTCGCGGCACAGGATGATCACCGCGGCGATCAGCGACAGGCCGTGGATGGTCTGGGCGTCGACCAGGACCATCAGACTGGCGGAGACCAGCAGCTTGTCGGCGATCGGATCGAGCATGCGGCCGAGCGACGACTGCTGTTTCCAGGCGCGGGCGAGATACCCGTCGAAGAAGTCGGTGATCGCGGCGGCCGCGAAGATCGCCAGCGCCACCCAGCGCGAGGTGTCGGTCGGCGTTCCCGGCAGCGCGAAACAGGCGACCACCGCCGGAACCGCCAGGATCCGGCCGTAGGTCAGAATATTGGGCAGATTCAGAGCGGACATGGGATCCTCACCGTCCGGAGTGTGAGCACGCCGGGCGGGGGGACGTCAACCGGGTCCGGACGGACGGCAGGGTTGCCGTCACAGATCCGTGCGCCCGGCGATCTGTGAAGTGCGCGGCTGATAGGCGGCGCGAATCGCCGCGGTGGAGAGGAAATAGAGGCGCGCCGTCTTGCCGTAGATCGCCTGGAGCTTCTCGTCGGTGATCGGGCTGTAGACCGCCGGCTCGCCGGGCGGCCAGGGGGCGCGGGTGCCGACGACGAATTCGATCGGCGTTTCCGCGGAGCAGTGGGTGTCCCAGCCGCCGGCGGCGCCCCATTCGACCTTGGACAGCATGCCGCTCGACACCACCGGCGGCGGCGCCGGGGTTCCGGGCTTGGCGCCGGGCTTGGCGGCGACCGGCCGCGGCGCGCCGGGGGTGAAGCTGCCGACCAGGCCGATGTGGCGGTAGGGCAGCCCGCGGGCGTCGCGGTCGCCGTAGACCACGAAGATGTCGCCGGTCTCGATCCGGGCGACGTCGCCGATCGGCGGGCAGACCGAGACCTTGCCGGCGGCGCCGGTCTCGCCGCCCTCGTTGGGCGGGCGCCACTTCTCGCAGTAGTAGCCGATGCCGATCATCGGCGAGAGGCCGAGGTAGTTGCCGACGAAGGCGTTGCAGTCCTGGCCGAAGGTCTTGGTGATGTAGGTCGAGGCATCCGTGAGGTTGGTCACGCCGGCGTAGATCGCCAGCCGGGTGGCGTCGAACACCTCCTGGGGCGAGCCGCGGCCCATGTAGGCGCGCTTGAGCGAGGGCACGCTCCAAGTGCCCTCGGTGTCGACCTGCGCGGCGCCGAGGCTGCCGCCGGTCTTGGCGAGGAGGGCGCCGACCTTGGCCGGGTCGAGTTGCAGCGACGCCGAACCGGTCGACGATCCGGCGGTGCAGAACGGCAGGACGGCCTGCATCACCCGGCCGAAGTCGGGGTGGAGGTCGCTGCCGGAGACGTAGAGGCGCATGTCGATCAGGATCGCGCGCTCCAACGTCAGGTCCATGAAGTACATGCCGTGGTAATTGCGCAGATACTCGGCGGGAGTCGCTCGGGCCATGGACCGCATCCTGTCGATGGGAGGGACGGACCGGCGCAGAGTGCGAAGCGAATATGGTTTTTTCCGTACGTGATCGCCACGATTCGCGCGGCGGGCGAGGTCACCCTTCGCCCTGGTGGAACCAGCCGTGGATGGTCTCGGCCATCGACTGCGAGATGCCGGCGACCTCCATCAGGTCACCGAGACCGGCGCGGCCGATCGCCTTGACCGTGCCGAAGTGGTCGAGCAGGGCGCGTTTGCGGGTCGGGCCGATGCCGGGGATCTCGTCGAGGGTCGATTGGCGGATCGCCTTGGAGCGTTTGGCCCGGTGGGTGCCGATGGCGAAGCGGTGGGCCTCGTCGCGCAGGCGTTGGACGAAATAGAGCACCGGATCGCGCTCCGGCAGCATGATGTCGGGGCGATCGATGAAGAAGAACTTTTCCCGGCCGGCGTCGCGGTCGGGGCCCTTGGCGATGCCGACGATCGGCACCTGATCGAGGATCGCCAGCTCTTCGAGCACTTGGCGGGCGACCTCCAACTGGCCCTTGCCGCCGTCGACCAGCACCAGATCGGGCCAGGGGCCGAAGCCCTGGTCGTCGCGCGGCGCCGCATCGCGGCCGCCGGTCTCCTTGACGAGGCGGGAGAATCGGCGCGACAGCACCTCGCGCATCATCGCGTAGTCGTCGCCCGGGGCGGTCTCGGCGGCCTTGATGTCGAACTTGCGGTACTGGCCCTTCACGAAGCCTTCCGGCCCGGCGACGATCATGCCGCCGACCGCATGGGTGCCCATGACATGGGAGTTGTCGTAGACCTCGACGCGGCGCGGCGCCTCGGGAAGCCCGAAGGCGCGGCCGAGGCCGGCGAGCAGGGTCTCCTGGCTGGAGGTCTCGGCGAGACGGCGGCCGAGCGCCTCGCGGGCGTTGAGGAGCGCGTGGTCGACGAGGTCCTTCTTCTCGCCACGCTTCGGCACCGAGACCTCGATGCGATGGTCGGCGCGCTCCGACAGGGCCAGTTCGAGCAGTTCCCGCTCCGGCGTCTCGTGCGACAGCAGGATCAGCCGCGGCACCGGCTTGTCGTCGTAGAACTGGGCGACGAAGCTCTCCAGCACCTCCTCCGGTTCGAGGCTACGGTCGGCACGCGGATAGAAGGCGTGATTGCCCCAGTTCTGGCCAGTGCGGAAGAAGAACACCTGGATGCAGGTCTGGCCGCCGTCCTGGTGGAGGGCGAAGACGTCGGCTTCCTCGACGCCCTGCGGATTGATGCCCTGATGGGCCTGGATCTGCGACAGCGCGGTCAGGCGGTCGCGGTAGACCGCGGCGCGTTCGAAGTCGAGGTCTTCGGCCGCCGCGTGCATCGCCTCGGCGAGCTCGGTCTTGACCGCCGAGCTCTTGCCGGAGAGGAAGCGCTCGGTCTCGTCGACCAGGACGCGGTAGTCGGCCAGGGCGATCTCGCCGGTACAGGGCGCGGCGCAGCGCTTGATCTGGTGGAGCAGGCAGGGCCGGGTGCGGCTCTCGTACATCGAATCCGAGCAGGTGCGGATCAGGAAGGCCTTCTGCAGGGCGTTGATGGTGCGCCCGACCGCGCCGGCCGAGGCGAAGGGGCCGTAGTAGCAGCCCTTCCGCTTGCGTGGGCCGCGATGCTTGATCAGCGCGGCGGCGTCGTGGTCGGCGGACACCAGGATGTAGGGGAAGCTCTTGTCGTCGCGCAGCAGCACGTTGTAGCGCGGCCGCAGGCGCTTGATCAGGTTGGCCTCGAGCAGCAGCGCTTCGGTCTCGCTGCGGGTCTGGACGAATTCCATCGACGCGGTGTCGCGGACCATGCGCAGGATGCGGCTGGTCAGGCCCTGACCGCGGACATAGTTGGCGACCCGCTTCTTGAGATTGCGCGCCTTGCCGACGTAGAGAACCGCGCCGGTGTCGTCGAGCATGCGGTAGACGCCGGGGGCGTTGGGCAGGCGGCGGACCTGATCGGCGATCACGTCGGCCCCGGTCAGCGGCGCGCGGACGATCGTCTCGACCGGTTCGTCGGCGGTGTCGGTGGGGGCGGGGGCGTCGTCGGTCATGGCTCTGCGCGGGTCCGGGGCGGCGGGCCCCCGAGTCTGCGGGGGCGGCCGCTCCCTCCCATATGGCGCAGGTCGGGCCGCACCGCCAGCGGCGACGTCCGCTCGTCCCCGGCGTTCAGACGTAGAGCTCGGCCATGCGGCGCCAGGCGCCGGCCGAATGGGCGCGACCGTCCCACACTTCGAAGCGATGGCCGATGCCCTTGGCGGCGAGGACCCGCGACAGATGGCGATTGTCCTCGAGGAACGGATCCTCGGCGCCGATGGTCAGGACGATGTCCATGCGGCGCAGCGCAGCGAGGGCGTCGGGATCCTCGAGGCCGGGCAGGAAGTGATTCGGGGTGTTGTAGTAGACCGCGTCGTCGTAGTGGCCGGCGAACAGATCGGCGAAATCCTCCATCGCCCGGGTCAGGTCGTAGCGACCGGAGAAGGCGGCGAGCTTCTGGAAGCGGCAGGGATGGCGGAAGGCGATGTTGGCGGCGTGGAAAGCGCCGAGGCTGCAGCCGTGGGCGATGGTCGCCGGATGGGGATTGATCCGCTCCATCAGCGGCAGCACCTCCTCCAGCACGTAGGATTCGAAGGCGAGATGGCGGTGCAGGCGATCGGCCGGGCTGCCCCAGGTGCCGTAGAGGGTCTCGCGGTCGAGACTGTCGACGCACCACAATTGCAGGTGGCCGGCGGCGACCCGCGGCGCGAGGCGAGCGACCACGCCCATGTCTTCGTATTCCCAGAAACGGCCGTCGCGGGTCGGGAAGATCAGGACGCGCGCGCCGCTCTCTCCGAAGATCAGGAGGTCCATGTCGCGGTGGAGGCGATCGGAATACCAGCGGTGATGGTCTCGTTTCATCGGGCGGCCTTCACAGGGCCGCGAAGAACTCCGTCGATCGCGCGATTCGAGCGGTTTCCTGGGCGGCCGCCCCAGGATAATCGAAATGACCCGCATCGAATATGACGAGATCCTTCGGTCCGGCCGCGGCATTGTGGACCGCGAATTGGCCCGGCGGGGCGACCGCCGGATCGAACAGGGCGCAGCCGATGAGCAGCGGGCGATCGACGAAGCCCGCCGCCATCGCCGCGTCGTACCATTGCAGGGTCGCCATCGATCCGCCGACCCGGGCCTCGTGGGCCTGGAGGCCGGCGACCGAGCCGGTCGAAGGCAAGGTCAGGCGCAGCGCCTGATGGCCGAAGGTCGGCAACAGCAGTTCGGCGCGGGCGATGCGGTCGTCCCAGGGCAGCGCCAGGGCGCCGAGGCCGCCGCCGAGGCTGAGGCCGGAATAGCCGATCCGCCCGGCGAGCTCGGGATGGAGCACCAGCAGCGCCGAGACGGCGAGCCACAGATCGTCGACGCAGCCGCCGATCACGTAGGTCGCGCGGTCGGCGATGCCGTGGACGACGTGGACGCCGGGATCGGACGAGAGATCGGGGCGGGCCGAGCGCGACAGGCCGCGCACGCAGGGAAAGATCACAGCCGCCTCGTCGCCGCCGGGACAGGCGAGATCGGGACCGTCGCGGCCGCCGTAGCCGTGGCCGACGACGAGGCCGCGAATCGGCGGAGCCCGGCGCGGCAGGGTCAGCCAGCCGCCGATGGCGACGCCGCCGGTGGACGCATAGCGGAGATCGAACACCCGCCGCGTCGGATGGTCGAGGGCGACCTCGTTCAGGCGCGGGGCGGGATCGACGGCGCGGGCGGCGGCATGGCGGGCGCGCCAGAATTCGGCGAAGCCGGCGGGCGGCGCCGGCGGCTCGATCCGCAGGAGCTCGGCCAGCGTCAGGCCGTAGCTCGGATCGAAGGGATGGCCGTGGCGAAAGCCGAGGGCGGGGCCGGCGGTGGCGGATCGGGTCATCGCGGGCGCCTCATTCGCCGATGTCGACGGCGTCGGGCGTCGCCCAGGCGAGATGCTGGCCGCCGTCGAGGCAGATCATCTGGCCGGTGACCGACGGCGTCTCGGCGAAGTAGCGGACGGTGCGGCCGAACTCCTCCGGACCCGGGCCGCGGGCGAGCGGCACCGCCGCGACCTGGCGCTCGAACTGGCCGACCGATTGGCGCGGCCCGGGAAAGGTCGGGCCGGGGCCGATGGCATTGACCCGGATGCGCGGCGCCAGCGCCTGGGCCATGGTCCGGGTGGCGGTCCACAGCGCCGATTTGGCGAGCGTATAGGTGAAGAAGCCCGGCACCGGCTTCAACACCCGCTGATCGATCATGTGGACACAACTGCCGGCCATGCCGGCGGGCAGGGCGCGGACCCAGGCATCGGTCAACAGGCAGGGCGAGGCGAGGTCGAGGGCGAGCCGCTGCATCATCGTCGCGGCGTCGAGGCCGCCGATCTCGTCGGGCTCGAACTCCGAGGCGTTGTTGACCAGCAGGCCGATCGGACCGAGGGCGGCCGTGGCGGCGGCGACCAGATCGGGCAGGGCGGCGAGATCGGCGAGATCGCCACCGATCGCCACGGCGCGACCGCCGGCTCGGGCGATGTCGGCGACCACGGTTTCGGCGGTGTCGCGGCTGGCCTTGTAATGAACGGCGACCGCCCAGCCGTGGGCGGCGAGATCACGGGCGATCGCTTCACCGATGCGGCGGGCGGCGCCGGTGACGAGGGCGGTGCGAGGGGCGGCGGTCGGGGTCATGGCGTCGGGTAGCCGTCGATCTCGAGAATGTGAATTGTCCTCGCCATCCTACGCGCAGCCGCGCCGATCGGACCACTCGAACGCGGTCGCAGGGGCGAAATCCCAGCATTTACGCATCGCTAACCATTGCACCACTCACATGGCAGACCGCAGGCGCAAAGCCCCCGGATCACGAATTCGGACCCAGTTCGCCACATTCTTCACGGTTTGTCGCCCCATTCGGCGCCTAGCCTCCCTCTTCGACGCCGCCTTCGGAACCAACCGGGCTGCGTTCGCGTTGTGGTGGTGTCTCGAATCCGATCGGCATCGGGAGCCGGACGACAACCGTGTCATACAGTGAGGACTTGCGATGAACTCCTTCTTCCTTCGTGTGGCCGTCGGATCCCTGGCCTTCGCCACGGCGACCGCCACGGGCTTCGCTGCCGACCTGTCGCGCCGCGCGCCGGTCGCCCAGCAGCCGATGGTCGCTCAGGCGTCCGCCTACAACTGGACGGGCCTCTATGCCGGTGTGAACCTCGGCGGTGACTGGGTCCTCGACAAGGCCCGCGTCGGCGGCGGCAACACCAACATCGACGGCGCCACCGTGTTCGGCGGCGTGCAGGCCGGCTACAATTTCCAGACCGGGCCCTGGGTGCTCGGCGTCGAAGGCGACATCGGCTACGGCGACTCGTCGAAGACCAAGTCGGTGATCGGCGGCACGCTGAACTCCCAGAAGGATTGGTCGGGCACCGCGCGCGCTCGCGCCGGCTATGCCTTCGACAACTTCCTGGTCTACGGCACCGGCGGTCTCGCCGTCGCCAACTTCCGCACCAAGGCTTCCGACGGCTTCACCACCGAAAAGAAGAGCGACGTTCGCGCCGGTTGGACGATCGGTGGCGGTGTCGAATACGCCGTGGCGCGGAACATCTCGGTCAAGGGCGAATATCTCTATTCGGACTACGGCCGCGAGAACCACAACTTCGGCAATGTCGGTCCGGTGCGCCAGGACGTCAGCGATCATCTGGTTCGCGTCGGTCTGAACTACAAGTTCTGATCGAGCGACTTCGCATAGAAGCCCGCCGCAGGCGTCGGAAACCCGATGCTCGCGGCGGGCTTCTTCTTTTTGCCTTACAGGTTTACTTGAGAGTTTGGGCATTTACCGAAAATTGACTGCGTTTCTGAACCTGCGCTTAACCGCGGTGGTCGTATCTTGGTGAACATGATCCTACGGTCTTCCGTCGGATCCTCGCGAACACCCACAGCGAAGGTACGATCATGTCCCGCGTCACGCTCGCCCTCGCCGTCGCTGCTTCGATCGCGGCGATCGGCCCCTCCCTCGCCGCCGACATGTACGGCGCGCCGCCGCCGGCCCCCGGCTACGGCTATGCGGCGCCGGTGGCGTCCGCCCCGGCCTGGAACGGCCCCTACCTCGGTGGCCAGGTCGGCCACGGTTGGGGTCCGAACAGCCTCGACGGTCTGCAGGTCGGCGTCTACGGCGGCATCAACTCGACGGTCGGCAAGAACGTCGTGGTCGGCGCCGAAGCCGATCTCAACATCTCCGGCCAGACCGCCGACCGGGTCGTCAGCGGCAACCTCTACAAGTATCGCTCCGACTGGAACGGCTCGATCCGCGGCCGCGTCGGCGTCGCCTTCGACAAGGTGATGCCCTACGCCACCGGCGGCGTGGCCTTCGCCGACAACACTCTGAAGGCGCTGGGGCGCTCCAGCTCGACCACCAGCGTCGGCTATGCGCTCGGCGGCGGCGTCGAAGGTCAGGTCGTCGATCGGGTGACGCTCAAGGGCGAATTGATCCACGAGGGCTTCGGCCGCGAGAACCACGGCATCGGCGGCGCCAGTTCGTCGGTCAACAGCAACATCCTGCGGGGCGGCGCCGCCTTCCACTTCTGAGCGGCGACGACTGCGACGCGACGGGGGCCGATCGGACGATCGGCCCCCGTCGGCGTTTCCGGGTCAGCCGGCGGTCGCGGCGAAGGCCGGGACGATGGTGGCGAAGCCGTCGAGCCAGGCGACCAGCCGCGGATGGGCGGCCCGCCACTTGCCTTCGAAACGGATGTCGAGATAGCCGAGCGCACAGGCCAGGGCGATGGTGCCGACGGTGACCGGGGCGAGCGGCGGCACTGCGGCCTCGAGATGGGCGAGGGTGCGGTCGATCTTGCCCTGCTGCCGCTCGACCCAGCCGGGGCTGCGCTCGGTTTCGGGGCGCATGCGGACCTCGTAGAGACAGAGCAGGGCGGCATCCAGCAGGCCGTCGGCCAGCGCCTGCAGACGCAGGGCGGCGAAGCGCGCCTCGGGCTCGGTCGGCAGGATGCGGCCGCCGCCGGCGCGCTGGTCGAGCCATTCGAGAATCACCCGGCTGTCGAACAGAGTGGAGCCGTCGTCGAGGATCAGGGTCGGGATCTTGCCGAGCGGATTCTCCTCGCGCAGGCTGTCGGCCGGATCGTTGGTGTCGGCCTTGCGCACCGTGACGACGGCGCCGAGGCCGAGTACGGCGGCGGCGATCTCGACCTTGCGGCCGAAGGGCGAGGGATGGACGGTACGCAGCACGGGCATGGTCGACTCCTGGGCGACGGAAGGACGGGTCACGTGGGCGGTGCGGTCGCCGCCGGGGCATCGGCGGGCGGCGGCGAGGCAGGGACGGGCGCCGGGACAGGGACCGGCGCGGCGGCGGCCGGCGGCGCTTCCGCGGGCGACTCGGGGGCGGGCGGCGCGGTGGGCGGCACCGGCATCTGGGCCGGCGCCGGCATGACGGCGACCGGCGCGGCGGGCAGGGAGGCCGGGCGGAGCGGGGCGGCCTTGTCGAGCGGCCAGACGCGCGGCCAGTCGGCGGGCGAGCGGCCTTCGACGCAGTCCTCGGCGACCCGCATCTCCTCCATCGCGAAGGCCCACTTCTTCCAGCGCCACACCCCGCGCACGCCGCAGCCGGCGCCGGTGCGCTGGGTCGAGGTCAGGCGCTGGGTCTTGTCGTCGTATTCGACGTTGTGGACGAGGTCGGTGCCGCGCCAGCCCAGCACCGGGTCGGCCATGGCGAAATAGAGCGGGGTGATGCCGCCGATTTCGCCGCTCTCGACCACCCAGGCGCGGAACGAGACGTTGCCGGACGAGGCGGTGCAGGGCACGGCATAGAGGATGGCGGTCGAGGAGAGGACGCCGATCACCGGCTTGAAGGTCCGCAGCAAGGGCGAATTGGGCGCCTCGCAGTCGCTGGCGGCGACATGTTTGGCGATGAGCCGCGGCGGCACGCCCTGGCGCACGACGAGGTCGGCGCGGCTCGGGGCGGGGGCTTCGGCGAGGCCGACCGGCACCACGCCCTTGGCGCGGCGGGTGGCGCGGCCGAGGCGGGCATCGGTCCAGGCGAGGAGGTCGCGGAAGGCCGAGACGTCGAAGTCGGCGTCGTAGGGGGCGCCGGTGACGTCGATGTATTCGAATCGCAGTTGCTTGGCGCCGTCGAGGGCGGCGACCACCGTCTCGGCGAGGCGGGCGTCGACGATCCACAGCGCCTCGACCCGTTCGCGCGGCGCGAAGCCGCGGCCGGGCTCCAGATCGGCGACGCGGCGGCCGTCGATGCGCAGGGTCATCGGGCGATCGCGGTCGGCGATGGCGCCGGGGGTCGAGAGGCCGAGGGCGACGCCGTCGCCGGCCTCGAAGCGGCCGATCATCAGCGCCTGTTTGCCGGAGGCCGAGGGCAGGCTGGCGCGGCAGGTCGGCGCATCGCAGCGGGCGGTCCAGCCGCGCACGGTCGCCTCGACGACCTCGGCGCGGACCGCCGACGGGGCGGCGAGACCGCAGGCGAGGCCGGCGGCGAGGGCGAGGGCGAGACGCATGGTCAGTTTCCTCCGCGCACGGCCGGCAGGTAGACCCGCTCGAGGCGGCAGGAGCGACGCTCGACCTCCGGGCAGGCGCGGAAGGCCGAGAGATCCTTCTTCAGGCAGAAGCGGACCTCCTGCAGCCGGCGGCCGTCACAGAGCACCGAGATCTCGGCCGGATCGAGGCCGCGGTTGGCGGCGATGAAGGCGCGCTCGACCTCGCTCGGGGCGACGGTGCGTGGCCGGTCGGCGACCGCATAGTCGGCGGGGATCCGGATCTTCTCGAAGAGGCGGCGGATCACCGTGAAATAGCTCTCGGCCTTCAGGCCCGAGCAGGTGCCGTGCTTGTCCCATTCGTGGCGGATCAGGCCGGGGCTCGGCATGACGTCGAGCATCGAGCGGACCAGATCGGGGCCGGGCGGCGGCACCACGGCGTCGCAGGCGCCGGGAAAGCCGCGCTCGTACTGCGGCCACAGGCCGTGGACCACGAAGGCGAAGGGGCGGGCGCATTGGGCGTCGTGGCGTGCGTTGCCGGTGGCTTCGCAGTAGCTCGGCGACCACGACAGCGAGAGCACCCAGAAATCGAAGTCGCCGGCGCGGCCGCGCCCTTGGGCGGCGGCCGGCAGCGCGCTCGCCAGGGCGAGGACGAGCCCGAGGACGACGGCGGCGAGCCGCCACGGAGCACGCGGCATCGGGACCTCCGGAGGGTCGGCGGGGACGTGGCGGCGGTTCACCAGAAGCGGGTCAGCTCGCGGCAGGCGCCGTCGTGGACGTGCCAGGGATCGTGGCCGACGACGCAGAATTCGACGTTGGACGGCCAGCCGAAATAGCCCGGCGCGGCGAAGCCGGTGCCGCGCTCGATGCGATAGGCGAGGCGCGAGCGGGTGCCGTCGGACAGCGCCACTGCGGCGGCGCAGGTGCGCCGGGCGATCGGGCTCGGCTGGTCGATCGACAGATCGATCTGGCGGACCTTTTCGATGGTCACCAGTTCGAGAGCGCGCGACTCGACATGGGCGGCGCCATAGGCGAAGCGCGAGCGGATGGTGCCGAGAATGCCGTCGTCGCCGCATTCGGGCAGGCCGGCGATCGGGGCCGCGGCGACGCTCGGTCCGAGGTCGGCGGCGAGGGTCGGACCGGACAGGGCGAGGACGGCCAGGGACGCGAAGACGGCGATCCGGACGGCGCCGCGGGACGAACGGCGGGACTGAGACATGGAACGACTCCTCTACGCGGCCCGTGCAGGGCCGAGGCGACGATGAGCGACCCTGAGACGGGGGTCAAGCCGCCAGATCGTCCCGCTCCCGTGGTGCGGCGCGACCGGCGGTCGCTGTGGTCATTCCGGCACCAGCCAGCGCCAACCGGCGAAGGCGTCGGGGCCGATCGCCAGGCGATCGATCAGGGCGGGCAGCAGCACGTCGAGTTCTTCGGGCAAGGTCCAGGGCGGGTTGACGATCGTCAGGCCGCAGGCGACCAGCGGTCCCTCGGCGTCGGGCCGGTCGACGGCGAATTCCACGGTCAGGATGCGGCGCAGGCCGGTGTCGACGAGGTCCTGGTGATGGCGGCGCAGATCGGCGGCGCCCTTGATCGGGTGCCAGACCATGTAGATGCCGTTGGCGAAGCGCTGGGTCGCCTCGATCAGGCCGCGCACGACGCGGTCGAATTCGTCGACGTTCTCGAAGGGCGGATCGATCAGCACCAGCCCGCGGCGTTCCTTGGGCGGCAGGAAGCTCTTCAACGCCAGCCAGCCGTCGAGTTCGACCACCTTGAGGCGGGCGTCGCCGGCGAACAGGGCGGCGAGCGTCGCGGCGTCGGCCGGGTGGAGCTCGACCGCGGTGGCGCGATCGACCCGGCGCAGACCGGCGCGGACGATCAGCGGCGAGCCGGGATAGGTCGCGAGGTGCGCCGGGTCGAGGCGGCTCGGGGTGGTCACGCCGGCGGTGGTGGCGACCGCCGCGAGATAGGGCTCGAGCAGGGCGGCGGCGGCGTCGGGCAGCGGCGCGGCGAGCAGGCGGCCGATGCCGCCGCGCCACTCGCCGGTCCGGCGGGCTTCCGATCCGGCGAGATCGTAGAGGCCGATGCCGGCATGGGTGTCGATCACCCGGAAGGGGGCGGGCTTGGCGGCGAGATGGACCAGGATGCGGGCGAGGATCGCGTGTTTGACGACGTCGGCGAAGTTGCCGGCGTGGAAGGCGTGGCGATAGTTCATGGTCGGATCCTCGTCGGCGGGGCGCCCGCGGCGGCTCTCGGCGGTGCGCGCGCCAAGAAAAAACCCCCCCGACCGAGGGCGGGAGGGTTCGGTGTGTCTCCATCGGGCGGGCGACGACGAGGTCGTCCGCGCACCGTCGATGGCCGGTCGCGTCCCCCGGAAGGGCCGCTGGTGTCTCAATCCTCGTCGGGAACCACGAAGCCTTCGGCTTCCGGCGAGCCTTCGAGCGGCTGCAGGTTGACCGCCTTGGGGCCCTTGCCGCGCTTGTCCGGCTCGGTCTCGAAGGACACCTTCTGACCCTTGTCGAGGGTGCCGAGGCCGGAGCGCTCGACCGCACTGACGTGCACGAACACGTCGGCGCCGCCCTCGTCGGGGGTGATGAAGCCGTAGCCCTTCTCGGCATTGAAGAACTTCACGGTGCCGTTCTGGCGCGGGCCGCGTTCCACGGTCGGACGCGGAGTCCGGGGCGCGAAGCCGCCGGCCTCGGCGCCGCCGCCGAAGCCGCCGCCGTCTTCACCGAAGGGGCGCCGCGGACGGAAGCCGCCACGATCGCCGCCGCCGGCCGGAGCGCCGCCGAAGCCGCGATCACCACCACCGAAACCACCACGGTCGCCGCCGCCGAAACCGCCGGTCCGCCCGCCACCGAATCCGCCGCGATCGCGATCACCACCGCCGCCGAAGCCGCCACGGTCGCCACCGCCGCCGCCGAAACCCTCGTCGCGGCCGCCGAAGCCGCCGCGCTCACGTCCGAAACCGCCGCGGTCGCCGCCACGTCCGCCGCCGAAACCACGATCCCTCATTCCAAGTCCTTTCCCGCGGGGGTCTGCCCCGTTGCACGACACTTCGCCCCGTCGCCGTGATCGACACGGGGGCGAAAGACCAGGCAGTCACGTTACACGTCGGGACATGATATGCGCTGTTTTTCCCGTCGACCGAGGGTTTCACGAAGAATACCACCCGCCGAGGGAACCGGTCGCGCCGACCGTCTCGCCCAGTTCCGAACCGCCGCCTCTTCGATTTATGGACGAAATGCCGCAAAAGGGCAAGTGCGATGCCCGGACGTGAGGTCGCCCGGGCGCGCCCTCCGACGGCCCGTCAGGGGGTGCGCTGGGGCACCAGCAGGGCGGTGACGTGGGGGGCGCGTTCGCGTCGCGACCAGACGATGACGCTGCGATAGACCGACACGTCGATTTCCGGCGGCAATCGATAGGTCTGGTTGCCGCGCGGCTTCTTCAGGCGGCCGAGCGAGACGCGTTTGGCGCCCAGCGCATCGTCGGCGGAAGCGACGCGATCGGCGGCGACCAGCCACACTTCGAGGTCGGGCAGATCGGCGACGGTGAAGTCGGCGAAGGACAATTCGCGGGCCGGCAGGCGCACCAGGGCGCGGCCGGCACCGGCGTCGGCGTCCTGCGGGCGGCTCGGGCGGAAGCGGCCCTCCCAGGCGAGCACGGCGCGCGGCGGCGGCTTGACCGCCGGTTCGGCGCGCGGCGGCGGCGGCGCGCGGCGGGCGGCGGGGAGGGCGGGCAGGACGCCGCCGTCGGCGGCCCGCATCGGGCCGGGCACGACCGTCGGCTCGTCGTCGGCGTCGGGCAGCGCGGCGGCGGAGGAGGGGCCGATCGCCCAGTCGCGGACGGACGCGCCGGGGTCGTTCGGCAGCAGATTGCCGGCGAGGGCGGCGGCAGCGGTCAAGACGGCGATGACCGCCAGGGTGGTCGCGCGCATCGACGTCTCTCCAGCTCACGGCCCGTCGTCCGACGCGGCGGACCGCTGATCTCGACGGGGTCGACAGGCTACGACATAATCGTTCCCGGGTCGCCTTGCGAGTCCCTTCCCGACGCTCGGGAAGCTCCGGCGACGAATCTGTCCCCGCACGACGGTCGGATCGACCGCGGCGGGGCGATCACGAGGATCTCATGCCCGACTCCGCTCCCGAACCCCGCCTGCGGCTCGCCGTGGTGCCGGTGACGCCGCTCGAACAGAACTGTGCGGTGATCTTCGACGAAGTGACCCACCGCGGCGCGGTGACCGATCCCGGCGGCGACGTCGCGACGATTCGGCGGGCGATCGGCGATCTCGGCGTGACCGTCGAGCGGATCCTGCTGACCCACGGCCATTTCGACCACGCCGGCGGCGCGGCCGACCTGAAGGTGCTGCTCGAACGCGAATACGGCCGGCCGGTGCCGATCGAGGGACCGCACCGCGACGATTCGTTCCTGCTCGAGCGGATCCCCGAATCGGGGGCGCGCTGGGGCGTGCCGGGCCTCAAGGCGGTGGCGTCGGATCGCTGGCTCGACGACGGCGACCGGGTCGAGGTCGGCGACATCGCCTTCGAGGTGATCCATTGCCCGGGCCATTCGCCGGGCAGCGTCGTGTTCTTCCAGCGCGAGGCGCGATTCGCGATCGTCGGCGACGTGCTGTTCGCCGGTTCGATCGGCCGCACCGACCTGCCGCGCGGCAATCACGCCGATCTGATCGCCTCGATCACCGACAAATTGCTGCCGCTCGGCGACGACGTCGGCTTCCTACCGGGCCACGGCCCGACCAGCACCTTCGGGGCGGAGCGGGCGAGCAATCCCTTCCTGGTCGAAGACTGAGATCGAACCGGCCGGTGGCTCAGCGATCGAAGGCTTCGATCGCGGCGAGGCCCTCTTCGATCAGGTCGCCGACGTTGGGAATGCCCATCAGATAGCGGGCGGTGTTGCGGATCGAGCGTTCCTGGGCGCGGCGGACGGCGACCGGCCATTCCTTGGCTTCGAAGTCGCCGCGGCCGATCCACATCAGGGCGACCAGGTCGGATTTCTCGTCGACGTTCAGTCCTTCGATGACGCCGCGGATCTGGTCTTCGGTGCCGTCGTCGGCGCCGTCTTCGAAGAGATGACCGGAAGGCGAGCGGCTGCCTTCTTCCTCACCTTCGATGTCGCCGTCGCCGCTCTTGGCGTCGAGGAAGCGGAAATACTCGACGAGTTCGTGGACCTTTTCGACCGCGATCTCCATTTCGACCTCCATCGCCGACGGGATTTCGTCCGGCGGGTCGCAACATCATGGAACGAAGCGCGCCCCAGGGCCTTGCGCGGGATCAAACCGCGCGGCTGCGACGGCCCGGCTTTGGTCGCATAGGCCGACGGCGGCGGGCGATCGGCGACGTCGCGGTCGACGACCCGGGAAAGCGCTGCTGCCGTCGTGTCGCAGGGCGCGATGCGGGGTGGGACGGCCCTCGCCTTCGCCGTATTGTCGGCCTTCCCTCGCGGAGACCCGATCGATCGGAGTCGCGTCGGGGTCGCTCCGATCGCCGACGGTGCGGGCATGGTCTTCCGGAACGGGTGGTCGCGATGGGTCAACCTCTCTACGTGGAGCTTCTGGGCAGTTGCGCGGCCCTGTTCACGACGCTGTGCTGGCTGCCGCAGACGATCCGGTCGATCCGGACGCGGGACACCGCGTCGCTGTCGCTGGCGACCTTCTCGGTGTTCGTCGGCGGGCTGATTCTGTGGCTGATCTATGGGATTCTGATCGGCAGTTGGCCGATCATCGTCGCCAACGTCCTGACCCTGATGCTCAATCTGGTGATCCTGGCGCAGAAGCTGCGCCACGGCTGAGCCGGCAGTGCGGTCCCGGCGTGACCGGCGGCGCGGGTGCCGAGCGGAGGCGCCGGGGCGCGGGCCGCTCGCCGCGGTGCGGGCCGCTCGCCGCGGAGTTGCGGCGAGCGAGTGCTCTGGCGTAAATCGTACTGACAGATATTGACATCTGTCAGTGCATATTTCATTGTGCTCCTCACACAACGGAGGGAGCCGTCATGGACACGCGTCGTCTGGGAAGCGAAGGGCCGATCGTCTCGGCGATGGGGCTCGGCTGCATGGGCATGTCGGGCGCCTACGGGCCGTCGGATCGGGCGGAGAGCATCGCCACGCTCCATGCGGCGCTCGAGGCCGGCGTCACCCTGCTCGACACCGGGGATTTCTACGGCATGGGCCACAACGAGTTGCTGATCGCCGAGGCCCTGAAGGGGGTCGATCGCGACGCGGTGCAGCTCAGCGTCAAGTTCGGGGCGCAGCGCGACCCGGCCGGCGCCTGGCTCGGTTTCGACGGGCGGCCGGCGGCGGTCAAGACGGCGCTCGCCTATACGCTGCAGCGGCTCGGGGTCGACCACGTCGACATCTATCGTGCGGGCCGCCTCGATCCGCAGGTACCGGTCGAGGAGACGGTCGGAGCGATCGCCGACTGCGTGAAGGCCGGCTGGGTGCGCCACATCGGTCTGTCCGAGGTCGGGTCGGCGACCCTGCGGCGGGCGGCGGCGGTACATCCGATCGTCGATCTGCAGATCGAATACGGGCTGCTCACCCGCGGTATCGAAGCGGCGATCCTGCCGACCTGCCGTGAGCTGGGGATCGGCATCACCGCCTACGGGGTGCTGTCGCGGGGTCTGATCGGCGGCCATTGGTCGAAGGATGCGGGCTTCGCCGCGGGCGACTTCCGGACCCATTCGCCGCGCTTCCAGGGCGACAATCTCGACCGCAACTTGACGCTGGTCGAGGCGCTGCGGGTCATCGCCGAACAGAAGGGGGCGAGCGTCGCCCAGATCGCCATCGCCTGGGTGCTGGGGCAGGGCGAGGACATCGTGCCGCTGGTCGGCGCGCGGCGGCGCGATCGGCTCGACGAAGCGCTCGGCGCCTTCGACGTGGTCTTGACGGCGGAAGACTTCGCGGCCATCGAACGGGCGGTGCCGCCGGGGGCCGCGGCGGGCGACCGCTACCCGACGGCGATGATGGCCCATCTCGACAGCGAGCGGACGACCGGCGCCGGGTGAGCGCCGGCGTCCGGTGAGGACGCGATGACCGAACAGACCCTGACGGCGCAGATGATCCTGGACACGGCCGAGGACGTGTTGCGCCGCTATGGGCCGGCCAAGGCGACGGTGGTCGATGTGGCCCGCGCCCTGGGGGTCAGCCACGGCAGCATCTATCGCCACTTCCCGTCCAAGGCGGCGCTGCGCGACGCGGTGGTGGCGGCCTGGCTGCATCGGGTGGTCACGCCGCTTCGCGTCGTGGTCGCCGCGCCGGGGCCGGCCGACGTCAAGCTGCGGGCGTGGTTCGACGCGCTGCGGGAGATCAAGCGGGCGAAGGTCCTCGACGATCCCGAGGTGTTCACCACCTACGGGGCGATCGTCGCGGAAACCCGCGAGGTGGTCGCCGCCCATGTCGCCGAGTTGATCGACCAGATCGCGGCGATCGTCGCCGAGGGCATCGCCGAGGGCCGGTTCGCCCCCGGCGATCCGGCGGCGTTGGCCGCGGCGGTGCTGGACGCCACGTCGCGGTTCCACAATCCCGCCCATGCCGGCGAATGGGGCACGCCGGAGAACGACGCCGCCTTCGAGGGGGTGTGGCGCCTGGTGATCGCCGGGCTGCGGGCGCGGCCGGACTGACCCTCAGTGCCTTCGCGATCTGTGACCGCTACCGCGGTGAAATCGGGGCGTCGGCGATGACCGTCGACGCCCTGTTTCGGAGCCGTCAGCGATTGTCGGCCTGGGCGCGGACGCTGCGGCGGCCGCGGGCCGAGATCACGTAGGGCGCGCCGCCGCACGAGGCGACGAGGCCCTTGCGGCGCAGCGCCTGGAAGGTGGCGAGGTCGCAGTCGGCGAGACGGCGGTCGTCACGATCGAAGCAGTCGACGGCGACGACATGGGCGCCGTCGCGGAGATGGCGGATGCGTCCGCCCTGAGCGAGCACGTGGAGCACGCGCTGCTCGATTCGGGAGATGTTCACGGATGAGGACTCGAACGGGAACCGGGGCATGACGACCCGGCGCCGGATGCTGACGCATCGAGCGCGGTCGTCGCTCACGAGACGCGGGATCGCACGGCCTCAGCCGCGCCCGCGTCGATCGGTTCCCGCAATCTGCGGCATCCAGCCTCCATCGATGGCGAGTGCCTACACCCGGAGGGCGCGCCGCGGCAAGACCCGCGCGGACGCACGACTCATCGACGGCGGCGATCGAATCGATCAGAGGAAAAATCTTGCCGGGGCCGGGAGCGGGGATTAGGGTCCGAGCCGTCCCACGCCGCGTGAGCCTCGTGTCCGTCCGCGTGGGTTTCCCTCCCCGAGAACCCCCTCATCTGGAGAACCGTCATGGGATTCCTCGCCGACAGTCTTTCGCGCATCCAGCCCTCCGCCACGATCGCCGTGACGAACAAGGCGCGCGAGCTGAAAGCGGCGGGCCGCGACGTGATCGGTCTGGGGGCCGGCGAGCCCGACTTCGATACGCCCGACAACATCAAGGAAGCGGCGATCAAGGCGATCCGCGACGGTCAGACCAAGTACACCGCGGTCGACGGCATCCCGGAGCTGAAGGCGGCGATCGTCGCCAAGTTCGCCCGCGAGAACGGCCTGACCTACAAGCCGTCGCAGGTGTCGGTCGGCACCGGCGGCAAGCAAGTGCTCTACAATGCCCTGCTCGCCACGCTGAACCCCGGTGACGAGGTGATCATCCCGGCGCCCTATTGGGTCAGCTACCCCGACATCGTGCTGCTCGGCGGCGGCACGCCGGTGGCTGTGGCGACCTCGATCGACACCGGCTTCAAGGTGACAGCGGCGGCGCTCGAGGCGGCGATCACCCCGAAGACCAAGTGGTTCATCTTCAACTCGCCGTCGAACCCGTCGGGCGCGGCCTATACCCGTGCCGAGATCAAGGCGCTGACCGACGTTCTCTTGCGTCATCCGCAGGTGTGGGTGCTGTCCGACGACATGTACGAGCACCTGGTCTACGACGACTTCGAATTCACCACCCCGGCCCAGGTCGAGCCGGGCCTCTACGACCGCACGCTGACGCTCAACGGCGTGTCCAAGGCCTATTGCATGACCGGCTGGCGCATCGGCTACGGCGCGGGGCCGGAGAAGCTGATCAAGGCGATCGCCACGCTGCAATCGCAGTCGACCTCCAACCCCTCGTCGATCGCCCAGTGGGCCTCGGTCGAGGCGCTGAACGGGCCGCAGGACTTCATCGCGCGCCACAACGCGGTGTTCAAGGAGCGGCGCGACCTGATCGTGTCGATGCTCAATCAGGCCAACGGCATCTCCTGCCCGACGCCGGAAGGGGCGTTCTACGTCTATCCGTCCTGCGCCGGCACGATCGGCAAGACCTCGCCGTCGGGCACCGTGATCACTTCCGACGACGTGTTCGTCACCGAACTGCTCGAGGTCGAGGGCGTGGCGGTGGTGCAGGGCTCGGCCTTCGGGTTGGCGCCGCATTTCCGCATCTCCTATGCGACCGCGACCTCGGCGCTCGAAGAAGCCGGCCGCCGCATCCAGCGCTTCTGCGGCAACCTGCGCTGAGCGGGCGTCCGCGCGACGACGTGGAAAGATCTTGAAAATAAAGGGGCTCGGGACGGGAACGTTCCGGGCCCTGCCGCGTTGCCGAGGAGGCCGGGATCGAAGTCCGCCCCCGTGTGCCGGCCGAATCACGGTCCGGCCCGGCGGCGGCCGCCCGTCCGACGAGGAGAATTCCATGATCAAGATCGCCGCCCGTCGTCTCGCCGCCGCCCTCGGCGTGGCGAGCGGGTTCGGGCTCGTGAGCCTGCCGGCGCTCGCGGCACCGGAGAGGGTCGAGATCGGAGTCCTCCGGTGTCGCGTCGCCACCGGCGACAACTTCCTGGCCGGTTCGAACCGCACCCTGCGCTGCCTGTTCGAGCCGGCCGACGGCCGTCGCCCCGAGACCTACGACGGCGAAATCACCCGGATCGGCGTGGAAATCGGCGAGGCGCGCAACACCGACATCCGCTGGATGTTGATTTCCGCGGAGAACTGACCCAGGCTTTCCACTGAGAACTGACCCGCCTTGATGATGGTCGGTTGGTCAGTTGGCGGTCAAGTTCCTCGTCTTCTCCCTGGTTGGTTTGGCCGTTTTCGCCGAACTGTTCTTGAAGCGGAAGCTGTCGTTCCCTGTCTCCAGGATGTGGCAGTGGTGGGTGAGCCGGTCGAGCAACGCGGTCGTCRTCTTGGCATCGCCGAAGACGGTCGCCCATTCAC
>NZ_SJFN01000004.1 GCF_004328075.1 Siculibacillus lacustris | reverse complement strand
TGTCAAAGAACCCGAAGCCGAACCGACTTCGTACGCTCACCCTCTCTCGAGAGGAACGATTTGGCACATCCCTTCGGTTGCCCGAATTCAGTGACCTTCAACACCTTCCAGAACCGTTTGGCAAGTCCCTTTCAGGACCCGCCCTTCCAGACCGGAGAGCGAAGGATTTCGTCGCCAGCGGCAGCGCCGCCGTCGTTGATGCGGTTTATAGCCATCGACCCAACACCCGTCAACACCCGAAATGCAGATTCCGTCGTTTCCTCTGAAAAATTTCAATTTACTACGTGTTTTCAAGGAGATGTTGGGTGCGCCGGCGCACCTCTCGAGGGACCCTGGCGCCGTCGGTCGGCGTCCGTCGGCGCCGGCCCGCCGGCCCGCCACGCGGCCGACCGCCCAGGGGTGGAAGGAACCCGATACCACCCTCCCCTGTTTTCTCGTCGCCCGCGCCCGGCGACCGTCCGCCGACGCGAAAACCGACCGATGAGGAGCTTCACGTGCGCGCTCTCGCGTGCGTGAGGGCGCGACGATTGACGCCGCCCGGCGCTGCGTGCACCCTCGCGCACGTCGGACGATCGGCGACCGCTTCGCGGGCGACCGCGGCGCGCCGGAGCCTTCGGCGGAAACCGTCGCCTCGCTCGCGCCGCATTGCCGATCCAATCGCCAGAGCCGCGCCCGCCCGGGCCGGCCCGCCGCAACGAACGAGAGACATGCGCCACCGTCTTCACGACGACCGTCCGGAAGGGATCGACCTCGGCAGCGAACTGCCGTTGCGGGTCGACGGCGGCGTCGGTGCGCTCGATCGCCGCGCCGTCAGCCTGCGCTGGATGGCCGGCACGGTCCTGACCGCCTTCACCTCGACCTTCCTGATGGGCGGCGCGCTCTATGTCGCCCTCGACGGCCGTCATACCCTCGCCGCCACCCCGGCGGAGATCTCCGGCGTCACCGATCGCATCGCCGCCCGCGCGCTCGATCGCCCGATCGCCGTCGGCGCCGGCATCCTCGCCAAGGCCGATCGCCTGAAGATCGCCGCCGAGCGCGCCGCCACCCGGCAGGTGCTCAATCTCTCGACCATGACCCGGGTCGGCGACAAGGACATGGTCCGCGTCCGCCCCTTCGTGCGGGTCGCCGCCGGCCTCAGCCTGCGCGCCCCCGAAGCCCGCGCCGACATTCCGGCGTTCAACCCGCTGAAGGTCTTCGCCGACACCGACCTCCTGTCGGGCCGCAGCTCGACCTCCAAGAACCCGGCCTTCTACGATGCCGACGTCGAAGGCGAGATCTCGCTGCGCACCCGCGACCTGCCGACCGATCTCGCCGGCTTCGACGCCGACACGGTGATGTCCTCGGCCGAGGTCGAACGCATCGTCGGCGACCAGGCGCGCTTCCTCTCCGACGGCTCGATCCAGGTCGCCGCTCTCCCCGTCTCCGACGGCTCCAGCTTCGGCACCATTCCCGGCTTCCCCGGCCTGACTTCGGCGCTGGCCATGCGCATCGTCCCGGAGAACGTCTCGTTCTTCGCCAAGAGCGACGCCGCCCACACCGGCGCCCAGGCCGGCAACGGCCTCGACGAGAAGGTCGTCACCGTCGAGAAGACCGATACGTTGCGCGGCCTCCTCAAGGATGCCAATGCCGACGAGAAGACCATCGTCGAGATCATCCGCGGCCTGACCAAGGGCGCCGAGGCCCGTCCGCTCGAGGTCGGCCAGCGGGTCCGCATCGGTCTGGCCAAGATCGATCAGACCGAAAAGCTCAAGCCGGTCCGCGTCTCGATCTATGGCAAGGACGGCGGCCACCTCGCCACCGTCGCCCTCGACGACAACGGCGGCTTCGTCGCGGCGGAAGAACCGGGCATCGGCGACGCCATGGTCGCGCCGGAAGACGAGGACGAGACCCTCGCCGCGGCGAGCGGCGTGCCCTCGATCTATTACAGCCTCTATCAGACGGCGCTCGACAACCAGATCCCGACCAAGCTGATCAAGCAGCTGGTCGACATCTATTCCTACGACGTCGACTTCAACCAGCGGGTCCGCCAGGGCGACCAGTTCGAAGTCCTCTACGCCGCCGACGACCAGAACGACGCCAAGGCGACCCAGGAGATCCTCTACGCCTCGATTTCGATCGCCGGTCAGCCGAAGCGCTACTACCGCTATCGCTCCCCCGACGACGGGACGATCGACTACTACGACGAGGCCGGGAAGAGCGCCAAGAAGTTCCTGATGCGCAAGCCGATGGACGGCGGCGTGTTCCGCTCCGGCTTCGGCGGCCGTCGCCACCCGATCTACGGCTACTACCGCATGCACACCGGCGTCGACTGGGCCGCGCCGATGGGCACCCCGATCTTCGCTTCCGGCAACGGCGTGGTCACCGAAGAAGGCTGGAAGGGCGGTTACGGCCGCTACATCCGCCTCCAGCACAACAACGGCTACGAAACCGGCTACGGCCATATGTCGGGCTTCGCCCGCGGCGTCGAGAAGGGCACCCGCGTCCGCCAGGGCCAGGTGATCGGCTATGTCGGCTCGACCGGCGCTTCGACCGGCCCGCACTGCCATTACGAAGTGCTGATCAACCAGGCCTTCGTCGATCCGATGCGCGTCAAACTGCCGCGTGGGCGCGAACTCGGCGGCCCGATGCTCGCCGAATTCGGCAAGGAACGCGAACGCATCGACGGCTTGATGTCGAAGCAGCAGGGCACCGCCCGCCTCGCCGGTTTCAACTGAGCCGATCGCGACGCACACCGGACCGGCGGACCGGTCAGAAGCCGGTGTAGCGGCCGTTGCGATGGTTGAGCGCCAGGATCAGGTTCAGGATCACCGCGCCGAGCACCGACAGGGCGACCGCGAACGGCGACAGGAAGGCCACCGTGCCGACCAGGATCACCGCGTCGAGCACCATCTGCACCTTGCCGGCCCGCCAGCCGTGGTGATCCTGGAGATAGAGCGCCAGGATGCCGATGCCGCCGAGGCTCGCCTTGTGGCGCACCAGGATCAACAGGCCGACGCCGATCGCCGCCCCGCCGAAGATCGCTCCGAAGATCGGATCGATCCGCGTGAACACCAGCCAATGCGGCACCGCCCAGGTCTCGGCCGAGAGCAGCGTCACCGCCGCCACCGTCTTGAGGGTGAAGCGCCAGCCCATCCGGAGATAGGAGAAGACGTAGAACGGCAGGTTGACCACCGCCAACGACCACGGCAGGGCCAGCCCGGTGCCGTAGTGGAGGAGGAAGCCCAGCCCCGCCGCGCCGCCGGTGCCGAGCCCGACATGGCGGAACATCTCGAGCCCCACCGCCACGAACATCGTTCCGGTCAGAAGCGCCGAGAGATCCTCCGCGGAGGTGTGCCGGAGATCGGCCGCCTGGTTCATTGCATCACTCCGTTGCGCGCCACCGGCGCGCACCGTCGCCGTCGCCGCGATCCTCGCCGGATTCGAGCGCGAAAGCGAGACCCGGACCCCGCGTCGACCCCGACCAAAAGCGCTGTCGGCCCCGGTTGTACCCTAACGGAAGCTGTCGCACTCTCCGCGCGGAGAGGGCCGAGACGAAACCCGCCGCCGAACGGCCCTTCGAGGACACGATCCCCACGATCCCGAGGAGACGCCCCATGCAGCTGTTCGCCAAATTCGCCGCCGCCGCTCTGATTCTCGCCGCCACCGCCGGTGCCGCCTGGTCCGACGACCTGATCGTCGAGAAGAAAACCTTCGTCCTGCCGACCTACACCACCGCCGCCGGCGCGATCATCAAGGACGTGCGGGTCGGCTGGGAGGCCTACGGCACGCTCAACGCCGACAAGTCCAACGCGATTCTGGTCAATCACTTCTTCTCCGGCACCTCGCACGCCGCCGGCAAATATGCCGCCGACGACAAATTCCCCGGCTACTGGGATGCGATCATCGGCCCCGGCAAGGCGATCGACACCGACAAATATTACGTGATCGCCAGCGACACCCTGGTCAATCTCAACACCGGCAGTCCCAAGACCGTCACCACCGGCCCGGCGACCATCGACCCCGACACCGGCAAGCCCTACGGACTGCGCTTCCCCGTGGTGTCGATCGCCGACTTCGTCCGCGTCGAGAAGGCCCTGGTCGAGAGCCTCGGCATCAAGAAGCTCCACGCCGTCACCGGCGCGTCGATGGGCGCGCTGCAGACCTACGAATGGGCCGCGGCCAATCCGGGCATGGTCGACCGCATCATCCCGGTGATCGGCGCGGCCGAGGCCGACGCCTTCCTGATCGCCTGGCTCGACCTGTGGGCCGACCCGATCCGCGTCGATCCCAATTGGGCCGGCGGCGACTATTACGGCAAGGAGCCGCCGCTCGCCGGCCTCGCCGCTTCGCTGAAGATCGTCTCACAGCAGGCCTCCCATTGGGAGATCACCGACGAGCAGAACGGCCGCCAATGGGCCGATCCGGCGCGCGACCCGGCCAAGGCGATCGGCAACGAATTCCGCGTCGTCGCCGCGCTCGGCGCCGGCGGCACGGCGCGCGCCAAGGTCTCCGACGCCAACCACCTGCTCTATCTGGTCAAGGCCAACCAGCTCTACGCGCCGGGCGGTGCCGCGACGCTCGACGAAGCGGCGGCCAAGATCAAGGCGCCGACCCTGGTGATCTATCAGCCCAAGGATCTGGTGTTCCCCGGCCCGGCGGTCGAGGCGACCATCGCCGCCCTGAAGAAGGCCGGCACCCCGGTCGAGACCTTCCAGCTCCAGGGCAAGCGCGGCCATCTCGACGGCGTGGTGTCGATGACCCAGGCCGCCGACACGATCCGCGCCTTCCTGGCCAAGTGAGGCCGAGCCGATCCCGATACGGCGAAGGCCGCCCGAGGGCGGCCTTCGTGATCTTTCACGCGAAAAGGTTCGGGGCGGCTCAGGCCGCGACCGCCTCCTCGGCGGCGACGGCGAAGATCAGCCGATCGCCGCCGCCCGAGATCACCACGCGCGAACCGTCGGCGATCTGACCCATCAGGATCTTCTCGGCCAGCGGATCCTGGACCTCGCGCTGGATGACCCGCTTCAACGGCCGCGCGCCGTAGATCGGATCGTAGCCGCGCGCCGCCAGCCAGTCGCGGGCCGACGGTTCGAGCACCAGCTCCAGCCGCCGATCGGCGACCAGCGCATGCAGACGCGCGAACTGGATGTCGACGATCCGCCCCATGTCCGACCGCTGCAGGCGGTGGAACAGCAGGATGTCGTCGAGCCGGTTGAGGAACTCCGGCCGGAAATGCGCCTTGACCATGCCCATCACCGCGTCGCGGGCCCGGTCGACGTCCTCGCCCTCGGCCAGTTCGACCAGGAATTCGGCGCCGATGTTCGAGGTCAGTACGATGATCGTGTTGCGGAAGTCGACGGTGCGGCCCTGGCCGTCGGTCAGCCGGCCGTCGTCGAGCACCTGCAGCAGCACGTTGAACACGTCCGAATGGGCCTTTTCGACCTCGTCGAACAGGATCACCTGATAGGGCCGCCGCCGCACGGCTTCGGTCAGCGCCCCGCCCTCCTCGTAGCCGACATAGCCCGGCGGCGCGCCGATCAACCGGGCGACCGAGTGCTTCTCCATGTATTCCGACATGTCGATGCGCACCATCGCCTGATCGTCGTCGAACAGGAACGCCGCCAGCGCCTTGGTCAGTTCGGTCTTGCCGACGCCCGTCGGCCCCAGGAACATGAACGAGCCGATCGGCCGGTTGGGATCCTGCAGCCCGGCGCGCGCCCGGCGCACCGCGGTCGACACCGAATGCACCGCTTCGGCCTGGCCGACCACCCGCTTGGCGAGTTCGTCCTCCATGCGCAAGAGCTTGTCGCGCTCGCCCTCCAGCATCCGATCGACCGGCACGCCGGTCCACCGCGACACGACCTGGGCGATCATGTCGGCGGTCACCGCTTCCTGCACCGGCTGATCGTCGCCGCCCTTGGCCTCGATCTCCTTCAATCGCGTCTCGAGCCCGGGGATCACCCCATAGGCGAGCTCGCCCGCGCGGTCGAAGCGGCCGGCGCGCTGCGCCTGCTCGAGTTCGAGACGGGCCTGATCGAGGCTCTCCTTGACCTTGTTGGCCGAGGCCAGCTTGTCCTTCTCGGCCTGCCACTTCGAGGTCAGCTCGGCGGATTCCTGCTCGAGCTCCGACAGGTCCTTCTCGAGCCGCACCAAGCGGTCGCGCGATGACTGATCGGTCTCGCGCTTCAGCGCCTCGCGCTCGATCTTGAGCTGGATCACCCGGCGATCGAGTTCGTCGAGGGCTTCGGGCTTGGAATCGACCTCCATGCGCAGCCGCGCCGAGGCCTCGTCGACCAGATCGATCGCCTTGTCGGGCAGGAAACGGTCGGCGATGTAGCGGTTCGACAGGGTCGCCGCCGCGACGATCGCCGAATCGGCGATGCGCACGCCGTGGTGCAGCTCGTATTTTTCCTTCAGCCCGCGCAGGATCGAGATCGTGTCCTCGACCGTCGGCTCGGAGACGAACACCGGCTGGAAGCGCCGCGCCAGCGCCGCGTCCTTCTCGACGTGCTTGCGGTACTCCTCGAGCGTGGTCGCCCCGACGCAGTGCAGATCGCCGCGCGCCAGCGCCGGCTTCAACAAATTGGAGGCGTCCATCGCCCCCTCGCTCTTGCCCGCGCCGACCAGCGTGTGCATCTCGTCGATGAACAGGATGATGCCGCCCTCGGCCGCCTGGACCTCGGTCAACACGCCCTTCAGACGCTCTTCGAATTCGCCGCGATACTTCGCCCCGGCGATCAGCGAGCCCATGTCGAGGGCCATCAGTTTCTTGTCCTTGAGGCTCTCCGGCACGTCGCCGTTGATGATACGGAGCGCCAGACCTTCGACGATCGCCGTCTTGCCGACGCCGGGCTCGCCGATCAGCACCGGATTGTTCTTGGTGCGCCGCGACAGGACCTGGATGGTCCGGCGGATCTCCTCATCGCGGCCGATCACCGGATCGAGCTTGCCGTCGCGCGCCGCCTGGGTGAGGTCGCGGGCATATTTCTTCAGCGCGTCGTACTGGTTCTCGGCCGAGGCGGTATCGGCGGTGCGACCCTTGCGGATCGTCTCGATCGCCGTGTTGAGCCCCGCCGGCGTGACGCCACAGAGCGCCAGGATCCGCCCGGATTCGGACTCCTTGTCGAGCGCGATCGCCACCAGCAAGCGTTCGACCGTGACGAAACTGTCGCCGGCCTTGTCGGCGATCTTCTCGGCCGATTCGAGCACCCGCGCGGTGCCCGGCGCCATGTACAGCTGGCCGGCGCCACCGCTGACCTTGGGCAGTTTGTCGAGCGCCCGATCGGTGGCGGCGAGCGCCTCGCGCGAGCGTCCGCCCGCCCGGTCGATCAGACCGGCGCACAGGCCCTGTTCGTCTTCGAGCAGAACCTTGAGGAGATGTTCGGGGGTGAACTGCTGGTGGCCGCGCGACAGCGCCTGGGTCTGCGCCGACTGCAGGAAGCCGCGGGCACGTTCGGTGTATTTCTCGATGTTCATGGTGTCCCTCCTGGCCCGCCGCGTCGCCGTCCGATGGCCCGGTCCGCTGCGTCTCGGGATTTCGTGTCCGGGATCGCGGGCCCCGCGTGGGCACCCCCGACCCTCCGAAACCCATATAGGAAGCCGCAGCGCGCCGGAGAAGAGGCAGCACCCACGACCGCCGACGATCACCACCGGCCGCAGCCCCGACCCCATGCCGCAAATACGAAAGAGCCCGGAACGACGGGCGTTCCGGGCTCTCATCGGCAGGTCGGGCGGGCTCGGTGCGCGGCACCGAGCCTCAAAACTCATTCTTCGACGACGACCTTGGTCTCGGTCGGCTCGCCACCCTCGAACTCGGGGCGACGACCGCGACCGCGACCGCCACGGGTGCGACGACGCGGGGTCTCCCCGTCCTCGCCGACTTCGGTGGCCTCGACCGGAGCGGCGATCGGCGCCGCGGCGACGACCGGGGCCGCGACCGGCACCGGAGCCGGGGTCGGCGCCGCAGCGGCGGCAGCGGCCGCCGGACGCGGGGTCGGGGTCATCAGGAAGGCCGGCAGTTGCTCGAGATCGGACTCGCGCGGTGCGGCATCGTCGGAGCGGGGCTCGGCGCGATTGTAACGTTCGCGCGGCGGACGACCCTCGAAACGGCCGCCCTCCGGACGCGGCGCATCGCCGGGACGACCGTCGCTGCGCGGACCGTTGCGGAAGCCACGGCCCCGCACCCGATCGCCGGCCGGACGCTGGTCGTTGCGCGGACGCTCGCCCGGCAACTCGTCGACGAAGGGCTGCGGCGCGTCGATCGGCATGTAGCCCTCGTCGCCGATCCGCAACTCGCTGCGCGCCTCGATGCGCGGCTCGCGGGCCTCGCGCGGTTCGCGGGGTTCACGAACCTCGCGGATCTCGCGGGGTTCCCGGGCTTCGCGCGGCTCGCGATGTTCCCGCGGCTCGCGCGGCTCGGCGATCCGGGTCTCGCTGACCCGGGCGTCGGGCGACCGCGGCTCGGGCGCCCGCACTTCCGGGACCCGCGGCTCGAAGGTCCGCGTGTCGAAGCGGGTCTCCTGGTAGCCCTCGGCATCGTCGTCGTCGTCGTCGTTCTGAAGGTCGGAGCGGATGATCGACATCGACTGCGGCGACTGGGCCTGGGCCGCGGCGATGATCCGGTAATAGTGCTCGGCGTGCTGGAGATAGCTCTCCGCCAGCACCGGATCGCCGCTGGAATGGGCATCGCGGGCCAGAGACACGTACTTCTCCGCGATGTGCAGAGCGGTTCCGCGGATCTTGACGTCCGGCCCGGTGGATTCGTAGGACCTGCTCAAGGGATTGGGGCCCTTGCGCCCGGTACCGCCGCCGCTCGGGCCGCCATTGCCGCTGCGCCCGCGCATCCGCTGTTTGGAATTTCCCTGTCTCATCCTGATGCGATCTCGTCCGAGGAATGTTGGTCGTTGCTGACTTCGTCCAGAGCCGACGTCGTGTCGCCGCCTTCGCGGTCGACCGCGCCTCGTCGAGGCTCGACCTCCGTCGATCCCCTCGGAAACCCCCGCTCCGGCGAAACCCACCGAGCGGACCGGACGTCGATCCGGTCGGAGCGGGACCCCGGTCGTGGACCGGGATGGAACGGAACTTTCGAGTTGGGCCGCACGGGTCCCCGGGTCGCTGGACGGGCCGAAGGCGGAGCGATTCGCACGAGACTGCGCGAAACCGCCGACGCTCGACGGGGTCTGTGACCCGAGAGGAACCCTCTGCGGGCCGGCGCATACCTCGCGCCTTGGGTCACCGTCCGTCGACGTTCTGCTTCGGTGCTCGGAAACTATCGATTTCTCGGGGTTTTTCCAAGGCCTAATTTCCGATGCCGGCCTCGACTCGTGTTTTCACGGTGAAGATCCCGCCGTCGAGCGGCGTCCGAGCACCACCCGATCGCGTCCCGCGAGGTCGCGGACGAGCGCGATCGCCCCGAGACCGGCGCTCGCGAACAGCGCCGTGACCGCCGTGCCCTGCCCGGCGCCGATTTCCACCGCCAGGAGCCCGCCCGGTCGCAATCGCTGCGGTGCGGTGGCGAGAATCGCCCGATAGGCGTCGAGCCCGTCGGCGCCGCCGTCGAGCGCGCGAATCGGATCGTGCACCCGCACTTCCCGGTCGAGCCCGGCGATCGTCGCGGTTTCGATGTAGGGCGGATTGGACACCACCACGTCGAAGGCGCCGAGCGCCAGTGATTCGGCCCAGGACCCGCGCAGCATCAGCGCCCGCGCCGCCACCCCGTGGGTTCCCGCATTGGCGCGCGCGGTGGCGAGCGCATCGGCCGAGAGATCGGTGCCGATGCCGATCGCCCCCGGTACTTCGTGGAGCAGCGTCACCAGGATCGCCCCCGAACCGACCCCGAGATCGGCGATCACCGGCGCCGTACAACGCGCCTCGGTGAGCGCCTCGAGCACCGCCACCACCAGCGTCTCGGTGTCGCTCCGCGGCACCAGGGTCTCGGCCGACAGGGCGAAGGCCAGGCCGAAGAAATCGGCCGCGCCGATCAGCCGCTCGACCGGTTCGCCGGCGAGGCGCCGGATGCGCCAGCCCTCCAGCCGCGCCAGCGCCGTCGCGTCGAGCGGCCGGTCGGCGCCGGTGACCAAGCCCGTCAGGTCGAGCCCGGTGACCGCGCCGACCATCCGCCGCGCCTCGATCTCGGCGCCGTCGATTCCCGCCGCCGCCAGCGCCGCGCGCAGGCGCCGCGTCACGCCGCCGACCGTCGCGGGCGTGCCCGGCGCGACCAGGGGCTCGTCGCCGCTCATCGCTCGGCGTCCGCGGCGAGCAGGCCGGCGCGGTGATCGGCGATCAGCGCGTCGAGAATCTCGTCCAGGCCGGTGCCTTCCAGGATCTGATCGAGCTTGTGCAGCGTCAGATCGATGCGGTGATCGGTGACCCGGCCCTGGCCGAAGTTGTAGGTGCGGATCCGTTCCGAGCGATCGCCCGAGCCGACCTGCGAGCGCCGGTCGGCGGCGCGTGCGGAGGCGAGGCGCTCGCGCTCGAGATCGAACATCCGGGTGCGCAGCAGCATCAAGGCCTTGGCGCGATTCTGGTGCTGCGACCGCTCCTCCTGCACCGCCACCGCCAGACCGGTCGGCAGATGGGTCACCCGCACCGCGCTGTCGGTCTTGTTGACGTGCTGGCCGCCGGCGCCGGAGGCGCGGAAGGTGTCGAAGCGCAGATCGGAATCGGCGATCTCGACGTCGACCTCCTCGGCCTCCGGCAACACCGCCACCGTCGCGGCGGAGGTGTGGATGCGGCCGCTCGATTCGGTCGCCGGCACCCGCTGCACCCGGTGCCCCCCCGATTCGAACTTCAGCCGCCCATAGGCGCCGGGCCCGGCGATCTCGGCGATGATCTCCTTGAAGCCGCCGAGATCGCCCTCGCTCATCGAGATCACCTGGGTGGTCCAGCCGTGTAGCGCGGCGTGGCGCTCGTACATGCGGAAGAGATCGCCGGCGAACAGTGCCGCCTCGTCGCCGCCGGTCCCGGCCCGGACCTCGAGGATCACCGAGCGTTCGTCGGCGGTGTCCTTGGGCAACAGCGCCAGCGCCACCTCGTGGGCGAGGTCGGCGACCCGGGCCGCCGTCGGCCCGCGCTCCGCCGCCGCCAGCCCGCGCATCTCCGCGTCGGTCGTGCCATCGCCGAGCAGGTCGTCGAGCCCGGCGAGCTCGGCTTCCGCCGCCCGCAGCGCCCGGATGCGCGCCACCAGCGGCGCCAGCTCGGCATGGTCGCGGGCCAGCCGCACATAGTCGCCGCCCTCGGCGCCGGCCGCCATGCGCGCTTCGATCACCGCGAAACGGTCGAGGACGGAATCGAGTTTGTCGGACAGGGCCATGGGTGAATTCGATGCGCGAGGACGAGGGGCGGCCGGCGGGTCCGGCGTCACGACGGATCGGACGCGGCGCCGCTAGGGCTGCACCGGGATCCCCTGCTCCTCGGCGAAGGCCTTGAGCATCTTGCGGATGTCGTCCTGGGTGCGGCCCGGCTCCAGGCGCGGCAGCAGGCGGGTGCGCAGCTTGGCGACGTCGAGCTCGAGCAGCATCGACTTGACCGGCCCGACCGACGACGACGACATCGAGATCGAGCGATAGCCGAGCCCGATCAGCGCCATCGCTTCGATCGGCTTGCCCGAGATCTCGCCGCACAGGGTCAGCGGCACGTGATGCTCGATCGCCTTGTCCTGGATCAACTTGAGCATCCGGAGGAACGGCCGCGACAGGGTGTCGTAGCGCCCGGCCATCCGCGAATTGCCGCGGTCGGAAGCGAAGGCGAAGGCGAACAGGTCGTTGGAGCCGACCGAGGCGAAATGCACCTTGCCGAACAGCTCGTCGAGCTGGAACAGCAGCGACGGCACCTCGATCATCACCCCGAGCTTGATCGTCTCGGGCATCTCGTAGCCGACCCGCTTCAGGAAGGCCTTCTCGCGCTCGACCAGCGCCTGGGCGCGCTCGAACTCCGAGACGTCGGTGATCATCGGGAACATCAGCCGCAATTCGCGACCGGCCGCCGCCTTGAGCAGGGCGCGCACCTGGATGCGCAAGAGCCCCGGCCGATCGAGGCCGATGCGGATCGCCCGCCAGCCCATCGCCGGATTCTCTTCCTCCTCGAAGCTCTGGGCATAGGGCAGCACCTTGTCGCCGCCGATGTCGAGCGAGCGGAAGGTCACCGGCTTGCCACCGGCCGATTCGAGCACCTTGCGATAGAGCTGTTCCTGCTCGCCGATGCGCGGGAAGGCCGGCGCCACCATGAACTGCAGCTCGGTGCGGAACAGGCCGATGCCCGAGGCGCCGCTGTCCTCGAGATGCGGCAGATCGAGAAAAAGGCCGGAGTTGAGCAGCAGCTGGACGTGCTGGCCGTCCTTGCTGATCGACGGCCGCGACTTCAGCCGCCGGTACTGCGCCTGCTTGCGCGCCCGGAACCGCACCTTCTCGGCGAAGGCCGCCTCGACGTCCGAGGCCGGGCGCAGATGCACCACCCCGAGCTCACCGTCGATGATGATCGAATCGCCGGATTCCACCAGCGACACCACGCCGGGCACCTGGCCGACGATGGCGATGCCCATCGAGCGCGCGACGATCGAGATGTGGCTCGCCGACGAGCCCTCTTCGAGCACCAGCCCTTTGACCCGGTCGCGGTCGTAGTCGAACAGGTCGGCGGCGCCCATGTTGCGGGCGACGATCACCGCGTCCTTGGGCAGCACGCCCGACACCGGTCCGTGCGGCCGCCCCATCAGCTCGCGCAGCAGCCGGTTGGCGAGCGCGTCGAAATCGTGCAACCGCTCGCGCAGGTAAGGGTCGGTCTGGCGCAGCATCCGCGCCCGGGTGTCGGACTGGACCTTCTCGACGGCGGCTTCGGCGGTGAGGCCGTTCTTGACCGCCTCCTCCATCTTGCGCACCCAGCCGCGGTCGTAGGCGAACATCCGATAGGCTTCGAGCACGTCGCGATGCTCGCCGATCTGATCGACGTCGGAGCGCTGCAACAGGTCGTCGACCGAGATCCGGAGCTTTTCGATCGCCGCTTCCAGGCGGTTGGCCTCGCGCCGCGCGTCGTCGGCGATCAGATTGGAGACCACCACGCGCGGCTCGTGCAGCACGACGTGGCCGAGGCCGACGCCTTCGCCGAAGCCGACGCCCTGCATCTGCATCGCCCGCTTGAGGTCGAGCGACGAACCGGGGGTCAGCAGCGGTTCGAGACCGCCGGCGGCGATCATCTCGGCGATGATCATCGCCGTGGTCTGGAGGACCTCGACCTCTTCTTCCTGATAGGTGCGGTGCGCCTTGTTCTGGACCACCAGAACGCCGAGGGTCCGGCCGGCGCGCAGGATCGGCACGCCGAGGAAGGCGTTGAAGATCTCTTCGCCGGTCTCCGGCTTGTAGGCGAAGGCCGGGTGCGACTGGGCGTTGGGCAGGTTGAGGCAGCGCGCCTCGTCGGCGATCAGACCGACCAGACCTTCACCGACCTTGAGGCTGGCCTGGTGCACCGCCTCGCGCTTCAGACCGACGGTGGCGGTCAGTTCGAGGACGTTGTCGGCGCGCAGCACGTAGACCGAGCAGACCTCGGCCACCACGTTGGTGGCGATCTGTTCGACGATCTTGTCGAGCCGATCCTGGGCGTTGATCGGCTCCGCCATGAGCTCGCGCAGGCGTCGGAGCAGCAGGCGTGGTGCGCCCAGAGATCCCCGCATCTCCGCTCCTCCTGGCTCTCGCATCGCACTCGCCCGTCGGCTTCGCCGCGCCGCCGGATCGCGCACGCGGAAATGGTTTCGGCGTCCCGCACCGAAGCGCGACGCCGCACCGTCAATGCTTATCGAGACCGTAGACGGAATGCAAAGTCCGAACCGCCAGTTCGGTGTAGGCGGCGTCGATCAGCACCGAGATCTTGATCTCCGAGGTGGTGATGGCGCGGATGTTGATGCCCTTGCCGGCCAGCGCCTTGAACGCCTCGGCGGCGACGCCGGCGTGGCTGCGCATGCCGATGCCGATCACCGACACCTTGACCACGTCGGCCGAGCTCTCGATCAGCGTCGGTCCGATCACCGTCTGGGCGCCTTCCAGCACCGAGCGGGCGCGGCCCTCGTCGACCGCCGGCACCGTGAAGGTGATGTCGGTGGTCGAGCCGTCGGCGGTCGTGTTCTGCACGATCATGTCGACGTTGATGTTGGCTTCGGCCAGCGCGCCGAACACCGCCGCGGCGACGCCGGGCTTGTCGGCGACCCGCCGCAGCGAGATCTGGGCCTCGTCCTTGGAATAGGCGATCCCGGTGACGACCTGAGTTTCCACGATCTCGTCCTCGTCGCAAATGAGAGTTCCCGGCGGATTGCCGTGGGCGTCGACCCCGACGGTCTCGGGATCGTCGAAGCTCGAACGCACGAAGGTGCGCACCTTCTTGACCATCGCCAGTTCGACCGAGCGCACCTGCAGCACCTTGGCGCCGAGCGAGGCCATCTCCAACATCTCTTCGAAGGCGATCTTCTCGAGCCGGCGGGCCTTGGGCACGATGCGCGGATCGGTGGTGTAGACGCCGTCGACGTCGGTGTAGATGTCGCAGCGGTCCGCGCCGATCGCCGCGGCGACCGCCACCGCGCTGGTGTCGGACCCGCCGCGCCCCAGCGTGGCGATGCGCCCCGTCGGGCCGATGCCCTGGAAGCCGGCGATCACCGCCACCGTGCCGGAAGCCATGGTGTCGATCAGCGCCTTGCCGTCGAGATCGAGGATCCGCGCCGCGCCGTGAGCGTCGTCGGTGATGAGCGGAATCTGCCAGCCCTGGAAGGAGCGCGCGGGAAGGCCCATCGCCTGCAGCACGATCGCCAGGAGGCCCGACGTCACCTGCTCGCCCGAGGCGACGACGGCGTCGTATTCCATCTGATCGTAGAATCCGTCCATCGCCATGCCGCTCGTCGCGGCGTCGTTGACGTAGCCGACCAGGGTGTTGGTGACCCCCGACATCGCCGAGACCACCACCGCCACCTGGTGGCCGGCCTTGACCTCGCGGGCGACGTGGCGGGCGACGTTGCGGATGCGTTCGACAGTGGCGACGGACGTGCCGCCGAACTTCAGGACCAGTCGGGCCATCGGTGCCGGGCCTCTCGGGTGGGGCGGACTGCCGGGAGATCCCGACGGGAACGGGTCCGCGACCGACGCGGGAGGCGTCGGGGAGCGACCCCGGGGAAACGGCGCTTCATAACCGCTTCGCGCCGCTCGATCAACTCGGGTACCGAGGGGCGGCCCCGGCGCAGGCGATCGCCCCTTGACCCGGAGCGCCCCGACGTGGACCTTGCGGGCGACGTCGAGAGGCGGGCCGATCCCGCCTGCAGGAGCCGATCCCATGTCAGATCCCCACGCCCGAGGCACCGTCGACGCGGCCGAGATCCGCAACTTCGAGGCCATGGCCGACGACTGGTGGGATCCCGCCGGTCGCATGGCACCCCTGCATCGGCTCAATCCGACCCGGCTCGCCTATCTGAAGCGGGAGATCTGCCGCGCCTTCGGCCGCGACGTCGACGACAGCCTCGCGCTCGCCGGCCTGCGCATCCTCGACATCGGCTGCGGCGGCGGACTGGTCACACTGCCGCTCGCCCGCCTCGGGGCCGACATGGTCGGCGTCGACGCCGGCGCCGCCAACATCGCCGCCGCCCGCGCCCAGGCCGAGCGGATGGGCGTCACCGCCGATTGGCGCGCCGATACCGCCGAAGCCCTGGCCGCGGCGCACGAGACCTTCGACGTGGTGGTGGCGATGGAGATCGTCGAACACGTCGCCGATCTGCCGCTGTTCCTGCGCGAGATCGCCAAGATGGTGCGGCCCGGCGGGCTCCTGGTGCTGGCCACCCTCAACCGCACGCTCAAGAGCTTCGCCCTGGCGATCGTCGGGGCCGAATACGTGCTGCGCTGGCTGCCGCCCGGCACCCACACCTGGTCGAAATTCGTCACACCGAAGGAACTGAACCGCGCCGTCGAGGCGACCGGCCTCGCCGTGCTCGACGCTTGCGGCATGGTGTTCGATCCGCTCGCCGGCACCTGGTCGCTGAAGGCCGGCGATCTCGACGTCAATTATCTGATGGTCGCCGAACGCCCCGCCGCAGCCTGAGCGTCGCCGAGGCCGACGCGCCGAGGCTCCTCCCGCCCCGCCGCGCCGTCATCCCGCGACCACCTCAGGCGCGATGCGCCCGCATCTCCGCCGCCGCGGTGTGGAACAGCATGCCTTCGAAGTCGGCGACCAGGGCGTCGAGATCGGCGCGCGATTCGCGCAGCAGCGCCGTGCCGGTGTGGCCTTCGTCGACCGCCGCGTCGACCGCGGCGCGCAGCGCTTCGCGCCGGTCTTCGAGATCCTCGAAGACCCCGGCATGGACGTCGGAGAACTCTCCGCGTTCGCGGAAGTCGTCCGTCCGCGCCCGGATGCGCCGCCCCAACTCGTCGAGGGCGCGTTTCAGGGTTCTGTCACTGGCGTCGAACATGTGTCCGTCCTCCCGTGTCACGGGAAGCGGCCGCAGTCCCGGCCGGATCGGCGGAGGCGGGCCGCCCCGCCTCGGGTGTCGCCCGAGATCGTGAAGGTCGGCTCTCCGACCTTCTAATCGATTGTAATCCTCGCGCCCGCGGCTGGCAATCGGACCAAGGGCGAGGCCCGGGCCCCCGAAACGCGAACGGGCGGGATCGCTCCCGCCCGTGATCGTCGAATGTCGTGGACCGCTCAGAACACCGCGTCGTCGTCGTCGGGCTCGGGGCC
Source organism: Siculibacillus lacustris (assembly GCF_004328075.1). Classification (GTDB taxonomy): domain Bacteria; phylum Pseudomonadota; class Alphaproteobacteria; order Rhizobiales; family Ancalomicrobiaceae; genus Siculibacillus; species Siculibacillus lacustris. The sequence continues at coordinate 197,086 of NZ_SJFN01000004.1, read as the reverse complement.
CTTCAGCGACTTCAGCTTGGCGAACACCTTGTCGGCGTCGATCTCCTCGCTGCGGTCGCGGCCGCCGGACCCGTAGTCGCCGCCGAACGCCGGCTCGGCGGGGATCGACTCCTCGATCGGCATCAGCGTCGCCGCGCCCGGGTCGCCCGCTTCGCGCGCCGGCAGCGACTTCGCCGCCTTCTCGACTTCGAAGTCGAGTTCGATCTGCGAGCACAGGCCCAGCGTCACCGGATCCGACGGCGCCAGATTGGCGGCGTTCCAGTGCGAGCGGTCGCGGATCTGCTGGATCGTCGTCTTGGTCGTGCCGACCAGACGCATGATCGCCGCGTCCTTCAGCTCGGGATGATTGCGCAACAGCCACAGGATGGCGTTGGGCCGGTCGTGGCGGCGCGACACCGGGGTGTAGCGCGGGCCGCGGCGCTTGGCTTCCGGCACCCGCACCTTGGGGTCGGCGAGCTTCAGCCGGTGTTCGGGCTGGCGCACCGCCTTGTCGATCTCCTCGCGGGTCAATTGCCCGGTCATGATCGGATCGAGACCCTTGATGCCCTGGGCCGCCTCGCCGTCGGCGATCGCCTTGACCTCGAGCGGATGCAGCCGACAGAAGGCGGCGATCTGGTCGAACGACAGCGCGGTGTTCTCGACCAGCCACACGGCGGTCGCCTTGGGCATCAACGGCGTATTCAGCGGGGTCGCCATCGGATGTACCTTCCTCGAGGCTTTCCCCGGCCGGCCGGCGGGGGGAAGCGGACTTCACGTCGAATGATCGGAGATGACCGCCTTATAGCCCCTGCCTCTTCCCCGTGCAATTGCGCAATAGGGGGGACACGCGGGCGTGAAGCCTGTGCCTTTCACACGGTCAGGATGATCTTGCCGACATGGGCGTTGGTCTCCATCCGCCGATGGGCGTCGGCGGCCCGGGCCAGCGGGAAGGTCGAATCGATGATCGGCCGCATCTCCCCGGCGACCACCAGCGGCCACACCCGCTCTTCGACGGCCCGGGCGATCGCCGCCTTGAACCCCGTGTCGCGGGCGCGCAACGTCGAGCCGGTGTGGGTCAGCCGCTTGAGCATGATCCGCATGAAGTTGACCGTCGCCTTGGAGCCGCGCAGGAAGGCGATCTGGACGATCCGGCCTTCCACCGCGGCGGCCTCGTGATTGCGCTCGATATAGTCGCCGCCGACCATGTCGAGGATCAGATCGGCGCCGTGGCCTTGGGTGAAGTCCTTGACCTCCTTGACGAAGTCCTGGGCGCGATAGTCGATCGCCAGATCCGCGCCGAGCTCGCGGCAGCGCGCGCACTTGTCCGCTCCGCCGGCGGTGGCGATCACCGTGGCGCCGAAGGCCTTGGCGAGCTGGATCGCGGTGACGCCGATCCCCGAGGTGCCGCCGTGCACCAGGAACACCTCGCCGGCCTTCAGGCCGCCGCGGTCGAAGACGTTCGACCACACCGTGAACACCGTCTCCGGCAGGCCCGCCGCCTCGACCAGACCGAGCCCGGTCGGCACCGGCAGGGCGTTGGTCTCGGTCACCACGGCATATTCGGCGTAGCCGCCGCCGGCCACCAGCGCCACCACCGCATCGCCATAGGCGAAGCGCGTCGCGCCGTCGCCACAGGCCACGACATGGCCGGAGAATTCCAGGCCGGGGATGTCCGAGGCACCCTTGGGCGGCGGATAACCGCCCTCGCGCTGCAGCACGTCGGGTCGGTTGACCCCGGCCGCGACGATCTTGACCAGAATCTCGCCCGGCCCCGGCTGCGGCACCGGACGCGTCTCGGCGACCAGCGCCTCGGGTCCGCCCGGCGACGGCACGGCGATCACGGTCTGGGTCTCGGGCAGGTCGGTCATGGGGAGGAGATCCTTCGAACGGTGGCGACCCCGGACGGGACCGCCGGACGGCGGCTCACGGTCGCGAGCCGTCCTTGCGAGTGAAGTGGTAATTGCCGTCGGAATCGAAATAGCCGGAGATGTCGTCGTCGGGGTAGGTCAGCCGATCGCCGGCGGTGCGGTCGCCGATCACCAGGATCGTCGCATCCGAGGCCGAGCGGTTGACGAAGCGATGAGCGTCGCCGGTGCCGGCGGGAAAGCCCGCGCACTGCCCGGCGACCAGCGTCTGGGTGCCGGCGTCGGTCTCCAGCACCACTTCGCCGGCCACCACCCAGACGAATTCGTCCTGGGCCGAATGGGCGTGGCGCACCGAGGATTGCCCGCCCGGCTCGATCCGGGTCAGGTTGACGCCGAAGTTGGTCAATCCGGCATGCGCGCCGAGGCGGCGATACCAGCGATGGCTGTTGCGCGTACGGAACGGCTCCGGCAGGGCCGAAGCGTTCGATTCGGGGACGTCGCGGGGATCGAAGGCGGGCGGTGTCGGCATCGGACGGACCTCCGGCGGGGCACGGCGTGCGTCGGCGCCGGTTCCCGGACGCTACAACCCGCTCCGCCCCCTGTCACGCCCGCCGCCGTCGGGGCTCGAGATTTCCAGAACCGTCTCGATCACCCCGTCGCGGTGCGCGGTCACCCGGTCGACCGTGGCCGACCAGGCCTTGCGCCCCGGCGGCCACAGCGGCGTGCCGCCGCCGAGCAGCACCGGAATCTGGAACAGATGCATCCGCCGCACCAGCCCGGCGTCGAGGAAGGCGCGAATCGGCCCGCCGCCGCCGACCACCCAGATCCGCCCGAGCCCGGCGCGTTCGAGATCGATGGCGATCTCCACCGCGGTGCGGTCGTCGAACACCGCGAGCCCGTCCTCGTCGATGCGCGGCCCCTTGGTCATCACCATCGCCGCCTTGCCGCGATAGGGCCATTCGGGAAAGCGCCGGCATTCGCGATAGGTCGTCGACCCCATCACCACCGCGTCGATTCGGGCGTAGAAGGCGTCGTAACCGTAGTCGCCGGCTTCCCACGGCTTCAGCCAGTCGAGACTGCCGGCCCGGTCGGCGATCAATCCGTCGACCGAATGGGCGATGTAGACCACGACCTCGACCATCCCCGCGCCCCTCCGATCGGTCCTCGGCGCGTCGAACCCTTTTGGCCCGGCGCTCCCCGTCCTATACTCCACCGGCGCGCCGGGATCGAACCCGTCGCGGCAACCTCGGACGCCGCCCATGGCCCTGATCGAAGACGACCGCGTTCCCAAGAAGCCCCCGCACGAGATCGGCCAGGACGTGTCGCTGGTCTCGGTCGGCGAACTCGAGGAGCGCATCGCCCTGTTGCGCGGCGAGATCGAACGGCTGGAACGCGAAGTGGCGGCGCGGCGCGCCTCGCGCTCGGCGGCCGATGCGGTGTTCCGCCTGTGATCGCACCCGCCGTGGCCTGCGCCGACGACGCCGATGCGACGCCCGCCCGCGCGAGCGTCGCCCGCGTCGCGGTGACCACGCTGCGGCTCGGCGACTTCCGTAACCACGCCGCCCTCGCCCTCGACGGCGACGCCCGCCACGTGGTGCTGGCCGGCGACAACGGCACCGGCAAGACCAACGTCCTCGAGGCCCTGTCGCTGCTGACCCCCGGCCGCGGCCTCCGGCGCGCCCGACTCGACGAGATGGCGCGGCGCGGCGGCCCCGGCGCCTGGACGATCTTCGCCGAGATCGACGGCCCCGACGGCCGGGTTCGGCTCGGCACCGGCTCCGACGGGGTCGGCGACGACGAAGCCCGCGCCCGCCGCGTCCGCATCGACGGCGAACCGGCCCGCTCGGCCGACGAGTTCCTGGCTTTTCTGCGGGTGTCGTGGCTGACCCCGGCGATGGACGGCCTGTTCACCGGCCCGGCCGGCGACCGCCGGCGCTTCCTCGACCGGCTGGTGCTGGCCCTCGATCCCGGCCACGGCAGCCGCGTCGCCGCCTTCGAGAAGGCGATGCGCGGCCGCAACCGCCTGCTCGAGGACGACCGCCTCGACCACGATTGGCTCTCCGCCATCGAGACCCAGATGGCCGAGCTCGGCATCGCGGTCGCGTCGGCGCGGGTCGAGACGGTCGCCTGCCTCGCCCGACTGATCGCCGCTTCGCGCCTCGACAGCCCGTTCCCCCATGCCGATCTGGCGCTGGAAGGCGAGATCGAGGCGGCGGTGGCCGGCGGCGGTCCGGCGGCGGAGGCCGAAGATCTCTACCGCGCCCGCCTGACCGAAGGCCGACGCCGCGACAAGGCCGCCGGGCGCACCCTCGACGGGCCGCACCGCGCCGATCTGGTGGTCCACCACGGCCCCAAGGCGATGCCGGCGGCGCTGTCCTCGACCGGCGAGCAGAAGGCACTGCTGCTCGGTCTGGTGCTGGCCCACGCCCGGCTGGTCGGCGAGACCTGCGGCCGCGCGCCGCTGCTGCTGCTCGACGAGGTCGCCGCCCACCTCGACCCGCGCCGGCGCGGCGAGTTGTTCGACGCGGTCGAAGCGATCGGCTCGCAATGCTGGATGACCGGCACCGACGCCGAGGCCTTTGCGGCACTCGGCGACCGCGCGGTGGTGTGGGACGTCGGGGTCGCCGGCCTGCGCCGGCGCCCGTCATGGTCCTGAGCCGTCCCCCCGGACGGCGCTCCGTCACGGATTGAGCGTCCATTCGTAGCTGCTCTTGACCACCTCGACGTGGTTGAACGGCTTCAGGAGATCGTTCGAACACTTGTAGGTCTTGAGGTTGATCCGCTTGAACGGACCGGGCTGCTCGGTGCACAGATGGAGATCGCCGCGCCCCCAGAAATTGCCGTTCGGGGCCTTGGCGAAGGTGTAGAAATGGCCGCGCGGATAGGCGCCGATGCGCCGGCAGCTGCCCGGTTCGACCACCCACCAGCCGGCCACCACGAAGTCCGACGAGCCCGGCGCATAGCGCGACGAGATCGCCACCGACGCCTTGGACCGCGTCTCGTTGCAGACGCTGAAGTCGAACAGCCCCGAATCCTGCGCCCGGCTCGGGGCTCCCCCGACCGCGGCCAGCGCCCCGATCGCCAGTCCCCACGACACCACGAATTTCCGCATGACTTTCCCCCCTGCCGACGCCCGCCTCCCTGCGGGGCGTCGGAACTGCCGACACTAATCGATTTAGGAAGTCCGTCCAGGGGCTTGCGGAGAGAATTGCGCGAATGGCGAGTGTCCCGACCGCCGAGAAGGTCACGCCACCAGGGCGCCGGCAGCAGCCATCGAATCGCAGCCGCAGAACTTGTCGAAGAAGCCGAATGCGATCCCGATGGCGATATGAATCAGCGTGCCGCTGCGTTCGTCACCCCAGATGTCCCAAATGACCGCAGCGGCTTCCGCGAGCAATTTGTAGCCCTTCTTCCGTTCGCAGTAGCGACCGCGAACGCAGACGACGTCGAAGAGAAGGGTCCGTTGTTCCGGCGTGAGTCGCCGATTGAGCCAATCGGAAAAACTCGCCCAGATCTCGCCGAGATTACCTGCCGTGATCGCCCGCCATAACGGCGACCGGCGCACCGACCCGGCGACCAGATCTGCGTAAGCTCTGATCAGGGAGCCGCGATCACGGGCGTAGCGCTTCAGCCGCCGCAGGAGTTTGTTCCGGCGCGGATCTTCGCGGTCCTGCGGCCCGTTGTCTCTGGAATCGTTCATCGTTCTCGTAACCCCTGCGCTGTACGGTTGCAGAACGAACAACAGCATGCAATGGTAGATTGTCAAGTGAGTCGCCCCCTCCGTAAAACTGCAGACGCAAGGGAGACCACCCTGAACAATCTCTCCTCCACCGTTGCGCTCGCCCTCTGCGTCGTCCTCCTGCTCTGGCGCTGGACGCCGGATCGCGTTCCTTGGCTCATCGTCGCCCTGGCGGCGGCGGCTTGGTTCGGCTATCGCTTCTTCTCGGATCATCGGCACCGGCCGCGGTGAGACGACCGACACGCCGAGTGCCCGCTCATGGACCCGACCACCCTTGTCGCCTTCACCCTCGCGCTGACCATCGCCGCGGCCATTCCCGGGCCCGGCATGACGGCGCTGGTCGCCCGCGCCCTGGCGGTCGGCTTCTGGGGCACCATGCCGATGGTGGTCGGCCTGATCTGCGGCGATCTGGTCTTCCTGACCTGCGCCGCCCTCGGCCTGTCGGCGATCGCCCAGACCTTCGCCACGGTGTTCACGCTGGTGAAGTTCGCCGGCGCCGCCTATCTCTTGTGGCTCGCCTGGCAGCTGTGGACCACCGCGCCGCACGCCACCGAGGTCGGCGCCGCCGCGCGTCCCGAACGCTCGCCGGCCCGCGTCTGGCTCGCCGGCCTGACGCTGACCCTCGGCAACCCCAAGACCATCATCTTCTACATGGCGCTGCTGCCGACCGTGGTCGATCTGGCGAAGCTGACCACCGTCGGCTTCGTCGAGATGAGCGCCATCGTGCTGATCGATCTGCTGGTGGTCGGCGCGGTCTATGCGTGGCTCGCCGCGCGGGCGCGGGACTTCTTCCGCGACGCCCGCGCCCGCCGCATCCTCGACCGCACCGCCGGGGCGATGATGGCCGGCGCCGCGGTGGCGGTGGCGACCCGTTGAGCCCGACTTGGGCGAAGCGCGCGCGAATCGGTCGCAGGCGCCGCGCCGGAACGCCGGAAATCCACCGGGCAGGGCCTTGAACCGACACGTCTTTTCGCGGGCGTGCGGCAACCTTTGCGCATCCCCTCCCAACCCTCTATGAAACGGTCTCGCGACAGCCGACGAGAGTGACCCCAGACCCCATGACCGACCAGACCCAAGACGGCGCATCGAAGACCGGTGCAGACGACTACGGCGCCGACTCCATCAAGGTGCTGAAGGGTCTCGACGCCGTTCGCAAACGCCCCGGCATGTACATCGGCGACACCGACGACGGCTCGGGCCTCCACCACATGGTCTACGAGGTGGTCGACAACGCCATCGACGAGACCCTGGCCGGCTGGGCCACCGAGGTCTACGTCTCGCTCAACGCCGACGGCTCGGTCACCGTGCGCGACGACGGCCGCGGCATCCCCACCGACATCCACACCGAGGAAGGCGTCTCGGCGGCGCAGGTCATCATGACCCAGCTCCACGCCGGCGGGAAGTTCGACCAGAACTCCTACAAGGTGTCCGGCGGCCTGCACGGCGTCGGCGTCTCGGTGGTCAACGCCCTGTCGGTGGTCCTCGATCTGACGATCTGGCGCGACGACAAGCGCCACTTCATGCGCTTCCGCCACGGAGTGCCGGAAGAGGACCTCAAGGTGGTCGGCTCCGCCCCCGGCCGGCGCGGCACCGAGGTGACCTTCACCCCCTCGACCGACACCTTCACCCATGTCGACTTCGATTTCGCCACGCTGGAGCATCGCCTGCGCGAGCTCGCGTTCCTGAACTCCGGCGTCAACATCATCTTCGAAGACCACCGCGGCGCCGAAGCCCGCACCGTCAACCTCCACTACGAGGGCGGATTGGTCGAATTCGTGCGCTGGCTCGACCGCGCCAAGAAGCCGGCCCTGTCGTCGCCGCTCTACACCAAGTCCGAGCGCGACGGCATCACGGTGGAATGCGCGCTGTGGTGGAACGACAGCTACCACGAGCAGATGTTGTGCTTCACCAACAACATCCCACAGCGCGACGGCGGCACCCATCTCGCCGGCTTCCGCGCCTCGCTGACCCGTCAGGTCACCGGCTATGCCGATTCCTCCGGCCTGATGAAGAAGGAGAAGGTCTCGCTGACCGGCGAAGACTGCCGCGAAGGCCTGACCTGCGTCCTCTCGGTCAAGGTGCCGGACCCCAAGTTCTCGTCCCAGACCAAGGACAAGCTGGTCTCTTCCGAGGTCCGCCCGGTGGTCGAGAACCTGCTCAACGCCGCGCTGTCGACGTGGTTCGAGGAACATCCGGCCGAGGCCCGCGTCGTCGTCGGCAAGGTGGTCGAGGCCGCCGCGGCCCGCGAGGCCGCCCGCCGCGCCCGCGAACTGACCCGCCGCAAGGGCGTGCTCGACGTCGCCTCGCTGCCCGGCAAGCTCGCCGACTGCTCGGAGAAGGATCCGGCCAAGTCGGAACTGTTCATCGTCGAGGGCGACTCCGCCGGCGGCTCCGCCAAGCAGGGCCGCAATCGTGAGAATCAGGCGGTGCTGCCGCTGCGCGGCAAGATCCTCAACGTCGAACGCGCGCGCTTCGACAAGATGCTGTCGTCGGAGATGATCGGCACGCTGATCACCGCGCTCGGCACCTCGATCGGCGCCGACGAGTTCAACATCGAGAAGATCCGCTACCACAAGATCATCATCATGACCGACGCCGACGTCGACGGCGCCCATATCCGCACGTTGCTGCTGACCTTCTTCTACCGTCAGATGCCCGAGCTGATCGATCGCGGCTATCTCTACATCGCCCAGCCGCCGCTGTACAAGGTGACGCGCGGCAAGTCCGAGCAATACCTCAAGGATCAGAAGACCTTCGAGGATTATCTGATCCACCAGGGTCTCGACGACACCCGTCTGGTGCTCGGCACCGGCGAGGAGATCGCCGGCATGGATCTCGCGGCGCTGGCCGACGAATGCCGCCAGGTGCGCCACGTCGTCGACAACCTGCACCACCGCTATTCCGGCGCGATCGTCGAACAGGCGACGATCTGCGGCGCCCTCGACAAGCGCGTGCTGGACGATCCCGAACGCGCCGCGACCGCCGCGGCGGCGCTCGCCACCCGTCTCGACACCCTCGCCGACAGCTACGAGAAGGGCTGGAGCGGCCACGTCGGCGAAGACGGCGGCATCGTCGTGACCCGCACCCTGCGCGGCGTCGCCGAGACCCGCATCCTCGACGCCGGCCTGATCGGCTCGCTCGACGCCCGCCGCCTCGACGCCCACGCCGCCCGCCTGTCGGAAGTGTTCAGCACCCCGACCAGCCTGCGCCGCAAGGAGAGCACCATCGCCGTGCACGGGCCGATCGAGCTGCTCACCGCGATCTTCGCGCAGGGCCGCAAGGGCATCACCATGCAGCGCTACAAGGGTCTCGGCGAGATGAACCCCGAGCAGCTGTGGGAGACCACCCTCGACCCCAACATGCGCTCGCTGTTGCAGGTCCGCGTCCGCGAGGCCGACGACGCCGGCGAGATCTTCACCCGCCTGATGGGCGACGAGGTCGAACCCCGCCGCGACTTCATCATCGAGAACGCCCTGACGGCCAATCTCGACGCGTGAGGGGTCGCGGAGCGGCGCTTGACCTTCGTCGGTCCCGCGATAGCGATGTCGGCACAGTGGAGTTGGCGTCATGCAGGATTGCGGCGTCGCTCGTCGACAGGTCGTGACGAGTTTTCTCGCGAGCCTCTTTTGGATTGCCGCAGCACTAGCCTGCTTTGCGTTTCTCTCTTCGGTGACGGATATCGTTCAGACTGATTTTATCGGGATCAATCCGAACCGATCTCAGCGCCACGCGGCATCCCTCCCCTTCATATTTGCGCCGATCGAGACGATCGTCGCGGTGTTCGGCGTCCTCCTCGTGCTCGGACCGTCGCAGTTGCTGCTTTCCGCTGTTGTCTGGAGTGCGCCGAAGCGTCGGTGGCTCCTTCGTGTCTTGCTCTCTCTCCCTTTCGCTGCCGTCGTTACTTGGTATTCGTACGATTACCTCATACCCGGCGACCGGTACGGACTCACACTCGATAACTACCTCATCGCACTCGGGGCGCAGTCCGTCGTTTCGCTCTTCAGTTGTGCCCGCCTGTACTTCAAAGCCGATGGCCGACCGAAGGCGAGTCGTCGCGTCGGCCTCGCGTTGATCGCCGTCGGCGCGGCGATCGGCGTCGCCAAAGGTCTGCATCTCGTGGGCGCGTGAACGAGAAACGCTCCGCCCACCCCCTCCCATCACCCCTGCTGATCGATTCCATCAGCGATCGGCGATTGCGGATCGGGGCGCGATGGCGGAAGAGTGCGGGCTCGAAATCCCGTCCGGGACGGCCCCGCCGCCCGGCGAACCGGAAGCCCGCGACGCCCATGCCCCTCCCCGCCCGCCTCGCCCCCTGGCGCGCCGAGGCCGTCGCCACGCTGGCGCTGGCCTGGCCGATGATCCTCGGCCAGCTCGCCCAGATGGCGCTCAACACCACCGACGTGCTGCTGCTCTCCCGCCTGTCGGCGGAAGCCGTCGCCTCGGGCGCGCTGGCGGTTAATCTCTACAACGTCTTCATGCTGTTCGGCGTCGGCGTGATGTCGGCGACCATGCCGATGGTGGCGCGCGAGCGCGGCCGCATGCGCCATTCGGTGCGCGACGTCCGCCGCACCGTCGGCCAGTCGATGTGGGCGGCGGTGGCGCTGGCCGTGCCGAGTTGGGCCGTGCTGTGGAACGCCGAGCCGATCTTCGCCCTGCTCGGCCAGGATCCCGCCCTCGGTCACGACGCCGCGCGGATCCTGCACGTGCTGATGTGGGGCCTGCTGCCGTTCTTCGTGTTCATCGCCCTGCGCGCCTTCGTCGCGGCGCTGGAGCGGCCGATGTGGGTGCTGGCGATCGGCGTCGCCGCGGTGCCGGTCAATGCGGTGATCGGCTGGGCGCTGATCTTCGGCCGGCTCGGCGCACCCGAACTCGGGCTGATCGGCGTCGGCTGGGCGACCTTCCTGACCAATGCCGCGACCGTCGCGGCGATGGCGGTGGTGCTGTCGACCGACCGCCGTTTCCGCCGCTATCACCTGTTCGGCCGCTTCTGGCGCGCCGATCCGCAGCGATTCGTGGCGTTCTTCAAGCTCGGCGCGCCGATCGGCGCGATGATCGCCTTCGAGACGACGATCTTCAATGCCGCCGCCTTCCTCGCCGGCCTGCTCGGTACGGCCACGCTCGCCGCCCATGCCATCACCCTGCAGATCGCCGGCACCGCCTTCATGATCCCGCTCGGCCTGTCCCAGGCGGCGACCGTGCGGGTCGGCCTCGCCTATGGCCGCCGCGACGCGGCCGGCATCGCCGTCGCCGGCTGGACCGCGATGGCCCTGGTGGTGGTGGTGATGGCCGTCACCGCCTCGACCATGACACTGGCCCCGACCGCCCTGATCGGCGCCTTCCTCGACGCCGCCGATCCGGCGGTCGCCGCGACCTTCGCGCTCGCCCGCTCGTTCCTGGCACTCGCCGCGATCTTCCAGCTCGCCGACGGCATTCAGGTGGTCACCGCCGGCATGCTGCGCGGCCGCCACGACACCCGCGTGCCGATGATCCTCGCCGGCATCGGCTATTGGGGCATCGGCCTGACCGCCTCGGTGGTCCTGGCCTTCCCCCTCGGCTTCGGCGGCCGCGGCATCTGGATGGGTCTGGCCTCCGGCCTCGGGGTCGTCGCCGTGGCGCTGGTGGTGCGCTGGGTGCGTCTGACCGCGGCCGACCGCGCGGCCTGATTTCGGCCGACACCGAGCGGAAACGGAGCCGATCCAAATGATCGGCGAGGAGATCCAACCAGCCATCTCCGACGTAAGACCGGTAAAAATCGACGATCAACGCTGAAATCAGCGGTCTCTGATCGCAGAATTCAACAACCAGTAAAGTTGTACACTGACGTTTCACTTTATATTAAGCAGTTTAACACAGAGTATTTACGAACCAATTGCAAAGACTCGCGTCATATGCGATTGACCCCATCCGTTGCTACCTGAGATCGAAAAAATAGAAAAGAACATTAACCCCTGATCACTCACTCGAGGCATGCTCCATGAAATTTTTCTCAGCCGCCCGCGAAGCCCGCGCCCGACTGCGGGCCCTCGACAAGTCTCAGGCGACGATCTCATTCGAGCTCGACGGTACCATCGTCGACGCCAACGCCAATTTTCTCGGGCTGATGGGTTATTCTCTGGACGAGATCCGCGGACGTCATCATTCGATGTTCGTCGACGAAACCGCACGTGACGGCGCCGAGTACCGCGCCTTCTGGGACGCCCTGCGCCGCGGCGAATCTCAGGTCGCCGAATTCAAGCGCATCGCCAAGGGCGGCAAGCCGGTGTGGATCCAGGGCTCCTACAATGCGCTGCTCGATGCGAAGGGCCGCCCCTTCCGGGTCGTCAAATACGCCACCGACGTCACCGCCGAGAAGCTGAAGACCGCCGAGGTCAAAGGCCAACTCGACGCCATCGACCGGTCGCAGGCGGTGATCTCCTTCGACCTCGACGGCAAGATCCTCCACGCCAACGAGAATTTCCTCGGCGCGCTCGGCTACCGGCTCGACGAGGTGGTCGGTCAGCATCATTCGATCTTCGTCGATCCCGCCGAGCGGTCCAGTCCCGCTTATCGCGCCTTCTGGGAAGCGCTGCGCCGCGGCGAGTTCCAGACCGCCGAATACAAGCGTATCGCCAAGGGCGGCAAGGAAGTCTGGATCCAGGCCTCCTACAACCCGGTCTTCGACATGGCCGGTCGGCCGTTCAAAGTGGTCAAGTTCGCCACCGACGTCACGGCTTCGGTCGCCGACCGTCTGCGACGCCACGATCTGCAGCGCGGCATCGATGCCGATCTCGGCGCCATCGGCGACGCCATCGACCGCGCCAACCAGCAGGCCGCCGCCGCCGCCGCCGCCTCGACCCAGACCTCGTCCAACGTCCAGGCGGTCGCCGCCGGCGCCGAGGAACTGGCCCAGTCGGTCTCCGAAATCAGCCGCCAAGTCTCCCATGCCCTGGAGATTACCAACGAGGCGGTGCGTCAGGCCGACGACACCAACACCACCATCGTGACCCTGGTGGCCGCGACCCAGAAGATCGGGGAAGTGGTCAGTCTGATCAATTCGATCGCCGCTCAGACCAACCTGCTCGCGCTGAACGCCACCATCGAGGCGGCGCGCGCCGGCGAGAGCGGCCGTGGCTTCGCGGTCGTCGCCTCCGAGGTCAAGAGCTTGGCCACCCAGACCTCCAAAGCGACCGAAGAGATCGGCGCCCAGATCGCCGCGGTCCAGAACGATACCCGCATGGCGGTCGACGCCATCGCCGGCATCTCGGCGACCATCGGCCGGATGAACGAGATCTCCACCAACATCGCCACCGCGGTCGAGGAGCAGGAGGCGGTGACCCGCGACATGTCGGCCAACATGCAGACCGCGGCGACCGGCGTCGCGACCATCGACACCGGCATCAGCGAGATCGCCCGCTCGACCCACGCGGTCGACGACGCCACCCGCAAAGTCAAGGAAGCCTCGCGCGCCCTGGCGTGAGGCTTCGATCGACGACCGGCGATCGGCGACCGGCGACGCGGGTGGGTTTTCCCTCGCGTCGCCGCCGGCCTTCAGGCCTCCGCCGGGGGCGTGAATCCGAGCGCCCGCCATTCCGCCGCGACCGCCGGGTCGCGCTCGGCGGCGCCCTTGCCGCGGAACGCGGCGGCGAGCGCCGACCCGGACATCAGACGCCCCGCCGCCCACACCGCCGCCCCCCGCACCATCGCCGACTGGTCGCCGAGCCGGGGGGAAATCGTCGCCGCGAGCTCCGCCGCTCCCGAATTGCCGATCGCGATCAGCACGTTGCGGACGAAGCGCGCCCGCCCGATGCGCTTGATCGGCGAGCCCGCGAAATGCGCCCGGAAGCCCGCGTCGTCGAGCCCGACCAGATCGGCCAGCGCCGGCCGCACCAGATCCGGGCGCGCCACCAGCTTGGCCTCGCGCGCGACAGCCGCGAACTTGTTCCACGGACACACCGCCAGACAGTCGTCGCAGCCGTAGATGCGGTCGCCCATCGCCGCGCGGAATTCCGTGGGGATCGGCCCGTCGTGTTCGATGGTCAGATAGGACAGGCAGCGGCGGGCATCGAGCCGATGCGGCGCCGGGAAGGCGTCGGTCGGGCAGACGTCGAGGCAGCGCCGGCACGAGCCGCAATGGTCGGCGGCCGGGGCATCGGCGTCGAGCTCCAGCGTGGTGTAGATCACCCCGAGGAAGAACCAGCCGCCGATCGTCCGCGACACCGCCAGGGTGTTCTTGCCCTGCCAGGCGAGGCCGGCGGCGGCGGCGAGCGGCTTCTCCATCACCGGTGCGGTGTCGACGAAGACCTTGGCGCGCGACCCGAGGCCGCGGCGGCGGGCTTCCCCGGCGAGGCGATCGGCGAGTTCCTTCAGCCGCCCCTTGATCACGTCGTGATAGTCGCGGTTGCGGGCATAGACCGAGATCTCGCCACGGGTTCGATCCCCCCGCCCCTCGAGCGGATCGCTCGTCGGCCCGTAGTCGAAGGCCAGCACGATCACCGACCGCACCTCGTCCCACAGCGCCCGCGGGCGCGCCCGTCGCGCCGCGGTCTCGGCCATCCAGGTCATGGTGGCGTGGTGGCCGGCGGCGAGGAAGCCGGCGAGATCGACCGCCGCGTGATCGATCGCATCCGGGCCGGTCACCCCGACGCCGGAAAAGCCCAGGCGCCGCGCCTCGGCGTCGAGGAAGCGCCTGAGCTGGGCGCGATCGGCGGGGGCGGTGGCGGTCATCGGCGGCCTCGACCCGGGCCGATCGGCAGGCGCGGATCGCATCCGCCGCGCCGAGCGACGGTGCGGCTCAGTTGCGCTCTTCCGGCAGGGTCGGCAGCGGCTGGAACTCGACGCCGTCCTCGGCCAGGGCGTGGACCTCGTCCGCCGTTGCCTCGCCGTAGATGCCCTGGTGCTCGACCTCGCCGAAGTGCATCCGCCGCGCCTCCTCGGCGAACCGGTCGCCGACATAGGTGGCGTTCTCGGTGACCTTCTTGCGGATCTCGCGCAGCGCCTCGAGCATCATCTTCTGGGCCGGGTCCGGCATCATCACCGCCTGGCGGCGCGGCGCCTCCTCGCGCTCCTCGCGGCCGCGGGCGGTGCGCACGCTCGGCGCCATCATCGCCCGGTTGACCACCGTCGAGCCGCACACCGGGCAGGAGATCAGGCCCTTGGCGGCCTGGGCGTCGAAGTCTTCCGACGAGCGGAACCAGCCTTCGAAGGCGTGGTCGGAGTCGCAGAGCAGCGAATAATGGATCATGTCGCCGTCCTCCCGTCCGACGCCGGTGCCGTGAACGGCCGATCGTGGCGCAGCGAGGGCACCCGCGCCCGCACCACGTCCGGTTCGGTCATGTCGATGTCGGCGAAGATCACCCCCGGCTCGGTGCCCGCTTCCGCGACCACCCGGCCCCAGGGATCGATCACCAGACTGTGGCCGTAGGTCTCGCGGCCGTTCTCGTGGACGCCGCCCTGGGCCGCGGCGAGCACCCAGGCGCCGGTCTCGATCGCCCGGGCGCGCAGCAGCACGTGCCAATGGGCCTCGCCGGTCGGTCGCGTGAAGGCCGCCGGCACCGCCAGGAGTCCCGCGCCGGCTCCGGCCAGCGCCCGATAGAGATGGGGAAAGCGCACGTCGTAGCAGATCGTCACACCGAGCCGCCCCCACGGCAGATCGACCATCACCGCTTTGTCGCCGGCGACGTAGCGCGCGCTCTCGCGATAGACCTGACCGTCGGCGAGCTGCACGTCGAACAGATGGATCTTGTCGTAGCGCGCGACGATCGCCCCGTCGGGGCCGATCACGAAGGCGCGGTTGGCGGCCTTGGTGCCGTCGCCGACCTTGATCGCCAGGGATCCGATGTGGAGATGGATCGACAGTTCCGCGGCCAGACGTCGCGCCGCGGCGAGCGTCGCGTCCCCCGCTTCGTCGGTCAGCGTCGCGAACAGCCGCGCCGGGTCCTCGTCCATGATGCCGGTGGTCTCCGGCGTCTGGACATAGACCGCGCCGCCGGCCGCCGCCTCGCGCACGTAGCCTTCGAGGCTCGCGACGTTCTCGGCGACCGAGCGCGAGGATCTCATCTGGACGAGTGCGGCACGGAACGTCGTCATGCTTCCTCTCTCGCCACGCCCCCTCGCGGGATGCGCGGCCGATCGCCCGTTCACGACGGGTCGGCGCCCCCGGCCAGCAGCGGATCGAGCCCGCCACGGGCGTCCAGGGCATGAAGATCGTCACAGCCGCCGACATGGGTGTCGCCGACGAAGATCTGCGGGAAGGTCGTCCGCCCCGAGCGGCCGATCATCTCCTGACGCCAAGCGGGTGTGGCCGTGGCGTTGCGCTCCTCGAAGGCGACGCCCTTGGCGCCGAGGAGCCGTTTGGCCGCCACGCAGTAGCCGCAACCGTCGCGGGTGTAGATCAGAACCTGGGGTCGAGCCATGCGGTATCCTCTGCGTCGGTGTGCACCGCGGTCACGCCCCGTTCATATCGTGATCGCCCCCCCGGGAGCAACCCGCGCGAACGTCAGGACGTCGATGCGCAGGGCGCCGGCCCGTCGCAGCGCCCGCGTCGCCGCCGACACCGTCGCGCCGGTGGTCAGCACGTCGTCGACCAGCACCACCCGTCGCCCCTCGATCGCCGCCCGATGCGAGGCCGGCACCCGGAAGGCGCCGCGCACGTTGGCGATCCGTTCGGCCTCACCGAGCCCGACCTGCGGCCGGGTGGCGCGGATGCGGATCAGCGCTCCGACGTCGACCGCCACCCCCGAGGCGCGCCCGACTTCGAGAGCGATCAGCGCCGCCTGATTGAACTTGCGCGTCCACAGCCGACGCCGGTGCAGCGGCAAGGGCACGATCACCTCGGCGTCGATCAGCAGATCGCGCCCGGCCCGCGCCGTCATCCGGCCGATCAGCGGCGCCGCCTCGGTGCGGTCGTGATACTTCAGCCCGTGCACCAGATCGCGGGCGACGTCGTCGAAGATCACCGCGGCGCGGGCCCGGTCGAACACCGGCGGCGAGGCGATCGCCTCCGCCGACAGGGCGCCGGGGCCGATGTCGTAGCCGAAGGGAATGCCCAGGCGCTCGCAATAGGGCCGCTCGATCGGCGTCAGCCGCGCCCAGCAGGCGCCGCACAGCCCGTGCGCCCGCGCCACCGGCCGGCGGCAGGCGAGGCACACCGGCGGCACGATCAGGTCGACCAGCCCACCGACCGCCGACCGACCGCCCGCGACCACCGCCCGAGCCAAGCGTCGCCACCGCGGGTCCCGACCGCCGTCCGCCTCGTCCTCGGTCTCGCCCATCGCCTCCGCCCCCGCCGAGATCGCCAGCATAGCGCGATCCGTCCGCCCGCGACACGCCGCCCGCCCCTTTGACGGACCCGCGGCCGCGTGCGATGGGGAGGCGTCGCCGAGGAGCGCCGATGACCGAGACCACCGCCCCGCGCCTGTTCGACCGCGCGCTGTTGCGCCGCCGGCGGACCCGCGCCCGCGCCGCGCCGCGCCCCGGTGCCGACTTCCTGCTCGCCCGGGTGATCGACGATCTCGGCGATCGCCTCGCCCCCGTGCTGCGGCGTTTCGCCACCGCCGTCGACCTCGGCCTCGCCGCCGGGCCCGCCGCCGATCTGGTCCGCGCCCTCGACAAGGCCGAGCGCGTCCTGGTCGCGGCGATCGACCCCGGCCACCCCGGCGGCGACCTGATCGCCGACGAGGAGGCCCTGCCCTTCGCTCCCGAGAGCCTCGATCTGGTGCTGTCGATGCTGTCGCTGCAGTTCGTCGACGATCTGCCCGGCACGCTGGTGCAGATCCGCCGGGCGCTGCGCCCCGACGGCCTGTTCCTGGCGTCGCTGTTCGGCGGCGCGACGCTGTTCGAGCTGCGCGACGCGCTGATGAGCGCCGAGATCGAGATCACCGGCGGCGCCGGACCGCGGGTGGCGCCGTTCCTCGGGGTGCGCGACCTCGGCGGCCTGCTCCACCGCGCCGGCTTCGCCCTGCCGGTCACCGACGTCGACCGGGTGGTGGTGCGCTACGGCTCGCTGCTCGACCTGTTCGCCGACCTGCGCGCCATGGGGGCGACCAACCCGCTGCACGACCGCGCCCGCCGCCCGACGCCGCGGGCGCTGTTCCTGCGCGCCGCCGAGATCTACGCCGAACGCCACGCCGATCCCGACGGGCGCCTGCGCGCCACCTTCGAGATCGTTTCGGCATCGGGTTGGGCGCCCCACGAGGGCCAGCAGAAGCCGCTGAAGCCCGGCTCGGCGACCGCCCGCCTCGCCGACGTGCTGAAGTCGCCGGGCTATGCCGACGACTCGACGCGCGGAGAGTGACGCCCGGTTCGGGACTTCGTCAGCGCAGGTAGCTGATGATCGTG
The DNA here is from genome assembly GCF_004328075.1 of Siculibacillus lacustris. Classification (GTDB taxonomy): domain Bacteria; phylum Pseudomonadota; class Alphaproteobacteria; order Rhizobiales; family Ancalomicrobiaceae; genus Siculibacillus; species Siculibacillus lacustris. The sequence continues at coordinate 179,188 of NZ_SJFN01000004.1, read as the reverse complement.
TTGGAGAAGTTGTTCCACTTGTCGGCGACGCCGCCGCCGGTCGAGGACAGCGCCCCGACGATGGCGATCGAGATCAGGGTGCCGACCAGACCATATTCCATCGACACCGACCCGGTCGGGTCGGTCGTCATCGAGCGGAACCGAAACGTGAGGCTCCGGCGCATGTGCGAGAGAGAATTCTTCATCTCTGACCCAGGGCCTCTTCAGAACAATTCGATCAAATCGGGGATCAGCGGCAGATCCGCCGCCGGCATGGGAAATTCACGCAGCTTCAGAGGCTTGACCCATTTGAGGGCTTGCCCTTCGCGTCCCGTGACGCTCCCGTCCCAACGCCGACAGACATGAAGTAGCATCAGAAGGTGAAAATCGTCATAACGGTGGCTGACGAAATTGAGCGGTGCCAGACACGCCGCCTTGACGTGTATGCCGAGTTCCTCGTCGAGCTCGCGGATCAGAGCATCCTCGGGCGTTTCCCCCGCCTCGACCTTGCCGCCGGGAAATTCCCACAGGCCGGCCATCGGCTTGCCTTCCGGGCGCTGGGCGATCAACACCCGTCCGTCGGCGTCGATCAGCGCCACGGCGGCGACGAGTACGCTGCGCATCGACGTCAACTCCGGTAGTCGCCGTTGATCGCCACGTATTCCTTGGTCAGGTCGCAGGTGTAGACGGTGTCGGACCCCGTCCCCAGACCGAGCTCGACGCGGATCACCACGTGGTCCTGCTTCATGTGGGCCGAGGCCGCGGCCTCCGAATAGGCCGGGTCGCGTTCGCCGTCGACCGCCACGCGGATGTCGCCGAACCAGATCGCCAGCCGGTCGCGTTCGGCCGGCTCGCCGGCCTTGCCGACCGCCATCACCACCCGCCCCCAATTGGCGTCCTCGCCGGCCGCCGCGGTCTTGACCAGCGGCGAATTGGCGATCGACCGGGCGATCCGCCGCGCCGAGGCCTTCGACACCGCGCCCTCGACCCGGACCTCGATGAACTTGCGCGCCCCTTCACCGTCGCGCGCCACAAACTGCGCCAACTCCAGCGCCAGCTCGTCGAGCGCCGCCCGGAAGCCGGCGAGGCGCGGGTCGGCCGCATCGGTGATCTCGACCTGGCCGCGCGCCGCCGCTCGCCCGGTGGCGAACAGCAGCAGCGTGTCGGAGGTCGAGGTGTCGCCGTCGACGGTCACCGCGTTGAAACTGTCGCCGGCGGCTTGCGCAATCAGGCTCTGCAGCACCGGCGCGGCGATCGCCGCATCGGTGAACAGGAAGGACAGCATCGTCGCCATGTCGGGGGCGATCATGCCGGCGCCCTTGGCGATGCCGGCGAGCACCACCGCGACGCCGCCGATGGCGACCGTGCGGGTCGCGACCTTCGGGAAGGTGTCGGTGGTCATGATCGCCCGCGCCGCGTCGAGCCACGGCCCCTCGGCCACCCGGCGCGCGGTCTCGGCCAGCACCGGCTCGAACTTCGCCGCATCGAGCGGCTCGCCGATCACCCCGGTCGAGGCGAGGAACACCTCGTCCGGCGAACAGCCGACCGCCGCCGCAGCGATCGCCGCGGTGTGCTCGACGGTCGCCACGCCCTTGCGGCCGGTGAACGCATTGGCATTGCCGGAATTGACCACCAGGGCGCGGGCCCGCCCGCCGCCGAGCCGCGCGCGGCACCAGTCGACCGGCGCCGACGGGCACTTCGAGGTGGTGAACACCCCGCCGACCTGCGTGCCCTCGTCGAACACCGCCAGCAGCACGTCGGTGCGGCCGGCGTATTTGATCGCCGCCGCGGTCGTGGCGAAGCGCACGCCGGGCACGGCCGGCGCGACGGGGAGATCCTTGGGGGCGAGCGGCGAGACGGCATGGGACATGAGCGGGAGACCCTGTTCGGGAAGGAGCGTCGGCGTGCGGCTCCCAGGGGTTTAGCCGCCGGGAGCGTCGCACTCAAGCGCCGGGCGGAGCGCGCCGCTCACGAAGCCTCGTGCGACCCCCGCGCGATCCAACCGCCGGCGAAGCGATGGATCGACGGGATCACGCCGTAGACCATGCCGAACACCATGAACGGAACGATCGGCAAGGGCCGCATCACCCCCGGCCACGTGGAGACCCAGGGGCCGATGATCAGTTGCAACACCGCCACCAGCGGATAGGCGCCGAGCATCACCAAGAGGGCGAATCGCAACCGCGACGGCAGCAGCGGGCGGCGCGGACGCAGTGCCGCGCCGAAGCCGAAGGAAGGACGGAGCAGTGAGGCGAGATGGGGCATCGACGTTTTCTCTATACGTTACGTTCCGTTTCGTATAAACCGTTCGAGCGCGCCTGTCCAGTCCCTCGTCCAACTCCTCGTGAAGGTTCTCGTGAAGCCCTCGTCCAGAAGCTCGCTCCGTCCGGCCTCGCGGCAGTCGCCCGTTGAGGAGATTGCCCAGCCACTCCGAGCGGTGCTCGCCCAGCCCCGCCTCGCGGCGGTCGCCCGGCCTCGCCCCGCAGAGATCGCCCAGCCCCTCCGCGCGGCGCCCGCCCACCTTCGTACCGGCGCGCACCGGTCTTCACACCCGCGGCACGGGTTCGCCCGATCGCAGCGGCGCTCGTCGGCTCGACGCCACCCGGCCCGGCCGTCTCGATTGCTGCCGCTCGGGCCCCCACTGTGCTCTGCACCCCGGCCCCGGCGATCGGCACGGCCCCGCCGACGAAACCCGAACCCGCTCGCGAGCCGATTCAATCCGAGCCAATTCCGCATTAAGGTGAGCGCATGTCCGACCCCGTCCCGCCCCTCACCGCCCCGACTCGCCATTCCGCCGGCCCGCGCCGCTCCGAAGCGAGCCATGCGGCGATCCTCGATGCGGCCGAGGCGATTCTCGCCGAGCGCGGCTCGGGCGGACTCACCTTCGAGGCGGTGGCGCGCCGGGCCGGCGCCGGCAAACCGACCCTCTATCGCTGGTGGCCGAACCGCACCGCACTGCTGCTCGAGGTCTACGACCGGCGCAAGCACCGCGAACTGCCCGACCACGACACCGGCGACCTCGCCGGCGATCTCCTCGCCGTGCTCGCCGATCTCTGGCGCTTCTGGCGCGAGACCCCCGCGGGCCGGGCCTATGCCGGGATCATCGCCGAAGCCCAACAGGACGACGCCGCCCGCGCGGTGATCGCCGGGCAGTGGACCGCGCCGAATTTTTCGCTGACCCCGATCTTCGACCGGGCGCTCGCCCGCGGCGACCTCACCGACGCCGGCGAGGCGCTGACCTTGCGCGAATACGTCGCGGCGATGAACTGGTTCCGCCTGCTGACCGGCCGCCTCGATCCCGCCGACCTGCCCGGGCTGGTTGCCACCCTGATCGCCGGCCGTACGGCGCGCCGTGGCTGAGCCGCCCGCAGACGACGACGGCCGGACCCTCGTTCCCGAGGACCCGGCCGCCCGACGCGAATCGCAGCGCGGTCGATCACTTCGCCTTGATCGCCGCCTCGTCGATCTCGATCTTGGAGGCCTTCTTCAGCTCGTCGAGCTTGCTGGTGAACAATTCGCCGACCACCGCCTGACGCACCTGGTCCTGGACCTGATCGAGCGCCGGCAGCGGCTGTTTGCGCTTTTCCTCGAGCTTGATGACGTGGAAGCCGAACTGGGTCTGCACCGGCTCCTTGGTGATCGCCCCGACCGCCAGCGCGCCGGCCGCCTTGTCGAATTCCGGCACCATGTCGCCCGGGCCGAAGAACCCGAGGTCGCCGCCCTGCTTGGCCGAACCCGGATCCTGGCTCTTCTCCTCGGCGATCTTGGCGAAGTCGCCGCCCTTGTCGAGGTCGACGATGATCGCCTGAGCCTCTTCCTTGGTCTTCACCAGGATGTGACGGGCGTGCAGTTCTTCCGGCGGGGTGTAGGCGGCGGCGTCCTTGTCGTAACGCGCCTTGATCATCTCCGGCGTCACCGCCGCTTCGACCTTGACCTTGACGAACTCGCCGACCAGCAGCTGGGAACGGATCTGGTCCATGCGCGCCTTGAAGCTGTCGCTCTTGTCGAGGCCGGCCTTGTTCGCCGCCCCGACGATCAGCCGCAGGTCGACCAGACGGTCGACCACGGCCCGCCGGCGGGCGTCTTCCGGCAGCGACGCGAGCTGCTGGGCGAGGCTGGCGGTCATCGTCGCGACTTCGCTCTCGGTGATCGGCTGCCCGTCGACCTTGGCATAGACCTTGTCTTCGGCCCGGGCGGGGCCGACGATCGCCGCACCGACGACGGCGGCGAAGGCGAGAGCGGCGAATGTGCGGTGTCCAGTCATGGGATGGAATGTCCTCGTTGCGCGGGAAGGCTCGGGCGCCGTGAGCCGCGTCGGCCCGGGGACGGGCGGGGTGCGGCGCCCCTGGGGCAGACTTCGGCGTCGGTCATGGCGAAGATATGACGCCGCGTGCCGCAACCGGGATCGGATTCGCCGCGGAGATTGGCCCGAAGCGGCGCCGTTGACAACCATCCGACCCACTCTTATCTGAACCGAGCCGTTACGCGTGCCCGAAGGGCGCGGGAGCGGCCGGTCGTGCGCGGTCTCGAGCGTCGTCCGACCGAGGTGGGTCCGGGTCGCGCCGGATCGGCGTCATCTCTTCGTCGTCGGATCGGATCCATCAGGGTCGCAGCCGCCGAAGTCGGGCGGCGACGGTTCGCGACGACGACTCGCCTCTCGACGGCCCCCCGCGCCTCCAGCGGGGACGGACGACACGCCGCCTGTGCCACGCAATTGAGGAAGGGCCACGATGATCGGCCTCGGAACGCTCGCCAAGAAGCTCTTCGGCTCCGCCAACGACCGCAAGGTCAAGGCCTACCGCCCGCGCGTCGATGCCATCGCCGCCCTCGAGCCCGAGATCGCCGCGCTCTCCGACGACGCCCTGCGCGCCCGGACCGCCGCCTTCCGCGAACAGCTCGCCGCAGGCACGCCCCTCGACGACCTCTTGGTGCCCGCCTTCGCCACGGTGCGCGAGGCCGCCAAGCGGGTGATCGGCCAGCGCCACTACGACGTCCAGATGATCGGCGGCATGGTCCTCCACGAGGGCAAGATCGCCGAGATGAAGACCGGCGAAGGCAAGACCCTGGTCGCCACCCTGGCGGTCTACCTGAACGCCCTTCCCGCCAAGGGCGTCCACGTGGTCACCGTCAACGACTATCTCGCCAAGCGCGACTCGGAGTGGATGGGCCAGATCTACCGCTTCCTCGGGCTGACCACCGGCGTCATCGTCCACGGCATGAACGACGACGAGCGCAAGGTCGCCTACGCCTGCGACGTCACCTACGGCACCAACAACGAGCTCGGCTTCGACTACCTGCGCGACAACATGAAGTACGAGTTCGTGCAGATGGTCCAGCGCGGCCACCCCTATGCGATCGTCGACGAGGTCGACAGTATCCTGATCGACGAGGCGCGCACCCCGCTGATCATCTCCGGTCCGCTCGACGACCGCTCCGACCTCTACAACACCATCGACAAGTTCATCCCGGGCATGACGCCCAAGGTCGATTACGAGATCGACGAGAAGCAGCGCACCACCTCCTTCACCGAAGTCGGCATGGAGAAGATCGAGCGCGCGCTGGCCGGTGCCGGCCTGCTCAAGGGCGACGGCCTCTACGACGTCGAGAACGTCACCGTGGTCCACCACGTCAATCAGGCGCTCAGGGCCCATACGCTGTTCCAGCGCGACAAGGACTACATCGTCAAGAACGACGAGGTCGTCATCATCGACGAGTTCACCGGCCGCATGATGCCCGGCCGCCGCTATTCGGAAGGCCTGCATCAGGCGCTCGAGGCCAAGGAACGGGTCACCGTCCAGCCCGAGAACCAGACGCTCGCTTCGATCACCTTCCAGAACTATTTCCGCATGTACGAGAAGCTCGCCGGCATGACCGGCACGGCGCTGACCGAGGCCGACGAGTTCCTCGACATCTACAATCTCGAAGTCATCGACATTCCGACCAACATGCCGGTCAGCCGCGCCGACGACGACGACGAGGTCTATCGCACCGCCGCCGAGAAATACCGGGCGATCATCCGCTTGGTGAAGGACTGCCACAGCCGCGGTCAGCCGATCCTGGTCGGCACCACCTCGATCGAGAAGTCCGAACTGCTCGCCGAGGAACTGATCAAGGAAGGCTTCGCCCAGATCGACCTGACCGCGCCGGGCGCCATCGCCCAGCTCTACAAGGGCGCCGAGGGCGAGAAGGTGTTCACGGTGCTGAACGCCCGCTACCACGAGCAGGAGGCGGTGATCGTCTCCCAGGCCGGCCTGCCCGGAGCGATCACCATCGCCACCAACATGGCCGGCCGCGGCACCGACATCCAGCTCGGCGGCAACGCCGACATGCGTATCCGCTACGAGCTCGCCGACATGCCCGAAGGCCCAGAGCGCGAGGCCGCCGCCCAGGCGATCCGCGCCGCGGTCACCGTGTTGAAGGACAAGTCGATCGCCGCCGGCGGCCTGTTCGTCCTCGGCACCGAGCGCCACGAGAGCCGGCGCATCGACAACCAGCTGCGCGGCCGCTCCGGCCGTCAGGGCGACCCCGGTCACTCCAAGTTCTTCCTGTCGCTGCAGGACGACCTGATGCGCATCTTCGGCACCGACCGCATGGACGGCATGCTGCAGAAGCTCGGCCTCCAGGAGGACGAGGCGATCGTCCATCCCTGGATCAACAAGGCGTTGGAGAAGGCGCAGCAGAAGGTCGAGGCCCGCAACTTCGACCTGCGCAAGAACATCCTGAAGTTCGACAACGTCATGAACGACCAGCGCAAGGTGGTGTTCGAGCAGCGCGTCGAACTGATGACCGGCGAGGACGTCGGCGAGACCATCACCGGCATGCGGCACGACGTCGTCCACGATCTGGTCAAGAAGCACATTCCCGAGAACGCCTATCCCGAGCAGTGGGACGTCGCCGGCCTCCACGAGGAACTCGTCGAGATTCTCTCGGTCGAACTCGCCGTCGACGCCTGGGCCAAGGAAGAGGGCATCGCCGAGGAAGAGGTGATCCACCGCGTGACGGAAGCCGCCGACGCGATCATGGCCGACAAGCTCGAACGCTTCGGTGCCGAGACCATGGCCTATGTCGAGAAGGCGGTGCTGCTGCAGACCCTCGACCACCTGTGGCGCGAACACCTCGTCACCCTCGACCACCTGCGTCAGGTGATCGGCTTCCGCGGCTACGCCCAGCGCGATCCGCTGAACGAGTACAAGACCGAGGCCTTCACGCTGTTCGAGGCTCTGCTGTCCGGCCTGCGCCGCGCCGTCACCACCCAGATGATGCGCATCGAACTGGTCCAGCCCGAGCCGACCCCGGAGACCACCGGCCTGGAGACCCGCCATCTCGACGCCGGCACCGGCCGCGACGAGTTCACCGGTCAGGCCCCGCTCGGCCGCGCCGTCGATCCCAACGATCCCTCGACCTGGGGTCCCGTGGCGCGCAACGCCCCCTGCCCCTGCGGCTCCGGCAAGAAGTACAAGCACTGCCACGGCGCCTTCGTCTGAGGCCGCCGAAGCGATCCGAACGAGACCGAGGCCGCCCGGCACCCGACGGGCGGCCTCTCGCGTCTGTCGGACCGACCGTGGGGCCTCCGAGCGGTCGCCCGCCACGGCTCCGGCACAACTCGCCGTCCGCCCCCGACCCCAATGTGCGAGGCCGCCGGGTTGCCCTCGGCGGCCTCGCACATTGGGGTCGGGACGGCGCCCGCCGCAGCGGGAGCCGGTCAGCCGCCGAAAGGATTGATCCGCTTCCACAGCGGCCGGTCTTCGGCCGGCGCTTCGACCGGCACGGGGGCCGGCACCGCCGACTGCATCGCCGCGGTGCGCACCGCCCCGGGCCGGGCCGCCGGAACCGGCACGTCGATCGGCCGGACGGCGGAGGCATCGATCGCCGAAGACGCGGCGTCCGGCGTCGACGTCGCGCCGAAGCCGAACAGGTGGGTTGTCAGGCCCCCCGACGTCGGGGCGGCCGGAGCGGGTTCGGTCGCCGCAGCGGCCATCTGCACGCCGGCGAACACCGACGGCGAGGCCTTGGGCAGCGGCACGTCGATGGGCGTGAGGCCCACGGACCCGGTGGTGTCCGGCGCCGGTGCGCCGAACCAGGCGGCGATCGCCGTCCCGCCCTGAGGCTTGGACTTCTCGAACTTCTCGGCCACCATCCGCTCGGTTTCCTTGCGGTCGGCGTCCTCGATCTCGGCCACCGCCACGCGGAAGGCCTGATCGTCCTGCGTCTCCTTGGCCGCCACCGCGGTGGCGATCTCCGGCGCGACCTCGTAGGTCGGGCAGGCCCCGGTCGGATTGAAGGTGGTGGCCAGCGGATCCTTCGGCTTCGCGTCGAACACGTAGTGCCGATCGCAGACGTCGACCTTGGGCTCGAGATGGGTGACCTCGAAGTGGTCGTAGCCCTTCTTGATGTTCTTCCAGAAGGCCATGTTGGGGTTGCGGCGATGGCGCGCGAGGTTCTCGGCGGTCATCCGGAACGGGAAGGCCTGGACCTGGAACGACTTCTGGCCGCCGGCCAGCGCCTCGCGGGCCAGCCCGTAGATCTCTTCGACCTGCTCGTCGGTCATCACGAAACAGCCGGCCGAGCCGGTGCAGTTGCCGTGCACCATCACCGCCGCGCCGGTGCGCCCCAGCGCTCGGTCGAAAGCGTTGGGATAGCCGATGTCATAGGCCAGATGGAACTGCGAGTTGGGGTTCATCCGCCACGGCGTCACCGTGTAGAAGCCCTCCGGCGACTGCTTGTCGCCTTCCTTGATCTTCGGGCCGACGGTGCCGCCCCACGAGCACATCGGATAGCTCTTCAGGAAGGCGTAGGTGCCGGTCTTGTCGCGCTTCCAGATCTCCAGCGTCGCTTCCTGCTTGAAGGCGCGCACCAGGATCGGATCCTCCTTGCGCATGCCCTTGGAGTCCATCAGGGCGACCGTCTCGGCCTTGAGCGGCCGGATCGCCTTGGCGCCCCCGAGGGTCGACTGCATCTCGTCCTGACAGGAGGCGACCGTGAGCCCCACCGAGGCGATCGCCGCGACACGCAACACCGACTTCAACATGAACCCATCCGTCCTGAACTTCCGGTCGGCGAACCGATCCGGACGTTGCACCGAGCACCCGGCACCGCTCTCGGCACGCGGGGTCTCGGGATCACCCTAGCCCCCGGTCCCTTGCGCGATGGTTACCGAATGGCGACGATCGCAGTGGCCCACGGATCTCGATCCGCGGAACCGAGACTAACCCAAATCCTCGATCGGGGCAAAACACGGTGTGGCGGTCTCGAGATCGCCCGACGTGGTGAACGGCGGGTAAAMCGACGTCCCGAATCGGGACGGCGTGTGCCGCCTCACAGCGAGCGTCCGATCGCCAGGAACTTGTCCCACCGCACCCGCCGCAGTTCGTCCGGGCCGAGGCCGGCGAGATCGCCGAGCGCCTTGTCCAGCGCCGCGCCGGTCGCGGCAATCACCTGCGCCGGGGCGCGATGGGCGCCCCCCACCGGCTCGGGCACGATCGCGTCGATCACCTTGAATTTCAACAGGTCCTGCGCGGTGATCTTCATCCCCGTCGCGGCGTCCTGAGCGCGCGCGCTGTCGCGCCACAGGATCGACGCCGCACCTTCCGGGGAGATCACCGAATAGATCGCGTGTTCGAGCATCAGGACGCGATTGGTGGCGGCGATGGCGATCGCCCCGCCGGAACCGCCCTCGCCGATGATCACCGCGACGTTGGGCACCCCGAGCCCGAGGCAGCAGTCGGTCGACCGGGCGATCGCCTCGGCCTGGCCGCGCTCTTCCGCGCCGATGCCCGGATAGGCCCCGGCGGTGTCGACCAGGGTGATCACCGGCAGGCCGAATCGTTCGGCGGTCTGCATCAGGCGCACCGCCTTGCGGTAGCCCTCGGGCCGGGCCATGCCGAAATTGTGGGTCAGCCGCGACGCCGTGTCGGCGCCCTTCTCGTGGCCGATCACCGCCACCGGCTGGCCGCGGAAACGCCCGAAGCCGCCGACGATCGCCGCATCCTCGCCGAAGCTGCGGTCGCCCGCCATTTCGGTGAAGTCGTCGATCAGCGCCTCGACGTAGTCGACGAAATGCGGCCGGTCGGGATGGCGCGCCACCTGGGTCTTCTGCCAGGCGGTGAGCTTGAGGTAGAGGTCGGTCAGCGCCTGACCGGCCTTGGCCTCGAGCTTCTCGATCTCGTCCTTGACGTCGACCGCCTCGCCCTTGTCGACCAGCGCGCGCAGTTCCTGGATCTGGCCTTCCAGATCGGCGACCGGCTTTTCGAATTCGAGATAGCTGCGCATGTCCGCGATTCGTCCACTCGGGGATGAGAGGGACCCGAGCACCCTCCCGTCGGAGGTGTCGGATCGGGACGGGTCCGCCCCCTGCACGGCACCTGTTCGGCCCGCCCGCGAGGGACGGGCGCAACCCTGCGCGCGACCCCGATCGCGGGGGCCGCGCCGGCACCGTCGGCCCGCAAATCGCCACGCCCGCCCCCGAAAGTCAAGCGACCGGGCCGCCGCTCCGCCCCGCGCGCAGGGCGCGCCGGCCCCCTGCGGTCAATCGCCGGCCAGCGGATGGCGGCTTTCCACCAGTTCCCGCAGCCGTTCGTCGAGCACATGGGTGTAGATCTGGGTGGTCGAGATGTCGGCGTGGCCGAGCAGCTGCTGCACCACCCGGAGATCGGCGCCGTTGGCGAGGATGTGCGAGGCGAAGGCGTGGCGCAGCACGTGCGGCGACACCGCCGCGCCCGGCAGCCCGATCCGCACCGCGAGCTCCTTGAGATCGCGCGCGAAGGCCTGACGGGTGACGTGGCCGCTCTCGCTCCACGACGGGAACAGCCAGCGCGACACGCCCTTGCCGGTCACCTTCAGATGCGCCAGATGCGCGGCCATGGCGGCGCGGGCCCGCGCCGACAGGGGCACCAGCCGCTCCTTGGCGCCCTTGCCGCGCACCGTCAGGAAGGCTTCGCCGCCGCGCGCCGCCGAAGCCGGCAACGACACCATCTCCGAGACCCGCAGGCCCGAGGCATAGATCGTCTCCAGCATGGCGTGGAGGCGCAGCGCCCGCCCGCGCTCGGCCGCCCCGAGCGGCGCGCCGTCGGCACCGACCTCGCGCGCCGCATCGGCCTCGGTGGCGGCGATCAGCCGCCCGACCGCCTCGACGCTCAGCACCTTGGGCAGCGGCCGGCGCTTCTTCGGCGCGTCGACGGTGCCGGTCGGATCGTCGCTGCGGAAGCCCTCGGCATAGAGGAAGCGGTGGAACCGGCGCAGCGTCGACAAGTGCCGCGCCTGGGTCGAGGCGGCCATGCCGCGCGCCGCCAGATCGGCCATGTGGTCGGCGACGTCGACCGCGCCGGCCGCGTCGACCGCCAGGCCGCGCGCGGCGAGGAAGCTCGCGAAGTCGTCGAGATCGCGGCCATAGGCCTCGAGCGTGGCGAGCGCCACGCCGCGTTCGGCCGAGAGCATCTCCAGGAAGGTCTCGACGCGGAACCGCCCGGCCATGTCAGCGCGCCTCGAAGCGGTCCTGAGGCACACGGATGGTCATTTCGCGAGGATGCGGATCGACGAACGTCGCCAGCACCACCACGGCGGCGGCGCCGAGCCCGGTGACCACGGCGACGCCGACGAGAAACCGAACGAGGCTCGGCATCGGGATCAGTCCTTGTATCGGCGAATCGATCGCCCGGCCGAAGTATAGCCCGCCGCCAGAATCCCCGATGCGGCAGGCCGGCGCAAGGGGCCGGCGCGCAGGTGACGCTTGACGGGGAGCCGCTCGCCGGGCGAAAGCTCGCCCATCCGACGGCGGCGTCGGCGGCGGACGGACCACGGATGGGCAACGACGGCAAGCGGACGGACGTTCAACGCGCGCGGCGCATCCTCGCCGGCCTCGGCGTGCGGTCGATCGTCTTCGTCGGCATGATGGGCGCGGGCAAGACCACCGTCGGGCGCCGGGTCGCCGCGCGGCTCGACCTGCCCTTCGCCGACGTCGACGTCGAGATCGAGCGCGCCGCCGCCCAGACCATCCCCGAAATCTTCGCCGAATACGGCGAGGCCTATTTCCGCGACGGCGAGCGCCGGGTGATCGGCCGCCTGCTCGGCGAGGGGCCGCAGGTGCTGGCGACCGGCGGCGGCGCCTTCATGAACGCCGAGACCCGCGCGGCGATCGCCCGCTGTGGCGTCTCGGTGTGGATCGAGGCCGCGCCCGAAGTGCTGTTCCAGCGCCTGCGCCACAAGACCAATCGGCCGCTGCTCGCCGGCCCCGACCCGGAGGGCGCGATCCGCCGCCTCGTCGAGGAGCGTTACCCGGTCTATGCTCTGGCCGACCTCACCGTGCCGTCGCGCGACGTCTCCAAGGACGTCGTCGCCGACGAGATCGTCGCGGCGCTCGACCGCTTCTTCGCCCGCCCGCCCGCCGCCGTCGCGGCGGCGCCGAGCGCGCCCCCCGCCGGAGACTGTCCATGACCGATCCTGCCCGCGCGACCGTCGTCCCCGTCGCCCTCGGGTCGCGGGCCTACGAGATCGTCATCGGCGCCGACCTGATCGCCGCCGCCGGCGCCGAGCTCGCCCGCCGCTTCCCTGGCGCCCGCTACGCGGTGATCACCGACGAGACCGTCGCCGAGCATCATCTCGACCGCTTCACCGCCGGCCTCGCCGACGCCGATCTCGGCTATTCGACCATCGTGGTGCAGCCGGGCGAGAGCTCCAAGAGCTTCGAGACCCTCGCCAGCGTGGTCGACGGCGTGCTGTCGGCACGGCTCGAACGCGGCGACCTGCTGATCGCGCTGGGCGGCGGGGTGATCGGCGATCTGGTCGGCTTCGCCGCCGGCATCGTCCGGCGCGGTATGCGCTTCGTCCAGGTGCCGACCACCCTGCTCGCCCAGGTCGACAGTTCGGTCGGCGGCAAGACCGGCATCAACACCCGCCACGGCAAGAATCTGGTCGGCCTGTTCCATCAGCCCTCGCTGGTGCTCGCCGACACCGCGGCACTCGACACGCTGTCGGAGCGCCATCTGCGCGCCGGCTACGCCGAAGTGGTCAAATATGGGCTGATCGACGATCCCGCCTTCTTCGACTGGCTGGAGATCCACCGCGGCGAGATCTTCGCCGGCGGTCCGGCCCGCGCCGAGGCGGTGGCCCGTGCCTGCCGCGCCAAGGCTGAGGTGGTGCGCATCGACGAGAAGGAGACCGGGCCGCGGGCCCTGCTCAATCTCGGCCACACCTTCGGCCATGCGCTGGAGACCGCCACCGACTACGACGCCGAACGGCTGGTCCACGGCGAGGGCGTGGCCATCGGCATGGTGCTGGCCCACGAATTCTCGGCGCGCCTGAACCTCGCGTCGCCCGACGACGCGGTCCGCGCCGCCCGCCACCTCGCCGCCGCCGGCCTGCCGACGACGCTGGCCGAGGTGCCCGGCGGGGTCGGCACGGTCGACGGCCTGATGCAGGCGATCTTCCAGGACAAGAAGGTCAAGCGCGGCCGCCTGACCTTCGTGCTGACCCGCGGCATCGGCAAGGCCTTCGTCGCCGACGACGTGGTGCCCGAGCTCGTCCGCGACTTCCTCGCCGACAAGCTCGTCGGCTGACGGCGCCCCGTCGCCGGGGCGCCGCGCGGTCGCGTCAGGCCCGATGGATCGACAGGCCGCCGTCGACCAGCATCGCCGTGCCGGTGACGAACGAGGCGTCGTCGGAGGCGAGGAACAACGCCGCGCGCGCCAGCTCGTCGACCTCGGCGACCCGCCCCAGGGCATGCAGCGCCGCGAGATGGCCGACGGCCTCCGGCGAGGCGTTGAAGGTCCGGAACATCGGCGTGTCGACCGCCCCCGGCAACACGGCGTTGACCCGCACCTTGCGCGCTCCGTATTCGGTCGCCAGCGCCTGGGTCAGGCCGATCAGCCCCGACTTGCTCGCGGCATAGGCGGCGATTCCCGGGAAGCCGACGGTGTGCCCGACGAAGGTCGAGGTGAACAGCAGACTGCCGCCGCCGCGCGCCACCAGGGCCGGCAGCTGATGCTTGGCGCCGAGGAAGGCACTGGTCAGATTGGTCCGCAGCGCCTCGTTCCAGCCGGCGAGCTCGATCTCGGAGGTCGGCCCGGCCGGACCGAGGGTGCCGGCGTTGTTGAAGGCGACGTCGAGCCCGCCGAAGCGGTCGACCGCCAGCGCCACCAGGGCGCGCTGATAGTCTTCGTCGCCGACGTCGCCGGGCAACGCCGCGGCCTCGCCGCCGGCCGCGACGATCTCCGCCACCAGGCTCTCCAGTTCGGCGGCGCGGCGGGCGCCGACCACCACCCGCGCGCCTTCGGCTGCGAACAGCCGGGCGGTTTCCCGGCCGATCCCGGAACTGGCGCCGGTGACCAGGGCGATCTTGTCGTGAAGGCGAGGCATGGGATGGCTCCGTTGTTTGTTTAGCGATAACTAAACAAATGAACCTGTTGCCGTCCGCCGTCAATGGTATATTTAGTGGTCACTATGAAAAAAGATCCCACCGCCCCGCGGCCGAGGGGCCGCCCCCGCAAGTTCGATCGCGAGGCCGCACTCCAGATCGCCGTGCGGATGTTCTGGCGCCGCGGCTTCGAAGCGACCGGCATCCAGGATCTCGCCGACGCCATGGGTCTTGCCCCGCCCAGCCTCTATGCCGCCTTCGGCGACAAGAAGACGCTGTTCCGCGAAGCCATCGCCGCCTATCAGGCCGGTCCCGGCGCCTTCGCCCGGCGCGCCGCGGAAGACGGCGGCCCGGCGCGCGAGGTGATCGCCGCGAGCCTGCGGGCCGCCGCCCATGCCTTCACCGACGGCGAGCATCCGCCGGGCTGCATGGTGATTCTCTCCACCACCAACCACGGCCCCGGGGCCGACGACCTCGCGGCGTGGCTGCGCACCCTGCGGACCGACGGCACCCAGGCCGACTGGACCCGCCGCATCGAACGCGACGTCGCCGACGGGCTCCTGCCCGCCGGCACTGATGCCGCGGGTCTCGCCCGATTCTACATGACGGTGCTCGAAGGCATGTCGATCCAGGCCGGCGACGGCGCCGATCGCGCCGCGCTGGAGGCGGTCGCGACGCTGGCGATGACCGCTTGGCCGGCTCAGATCACCCAGTCGACGGCATCGCCGAGGATCTGACGGATCACTCGGTCGGCGGCCTCTTCCGAGGTCTCGGTCGCGGTGTCGATGCGGATCTCCGGATCGACCGGCGCCTCGTAGGGGCTGTCGATGCCGGTGAAGTGCTTCAGGGTGCCGGCCCGCGCCTTGGCATAGAGGCCCTTGGTGTCGCGCGCCTCGCAGGTGGCGAGCGGCGTGTCGACGAAGATCTCGACGAAGGCCTCGCCGCCGATCAGCTCGCGCACCATCTGCCGTTCGGCGCGGAACGGCGAGATGAACGACACCAGCACGATCAGCCCGGCGTCGACCATCAGCTTGGCGACCTCGCCGACCCGGCGGATGTTCTCGACCCGATCGGCATCGGTGAAGCCGAGGTCGCGGTTCAGCCCGTGGCGGACGTTGTCGCCGTCGAGCAGGAAGGAATGGCGGCCGAGCGCGAACAGCTTCTTCTCGACGATGTTGGCGATCGTCGACTTGCCCGAGCCCGACAGGCCGGTGAACCACAGCACCGCCGGGGTCTGGCTCTTCTGGCCGGCGCGCGCCGCCGGCGTCACGTCGATCGCCTGCCAATGGACGTTGGTCGCCCGCCGCAGGCCGAAGTCGATCATGCCGGCCCCGACCGTGGCGTTGCTGAAGCGATCGATCAGCACGAAGGCGCCGGTTTCGCGGTTTTCGGCATAGGGGTCGAAGGCGATCGCCTCGGCGAGCCCGACGTTGACCACCGCGATCTCGTTGAGCTTCAGGTCTTTGGCGGCCAGGTGCTCGAAACTGCCGACGTCGATCTTATGCCGGATGTCGGTGATCGTCGCCGGCACCGTGCGGGTGCCGCACTTCAGGAGGTAGGAGCGGCCGGGCAGCATCGGCTCCTCGGCCATCCACACCAGATGGGCGGCGAACTGGTCGGCGACCGTCGGCCGCGCCTCGACCGCGGCGAGGAGATCGCCGCGCGAGATGTCGATCTCTTCGGCCAGCGTCAGGGTCACCGCTTCCCCGGCGCGTCCCTCGTCGAGGTCGCCGTCGGCGGTGACGATCCGCGCCACCGTGCCGATCTTGCCCGACTTGGCCACCACCACCCGGTCGCCGGGCCGCACCACGCCCGAGGCGATCGTCCCGGCGAAGCCGCGGAAGTCGAGATCCGGGCGATTGACCCACTGCACCGCCATGCGGAACGGCCCGCGCAGCGCCCGCTCGGCGACTTCGACGGTCTCGAGATGGTCGAGCAGGCTCGGGCCGTCGTACCAGGGCATGCGCGGCGAACGGGTCGTGACGTTGTCCCCCCAGCGCGCCGACAAGGGCACTGCGACCAGGCTCTCGAAGCCGAGGTCCTGGGCGAAGGTCGCGAAGTCGTCGCGGATCCGCTCGAAGACGTCTCGAGAGAAGTCGACCAGATCGATCTTGTTGACCGCCAGCACCACGTGGCGGATGCCCAGCAACGACACCAGGAAGGCGTGGCGCCGGGTCTGGGCGACCAGTCCGGTGCGGGCGTCGACCAAGAGCACCGCGAGGTCGGAGGTCGAGGCGCCGGTCGCCATGTTGCGGGTATATTGCTCGTGGCCGGGGGTGTCGGCGACGATGAACTTGCGCTTCTCGGTGGTGAAGAAGCGATAGGCGACGTCGATGGTGATGCCCTGTTCGCGCTCCGCCTCGAGCCCGTCGAGCAGCAACGCCGGATCGACGTCCTCGCCGGTGGTGCCGAACTTGCGGCTGTCGCGGGCGAGCGAGGTCAGGTGGTCCTCGAACACCAGCTTGGTGTCCATCAACAGCCGCCCGATCAGCGTCGACTTGCCGTCGTCGACCGAACCGCAGGTGAGGAAGCGCAGCAGCCCTTTTCGCTCCTGCGCCGCGAGATAGGCGGCGAAGGCCTTCGGATCGTCGACCAGCGGCACGGCGTTCATCAGAAATAGCCCTCGCGCTTCTTCTTCTCCATCGACCCGGATTCGTCGTGGTCGATCAGCCGGCCCTGACGCTCGGAGGTGCGGGCGACCAGCATCTCGCGAACGATGTCGGGAAGCGTGGTGGCGTCGCTGTCGATCGCCCCGGTCAGCGGATAGCAGCCGAGGGTGCGGAAGCGCACCAGCCGCATCTCCGGCGTCTCGCCGGGGGCGAGCGGCAGGCGATCGTCGTCGGCCAGGATAAACATGCCGCCGCGCTCGACCACCGGCCGCATCGCCGCGAAATAGAGCGGCACGATCGGGATCTCTTCGGCCAGGATGTATTGCCAGACGTCGAGCTCGGTCCAGTTGGACAGCGGGAAGGCGCGGATCGATTCCCCCGGCGCGACCCGGGCGTTCCACACGTTCCACAGTTCCGGCCGCTGGTTCTTGGGGTCCCAGGTGTGGTTCGCGGTGCGGAACGAGAAGATCCGCTCCTTGGCCCGGCTCTTCTCCTCGTCGCGCCGCGCGCCCCCGAAGGCCGCGTCGAAACCGTGGGCGTCGAGCGCCTGCTTCAGACCCTCGGTCTTCATCACGTGGGTGTAGGTCGACGAGCCGTGACTGAACGGCGTCACCCCGGCACGCACGCCGTCCTGATTGACGTGGACGATCAGCTCGAGCCCCAGCCGCTTCACCGTCGCGTCGCGGAAGGCGATCATCTCTCGGAACTTCCAGGTCGTGTCGACATGGAGCAGCGGGAACGGCGGTTTGGCCGGGTAGAAGGCCTTCATCGCCAGGTGGAGCATCACCGACGAGTCCTTGCCGATCGAATAGAGCATCACCGGATTGCGGAATTCCGCCGCCACCTCGCGCAGGATGCGGATCGATTCCGCTTCCAGGCGTTTCAGATGCGAGTCTCGGGCGATCGGCATCGGCACTCCTCGAAACTGACTTCGGCCCTTAGGCGCTCCCCGCGTCCGGCGACGACGGGGTTTAGGGGGCGGGGTCCCCGGCGACAAGGCCGCCCGCCCGGCCGGCGCCGGCCGCCGCCGGATCGACGTACCCGCGATTGCCCCGCGAAAGCCCTCGGCTTTGCGTCGTCGGGCCGAATGGCGGCATGATGTTCGCCGTCGCCGACACCGGACGCAACCCCTTGCTTATTTGGCCGGCGCCCGGCCGCCCAGCCGGGCGAGCACCGCCCGTTCGCAGGCCGGATCGCCGAAGGCCAGGAAGGCCGGGTTGGCGAAGGCCCCGTCGGGCGCGTCCGCGGTCTTGCCGTAGACCAGCGGCGTGCCGTCGAACCGCACCACCGTGCCGCCCGCCGCCCGCAGCACCGCTTCGCCCGCTGCGGTGTCCCATTCCATGGTCCGCCCGAGGCGGGGATAGAAATCGGCCGCGCCCTCGGCGAGGCGGCAGAACTTGAGCGACGAGCCGACCGCCACCCGCGCCACCACCGGCAACCGGGCGAGCAGCGCCTCGGTCTCGGCCCCGGCATGCGACCGGCTGGCCATCACCCGGAAGCCCTCGACCGGCGCCGCCGTGACCGCGATCGGCGTCCAGGCGACGCCGCCGTCCGCCTCGACCCGGCCGCGCCGCGCCCCGACCCCGACCTCGCCGACCCAGATCAGCCCGAGCACCGGCGCCAGCACCACCCCGACCACCGGCCGCCCGTCCTCGACCAGCGCGATGTTGACGGTGAACTCGCCGTTGCGCGAGACGAATTCGCGGGTGCCGTCGAGCGGATCGACCAGCACGAAGCGCCGCCCGAGGGAGCCCGGCGCGTGGCCCGCCGCGCAGGCCTCCTCGGCGACCACCGGCACGCCGGTAAGACACCGCCCGAGCGCCGCGACGATGATCGCTTCCGCGGCGACGTCGGCGTCGGTGACCGGGCTGCGATCAGCCTTGGCGATCACCGCGAAGTCGCATCCATAGACCGCGAGGATCGCCGCCCCGGCCTCGAGCGCGGCGTCGGTCAGGGCGGTGACCAGGGCGGAATCGGTGGACATCGGCGCGGGGCGACCTCGTGGGAACGACAGGGCGTGCCGGTATCACGCCCGGCGGCGGCGCGAAAGCCGGCCGATCGTCGCCGCGCCGCGCCTCAGCTCGGATCGGCCTCGATCGACAGGGCGTGGACCCGCTCGGCCAGCTCCGCCGCCACCACCTCGTGGATCATGCGGTGTCGGGCGAGCCGCGACACGCCCTGGAACGCCGGCGCGACGATGCGGATCGCGAAATGGGTCTCGCCCTCCGGCAGCGCCCCGCCATGGCCGTGATGGCGCGCCGATTCGTCCTCGACCTCGAGCAGGGTCGGCGCGAAGGCGGCGGTGAGCTTGTCGATCATGCGCTGGCGATAGGTCATGGAGCGATCCCGGTCGAAACTCATTGGCGATATGTTAACGCTCCTCGCGTCGAATCCGAAACCTCGGTCGCCGCGTCGGTGACCCCGCCCTTTCGTTCGATCACGTCCTTCTCACCCCCGCGCGCGCCGTCTTGTGACGGAGGCGCCGAAACCCCATAATCGGCGGATGACTTTCGAACCCGACTTCTTCGACCGCATACGTGTCAAACCGGACCCCGAATCGGTCGCTCGGCGTCGCTTTCCCGTGTGCGAATGGGGTGGCTGCGACGCCGCCGGCTCGCATCCTGCGCCGAAGGGCAGAGGTCGCGAGGGCCAGTACCACCATTTCTGCATCGATCACGTCCGCCTCTACAACAAGTCGTACGATTATTTCTCCGGCATGCCGGACTCCGCGGTCGCCGCCTGGCAGAAGGACGCGGTCACCGGTCATCGCCCGACCTGGACCATGGGCGTCAACCCCGACACCGAGGCCGTCCGCGCCCGGCCGGCCGAAGATTTCGAGATGCCGCACGACTGGACCCGCCGCTCCGGCGATCCGCGCGTGGTGTTCGGACGGATGCGCGGACGCGTCCAGGGCGGGCCGCGCACCGAACCGGTGCGCAAGGCCAAGCCCTTGGAGAAGCGCGCCCTCACCGCCCTCGATCTCGACGAGCGCGCCTCGCCGGAAGAGATCCGCGCCCGCTACAAGGAACTGGTCAAGCGCCACCACCCCGACGCCAACGGCGGCG
The DNA here is from genome assembly GCF_004328075.1 of Siculibacillus lacustris. Taxonomy (GTDB): domain Bacteria; phylum Pseudomonadota; class Alphaproteobacteria; order Rhizobiales; family Ancalomicrobiaceae; genus Siculibacillus; species Siculibacillus lacustris. The sequence goes on along the minus strand of NZ_SJFN01000004.1, from coordinate 159,188 downwards.
ACCGTTCGTCGGAAGCGCTGCTCCAGGAAATCATCCAGGCCTACAAGCTGCTGCGCCAGGCCGGCGTGTGCTGATCCCGCCCCCACCCATGGCGTCGACGCATGGAAGCCATGAGCGGACCCCTCCCGTCGCACGACGGGTGACGGCACGGCTGGTGCACCGGCTCTGCGTTGGCTAAAGTCGCGCGATTGAAACCAACACTCCCCGTTCGTCGATGAAACCGACGGCGACCCGCTGGGTGCGGACGGACGGGGACGGAGGCGAGATGACGGACATCGAGAAGACTCTGGACGGGCGACCCGTCGAAGACGTGATCCGCGCCGGACTGCCCGACACCACGATCTCCGTCAAGGACACCTTCGGCTTCGAGAGCACCCTCCGGGTGCCGGCCTATTCGACGCCCGACGAGCACGTCCCGGAGATCGACCACGACTACCTGTTCGATCGCGACACCACGCTGGCCATCCTGTCGGGCTTCGCCCGCAATCGTCGGGTGATGATCACCGGCTACCACGGCACCGGCAAGTCGACCCACATCGAGCAGGTCGCCGCCCGCCTCAACTGGCCCTGCGTGCGCGTCAATCTCGACAGCCACATCTCGCGCATCGACCTGATCGGCAAGGACGCCATCGTCGTCCGTGACGGCATGCAGGTCACCGAGTTCCGAGACGGCATCCTGCCCTGGGCCTATCAGAACAACGTCGCCCTGGTTTTCGACGAATACGACGCCGGCCGCCCCGACGTGATGTTCGTGATCCAGCGCGTGTTGGAGAGCTCCGGCCGCCTGACCCTGCTCGACCAGAACCGGGTCATCCGTCCGCACCCCGCCTTCCGCCTGTTCGCCACCGCCAATACGATCGGGCTGGGCGATACCTCGGGCCTCTACCACGGCACCCAGCAGATCAATCAGGCCCAGATGGACCGTTGGTCGGTGGTCACCTCGCTCAACTACCTGCCGCACGACGAGGAGGTCGGCATCGTGCTGGCCAAGGCCAAGCACTTCGAGAACCCGGAAGGCCGCGAGACGGTCGGCCGCATGGTCCGCATCGCCGACATGACCCGCAACGCCTTCGTGGCGGGCGAACTGTCGACGGTGATGAGCCCGCGCACCGTGATCACCTGGGCGGAGAATGCCGAGATCTTCGGCGATCTCGGCTTCGCGCTCCGCGTGACCTTCCTCAACAAGTGCGACGAGACCGAGCGGCCGAAGGTCGCCGAGTTCTACCAGCGCTGCTTCGGCAAGGAATTGCCGGAGAGCGCGCTGAACGTCGTCCTGAGCTGAAGGCGCGCGCCGCCGGCGGAGCCTCACGGCCCGTCGGCGTCCCCCCGGTTGCGACGGCGTCGTCGCGGCCCGGACCATCCGCCGATTCGACGGGCACGCCGAAGAGCGGCGCCGAAGGGAAGATCGATCCGCCGTGGCTCCCAAGGACAAGACCCCCCCGCCCAACGAACCGTTCAAGCAGGCGCTCGCCGCCTGCATCCGGGCGATCGCGCGGGTCCCCGATCTCGAGGTCGCCTTCGGCATCGACCGCGCCGCGCTGACCGGCCACACCGCCCGTCTGCCCGAGCCCAGCCGCAAGATGACCCGCGAAGAGGCGTCGATCCTGCGCGGCCAGGCCGATTCGATGGCGCTGCGCCTCGCCGCCCACGACGAAGCGGTCCATCGCACCTATCGCCCCGAGGGCCAGGAGGCCCGCGCCGTCTACGAGGCGGTCGAACAGGCCCGCTGCGAATCGATCGGCGCCCGCCGCATGGACGGGGTCCGCGCCAATCTCGCCTCGATGCTCGAGGACCGCTATCGCCGCACCCAGATCTCGGCCGAGGTCGCCGACCGCGGCGACGCGCCGATCGCCGACGCCCTCGCCCTGATCGTCCGCGAGCGCCTGACCGGCATGGCCCCGCCCCCCGCCGCCGCCCGCATCGCCGACGCCTGGCGCGACCACATCGAGGAGAAGACCGCCGGCCGTCTGGAGCGCCTGGAGGGGGCGATCGGCGATCAGCGCGCCTTCTCCCATCTGGTGCGCGACATCCTCGCTTCCCTCGACATGGCCGACGAATACGGCGAGGAGCCCGAGGACGAGAACGCCGATCAGGACGGCGACGACGCCAAGGGCGAAGACCAGGACGCCCCCGGCGAGCCCGACACCCAGGACGGCTCCGATCGCGCCGAAGCCTCGGCCTCCGAGACCGCCGGCGAGGACGACGAGAAGGGCGACGTCGAGAGCTCCGAAGGCTATGCCGACGAGGTCGCCGAGGACGCGGCGGAAGCCGAGGCCGCGGCCGATGCCCGCCGCCCCGACCGGCCGCTGTCCAACCGCCCGCCGATCGACGACTACAAGGTCTGGACCACCCGTTTCGACGAGGTCGTCCACGCCGAGGGCCTGTGCGACGTGGCCGAGCTCGACCGCCTGCGCGCCTATCTCGACAAGCAACTGGCGCCGCTCCAGGGCGCCGTGGCGCGGCTCGCCAACCGCCTGCAGCGCAAGCTGATGGCCCAGCAGAACCGCTCGTGGATGTTCGATCTCGAGGAGGGCGTGCTCGACACCGCCCGGCTGACCCGGGTTGTGATCGATCCGATGGCGCCCCTGTCGTTCAAGCGCGAGCGCGACATCGATTTCCGCGACACCATCGTCACGCTGCTGATCGACAATTCCGGCTCGATGCGCGGCCGCCCGATCACCGTCGCGGCGACCTGCGTCGACATCCTCGCCCGCACGCTCGAGCGCTGCGGCGTCAAGGTCGAGATCCTCGGCTTCACCACCCGCGCCTGGAAGGGCGGGCAGTCGCGCGAGGCCTGGCTCCAGGCCGGCAAGCCGCCGACCCCCGGCCGCCTCAACGACCTGCGCCACATCGTCTACAAGGCGGCCGACGCGCCCTGGCGGCGGTCGCGGCGCAACCTCGGCCTGATGATGCGCGAGGGCCTGCTCAAGGAGAACATCGACGGCGAGGCCCTCGACTGGGCCCACATGCGCCTGCTCGCCCGCTCCGAGAGCCGACGCATCCTGATGATGATCTCCGACGGCGCCCCGGTCGACGATTCCACCCTGTCGGTCAATCCCGGCAACTATCTCGAACGCCACCTGCGCCGGGTGATCGAGGACATCGAGACCCGTTCGCCGGTCGAGCTGATCGCCATCGGCATCGGCCACGACGTCACCCGCTACTACAAGCGCGCCGTGACCATCGTCGACGCCGAGGAACTGGCCGGTGCCATGACCGACCAGCTCGCCGCGCTGTTCGACGAGAACGCCCGGATCGACCCCCGCGCCGCCGCCAAGGCCGCCGCCGGCCGCCCCCGCCGCGCCTGAGCCGTCGCTCGGTGCGGCTGGCCGCGGGGGGAAAAGCGTCGGCGATTAACGCTTCGATAAGGTTACCCGATCCACAAAGGAGGCCGGGGAGCACTGGCTCCCGGCGCGGACGGGCGACCGCCCTGGCCCGTCGAAGTGGCGACTGAACGGAGGAACTCCCGATGCCGGTGCAACGCACGACCCTCGGCGGCCTGGCCGTCCTCGGCCTGGCGGCGCAGATCGCCGGCCTCGCGCCGTCGTCCGCCGCCGAGACCACCCTGGACGCGACCTATGCCGCGACCCTCGGCGGCTTCCCGATCGCCTCCGGCACCCTGGCCTTCGCGGTCGCGCCGAACGGTGAGTATCGCGCCACCGTCGACGCCCAGATCCGCGGCCTCGCGGCGATCATCGCCAATCGCTCGGCGCTGGCCACCGCCTCCGGTCGCGCCTCCGGCACCCAGATCGCCTCCAAGGGCTATTCGGTGGCGATCGAAGGCGGGCCCCAGTCCAATCACGTCGAGATGAGCTTCGCCGGCGGCGCGGTCGCCCAGCTCTCCGCCACCGAGTTGCACTTTCCCGGCTGGGATCGCCGCGTACCGCTGCTGCCCGAGCACAAGCGCAACGTCATCGATCCCCTCGCCGCCTTCGTCGTCGCCGTGCCGCCCGGCCGTGACCCGATGGCCACCGCCAACTGCGACCACACCGCCCGGGTCTTCGACGGCCGCGTCCGCTACGACCTGCGGATGGTCTACGGCGCCCGCATGGAGGTCCAGGGCAAGGAGGGCTACGCCGGCCCGGCGCTGGTCTGCGCGGTCAACTACAAGGCGATCGCCGGCTACCGGCCGCTGTCGCCGGAGGAAGAGAAGTTCGAGCGCAATCTCGAATTCTCGATCTGGTTCGTGCCGCTCGCCGGTACCCAGATGCTGGTGCCCTACAAGATCGTGGTCGGCACGCCCTTCGGCCTGCTCCAGGTCTATGCCTATCGCTTCGAGGCCAAGGGCAGCCGCAGCGCCGACGGCGGCACCGCCGCGACCGAGACCACCGGCTCGATCCCCGCCCCGACGCCCTGATACGAAGACGCCGCGGGCCCGGGGGCTCGCGGCGCGAGGGTCGTCGCAGTCGGGACGGTCGTTCAGGCCGCCGCGGAGCGGTCGGCGATCGGCCACAACACGTTCATCAAGAGCCGATAGGGCACCAGGAACAGCGCGGCGAAGCCGAGCTTGACGGTGAAGTCGGCGATCGCCCAGCTGATCCAGCGCGGCGCCTCCGCGGCCATCAGGCCGAACAGCGGCGCGGTCTCGCCGGCGAAGGCGTCCGCCGCCCCGAGCACCTGGAACAGGCTCGCGAAGGCCAGCGAGAAGAACACCGCCGTATCGGTCGCCGAGCCGAGCAGCGAGCCGACGAACGGCGCCTTCCACCACCCGACCGCCCGCCGCAGACGGTCGAACACCGTCACGTCGAGGAGCTGGCCGATCAGGAAGGCCGAGGCCGAGGCCACCGCGATGCGCGGGCCGGCCAGCGCCATCGACAGCACGATCGCCACCGCGAAACCGGCCACCACCACCCGCCGCGCCACGCCGACGCCGAAACGCCGGTTGGTCAGGTCGGTGACCAGGAACGCCGCCGGATAGGAGAAGGCGCCCCAGGTCAGGAGATCGGCGAGATCGAGCGAGCCGATCCGCGCCTCGACCGGATACTGGACGAGCACGTTGGAGGCCACCACCACCACCACCATGGCGGTGATCGCCGCGGCGAGTGCCGAACGCGGAGCGCCGCCCGCGAACGAATCGCGGACGGGACCGGTGTTCATCGAACCAGAGGTCGCCACGTCGCTCAGGCCGCCGCGGCGGTGGCGACGAGCTTCTGGGCGATCTGACGCTTGAGCAGACGCGCACGCGGCGACAGCTCGACCTCCGACGCCTTGGTCAGGAACGCGTCGAGGCCGCCACGGTGTTCCACCGAGCGCAGCGCATGCGCCGAGACGCGCAGGCGCACGTTCTGGGCGAGAGCGTCCGAGATCAGCGTCACGGCGACGAGGTTGGGCAGGAAGCGACGCCGAGTCCTGTTGTTGGCGTGGCTGACGTTGTTGCCGGACAGAACTGCCTTGCCGGTCAGTTCGCAGCGCCGAGCCATGGGAAACATCCTTCTGTCTTCCGGGTCCGAAGGGACGCCGGGTGTCCACGTCTCACGAGGTGTCGGAAAAGTCGCTCTCCTATAGTGATCGGGGGCGGGGGCGTCAAGCCGTTCCGCGATCCGACCGGTGTTTCCCGAAGGCCCGACCGCGCAGCACCCCCGCATTCGCCCATTCGGCGCCGTGAAAACGCCGGGATCGCCGCCGACCGTCGTCTCCGGCCCCGTGCGACGGCGCGGCGCCCGCCGGAGAGCCCGATTGTCGCACACCTTCCCCGCCGCGCGCCGCGCCGCGTTCGTTCTCGCCGCTTGCGCCGGCTGCGTCGCGCCGGCCGCCGCCGCGCCGATCGAGACCCGCGCGGCCTATTCGGTGACCCTGCTCGGCCTGCCGCTCGCCCGCGCCGATCTGGTGCTGGTGGTCGAGGGCGGCGCCTATCGCGCCCGCATCGACTGGCGCACCGTCGGCCTCGCCCGCCTGGTCGCCTCGACCCACGGCGAGGTCACCGCCGAAGGCCGCCTCGCCGCCGGCCGACCGGTGCCGCGGCGCTACGGCCTGACCGTGGCGGGCGGGCGCAAGCCCGCCGCCGTCACGCTGACGCTCGCCGACGGCCGCGTCGTCACCGCCGAGGTCGAACCGCCGATCCGGCCGCGGCCCGAGGTGGTGCCGCTGACCGAGGCCCATCGTCGCGGCGTCGTCGACCCCCTCGGCGCCGCCCTGGTGCCCACCGACGGCGCCGGCGCCTGCGCCCGCACCTTGCCGATCTTCGACGGCTGGACCCGCTACGACGTCACCCTGACCGCCAAGCCGGGCCCGGCGACCCGCCCCGACGGCTTCGCCGGCGCGACCGCCACCTGCGCCGTGCGCTGGATCCCGATCGCCGGCCACCGCACCGACCTGCCCAATGTCCGCCGCATGGCCGACAATCGCGACATCGAGCTGACCCTCGGCCGCCTCGACCGGGTCGATCTGTCGATTCCCGTCCAGGCCTCGGCCGCCACGCCCTTCGGCACCGCCGTATTGACCCTCGACAGCCTGACCACAAGCCCCGCCGCACCGGCCACTCCCGCCCGCAGCCGCCGCGGCGAGCGCCGCGACTGACCCCGCGTCCCGTTCCGGCACGCAGGTCTTGACGTTTCAGGGTCGATGCGGCCCATGGCGTCGCGACGGCGATCCACATTTGGATGCGCGGCGCCCGAACCCTACCGTATTCGGTAAGAACGAAACGGGAATCGACGAGGATCGCCGATTCGTCGCCGTCCTGTTCCCGCTGTCGCCTCGCGGTGAACGTCCGTGCCGCCGGCCCGAGCCGCCCCCACCGACGCCCGGCCCTTGCCGCGTTCGCGCCGCAGCGTCGGGCGTCCCGTTCCGACACGAGACCCTTGCGATGGAAGCGCCCAGGTGGATCGCGACGGCCGCCGCCGCTCTTCTCCGCGCGCCGCCCTTGGTGGATCCGGTCCCGGAGCCCCCCGCATCTCGAGAGAACGAACCCAGATCATCGGCCGCGTGCCGATTCGTCGCCGCTGTGTTCCCGGTTTCGCGGAAGAGTGAACGCGCCGACCGCGCGCCGGCGAACGCCACCACCTAAAATTGTGCCGATCTTCCCCGCCGGACGCCGTCCCGGATCGACACGAGATCGTTGCGGCGAAACGGCCGGGCCCCGGCTCGATCGCGGAAAGGACTCGCGAATTCGCCCGCCGCGCCCGCCGACCCCCCACATGCGGTGGGGAACGGAATCGGACTCACGCAACGACAGCGATTCGGACGCCTTTCGTTCGGGACTCGTTCCGGTTGCCGGCGATTTATGAACGATCCGCCGCTGCCGCGGCCCGCCCAGCATTTCGACGCGCATTCGGGATGGCTCTGTGATAGACCTCGCGTTCCCTGTTCCGCGGCCCTCGGGGCCTGCGGCTCGTTCGGGACCATCGAGTGACGCCTCGGACGCCCCCACCATCCGCCGCTGCCGCCCTGCCCGTTCTGCCGCCGCAGATCCGCGCGCGGACGGTCACGGCCGTGCTCGGCCCGACCAACACCGGCAAGACCCACCACGCCATCGAGCGCATGCTCGCCCAGCCGTCCGGGCTGATCGGCCTGCCGCTGCGCCTGCTCGCCCGCGAGGTCTATGGCCGCGTCGTCGCCCGCGCCGGCGCCGACGCCGTCGCGCTGATCACCGGCGAAGAGAAGATCATCCCGCCCGATCCGCGCTATTGGGTCTCGACCGTCGAAGCCATGCCGCGCCGCACCGAGGTCGACTTCGTCGCCATCGACGAGGTGCAACTGGCCGGCGATCTGGAGCGCGGCCATGTCTTCACCGACCGCATCCTCAACCTGCGCGGCCGCCACGAGACCCTGCTGCTCGGTGCGGCGACCGTCCGCGACCTGCTCGAGAAACTGATTCCCGGGATCGGCATCGTCACGCGTCCGCGGATGTCGCAACTCACCTATGCCGGGTCGAAGAAGCTGCTGCGCCTGCCGCCCCGTTCGGCGATCGTCGCCTTCTCGGCGGAAGAGGTCTACGGCATCGCCGAGTTGATCCGCCGCCAGCGCGGCGGCGCCGCGGTGGTGATGGGGGCACTCAGCCCCCGCACCCGCAACGCCCAGGTCGAGCTGTTCCAGTCCGGCGACGTCGACCATCTGGTCGCCACCGATGCCATCGGCATGGGGCTCAACCTCGAGGTCGACCACGTCGCCTTCGCCGGCAGCCGCAAATACGACGGCTATCAATACCGCAATCTCTCGGCCGCCGAGCTCGGCCAGATCGCCGGCCGCGCCGGGCGCCATCTCAAGGACGGCACTTTCGGGGTCACCGGCCGCGTCGATCCCTTCCCCGACGATCTCGTCGAGCAGCTCGAGACCCATCGTTTCCAGCCGCTGCCGCGTCTGCAGTGGCGAAATCCGCGTCTGGAGTTCACGAGCCTCGCGGCGCTGCGTCGCACCCTCGATGCCCCTCCGACCGAGGAAGGCCTGACCCGTGCGCCGCTCGCCGACGACCAGAGCGCGCTCGAACACGCCGCCCGCGACCCCGAGCTCGCCCGCCTCGCCCAGGGCGAGAAACACGTCGCGATGCTCTGGGACGTGTGCCAATTGCCGGATTATCGCAAGATAGCGCCGGCCAATCATGCCGATCTCGTCGCGACCCTCTTTCGCTTCCTCGTCGAAAGAGGCACGATCCCCGACGACTTCATCGCCGCCCGGGTCGCCGAATCCGATCGGGTCGACGGCGACATCGACACCTTGTCGGCGCGGATCGCCCATGTCAGGACGTGGACCTTCGTCGCCAATCGACCAGACTGGTTGACGGACCCCGTCCACTGGCGCGACAAGACACGCGCGATCGAGGATCGTCTGTCCGATGCCCTGCACGAGAGCCTGACACGGCGCTTCGTGGACCGGCGCACTTCCGTCCTCATGAGACGTCTGAGAGAGAACGCGATGATCGAAGCGGAGATCACCACCGGCGGCGACGTCCTCGTAGAGGGACATCGGGTCGGCCACCTGCAGGGGTTCCGGTTCGTCGCCGATCCCACGGCCGAGGGCGAAGACGGCAAGGCGGTGCGAACCGCCGCCGCCAAGTCGCTCGCCGGCGAGATCGAGGCCCGGGCCGATCGCCTGGGGCGCGCGCCCGACGGCGACGTCGTGCTCGCTGCCGACGGCTCGTTGCGCTGGCTCGGCGACACCGTCGCCCGCCTCGCCACCGGCCCCGACCCGCTGCGCCCCGCGGTCCTGCTGCTCGCCGACGAGCAACTGACCGGTCCGGCCCGCGACAAGGTCCAGGCCCGGCTCGATCTGTGGATCGCCACCCAGATCGCCGTGTTGCTCAAGCCCCTGGTCGACCTGCGCGACGCCGCCGACCTCGAAGGGCTCGGCCGCGGCCTCGCCTTCCAACTGGTCGAAGGGCTCGGCGTGCTCGAACGCTCCCAGGTCGCCGAGGAGGTCAAGGCCCTCGACCAGACCATGCGCGCCAGCCTGCGCAAGTACGGCGTCCGCTTCGGCGCCTACCACGTGTTCCTGCCGGTCCTGCTCAAGCCGGCGCCGAGCGGCCTGATCGCCCGTCTGTGGGCGCTGGCCCACGCCGACGTCGACGCCCATGCCGCCGCCGACCTCAATCATCTCTCGGCCTCCGGCCGCACCTCGATCCCGCTCGACAAGACCATCCCCAAGGCGCTCTACCGCATCGCCGGTTTCCGCGTCTGTGGCGAGCGCGCGGTGCGCATCGACATCCTGGAGCGTCTCGCCGACATCATCCGGCCGCTGATCGCCTGGAAGCCGCTCGATCCGAGCGTCTCGCCCCCCGACGGCGCCATCGCCGGCGGCGGTGCCTTCACCGTCACCGTCGCCATGACCTCGCTGCTCGGCTGCTCCGGCGAGGACTTCGCCTCGGTGCTGAAGTCGCTCGGCTACCGCGTCGAGAAGCGCAAGGTGCCCAAGCCGGCGCCGCGTGTCCCGCCGGCCGCGGTGATCGTGCCGGTCGAAGTCGCGGAAGCCGCCGCGAGCGCGGCAGCCGAAGTCTCGGCCGAAGCGACCCCCGCTCCGGCGGAGGCGACCGAGATCGTGGCGAGCGAGCCCGTCGCAACCACCGAGACCGAGGCGCCGGCCGAGACCGTCGCCGCGGAAGCGGCGCCCGAATCGGCCCCGGCCGAAGCCGAGCCGGTGGCCGCCGAAGCCGCGTCGGCCGAAGCTGCTCCGGTGGAAGCCGAGCCGGCCGCGCCCGACGTCGCCGAATCGACCGAAGCCCCCGCCGAGGTCGTCGAAGCCCCCGAGGGCGCCGCGACCTCGGCCGAAACCGCGGACGCGACCGTCGAAGCCGAGGCGGCCACCGAGACCGCTTCCGACGAGGCCGCTCCGGCCGCCGTCGCCGAGCCGGACTTCCTGGAGATCGACGTGTGGCGGCCCGGCCGCTTCGAACGCGGCGACCGCCCCCACGGCCATCGCGGCGGCCATCACGGCGGCGATCGTCATCGCTCCGGCGAGGCCGGCGGCGAACGCCGTCCCGGCGGAGAGCGTCGCGACGCCGCCCCGGTCTCGACCCCCAACGCCGCCAGTCGTCGTGCCCGCGACGCCACCATGCCCGGCCGCCCCGAAGGCGGCGGCGAGGCCCGGCCCGAGGGCGGACGTCCGCGCTTCGCCGAAGGCGGCCGCGGCCGTCCCGAGCGCGCCGGTCCCGGCGACCGGCCGCCGCGCCGCGACGACCGCGACGATCGGCCCCGCGCCGACGACCGCGCCAAGCGCAGCGAGAAGCCGATCGACCCGAACTCGCCCTTCGCCGCCCTGCTCGCTCTCAAGGCCGAGCTGGAATCGAAGGGTCGCCCCGACAAGAAGAAGTGACGCCCCGCCGGGGCGCGGCCCATGGGTCGCGCTCCGGCGCTCGGGGTGACCGGTCCCTCCGTCGCGACGGGAGGCTCGCACGACCGCGGACGACGATTCCGATCGCCAGCGCCTCGACCGCTGGCTGTGGCACGCCCGGGTGGTCAAGACCCGGCCCCTCGCCAAGGCCCTGGTCGAGGCCGGTCGGGTGCGGGTCGATCGCCGCCGTGAGACCCGGCCCGGCGCCGTCCTGCGCCGCGGCGAGACCCTGACCATCACCCTGAACGACCGCGTCCGCGTCCTGCGGGTGCTCGGCTTCGTCGAAAAGCGCGGATCGGCCGAACGCGCCGCCGCCCTGTTCGAGGACCTGAGCCCGTCGCCGCCGCGCCCGTCGTCGGTGCGCGACGCTCCGCCCGACGGGACCGACGCCGGCTGATGTTCATGTTGCAGTGCAGCCGTGTGTGAGACGCAGGCGCCCACCGCGGCCCTCCGTCGAAGTGGTCGAGTCGCCGCGCTTGCGCTCGCTGCCGACCTCGGATAACCGGAACCGGAGCGATCTTCGCCGTCCCCGCCCCGGGGGACGCCCGCACCGACCCCGGCAGGCCGGTCGCAAGACGAGAGGACTACGACATGACCTATGTGGTCACCGACAACTGCATCAAGTGCAAGTATACCGATTGCGTCGAAGTCTGTCCGGTCGACTGCTTCTATGAAGGCGAGAACATGCTCGTCATTCATCCCGACGAATGCATCGACTGCGGCGTCTGCGAACCGGAGTGCCCGGCCGAGGCGATCCGTCCCGACACCGAGGACGGCCTCGACAAGTGGTTGAAGTTGAACGCGGAATACGCCCAGACCTGGCCCAACCTGACCGCCAAGCGCGATCCGCTGCCCGAGGCCAAGGACTTCGACGGCCAGACCGACAAGCTCACCAAGTTCTTCTCGCCGAAGCCCGGTCAGGGCGACTGATCCGCCCGCCGCAGCAACGCGCCCGGCGCGGGCCTGCCGCCGCGGCGCGCTGCGCGTCACCTTCCGCGACCTGCGGACCGATCGACGGGATCCTCCCGGCGAGGACGCCGCGCGTGCCGTGGTCTACCGCCTTGGAGCTTTGAAATCCTCGTATTTCGTGGTATGTAGATCGTCGCAGTCGAATTCCCCCCCGCTTTCTCCCATGTGGAGTTTCCGAATGATCGCCTCGATCATCGCAGCCTCCCGGCTCGTGTCGACATCTCCGTCGCACTCTCCCGGGCCGAAGGACCACGATGCGATGACGGCGTTCTCCAGTTGGGAAAGCACCTTCCGGACCGACTGAACATTCTCGGGACCGCGCCTTTTCCCACCGAGCTGGCTCGGATCGGGGGGTGGCGCGTCGTTCGACCACGGACGCCGGCGTGATCTGCTCGGCGACCGAATGACGAGACGTCGTTTCTTCGAAGCCCCGTGACGAAGGGCATATCGATCAGGAGTATCGGGCGTATGGCCAACACCCCCCTCAAGAAGACGACCCAGAGCCGCCACGGCTTCAAGTCCGGCGAATATATCGTCTACCCTGCGCATGGTGTCGGCCAGATCACCGGTATCGAAGATCAGGAAATCGCCGGCTACAAGCTCGAGCTCTTCGTCATCTCCTTCGAGAAGGATAAAATGACGCTGCGTGTCCCCGTCTCCAAGATCGCCGTCGTCGGCATGCGCAAGCTGTCCGAGCCGACCGTGGTCAAGAAGGCGCTGGAGACCGTCAAGGGACGGGCCCGGGTCAAGCGCACCATGTGGTCGCGCCGCGCCCAGGAGTACGAGGCCAAGATCAATTCCGGCGATCTCGTCGCCATCGCCGAAGTGGTCCGCGACCTCTACCGCGCCGACACCCAGCCCGAGCAGTCCTATTCCGAGCGCCAGCTCTACGAGGCGGCGCTCGACCGGATGGCGCGGGAAGTCGCCGCGGTCGATCACGTTTCCGAGACCGAAGCGGTGCGTCTGGTGGAGTCCAACCTCCTCAAGAACCCGCGCCGGATCGTCAAGCCCGGCGAGACGGACGTCGATGCCGATGTCCCGGCGGAGGCGGAATTCGTCGAGGAAGACCGCGAAGAAGCCGCCTGATCGCAGGCTTCGCTGCCCCAGTTGCCGAGAGCCCGGAACCCCGTTCCGGGCTCTTTTTTCGTCCGCTCATCGGGTTCGGACGACTCCAGCTGCGAGTGATTTCGATTCGCAAGAGACTGGACGTCTCCCGCGTCTTGGCTTAACTCTGGGGGACGGGCGACGGTCGGACGGCGCCGAGCCCGCGGCGTGACGCCGGTCGGGAACCCGAACCGGGGTTGCGTCGTTGATGTGGGCGAGGCTCGCGGAGCCGCCCCGTCGCACCGCGGTCGCCGGCTGAGAGACGACACCATGGCCAACGAGCCCAGTGAACGTCGCCGCCTGGTTCGGGCTGCGATGGCCGCTCCCTATCTCGAGCGGGACGAGGAACGTGATCTCGCCGAGCGTTGGCGTCAGCACCACGACGAGGTCGCGCTGCATCGCCTGACCGCCTCGCACATGCGTCTGGTGATCGCCATCGCCGCCAAGTTCCGCCGCTTCGGCCTGTCGCCCGCCGACCTGATCCAGGAGGGCCACGTCGGCCTGCTCGAGGCTGCCGCCCGCTTCGAGCCGGAGCGCGAGGTGCGGTTCTCGACCTATGCCGCATGGTGGATCCGCGCGGCGATCCAGGACTACGTGCTGCGCAACTGGTCGATCGTCCGCGGCGGCACCTCGTCGGCCCAGAAGGCGCTGTTCTTCAACCTCCGCCGCCTGCGCGCCCGCCTGCTCCAGGAGCACGGCGCCGAGGACGAGCAGACGGTGCTCGCCGAGATCGCTGAGACCCTCCACGTGTCGGTCGCCGACGTCCAGCTGATGACCGCCCGCCTGTCCGGCCCCGATTCGTCGCTCAACGCCCCCCTCCACGAGGAGGACGGCAGCGGCGAGCGCCAGGACGTGCTGGTCAGCGACGCCCCGGCGATCGACGACACGGTGACCGGCTTCATCGACGGCGAACGCCGCCACAACTGGCTCGTCGAAGCCCTGCGCGTCCTCGACGACCGCGAATTGCGGATCGTCCGCGAGCGCCGGCTCGAGGACGAGAGCGAGACCCTCGAGGCGATCGGCGCCCGCCTCGGCATCTCCAAGGAACGCGTCCGCCAGATCGAGGCGCGGGCGCTGGAGAAGCTGCGCTCGGCCCTGCTCGCCCGCAACGACCGCACCGCCTACGTCTGATCGCGCTCCGGCATCGCGGCGGGATCGATCATCGGCCGCTCCGCGCCGAACCACAGCAGTGACCGCGACAGATCGACGAAGCGGCGCTCGTCCGCCATCACCTCGGCCAGGGCGGTGCGCCCCGCGGCCGTTTCGCGGACCGAACGGTAGTCGTCGAGGCTCGTCCACCACAGCTCCCCCATCCCGTCGAAGGTGAAGGGCAGGCAGCCGCGCGTGGTCTGCAGCGTCTCCTGGACCGCCGCGTCGACGAGCGGCGCGGTCTGGACGTAGCGGACGATCCGCAGTGCCGCCGCATGGGAACGGACCAGGGGGCCGTGGACCTCCCGCCAGTGGCGGTCGAACGCCGCGGCGGTGAGATCTGGTAGACGCGTCGCCAACATCGTGAGTTTCAGCATGACGGTTCCTTTCCCGTGAACCGCCGCGACGATACCCTCTGACACTCGTGTCAGGGTCAAGGGGCCGAGTCGTGCGGATCGGGGAACTGTCGCGTCTGAGCGGCGTCAGCGTCCGGATGCTGCGCTGGTACGAGCGTTGCGGCCTGCTGGCGCCGCACCGCACGTCGACCGGCTACCGGATCTACCGGCCGGACGACCTCGAGACCGTCGCCCACGTCGTCGAACTCAACGCCGCCGGGCTGACGCTCGCCACCATCCGCCGGATCCTGCCCTGCACCGCCGCGAAGGACGCGGCGCCCTGCCCGCAGCTCCGTGCCGAGATTCGTGACCGCCTCGCCGAAATCGAGCGACGGATCGGCGCCCTCGCCGCCAGTCGCCGGAGGTTGCGCGCCGTCCTCGACGGCCCCGAACCCGCCACGCCCGAGGTCGCGCCGTCGGCGCGAGCGGCGGGCCGAGGGGCGCTCAGTTCTCCGAGACGATCTTGACGGCTTTGCCGACCTCGACCGGATCGCTGGCCCCGAGCCCGTTGAGCACCCGGAACAGGTCGACCTTGCGGTCGATTCCCGACATCTGCTCGGCCAGTTTCTCGGCCGTGTCGCCGGGCTTGACCCGCACGATGCGCAGGTGCAGCGGCCGGAGCCGCGCCGAATCCTCGGGCGCCAGGCGATGGAAGCTCTGCATCGTCTCGGCCAAAGTCGCGTCGAGCGATCCGGCCGGATCCTGCGCCGCGAAGATGAAGCGGAACACCGTGTTGGCCTTGCGCACCACGCCGATCTGGAAGGTCCAGCCGTCGGCCCGCGCCGTCGCGGTGGCGGCCGGCAGATCGCCGAGGGTGGTGGCCCGCACCGATTCGGCGATCAGTCCGTTGACCCAGCCCGACGACAGATAGTCGGCGAGCGCCGTGTCGGAGGGCACCGCGACGCCGTCGAAGCGCATCGCCGTGCCGAGCGTGTCGGTCGCCAACACCGCCTTGGTGGTGTTCTCCAGGGCATAGCCGGCCGGCACGGTGAACTGGATGCCCAGCCCCTTGTGCAGGAACGACCGGCCGCGCACGAAGCCTTCGGACGGATCGTCGCCGAACACCATGCCGTCGAGGCCGGAGAGATACTGGTCCTTCTCCTGCTCGCCGATGCCCGGCGCGCCGATCTCGCGCGCCGCCCGCACCGCGAAGGAGATCCGCTCCGGCGTCGAGGGATGCGACGACAGGAAGTCGGGGTTCTTGGCGACGCCGCCGCGCGAACTGCGATAGTCGGCGAAGCGCGCCATCGACGACAGGAAGCGCGACGCCGCGAAGGGATCGAACCCGGCCCGCGCCAGGGTCCTGACCCCGATCGCGTCGGCCTCGAGCTCCTGGACCTGACTGAAGCGCGCCAGCGACAGCTGCGTCGACACCAGCGCCAGACGCTGGGCGTCCTGATCCTGCATGACGTTGGCCACCACCCGGGTCACTTCCGAGGCGGCTTCCGCCCGCCGCGCCCGCGCCACCGCGTGGCGCGCCGTGACATGGGCCATCTCGTGGGCGATCACCGCCGCCACTTCCGACGTGTCGTCGGCGAGCGCCAGGAGGCCGCGGGTCACGTAGAGATTGCCCGAGGGCAGCGCGAAGGCGTTGACCGCCGGCGAATTGAGAATGGTGATGCGATAGGCCTGCGAGGGATCGTCGGAGGCCGCGACGATCCGCCCCACCGCCCGCGCCACCGCCTGCGCCGCCCGCGGATCGTCGTAGACGCCGCCGTAGCCGGCGACGATGCGATCGTGCTCGGGATCGGCCGACGGCGAGGTCAGGCTGCTCTGGATCGATCCGGAGCCACGCGACACCAGCGGATCCGACTGGCCGATCGAGCCGCAGCCGGCGAGCATCGCCACCGCCGCCGCCGTCGCCAGCGCGCGCATCGCCGCGCCCGCCCGGGCCCGCCGCCTCGTCCTGCCGCCGATCGTCGAAGACCTCACACCTACCTCGTCACCAGTTCGATCTCTTCGGGGACTTCGACGGTGATCCGCGGTGCGCCGCGCCCGTCGACGACGCCGCGCACCCGCACCCGCCGACCCCGCGCCGAAGCCGCGTCGAAACCGCGCACCTTCAGCCTTTCGAGGTCCTTATCGTTCAACACCACGGCGAAGTCACGTCGGAAGTCCGGCCCGAAATTGAGAAACGTCCGCCCGCCCGAATGGCCGATCGAAACCACGCGTCCCTCGACGACCGCATAGGATCCGACGATTGCGGCGAGATCGGTATCGTCGGCCGCCCGCACCGCGAAGAACGCCGCGCCCCAGGCGCCGCGCCGCGCCGCGATCGCCTCGCCCTCGGGGCCGAGCAGGGCTGCCGCGCAAGGTCGGTCGTCGCGCCCCGGCACCACCCGGAGCCAACCGGCGGCGACCAGATCGGCCTCGATCCACCGCCCCTCGGCTTCGTCGAGGAGATGGCCGCGGCGGCGGCCGTGGCGATCCTCGCCGAGATCGATCAGGCCGATCTCGCGGCCCTCCACCGCCTCGGCCAGCGCCGCCCGCGCCCCCGTCACCGCCGCGGCGATCGCCGCCACCGACGGACCGGCCGCGCCCCCTGCCCCGGGCGGCGTCAGGGGCGGTCGCGGCGCCTCGACCGAGGCGAGCCGTACCCGCCGTCCGTCGACCAGCACCACCTCGTCGCCGCTCGGCGTGTGATCGACCCACACCGGCTCGATGGTCCCGACCACGCAGGGCTCGGCCCGGGCCGCCGGGGCCATCGCAACGGCCGCGGCCGCGGCGATCGCCAGGGCCGTCGCCCCGCGGCACAGGCGCGCCACCGATGCCGGTGGGGCCGCGAGCCCCGGGCCCGCCGCTCCGCCGCCACCTCCCCTCCACCATCGTCTGCCACCGGGTTCCGCCATTGTCCCCGTCCCGCCACGACTGCAGGGCTTCGCCCGTCGACCGTCGTCGCTCGCCGCCTGCTGCACGCCGCCGGAAAACATGCTATGCGAGCCGGCGTCGCCGCGACCACTGCGCGGCGACGCCGGAATCGACGATGTCCCGGTAGCTCAGCAGGATAGAGCAACGGTTTCCTAAACCGTAGGTCATGGGTTCGAATCCCGTCCGGGACACCATCGCGCGTTCAATTTTTGGCGGTTTCCAGCCCTTTTCCTATTTTTATATTTTCCTCACCCACCAAATCACCCACCACCCTGTATTGGGTTGGGGCGAACAATGGCGGACTGAGCAGGCCGGAGCCCGGAAATATTCCGCGCGCACCTACCCCGATTCCACGACGGGATCGACCAGTCCCGCTTGCCGCGAAGCGAGACTAATTCGAGCGTTGCAGAAAACTGCGGAAGCCATCGATGCGTTTGATGCTGCCGGATTGGATGGCGAACAGATTGCGGCGCTGCGCCGGGCCAGGTCTCCCGCCCCCCAGGGGACCCAAAGGGGGACCCCACCTCGGTCACCCGTTCGACTATGTAGAACGTGCGCTTGGTGGTGGTGAAATCCCTTTCTCTGCTGGTGCAGCAGCTATCGCCGCGGAACAAGAATCCCGACTCATTCGTTCCCAATTCAAAGCTTTCCCCCGATAGTTGCGCCCTTGCGCCGCGCTGTCCCTCACGGTGCTGTTTCAGTCGGATATCATCACCCCGAACACTGAATCGGGAGGCCTTAATCGGGAGGCCTTCTCGTGAACCTGCGTACACTCCTCGAAAAGTACCGCCTGAACTCTGCCTCGGAGCGTGAGAAGGGCACCTATTTCGAGCGACTGGTCGAAGTTTGGCTCGAGAACGCGCCGACCCAGAAGTCACAGTTCAGCCGAGTCCTCACCTTCGCCGATGGGACGAAGGAAAACCGCGCCGACCAACGCGACACGGGGAGTGACCTCGTTGCGCAACTCGCCGACAGCCCCGAAGACCGGTGTGCGGTCCAATGCAAGTTCTACCGAGAAGGTTACCGTATCCAGAATGCCGACATCGACAGCTTCTTCACTGCTTCGGGCAAGCGCCCCTTCGTTCGCCGGTTGATCATCGATACGACCAGTGTCAATGAAGCGAACACGCAGACGAAGCACTGTGAGACCAGATCGTCGAAACGACGAGGGTCGGCCTGAGTGACCTCAAAGACAGCGGCATCGATTGGCTGACCTTTGCCGATATCGACAAGGTCGCACTTCTCGACAAGAAAAAGCCGCGCCCGCACCAGATCGAAGCACTGGCGGCCGTTAAGGCCGGGCTCGCGACCGCGGATCGCGGCAAGATGGTCATGGCCTGCGGTAGGGGCAAAACCTATACCGGCCTCATCGTATCGGAAGCATTGGCTGGCAAGGGCGGGCGCATGCTCTACCTCGTGCCCTCGCTTTCGCTCATGTCGCAGACGATCCGCGAACGGTCGATCGTCAGAGGCGTCGGCGCCGACGGTGTGGCGCGGCGCGACCGCCCGATTCCCCGACGAGGCTTCGCGAGAGCGATGGCCATGACGGAAACTCGGACGAGAGACACCGGCGAAAGGACCGTGACACGGCGAGACGACGAAGAGCTGACCCGGTCGCACGCGCGCCGGATCGAGTTCGGTGAGGTGACGGCCGACCGGCGCTGCCCGTCACCGGCTGCGGCGATCGGTCCCGACGTCCAGGGGTGTCGACGGTCTGCCGGAGCCCCGCGTCGATCAGCGGATCGATGTCTGGCTCGAATACATCGAGGGGTCTTCGACCGGCCCCTCCTTCATCCACACCGTACGCAATGGCATCGGCTGTTGCGGGGCCAACCGACGATCCGGTGTCGTCAGCTGATTCGTCAGCCAATCGCGGCACTCGCCCTTCGCCAGATCGTTGATCCGCGTCTCGATCTCCGCTTCGTCGGCCACCCCCTGGATCGCCGCGCCCACCCGGACGATGTTCTCGGCCAAACAATCGAAGACGATGCGCTGTTTCCGGTAGCTCAGCACATTGACGCGCGCGTCGCGTCGGATCAGCGCATCGAACTCGCCACCGGAGGCGACCGCCCCGCGCAGCAGCATCCATTCGATGCGCTCGCGCACCTTGAGGATCGCCTCGTTGCCGTGAGCCTGGTAGAGCGACTGGACGAACAGCGTGGAGCTGCGGTTCTTTCCAAGCAACTCGGAAGTCTCGAACAGTCTTTCATAGACATCGTCGGCCGCACGATCGATCACGAGACGCAGATCGCTCATCGACACGCGCCCTTTGTTGGTGCCGTTCTGCAGTGCCTTGATCGCCACGTCGACCCGCTCGAGGATCATCACACGAAGCCGTTCCGGCGTCCAGTTTTCGCCGACGAAGGAGGCGAAGCGATCGAGCCGTGCGCGCTTGTAGGCATCGTCGACGGCGAGGGCGATCGCGTGTTGTGAGATGTCGCCTTCGCCGCTCGCCTTCTCCTTCTTCTCACCGGCCTTGAGGGCCTCGATGATCGAGGCGACGAGAGTGGCGTCGTCGCGATCGGCGTCCTTGGACCGGGTCTCGCCGATCTGATCGCGATCGTCGGTCGACCCGACCGAGCCGAGGTCGGCGGCCGGGGTGATCGATTTCAGCACCGCGGTCTGGCGCGCCGACGCCGGAGCGAGGGCGGCGAGCGAGCGGTTGCGCGCGTCGTCCGATGACGTCGTGGAGTTGCCGTCGCCCGACTTCCCGGACCGCCCATGGTTGCCCGTGGGGTGCTCGCGCGAGGCGCCATGCACGCCGGCGGCGACCAACACGCCCAGCAGGAAGCCACCGACGGCGGCACCGACCTTGTTGCCGGCCGCCACCGGGGCCGGCTCGAAGGTCAATCCGGCGGCCAGGAAGGCCGAGCCGACGGCGATCGCCTTGAACGAAACTCTCTCTGCACTGGCCATGGAACTGTTCCCTCCACGGGTCCGGCACGACCGGACGTCTCGATGTATTCGCAGTGGTGCGATCGCGTCACCCCGGAAAGTTCAGCGGCGCTTGCGCGGGGTTCCCCCCGAGGCGATGCGGATCTGCTCGTCGATGAGATCCGCGAATGGGATGTGACTCTTCTGGGCCTGACGGAAACTGGCGACCAGCGTCCCACGCAGGTCCTGATTGTACATGCAGTTCGTCTCGTGCTCCAGCCGCCGCATCTGGGGCTCGGTCGGCGCTTCCTCCCGACCCCAGTCCCACACCCACAGATCGTAGAGCCGTGACGTCGGGTAATTGGTCTCGACGCCCTTCCTGTCCTTCAGGATGAAGCAGTTGAGTCTGGTTCTGAGCCAACGAACCTTGACTCTCCCGCTCGCCTCGTCGACCTGCCCGTAGAATTTCTCGACGCGATCGATTTCGTCCTTGGAGAGCAGCGAGGTACCTCCGACCACGGTCTCGTTGTTCCTGGCCATTTCCGCCAGGAGATGGCCGGCCGCGACCTCGTTGTAGAACGAGCCGTCGGGGAGAAGCGGATCGCCCAGCGTCGTCAGGCGGATCGCTTCATAGGCGTAGCGCATCGCGACGACCGGATCGCGGTCGTCGCCCGATCGGTCGCGCGCGATGCGCGCGAGCTCCAGGGCCGCCCGCGATGATCCCTGGCTGAAGGCGCGTTCAAGCAGCCGTTCGGCCTCTTCGGCGCCGTTCTCCGGTTTGGCCAGGACGGTTCCCGCGCGAAGGCGCCGCGCGAGTTCGATCTCGGCGTCGACGTTGCCGCCATAGGCCGCCAACCGCCAGTATTTCTCTGCCATTTCCGGCTGTGGATTGGCGAGCCCCTCCCCCAAGGCCATCAGCCAAGCGAGGAAATACTGGGCTCGGACATCGTTCATCTCGGCGGCGCGACCGAACCACAGCAGGGCGAGGGTCGGGTCACGCCGGACCGCGTTCGCCTCCTGCTGCTGATTAGGGCGGCTTCCGTTGTAGTAGTAGAGGCCCAATTGAAATTTGGCCTCCAGTGAGCCGGCATCGGCGGCGCGTTGCAGCATCTCCACCGCCCGACGCGGGTTGGTACCGGTCGGTACGCCGGTCCCTCGCCACAGGAAGGCGCCGGTCTTCACGGTGGCGTCGACGAGGCCCGCGTCGGAGGCCTTGGCGTACCATTCGTAGGCCTGTTCGTTGTTGCGCAGGATGGAACCGCGGTCGCCGGTCTCGTAACGTCGGGCGAGGGCATACATGGCCAGCGGAAAGCCTTGGGCGGCGGCCTGCTTATACAGGCCGTTGGCCTTTTCGACATCGGCGGGGACGCCGAGTCCCAGGTCCCATAACACTGCCAAATTGTGGATCGCCGCGACATAGCCCCGCTTCTGTGCGTCTTCGAGCGCCAGGCGGGCATAGCGGAAGGCTTCGTCCCGCTCGGTCTTCTGACTGCGCGGGTCGAGCCGATTGGCCCGTGCCAGCTGCGCCCGCGACAGGTTGAAGAGGAAGCGCACGACCCGCGGGTTGTTCTCCGAGGCCGCGCGGCAGGCGGCGACCGCGGCGTCCGGATCAACGATGGCGGCGAGCGACACGCCGACCACCTCCGGCGGCCGGGCCCGATCGGATTCGGACGCCGCCAACAAATCGCAAGGCTCGATCGCCCTCCGCGAAGCCGGAGGTTGAGCCACCGTCTCTTCGGGACTGTCGACCAGACCGATCAGTGCGGCGCGAGCCGCCTCGGCCGTGCCGCAGGTCGCGAAGCGGCGAATATGCCGCTCGATCTGCGACCGGCGAGGCTGCAGCACGATATTGGCCCAGTCGCCCTTGGCGCCCTCGCAGCCGGAGTTGACGATCCGGAACCGCCGTTCCCCGATCGTGTCGACCAGATAGACATCGTCCGGCGCGCGGTCCGGGGTGGTGAAGAACTCGGGAACCTGTTGCCGCCCGTGTTCGGCGGCGATCGACCGCACCGCCAGGGCGACCCGCTCGGCAAGGGCCACCAGCGACTGACCCGGCCGCATCAGTTCGTCGCGCAACACTTCGGTGAACAGCGAATTTCGCCGCCGATCGAGTTCGCCGAAGCTCTCCACCGCCTGTTCGCCGTTCGCGGCGGAATAAAGGACGAGGAACCGGTCCGGCGTCTCGCCGTTGGGCACCAGTCGGCTGCCACCCTCGCCGGCCCGCCGTGCCTTGCCGATCTCGTTGGGATCCGCCCGGAGGATGGTGCGGCATGCATCGAGAAGGAGCAGGGCCGCGCCGGGCTGGCGCTCCGCCAGTTGCCGTTCGATGTCACGCACCGAGATCCCGACCGCCGGAATCTCTTCGGCATTGTACGGGTCGAGGAAGGCCGGGATCTTTGCGCGGACCACCGAATCGTCCTTGCGTTCCGCCGGTGACAGTTTGTTCTTCGTATAGGTCAGCGCGCTCTTCAGATTACCCGGCAAAATATAATTCGTATTAGTCGCTTCGACGCCCAATCCGTGGCCTGAATAAAAGAAGACGACGAGGTCTCCTGGCTTGATGGATTTCAAAAACGGGTCGAATTTCTTCTGAAATTCGGTCTTGTTGGGGAGATCTGTGATGACCGTGATGTTCTTGGAGTCGAACCCGATCTGTTCGAGATCATGTCCGAAATCACGGGCATCGGTATTCGCGCGGGCCAGACTCTGGACATCCCCGTCGGCGTAGCGCTCGATCCCCACGACGAAGGCGCGCCGGACCGGCGCGTCCGCCGCAGAGGCGTTCGACGGCCAGAGAAGTACCAAGAGGCAGGCGAAGAACAGGCATCTCATGGCTTTCTCCTCGACCTTCGCTTCACGGGGTCAGGTCGCGAGCTACCCGCAAGCCGATGTGGGGTTGACGGGTGGTCGCGACGTCCCAGGCACGGGCGGCGCTGCGCAGGGCAATCGGCGGATCGTTCCAGCTTCCACCCCGCAGGACACGGCCGGAACAGTCACCCGTGGTGCGCGGGGATCCGTTCGGCGGGAGCCCGGCGAGGGTCGGGTTCCAGCAGTCCGCCACCCACGTCGCGACGTTGCCCACGATGTCGAACAGCCCGAAACCGTTCGGCCGGAACGCCCGCGTCGGCACCGTCCGGCGCATCGCCTGCGCCTTGTTGCCTCCGCCGTAGGACTGTCGGGTATCGTAATTGGCCTGGTCGGGCCTGATCGTCTGGCCGAAGCCGAAGGGCAGATCGCGACACTCGGCGTCGCGGCAGGCGCGGGCGGCGTGTTCCCATTCGGTCTCGGAGAGGAGGCGATAGACGGCGCCGGTCTTGCGCGACAGCCAACCCGTGTAGGCCTGCCCATCGTGCCAGGAGACGAAGATCACCGGGCGCGACCCGCGTCCCCACCCCATGTCGCCCGGCAAGTGATTGCCACAAGCGCCGTCGGCGACACAGGCATCCCATTCGGCGAAGGTCACCGCATCACGGCCCACCGCCAGCGGCCGATCGATGCGGACGAAGGTGCGCGGCGCCTCGCTCGCCTCATGGCCCGATTCGCCATCGGGCGATCCGATCATCGTCAGCCCTGCGGGGATCACTACCATCTCCGGACAGTTCGCGCATTCCTTGAAGGCCCGCCCGACGACACCGGGTTCGGACGCCGAAGGGGCAGCCATGATCTCGACGGGTGTCGGATCGCTGTCGATGCGGCGCACCGGCGGCGGAACGACGAGATCGGCGGTGGGCGCCACCGCCGGAGCCGTCGGCGGTGGCGCGACGACAGCGGGCGAGGCGGCGATCGCCGCGAGCGGCGGCGCGACGGTTGCCGGTTGCGGGACGACACTGGCGCTCGGCGCCGATGCAGCGAAGCGCTCCCGCAGGGCGGGCCACCCCACCGACGCGGCAATCGCCACCCCGATGCCGACGGCGCCGATGATCGCCGCCGTCCACCGCCCCCGCTTTCGCGGTCGATCGCGTGAGGACGGCCGCGGATCGATACCGTCGCTCGGAATCACGTCGCCGACACGTTTCACGAGCCGGTCGAGCGCCGCGTCCCAATCACGAAACAGGTCGATGTACTGGCGTGTGGCGAGTTCGAACCGAAAGGCGTCCGACGGCACCACGTCCTCCACCCGCGCCGGAATGACCGTCAGTTCATTCTGGCTGGCGAGCGCCAGTTCCTTGCTGATTTCATGCGAGGCATTGGCATTGGAGGAAAACACCAGGACCATCACCCGCGCGCGGCGAATCGCCTCGACGATCGCCGCCTGATAGTTGTCGCCGGGCGCGACGTCGCGGCTCGAGATCCAGCAGCGCGGGCCGCTCGTCTCGATCTTCTCGCGTATTATTTCCGCAAGACGAATGTCCTTCGATGAAAAGCTGATGAAGACATCGTGCATCGGAAAGACGTCCCCGCCCACAACCACGGGACGATAAATTCCAGATGAGGCCATGGCAATCGGAAACGGCGGCCGGCGCGAGTGTTCGGTGTTCTCACGTAAAGTCAGCCGTGCGGGTGACGATCGCCGAGTGTGCGGTGCGCCCGGTTCGACACCCGCTCGCGTCCCGCCTCGGTCTCGCTTCGTGATCGCCGCTTCCCTGGGGAGGAGCCCTTCGGCCACGCTCACGCCGCATGAACGGGAGCTTCCCCGCGCGATTGAACATCTCCCCGGGGTCACGGGACAACCATACCCCCGCTCTACGGAAGAGTGCGCCGAGATCCCCGTCGCCCCCTCGGTGCGGCATCGCCGGTGCGCCGGGGGCGTGCGCGTGGCGGCCGAAATCGGCGATGCCTCGTGGGCTTCACGGACTCGCATCGTCACGGAGGAGTTGTAGACTTCGGGGGCAACGCGAGGATTGCCGCACCATGAATTTCGTTCCGCGACCGACGCTGACCTTCGTCACCGGTGTCACCGGCCATCGCCCACCACGCCTGTCCGCCAGCTTTCGCTCCGTCGTCGAGGCGCGGATGGCGCAGGCCTTTGAGGTCATCGACGGGTCTTGTGCGGCCGAATACGGCCATGCGAGCGAAGTCTTCAGCCCCGGCCCGGAAGCCGGAGAGGGGGGCCGCCCGTACCGGATCCGCCTGTTGACGGGCTTCGCCGAAGGTACGGATCAGTCGGCGGTTCGTCTCGCGCCCAGACATTGGGAGGTCGAGGCGATCCTGCCCGCCGCGCGTTCGACCTACGAGGCCACCTTCGCAGCCGACGAGTCCTCGGACGGAATCGATCGGCGCGAAGAATTCCGCGTCGCCCTGCAGCGCGCCGGCGACCGGGTCGTCGAACTGCCCTCCGATCCCGCCGACCCCGACGACGAGGAGGCCGTCGGAGCCTCCGCCGAGGCCGGCTATGCCCGCCAGGGCGTCTTCATGCTGCGCCAGATCGACCTGTTGATCGCCGTATGGGACGGCGCGAAATCGATCCGCCTCGGCGGAACCGGCTATGTCGTCGCCGAAGCGCTCGAGAACGGCGTACCGGTGTTGTGGCTGTCGGCGACCGAAGACCGCGCAGCCCGACTGCTGCTCGCCCCGGAGGATCTCGATCGCGAAACCGAACCGGCCGACGCCTTGGACGGACCACTCCAGGACGTGATCGCATCGCTCGTCCGACCACCGGCACCTTCGTCGGCCGAGACGATCGACTTCGGTCCCCGTGACCGCCTCGACGCCTTCCTGCGCGAGCGGCCGCATCGGCGCTGCGCCTGGGTCGCCTATGACTGCCTGAGGCGAGGCTGGGCGTTCTGGCGGTGGCGGTGGTCCGGTATTCGCTTCCACGATCTCGACGCCACCAGAGACAGATGGCGACCGTTCCTCGACAGGGCGCCCCGCGGCGCGGGCTTCGCCCGCCGGCTCGAGACGGTTCTTCTCCCGCGCTTCCACGCCGCCGACCAGATCGCCACCCGCCACGCGCATGCCTATCGCAGCGCCTATGTGCTGGCCTATATGCTGGCGACCTTCGCGGTGGCGGTGACGCTCTTCAGCACGCTGCCCTTCGTCCCGCACCACGGCTTGGGAGGTCTACGGTGGAAGGCCGCCTTCGTCACCCTCGAAACGGCGGTCATCATCGGGGTGATCTGGATCGTCGTCGCCGGCCGCCGACGCCACTGGCACCAACGGTGGCTCGACGCCCGAGCGCTGGCCGAGCAGCTGCGCCACGCCCGCTTTCTGTCCCTGGTCGGCGAACTGCGCCTGTCGCCTCGTCCCGATGCACCGTCGGCGGTTGGCGAGAGTTGGATCGGCTGGTACCTGCGCGCGACGATCCGGGAATTGGGGCTCCCCTTCGGCAGTCTCGATCCCACTTGCCAGCGCAAGATCCTGATCGCCACACGCGAGACCGAGGTGGCCGAGCAACTCGCCTTCAACGACGCGAACCAGGCCACGCTGGAGCACCTGAATCATCGCCTCCACCTCTGGGGCGATCGCCTGTTCTTTGCGGTCGCCTTCGTTCTCGTTGCCTATCTCGGCGCGTGGGTGGTCTACGAGGTTCTGCACTGGACCGGCGCCAACTTCCATGCCGCTTGGCAGGAACGCGCCCGTGCCGTGGCCGAGCAGTTGTGTTGCGTTCTCTATCACTCCAAAGATTGGTTGGTGTTTTTTGCGGCCCTCCTCCCGGCGTTCGGCGCGGCGCTCACCGGTATCCGCTTCACCGGTGATTTCGAGGGTTTCGCAGAGCGATCGCGCGAGACATCGGAGCGTCTGCGAGACCTGCACCGCCGCTACGCTCGCGCGGAAGACCGCCTGGAATTCGACCAGACCAGCGAAATTCTCCGTGAGACGGCGAATGCCATGAGCGAGGACCTGTCCGGCTGGCGGGCTCTCTATGCGCGAAAGCGCCTGAGCCTGCCGGCTTGAGTCGAAATCCGCGCGACACGCTCGGTGCAGGCGCGCCGGATAGGGGCGAAGTGCCGAGGTGCCGCTCGACGTGGCGTTTCCGAACCGGCTCGCTCTTCGGCGCGATGACGTGCCCTCCATCGAGGGCGCACGGCGGGGCCGATCCGCTCCCACTCGGGGCAGGGCATCCGGCTTCCTTCGACGCGGGTCCATCTCCAAATGCACAACCCAAAGTAATATACACTGCCACCGTCAATCTTTCCACGAGACATCGAGAGCGGTGTCTCTCGGAGCACCACAGCGCCCAAATTGCAACCGGGTGCACCGAACGTCGCCCAAGCATCCATGAGGCTTCGGCGCTTTTCCAACGCGTCCCTGCGCCGATAAGCTTGCTCAACCGCATTTCCGACTGAATGGGCGAGAGCGGCCTGCTGCCGGTTCCGTGGACACGACCTTAAGCCAATTCGGCCATCCGCTCGAACTCTGCCGGGCTGACGTAGCCGATCGTCGAGTGCCGCCGTTTCGGGTTGTAGAAGCGTTCGAGGTAATCGAACACGTCGGCTCTCGCCTGATCGCGGGTCCGGTAGACCTTCCTGCGGACCCGCTCGGTTTTCAACGACGAGAAGAAGCTCTCCATCGCCGAGTTGTCCCAGACGTTCCCCGCTCGGCTCATCGAGCAGGAGACGCCGGCGTCGGCGAGCAGGCGTTGGAACTGCTCGCTCACGTATTGGCTGCCGCGGTCGGAATGATGCAGCAACGCGTCCGGCTTCCCTCGCCGCCAGATCGCCATGACGAGGGCATCTGTGACGAGTTGAGCGGTCAACGATAAACACTCAGGCGCCAAAACTGGCGGATTACAGCGGAATTTGTGGATACCTAGAACTGCCTAGGAACGTTTGTTTGGTGCCCGTCCGGGACACCGACGGTTCCCTCGTCGTCGCCGACTTTTCCGCCGCGCCATCGCTCCGTCGACCACCCTCGTCTCGCGAAACGGCGCGGGGCCCGGCGGCGGCGCCACCCCGAGTCGGCGTGGAGTCTCCATCTCGCGAGAACCAACAAGCGAGAGAGAAGACAGAGTCTTCCACAGCCGACATTAACTATACGCCGTGAAGCTCGTTAACTATCAGAATGCAGTCATCTCGACAAAAGCCCGGTTACATCGTGTGATTCATGTTCTCGAAAGAGTTCATTGATTGGATGACTCGGCCCTCTGAATGAGGACGCGTAACAGTAACTCCCAGAAGGGACGAGTACCATGAGCACGATTCTCTCCACCGGCGTTCGTCAGAATCTCCAGGCCCTCCAGGGGATCAAGGCGAACGAAACCGTCGCGCAGGGCAAGCTCGCCACCGGCAAGCGTGTCAACACCGCCCTCGACAACCCGGTGAACTACTTCACCTCGGCCGGCCTGTCCGATCGCGCCGGCGACCTGTCGAACCTGCTCGACGGCATTTCCAATTCGGTCCAGACCCTGCAGGCCGCCACCGCCGGCATCACCTCGATCACCAGCCTGGTGAAGAACGCCCAGTCGGCCGCCAAGCAGGCGCTGCAGACCACCGACGCCGCCTCCGACGCCATCCTGACCGGCGCCAACACCTCGACCTACACCCGCTCGACCTCGCTCACCGGCCTCGGCTTCGCCTCCGGCGAAAAGATCACCGTGACCACCGGCAACGCCACCACCGGCACCGCCGCGATCACCCTGACGCTGACCGCCGGTTCGACCGTCGGCGACCTGATGACCACGCTGAACGGCTCCAACCTCGGCCTCAACGCGACGCTGAACAGCTCCGGCCAGTTGCAGATCGAAGACACCGCCGGCGAAGACGTGGCGATCACCTCCGACACCGCCACCGCCACCGCGCTCTCCGGCGCCGCCGGCCTCGGCTTCACGACCGCGACCAAGGCGGCCACCACCAGCTCGGCGCGCCAGTCCTATGCGACCCAGTTCAACGGCATCCTCGACCAGATCGACCAGATGGCCAAGGACTCGGGTTACAACGGCATCAACCTGTTGATGGGCAATGATCTGAAGACCGTCTTCAACGAGAAGACCGGGACCAATCAGAACTACATGAACATCAACGGCGTGAGCTACGACAGCCAGGGCCTCAACCTGGACAAGGTCGAGAACGGCGGCTTCCAGACCAACAAGCAGGTCAACAAGGTCCTCGACAAGCTGACCACGGCTCTGACCACCCTGCGCACCCAGTCGTCGAACTTCGGTTCGAACCTCTCGGTCGTCCAGGCCCGTCAGGACTTCACCAACAACATGATCACCACGTTGCAGACCGGCTCGGACAACCTCGTCTCCGCCGACACCAACGCGGAATCGGCCAACCTGCTCGCCCTGCAGACCCGTCAACAGCTGTCCACCAAGGCGCTGTCGCTGGCCAACCAGGCCGACCAGAGCGTGCTCAGCCTGTTCTGAGCCGACGGTCCGACGATCATCGAACGAAGGAAGGCGGCGGGGCCTCGGCTCCGCCGCCTTTTCGCGTCCGGCGCCCCCGGCGCAGCGCGAGCCGAACAATTCGTCGCCCGACGCAACTCCGGGACGGGCGAATTCGTTTGTCCTGCGAGGTCCGCTCAGCACCGGCCCGCGTAACAGACGCGGGTCCGTCGCGACGTCCGTCGGATCCGCCGCAGGAGATCCCCATGAGCCTCGTCACCCGTGCCATCGACGCCGCCGAGCGCGTCCCGCTCCCCGATTCCCTGACCCTCGCCGGCATCGACTGGCTGGTCGGGCAGACCCGGCGTCGCCTCGCCGCGACACCGGAGGCGACCGAGCGCGGCTTCGTCGCCGACATGGCCGCCTTCCCGGTCGCCGTCCATACCGACGCCGCCAATGCCCAGCACTACGAAGTGCCCGCCGCGTTCTTCGCTCTGGTGCTCGGGCCGCAGCGCAAATATTCCTGCTGCCGCTACCCGACCGCCGCCACCACCCTCGAGGAGGCCGAGCGCATCGCGCTCGCCGAGACCGTCGCCCATGCCGGGATCCGCGACGGCGACCGCATCCTCGAACTCGGCTGCGGCTGGGGTTCGCTGTCGCTCCATCTCGCCGCCGCCTGCCCCCGCGCGACCATCCTCTCCGTGTCCAATTCCCAGTCCCAGCGCGCCTTCATCGAGGCCGAGGCGACGCGGCGGGGCCTCTCCAATCTGACCGTGGTCACCGCCGACATGAACGACTTCGCGCCGGAAGGTCGCTTCGATCGCATCGTCTCGGTCGAAATGTTCGAGCACATGGCCAACTGGCGGACCTTGCTCGAGCGGGCGCGCGGCTGGCTCGCCGACGACGGTCGGCTGTTCCTCCACGTCTTCACCCATCGCTCGCGCTCCTATCGCTTCGACCATGCCGACCCGGCCGACTGGATCGCCCGCCACTTCTTCACCGGCGGCCTGATGCCCGCCCACGATCTGCCCCATCGCTTCGCCGACCTGTTCACGGTCGAGGCCGAATGGCGCTGGTCGGGGCTCGACTATCGCCGAACCGCCCTCGACTGGCTGGCCAATTTCGACGCCGCCGCCGACCGCATCGCGCCGATCCTCGCCGAGGTCTACGGCCGCGACGCCGGCCTGTGGCACCGCCGCTGGCGGCTGTTCTTCCTCGCCACCGCCGGTCTGTTCGGCCATGCCGGCGGCGACGAATGGGGCGTCGGCCACTATCGCCTCGCGCCCACCGCCGCGGCCCGCCCGTGACGCAAGCGCCCGCCCCCGCCCACAAGGGTCCCGCCGCGCGCGACCCGCTCACCGCGGCGACCGCCGGCGTCGCCTGGCTGATCCTCGTCGACAAGCCGCTCTACCCGCTGTCGGTGTGGTGGTGGGTCGGCGACGGCGTCCTCGCCTCGGCGGCGACCCTGATCACCGCCCCGCTGTGGGCGGCGCTGGCCTGGGGGGCTGGACGGGCGCCGCGGCTGGTGCGGATCGCCCTGCCGCTGCTCGGCCTCCTCGACACGGTGATAGCCACCCGCCTGTTCGGCGCCGCCGCCGGCACCGAGTTGTTCCTGGTCCCCTGTCTCTTGCTGGCGGTGCTGGCGATTCCCGCCGACGAGCCCTGGACCTCGCGGATCCTGGTCGCGACGCTGTTTCTCGCCTTCGTCGCCGGTCACGGCCGCTTCGGCCCGCCGCTGCAGGACTGGTCGGGCGACGCCGTGGCGCGCCTCGCCGAGCTCAACGCCTTCGCCGTCGCGTCGCTCTCGGCCTACCTCGGTCTGCGCTTCGCCGCCTTGCGCGGCCGCACGATCGGCGCAGACGAACCTCGAGCGTGAGGGAACTTTTCGCCGCTCGGCTCGTTGCCGACACGCGACGACGGGTCGCGCAGCGAGCGAGGGTCGCATGGCCGATCGACGGCACTCCGACCGCATGCGGGAAGCGGGCGACCCCGCCCCCCATCCGACGCTTCGGCGGAGACGAAGCCCATGAAACTGTTCCAATGCCGCTCCTGCGGCAATGCCGTGCATTTCGACAACACCACCTGCGTCGCTTGCGGCCATCGGCTCGGCTATCGGCCGGATCGCTGGACGATGAGCGCCGTCGAGCCGGTCGGCGACGGCTGGCGGCCCGTCGGCGGTCCGTCGGAGACCTTCCTGTTCTGCGACAATGCCGAAGCCGCCGGCTGCAACTGGCTGATTCCGGCGGCGGACGGTCCCGGCCTGTGCCTGTGCTGCCGCCACAATCGGCTGGTGCCGGACCTCTCCGACCCCGATCTCGCCGCCGCCTGGCGTCGCCTCGAGGCGGCCAAGCGCCAGCTGTTCTATTCCCTGACCCGCTGGCGTCTGCCGATGCCCGACCGCACGGCCGACCCCGAGAATGGACTGGTGTTCGATTCGCTGGCCGATCTGCCCGGTCCCGACGGTCGTACCGAGCCGGTGCTGACCGGCCACGACTCCGGCGTGATCACGCTGGCCGTCGCCGAGGCCGACGACGTCCAGCGCGAGACCCGCCGTCAGGCGATGGGCGAGCCCTATCGCACCCTGCTCGGTCATTTCCGCCACGAGATCGGCCATTACTACTGGGATCGACTGGTGCGCGACGGCGGCCCGATCGACGACTGTCGGGCGATCTTCGGCGACGAACGCGCCGATTACGAAGAGGCGCTGCGGGTGCATTATGCCGAGGGCGCCCCCGCCGATTGGCGCAACCGGTTCATCAGCGCCTATGCCAGCACCCACCCGTGGGAAGACTTCGCCGAGACCTGGGCCCACTACACCCACATGGTCGACGCCCTCGAAACCGCCCAGGCCTTCGGACTGGTGCTGCGGCCCAAGGGCCCGGCCGGCGAGGCGCTGGCGACGGAGGTCGATTTCGATCCCTACCGCCAGGGCGAGGTCCCCGACCTGATCGCCGCCTGGGTGCCGGTGACGGTGGCGGTCAACGCCCTCAACCGCAGCCTCGGTCAGGCGGATCTCTATCCCTTCGTCCTGCCCGAGGCGGTCACCGCCAAGCTCGCCTTCGTCCATCGCCTGGTGCGCGGCGCCGCCGCCGGCGCCTGACGGCGCCGGTGATCACGCCTCGCGGGCCTTCGGGGTCAGGAGATCGCGCGTGCCGTCCTTGGCGCGCGCCTTTTCCACCCGCTCGCGCTGCCGCGCGGGATCTTCGGCGATCGCCGCGATCCCGTCGGCGTCGGCCGGGGTCGGCACCGCCGCCCGCGGGCCCTCGGGGAAGAACAGCCGCCGCACCGCGACGATCGCCGCGCTGCGCGCGCCCTCGAGCGACTGCCGGCGGGTATCGACCCAGGCATAGAAGCGGATGGTGATCGTCGCCTTGCCGATCTCGCGGATCTCCAGGGACGGCCCCGGATCGGCGAGCGTGCCGGAGATCTCGCCGAGCAGACGCACCGCCTCCTGCAGGCGGGCGGTCGGATCGCCGGTCGATTCGATCGTCAGGTCGAACTCGAAGCGCCGCTGCGGATTGGTCGAATAGTTGAGGATCGTCGCCTTGAACACTTCGGCGTTGGGAATGCGCAGATGGTTGCCGTCGGCGGTCAGCATCATCGTCGCCCGCGACGTGAGCTTGAGGACCCGCCCCTCCTTGTCGCCGATCAGCACGTGGTCGTTGGGGCGGAACGGCTGACGCAGGCTCAGCATGATGCTGGCGACGTAGTTCTCCACCGTGTCCTTGACCGCGAAGCCGACCGCCAGACCGAAGATGCCGGCGGCGCCGACGATCGTGCCGAGCAGCGCCGTGGCCCCGAGAATGTCGAGGGCGGTGACCAGCCCCATCCCGGCGAACACCAGCCGCACCACCTGCAACAGCAGATCGGTGACGAAGGGATTGAGCGGCAGGCGCTGCCACAGCGCGGCCCGCCCCGCCAGCCAGTTGCCCGCCGCCACGAAGGCGGCGAGCACCGCCACCGCCACCAGGAACAGCGGCGCCTGTTCGACATAGGCCCAGAAGCGCTGGATCATCCGATCGACCACCGGCTGCAGCCGCCGCGAGACCGAGGTGTCCACCGCGATCTCCGATCGCACCGTGACCACGCCCTCGGTGCGCGCCGCGATCTTCTCGGCCTCGGCGGCGTTGCCCTTGTCGACCACCCGGCCGGTCAGGGTCACCACGCCGCCGTCGACCCGCACGCCGATGCGCTCGTGCTCGCCGATCGCCGTCAGAACTTCGCGGATCCGCGCGGCGATCGCCGCATCGCCGGGACCGCGGTTCTCCACCGCGATCTTGGCCGGCGGTTCGGCCGGCGCGTCCTGGGCGAAGGTCGGGCCGACCGCGGCCGCGATCACCAGGACGGCGGCGACGGCGAAGTCCCGCAGCCGGGACCGCAAGGTCGAAGGGGGCGTGAACGCCATGGGCGTCTCCTCTCGCGGACGCGACGAACGACGCCGGCCGGTGCCGAGACATCGACCGCGCCGCTCCGTTCGTCGGTTTCACAGAACGGCGCCGGCCTTCTCGATGGCGTCCTTGGCCGCTTCGACCGCCTCTGCGGCGTCGTCCTCGGCGGCTTCCGCGGCGCCCTCGACGAGGGTTCCGGGCTCACCCGTCGGCACGGGCGCGACCGGACGCTCCTCGTCCGGACCGCCGTCGCGCTCGCCGTCCATCGGGTCGAAGGGGTTGCTCATGCCGCGTCCTCTGGCTGGCCCGCCGTTCGCCGGAAGGGCTGCGCCGGCCGGCTCGGGTGGTCGTCGGGGATGGGCGCGCGGTCGCTCGACCACGCCGCCCGGCCCCTCGGAGACCAACGCCGGGCGCGCGTTCGGGTTCCGTCGCGGGATCGGCGGGGACGGCGGGCGTTCGCCCGCCTCAGGCGTCGACGACCAGCCGGTCGATCGGAAAGCGCAGTGTCCAGCGCAGGCCTTCCGGCGCGAAGACGAGCTCCGAGGTGCCCTCGATGGCCCGCGGCACCAGACGTTCGATCAGCATCCGGCCGAATCCCCGACGATTGGGCTCGGTCACCGTCGGGCCGCCCGATTCCCACCAGCGCAGCTCCAACAGGTCGACGTCGCCGATGCGGATCCGGTCCCAGGAGATGTCGACGCGTCCACCGGACGTCGACAGGGCGCCGTAGGTCAGGGCATTGGTCATCAACTCGTGCAATCCGAGGGCGATGTTCTGGGCCGCCTCCGGTCCGAGAATCTCGCGGACGCCGCTGATCCCCACCCGATCGGCGACGGGCGGCAGATCGGATTCGATCTCCAGCAGCACCAGATCCTGCAACTCGACCCCTTGCCACGACCGCCGCACCAGGAGCTCGTGCGCCCCCGACAGGGCCTGCAGCCGGGCGCCGAAGCGCTGCGTGAATTCCGGCATGGTATCGACCGATTCGGCGGTCTGGCGCGCGAGCCCCTGGACCACCGCGAGCAGGTTCTTCGACCGGTGGGTCAGTTCCCGCAGCAGGCTGCGCAGATGCTGCTCGTAGCGTTTGTGCGAGGTGATGTCGATCGCCACCGAGACCACGCCGACCACGTCGCCGTCGCGCACCACCGGCTCGATTCGCTCGTCGTACCAGCGGGTGCCGCGCTCGAGATGCATCGACACTTCGACCCGTTCCGGCAGGCCGGTGTCAAGCACCCGCGTCTTGGCGCCGTCGGGGATCTGCTCGGTGACCTTGGGCATGAAGTCGAGGGCCTTGCGTCCGACGATCATCTCGGAGCTCAGCCCTTCCGGCGGATTGTGCACCCAGACGTAGCGCAGATCGCGGTCCTGCTGGGCCATGGCGATGTTCGAGCCGAGCAGCGCCATCTCGAAGCGCTGCTTGGCCTCGGCGAGCTCGGCGGTCCGTTCGGCGACGCGGTGCTCCAGCTCGTCGTTGAGCTTCTGCAGGCGAACCACCAGATCGCTGCGTGCCGTCTCCTCGGTCGCCAGCCGCCGGTTGGCTTCGAGCAGATCGTGGGACGACGGCAGGGCGATCAGGCCCGGCAGCTTCGGCCACAGCGCCACCGCCGCCACCAGGGTGGTCGCCGCGGTGAAGGCCTCGAGCAGGCCGACCAGCCAGAAGAAAGGAAACCACACCAGGGTCAGATCGACGATCCGCGTGACGCCGCAGGCTACCGCGAAGGTGACCAGCAGGACCGCCACGCGCCGATATTCGTCGGCCATGCTCTGTCGGTGGCGGGCGTACCAGGCGATGCCGAGCGCCGCCGCGAAACAGGCGACGGCGGTCACCAGTTCGGAAATGACGTGCAGAGCGGCGACCGACCCGTCGGTCGCCCGTCCCATGCCCATCGCCATCACCGACGCATAACCGAACAGATCCATCGCGCCCTGCTGCATTCACGTATGGCCGGAACGGTCCGGCGCGAGCGGAAGAAGCCGCCCCTGCCGAACCGGGAGGACCGGCGACGCACGATCGCTCATGCCGTGCGACGCTGGCGCAACGTCGCGGAATCGCCGAAGAACAACGCCTGACTGACCACCGCCTTGACGGTGTCCTCGCGGAACGGCTTGGCGATCAGGAAGGTCGGCTCGGGGCGCTGGCCGGTGAGCAGGGATTCCGGATAGGCGGTGATGAAGATCACCGGCACCTCGAAGGTCTCGAGGATCTCGTTGACCGCGGCGAGGCCCGAACTGCCGTCGGCGAGGCGGATGTCGGCGAGCACCAGACCCGGCCGTTCCGCCTTGGCCATCGCCACCGCTTCGGTGTGGGTGCGGGCATTGCCGACCACCCGATGCCCGAGCCCGGCGACCAGCGCCTCGAGGTCCATGGCGATGATCGGCTCGTCCTCGATCACCAGAACCGTCGACGACACCTGCGCCCCGATCTCGCGGCCGGCCACGTCGATCAGCATCGAAACCTCGGCCGGGGTCACCGCCAGAATGTCGGCGGCCTGCAGGGAATCGAAGCCTTCCACCGCGGTCAGGAGGAAGGCCTGGCGCGGCAGCGGCGTGATCGCCTCGATGTGGCGCTCGGCCGGAGTAACCTCGCCGATCGCTTCGGCGCGGCCGTTGAGGGGCATCGAATTCCAGATCCGGGAGAACAACTTGTAGATCGCCAGGCGCGGCTCGACGCTCCGGTCGAGCACCGAAGGATCGGCCACCAGGGCTTCCAACATCGCCAGAACATAGGAATCTCCGCTGGTCTGACTTCCCGACAAGGCGCGGGCGTAGCGCCGCAGGAGCGGCAGTTGCGGAGCGACGAGTGCTGTGATGGACATGTTCGAAACGACCTCGCTCGAGCCCCGTACGGAACGGTCGGGGGTATGGATCCGGGGGGTAAACGCCGATCGTCGTGATCGGTTCCAGGCCTTCGAATTTTTTTCATGCCCCTCGGAACTTCTGCGTCGAACCGGCGTTCTGGTCTCGACCAACGCCGCACCCGACCTCCGGAGATCCCTCGTCGCGGCTCGAGATTCCGATCCATCGTAGAAAGCCGATCCGAAGATGAATGCCTCCCGCGACGACGATCGTCCCACTCCGACGCTCGAACCCAAGCTCCAGGCCCACATCGGGCGGCAGCTGCGCCAACTCTATGACCAGATGGTCTCCGAACCGGTCCCCGATCGCTTCAAGTCGTTGCTCGAACAGCTCGAATCCCGCGAGACGCCGTCTGCGGCCGAGACCGATGCGTCGGCTCCGGCCGACACGACGTCAGAACCGTCGCAGGTCCCGCGATGAATCTGTCGGCACCGCGCCTCAAGGACGCCCTGCTCGCCGAGATTCCCTCGTTGCGCGCCTTTGCGATCTCGCTGTCGGGCAGCATCGACCGCGCCGACGACCTGGTCCAGGAGACCCTGATGAAGGCCTGGGCGTCGTCCGACGGGTTCACCGAAGGCACCAGCCTGCGCGCCTGGATGTTCACCATCATGCGCAACACCTTCTACAGCCTGCACCGCAAGCGTCGCCGCGAAGTCCAGGACGTCGACGGCGAAGCCGCCGCGCGGATGGTCTCGCCGCCGGCCCAGCACGGCCATCTCGACCTCGCCGACTTCCGCGAGGCCCTCGGCCGCCTGCCGCCCGACCAGCGCGAAGCGCTGATCCTGATCGGCGCCTCGGGCTTCTCCTACGAAGAGGCCGCGGAGATCTGCGGCTGCGCCATCGGCACGGTCAAGAGCCGGGTCAACCGCGCCCGCCAGCGCCTGATGCAGCAGATGGCGGTCACCTCGGCCGACGACTTCGGACCGGAGATCGGCGTCGTCTCCGCCGGCGCCGCGTCGCCCGCCGACGTCGCCTGAAGCCCTCATCCTCGGTATCCCGGCTGAACCGGCGGCGGAGCGATCCGCCGCCGGTTTCGTTTCGCCTCACGCCGGCAGCGCGCCGCGGCTGGGGCGCAGCTCGTCGTGGATGGTGTCGGCGACCAGGAGCAGCGGCACCGCCAGCATCGCCCCGACCGGTCCCCACATCCAGCTCCAGAACACGATCGCCACGAACACCACGAAGGGGTTGATCTCCAGGCGCCGGCCGAGGAAGGCCGGGATCACCGCGTTCTCGCTGACCAGGTGGACGATCAGGAAGGCCCCGGCCGGGACCATCGCCCAGACCGAGCCGGGATGGCCGACCAGCCCGCCCGCCGCCAGGGCCAGGGCGATCAGGCCGGCCCCGAGATAGGGAATGAAGCTGGCGGTGAAGGCCAGCATGCCCCACAGGATCGGATTGGCCAGACCGCTCGCCGCAGCGATCACCGCGGTCGCCACGCCGACCCCGGCATAGATCGTCGCGGTGGTGGCGAAATAGAGCGCCAGCGCTTCCTCGATGGCGTTGAGGATGCGGATCGCCGCCAGACGACGCTCGCGCTCGGTCCACACCAGGATCATCCGCCGCCGCAGCGCCACCCGGCCGGCGACGAAGAAGGCGAGCGTCGCGAAGAACACGAAGAACTCGCCCAGCGCCGGCGTCAGTCCCGAGACGAAGTCGCCGAGCCAACTCATTTCGCTGCCCATCGCCACCGGCGCCGCGGCCTGATCGCCGGCGACGTGCATCAAGGCCTTCTTCAGCGACGACAGGGGCGCCATCAGCGGCGCCGCCGCCTCGGTCAGCGACGCCAGCATCTGCGGCGCGCGGGCGACCATCGCCGCGAAGGGTTCGAGCAGGGCGTCGACCAGCAGGAAGCCGCCGAGCCCGGTCATCCCGACCAGGCCGAGCCCGGCCACCAGCGGCGCGATGCCGAGGCGGGCCGCCCGGTCGCCGATCCGCGCCAGTACGCTGCCGACCACCACCGCCGCCACCATCGGCACCAGCAGGCCGGCGGTGGAGCGCATCACCGCGAAGGCGGCGATCACGAACAGGCCGATCACCGCCCATTCGGCGAGGCTGCGGGTCGGGTCGAGGAGCGACGACGCGGCCGGCGACGGCGGCGGCAGGAGGGTCGGATCCGGCAGGCCCGCTCGGGCGACGACGGCGGGATCGGAAACGGGACGATTCATTCTGGCTTCTCCTGGGGACGCGAGCGCCCAGGGCTACGCGCGGCGGCGCCGAAGGTTCCCTCGCCTCCCGCGTCGTCGCACGGGAACTTCCCACCCATCGGTGCGTTGACCCGTCGAACCGGTGCCGGCGCGGCGCCATCCGGCCCTTGCGAAGACCTCGCCCGGCCCCACCGAACAGCGAAAGGGAGTCCCATGGCGAAAGCCGACGACCACCACGACACGTCCTCGCCGAAGGGCGAGCACCCGACCGACCTGCCGATCGTCGCCGATACCGACGAACCGGCCGTCGAGTCCAGCGCCGAACGGTCCGTCCGCCGGGCCGAAGCCTCTGCCGCCAACGCCATCAACGGAAGGATCGCCTCCATGGCCCGCCCCGAACGCCTCGATACCTCGCGCCTCCAGTCCGACACCGCCGCCGTCGGTGACGACGTCGCCGCTCTCGCTCGTCAGGCCGTCGAGGCGATCCGTCAGGCCGCCGACGCCTTCGCCGCCCAGGCCGGCGTCAAGAGCGACGAAGCCGTCGCCGCGGCCCGGGCCGCCGGTACCGCCACCATCGACGGCATCGGTGCGGTCGCCGGCGACGCCCGCGCCCTGACCGAGAACGGCATCGACGCGATCGGCCGTTCGGTCGCCCGCAACCCGGTCGCCGCCCTGGCGATCGCCGCCGGTGCCGGCCTGCTGCTCGGCTGGATGACGCGTTCGGACGCGCGTCGATGAGTCTCGTCTCTCGGTTGATCGGGCTCGACGGCGGTGATCTCCGCCGTCGGGCGGGCCTGATCGCCGCCGGTGCGGCGTTCGTCGGGGTGCTGGTCACCGTCACCACGGTGTTCCTCGCCCTGGCGCTGCATGCGTCGCTGATCGACCGCTTCGGCCCGGTCCAGGCGGCGCTCGTGGTCGCCGGAATCGGTGCGGTCGCCGCGATCGTCGTCGCGGCGCTCACCGCGGCGGCGATGAACCGCGCCCGGACCGCCGTCGGCACCGCGGTGCGCGCCAGCGCCTTCGCGACGCTGGCCCCGCCGGCTGTGTCGCTGGCCCTGCGCCACGTCGGCGTCACCGCGGTGGTGGCGATCGCCGCGGCGGCCTTTCTCGCGGCGCGACGGCGCTGAGCGCCGCAGCGTCGTCGCGATCTCGGGCGTCAACGAAAAATTAACGAATACGTCGGAACACCCGAAACTTTTCCACACCTTCCCGCGTTGTTCCGATGTGGCCGGACAGATGTCGCGGCCCGCCCGCCTCGAGGGAGGTGCCGAATGAAGACGCAGGGAAAACTGGTGAGCGGAGTGTCGATGGCGATCGTCGTCGGACTCTCGGCCTACGCCTTCGCCGCCGAGCCGCAGCGCCCGACGGTCGTCGCCCAACTGCTGCCGCCGATCGCCGTCGTCGACGACGCCGACGCGATCTGCCCGCCGCAGGCCTGCACCATCGTGTTCAAGACCGAACGTGGCGGACCGCCGAGCGCCCGCATCGACGTGCGCTGACACCGTCCGCAGACCACCGAAATGGCCGCATCCCGACTTCCCTCCATCCCCCCTGGATCGGAGCCGAGGCGGCGGCCGAGAGCGATCGGCGGGTGAGACGCCCGCCCCCCTGACTTCAAACCCGCCGGTCGCTCGGTCACTTCAACGGAAAATCGACCTGGATGCGCGTGCCGGGGGCCTCGCGGTCCTGCGTCACCACCGCCGCCAGATTGGTTGCCATCGCCGCCAGGATCTTCGAGCCGAGCCCGGTGCCGCGCACCGGCCCGCTCGGATCGTAGCCGGCGCCGTCGTCCTCGACGGTCAGGCGCACGATACCGTCTTCGCGTGTCGCGACGACGACCCGGATCGTGCCCAGACGTCCCTTCTGGTAGGCATATTTGAAGGCGTTGGTGACCAGCTCGCCGATGATCACCCCGAGCGACACCGCCTTGTCGGTCGAGACTTCGATTCGCTCGGCTTCGAGCACCACCTCGTAGGGGTGGTCGTCGTCGGCCAGCGAATCCTGCAGCTCGCCGCACAGATGGCCGAGATAGTCGTCGATCTCGACCAAGCCGATGCGATCGGAGGTGTAGAGGCGGCGATGGACACCGGCGATCGCGGTGATCCGCGCCTGGGTCTCCTGCAGGGCCTGCACCGCCGCCGGATCGGACAACACCGTCGCCTGCATCCGCACCATCGCCGCCACCAGCCCGAGGCTGTTGGCGATGCGGTGATTGACCTCCTGCAGCAGCATCTCGGCGCGGTCGCGGGCGTGCCGCACCGCCTTCTCGTCCTCCGCCTTCTGACGGCGCAGCCGCCAGCGCTCCAGCACGTGCTCGACCCCGGCGATCAGCAGCTCGTAGAATTCCCCGGACACGTCCTTGATGACGTATTCGTCGGCCCCGGCCTTGATCGCCTGGACGGCGATGCGCGCGTCGGCCGAACCGGTGACGTAGACCACCGGCGGCCGCTCGCTGCGCGGGCCGAGCCGCGCCAAAACGTCGAGGCCGGTCTCGCCGGGCAGCGAATGATCGAGCGCGATGACGTCGATGTCGCCGGCCGCCAGACGCGCGAAACCCGCCGCGCCGTCGGTGACGTGGACCACGGAATGCCCACGCCGGGCGAAGGCCTTCTGGACCAGCACCCCGAGGCCCGGATCGTCGTCGATGTAGAGGACGCGGATCGGGCCGCGCACGTCGGTTCCATAGGGCACGATCAATCGGCCTCCGGCACCTGCATCACCGACAGGAACAGCCCCAGTTGGCGGATCGCATTGGCGAAGCTCTCGTAGTTCAAAGGCTTGGTGATGTAGACGTTGGCTCCGAGGTCGTAGCAGCGCTGAATCTCGCGCTGGTCGTCGGTGGTGGTCAGCACGATCACCGGCGATCGCCGGGTGTGCTCGTTGCTCTTCAGCCGCGCGAGAATGTCGATGCCGGTCATGTCCGGCAGATTGAGGTCGAGCAGCACCAGCCAGGCATGGCCGAGGGGGAGCACGCCGCTGCCGTCAGGTCCGAGCAGACGGGCGAGCGCCGTGGTTCCGTCGCGAAATCCCAGGATCTCGTTGGTCACCCCGGCGCGGCGGATGTTCTTTTCGATCAGGCGCGCGTGACCCTCGTCGTCTTCGATCATCACGATGGTCACGGTTCGCGGTTGAGGCATCACGCAGTGTCTTTCTTCAGGCGGGGACGCAGATCGATCGGCAGGATCAGGCGGAAGATCGTTCCGGTGCTCCCGTCGGAGACGACGCCGATGTCGCCGCCGAGGCGCCGCACCAGCGAACGCACATGGGCGAGCCCGATGCCCTCTCCGGGGCGATCCTGGGCGCCGGAGCGTCGGAACAGTTCGAAGATCCTCTCGTGGTCGCCCGCGGCGATGCCGCGCCCGTTGTCCTCGACCGAGAAGATCGCGTTCGCCCCCTCGGTCCGGCCGCGGATGACGATGCGTCCCGGTCGTGCAGGGTCGAAATATTTCGCGGCATTGTCCAGAAGATTCGTGAAGATCTGATTCAGGGAGTTGGCGTCGGAGACGATCCGCGGCAAGGGCGAGATCACCATCGCCGTCGCTCCGCCGGCATCGAGCCGATGCTGAACGGTGGCGATGCAGTCGCGCAGCAGCGTCTCCATGACGATCGCCTCGGGCACCAGCGGCACCCGCCCGAGCCGCGACAGCTTGAGGATTTCGTTGATCAGCGCATCCATGCGGGTGGTCGAGGTGCGGATGAAACCGAGCGCCTCGGGGATGTCGACGTCCACCGCCTCGTGGACGTCGGCGACGATCGGATCGGTCCGATCGAAGCCGCCGCGGTGCAGGAAGGTCGAAAACCGCGAGGTCGCCGTCTCCAGCTCGCTGGTGAAGCCCATGATGTTGACCAGGGGCGCCCTGAGGTCGTGGCTGACGATATAGGCGTAGCGTTGGACCTCGGCATTAACCCCCAACAACTCGCGGGTGCGATCGCGCACCCGGTGCTCGAGCGCCTCGTTGGAGCGCGCCAGATCGCGGCGGGCAACCTCCAATTCGCGGGTGTGGTGGGTGATCAGCAGGATCGCCAGGACCGACAGCACCAGGATGGTCACCACCCCGAGGCTGGTCAGCACCGTCAGCAGTCGGGCGCTCGCCCGCATCTGCTCGATGCGCCGCAGCCGCAGACCGTCGGTGAGCGCCAGAACCTGTGCGACATAGGCCCGTGCCTCGTCCATCAAGGTGATGCCGACATCGCTGCGCACCAGCGCGAAGGCGCCGTCGCGATCGCCGGTGCGCGCCAGCGCGAGGGTCTGGGCCAGTTCGTCGAACTTGCGTCGCGCCACGTCCTCGAGCCGCGCCGGATCGGGAATCGTCACGTCGTTCGACAGCCGTTCGACCTGGAGGCGGAACTGCTCGAGCTGCCCGGGAAAGTGTGTCCGCGCATCGGTGTAGGGCTTGAGATAATCGTCGTCGCCGGTCAGCAACCAGCCGCGTTGCCCGGTCTCGGCATCGACCAGACTGGCCAACACGGCGAGCGCGGCGCGATCGGTCGCCGCGGCGCGCAGGGCTTCGGCCGATTGCTCCTGCGTCCGCTCCCCGAACACGAAGGAGCCGACGGCGATCGTCAGAAGGATCGCCGCCGCCACCAGAGCCATCAGGACGTTGTAACCGAGGAACCGCCGGTCGACGAACTTCAACAGTCCCGGTTCATTTGCCTGCGACACCCGTCTCCGCGCTCCCTGCGCAATGTTCTTCGAGCTCGGCCTCCAGGGCGCGCACATGGGCATCGTCGAGCTTCTCGATGCCGATCATCGTGTTGCGGGCGTCCTTGGTGGCGCGGATCAACTCGTCGAGCTTGACCTGGATCGCCTCGCCGTCGCGATTCTGGGCGTTCTGGATCACGAACACCATCAGAAACGTCACGACGGTGGTGCCGGTGTTGATGACCAACTGCCAGGTGTCGGAGAAATGGAACAGCGGCCCCGACGCCGCCCACACGATCACCACCGCCAACGCGAAGATGAAGGTCGCCGGCCGTCCGGCGAGCAGCGCGACGCGGGTCGAGAACCGCACGAACAGCGACGGCCGCGACGTGTCGCGCGGCACTTCCGGCGGCGGCGTCACCGCGGCGCGCAGAGACTGCGGGATCGACAGATCGCTCATGGCTGGAGAATCCCTATCTTGCCGTCGTGGAGGGCTCCGGCGAGCGCCGCCGAGATCACCGCGTCGACGTTGGCGGTGAGCGAGGAATAGATCAGCTCGCCCCGCACCTCGCCGAGCGCCGACGCCACCTCGTCGACGATCATGTCGTCGGC
Source organism: Siculibacillus lacustris (assembly GCF_004328075.1). Classification (GTDB taxonomy): domain Bacteria; phylum Pseudomonadota; class Alphaproteobacteria; order Rhizobiales; family Ancalomicrobiaceae; genus Siculibacillus; species Siculibacillus lacustris. Next base: position 115,227 of record NZ_SJFN01000004.1, on the reverse strand, counting down.
GAGGACGAACACCGCGGCCCGGCCGGACTTCACCCGCAGGGCGGCCTCGCGGATGAAGTCGTCGTCGACGCCGTAGTCGGTGAGCCATCCGCTCAGCGCCCCGCCGGCCGCCCCACCCGCGGCGCCGGCCAGGGGCGCCATGAAGATCAGACCGATCAGACCGCCCCAGAAGGCGCCGCCGAGCGCACCGCCGGTCACCAAATCGACCGACGGGTCGCGCTTCACCGTACCGTCGTCGGCCCGCGTCACCACCACCATGTCACGCAACGACAGGAGACGGCCACGCGCCAGCTCGCGGATCTGGTCCGCCGCGCGGCGCGCGAGGTCGGGGTCGTCATAGACGATCGCGAACAACTGGCTCATGCGGGTTTCCTCCCTGGGTCGCGGTTGCGCTCGATGCACGCGGGTCACCGTCACTGGGCACGACAACGTCCGAGGCGAGGGCTGGGTTCCATCGCACCCGCGTCCGCCGCCGCGCCTCTCATGCGCGTCCGAGCATCTGCATCACGAAGGACACCAGGAACAGCAGCAGGAACACGCCGAACAGAATGCGCGCGATGCCCGCCGAGGTGGCGGCGACGCCGCCGAAGCCGAACACCGCCGCGATCAGCGCGACCACCAGAAAGATCAGAGACCACTGCAACATGACGGACTCCCCACGAACCTTTTCGCGAGGTGTAACGCCGCAGCTTCGATCTCGTTCCCCCGCCCCGCCGATTTGATCGCCAGGGACGAACGCCCGGGTCGGCGGAACCGATCGGCCGGCATCGACGTTGTGCCCTGCGAGCATCGTTCGGCTCGCGCATCGCCGGCCGGCGCCTCGGCGGCACCTCGGCGCCACCTCGTCGGGTCGGTCGAACCGAGTCGACGAGCCCGCCCATCTCTCACCGAAAGGACCCGATCATGGGACGCGGAATTCTTCTCTGGCTGGTCGGCGTGCCGATTCCGATCATCATTCTGCTCGCCATCTTCTATCGGTGACGGCGAAGTCTTCCGGCCCGCGACGCAACAACCTTCGGATCGCCTCGGCGACCGCGGCGTCGCGGGCCGGCTTTCCGAGCACCAGGATCTCGGCGTCGGCCGGCCGCACGATGTCTTCGGGTGACGCCCCGGTCAGCAGCAGAATGCCGACGCCCTGGTCCGCGAGGCGGTTGACCAACGGCTCGGCGGTTCGCCGGCCGACGAACCAGTCGACCACGGCGATGGTCGGCGCCTCGGTCTCGATCTGGCGTTCGGCCTCTTCGACGGTGGTCGCCCAACGCACCTCGGTGGCGCCGAGTTCGAACAGGAGCGCTTCGGTCGACGCGGCGATCAGCGCCTCGTCTTCGACGAGCAGGGCGGTCCACGGCGCGACATCGTCGATCCTGGGCAATCGGGAATTCATCGGGACGAAACTCTCGTGAGACCGTCGAGCGTCGCGGCCCGGTCGGTGAGGGACCTCGCGGGCGGCGGAGGCGGCCGGCGGCGGTTCGGACCGACACTTTGGACCGCCCCGTCGGGGCGGCGCATTTAAGAACGACACATCCGGCGCCTTTCGCCGCGGATCGTTCGAGAAAGGATCGCATGACCGACTCCGGTCGCCAGATCGCCTGTCCCGCCTGTCCCCTGCGCAAGCGCGCGATCTTCATCGAGGCGGTCGGCGCCGAGCTCGATTTCGTGTCGAGCTTCAAGATGGGCGAGCTCCACGCCCGCCCCGGCGGCGCGATCTACCTGGAAGGTGCTACCTCGCCCCATCTCTTCACGGTGCTGTCGGGTTGGGCCTTCCGCTACAAGTCGCTGCCCGACGGTCGGCGCCAGATTCTCAACTACGTCCTGCCCGGCGACTTCATCGGCCTCCAGGCGACCCTCGCCCAGGCGCTGGAACACGGCATCGAGGCGCTGACCGACGTCCGCCTGTGCGTCTTCTCGCGCGATCGCCTCGACGAACTGTTCCGCAATCACCCGCCGCTCGCCCGCAACCTGACCTGGCTCGCCGCCCGCGAGGAGCGTCTGCTCGACGACCAGCTGTTGGCCGTCGGCCGGCGGCACGCGCGCGAACGCGTCGCCTTCCTGTTGTGGCACCTGTGGCGCCGGGCGCGCGAGAGCGGCGTCCTGGAGGGCGGTGCCCTGACCCTGCCGATGACCCAGCAGCATCTCGCCGACACCCTCGGCATGTCGCTGGTGACCTTCAACAAGACCCTGCAGCGGCTGCGCACCACCGGGGTCTTCACCCTCGCCGATCGCCGCCTGGAGATCCACGACGAAGGCGCGATGGCCACCCTGGCCGCCGCCGACGCCCGACCACCGGAGCGTCGCCCGCTGATCTGAACCGTCTTTTCGGCGCGGCGCGGGAACCAAAGCGCGGCCGGCGCGTTCTCTCCGGCAGACGAGAACCACGAAGTCGACGCTTCGCTCCCCCTCGTCGTGGTGACGCTCCGCGGGTTCCGAGAACCTCGCGCCGGCACCCCGACGTACCGGCCGCCGAGCGCACGAGAGGAAACCTCCATGACCCATCGCAGTACGATCTCGGCGATCACCCTGATCCTCGCCACCCTGGCGCTACCCGCCGCCGCGTCCGCCGCCGAAGGCTGGGCGCGCTCCTCCGGCACGCTCCGGGCCGGGCCGCAGTCCGACTATCCGGCGATCGCCCGGGTCGCCCGCGGCGACAGCCTCGACGTCTACGGCTGTCTGCGCGGCCGCACCTGGTGCGACGTCTCGATCGACGGCGATCGCGGCTGGTTCCCCGGCAGCCGCATCGAACTGGCCGGCGAGGGTCGCCGCATTCGCATCTCCGACCCGGCTGCGGCGATGTTCGGCCTGTCGATCCTCTCCTTCGGCATGGCCGATTACTGGGGCAGCCACTACGAGGATCGCTCCTTCTACCGCAACGACCGCTACTGGCGCGGTCACGGTGGGCGACCGCCGAATTCGGAGCGCCCGGCCATGGGCACGTCCCGCCCCGATCGGCAGCCCGCTGGCGATGCCTTCGTGCGGCCGCAGCGGGTCCCCCCGTCCGACCAGAATTTCGTCGGACGGCGTCCCGCCGACCCCGGCGTACGCACACCCCGCGACCACGGCCGTCGTGACGTGATTCCCGCCGATCCCGCCGCGGCGAGCGCATCGGGTCGACCGGCGCGCAGCGAGACGACGCCCCGGGCGGCACCCCCGCAGATGCGGGCGCCGGTACAGCGCCAGGAAGCGGCCCCGCCACGCGCTCAGCCCCAGCGCACCGAACCGCGCGCCCAGCCGCCGCGGGCCGCGCCTCCGGCAAGGCAGCAGCCGGCCGCACCGGCCGCCAATCCCCCCTGCACCGATGCCGGCCGTTGCCGTTGAACCAAGACCACCGTTCCCCAACCCCGCGAGGACCTGACATGAAGACCACCATCGCCCTCATCGCCGTCGCCCTCACCCTCGGCGCCTGCGCCAATGCCCGTGACACCCGCATGGCCGAAGGCGCCGGTATCGGCGGGGTCGGCGGCGCGATCATCGGCGGCGTCGCCTCCAACTCGGTCGGCGGCGCCCTGGTCGGCGGCGTCGCCGGGGCCGCGGTCGGCGCGGTCGTCGCCGACGCCACCCGGCCGCGCCACGCCGCGCGCTCCTGCTACTGGGACGCCGGCCTCGACCGCCGCGTCTGTCGCTATCGCTGATCGCCGTCGAACCGAGATCCTCTCGCGTCGCGCTGCCCCCCTCGGCGCGCCGCGGGAGGATTTCCGACGAATCCCCCCGGGAAGAGGTGCCCTCTTGCAGATGTCCGCAGCCACCGCGTCCCAGGCCGGCGGCCCCGCCGTCGTCGCCGAAGCCCGCACCGAGGCGCTGTTCCTCGATTTCGACGGCACGCTGGTCGAGATCGCCGAGACGCCCGACGGCACCGCCGTCCCGGCGACCCTGGTCGCCCTGCTCGGCCGCCTCCAGGTGGCCTTCGACGGCGCCGTGGCGATCGTCACCGGCCGCACCGTCGCCGACATCGACGGGTTTCTCGCGCCCTTGAAGATGGTGGTCGCCGGCGTCCACGGCGGTGCCCTGCGCCTCGGCGCCGACGACGCCGTGACCCGGCTGGCCGAACCGATCGCCGACAACGTGTTCGAGCGGGTGACCCGCGTCGTGCGCGCCGTGCCCGGCGTGCTCGTCGAGCACAAGGGCACCTCGATCGCCGTCCACTGGCGCGCCGTCCCCACCGCCTCCGCCTATCTCGAGGCCGAGTTGCGCCATGCCCTCGCCGAAGTCCAAGCCGAGGCCGATCTGATCCTCACCCGCGGACGTCGGGTGTTCGAGATCGTGCCGCGCCGGGTCTCCAAGGGGGCGGCGATCGCCGCCATCGCCGAACTGCCGGCCTTCCACGGCCGTCGCCCGATCATGATCGGCGACGACGTCTCCGACGAAAGTGCCTTCGAGGCGGCCGAGCACCTCGGCGGCATCGCCCTGCGCGTCGCCGGCGAACACTTCACCGACGAGATCGCCGACTTCCGAGGCCCCGCCCAGGTCCGCGCCTGGCTCGCCGCCCTCGTCGAAAGGACCACTCCATGATCGCCCGGCCGTCGCTCGACCTCGCCGTCATCGGCAACAGCTCCATCGCCGCCCTCATCGATCGTCACGGCGCCATCGTCTGGGGCTGCTGGCCGCGCCTCGACGGCGAACCGATCTTCTCGGCGCTGATCGACGGCGACGATCCCCAGAAGGGCTTCTTCTCGATCGGCTTCGACGACGAGGCCAGCACCGACCAGCGCTATGTGCGCAACACCGCCATCGTCGAGACCATCCTCACCGACCGCGACGGCGCCAGCTTCCGCATCCTCGACTTCGTGCCGCGCTTCCGCCAGCACGGGCGGACCTATCGGCCGCTCAACATCGTCCGGGTGATCGAGCCGATCGCCGGCCTGCCGCGCATCCGCATCCGCATGCGGCCGCGTGGGCCGGCCGACGCCGCCGCCCCGGCGATCGTCGGATCGAGCCACGTCCGCTACGTCACCGCCGCCGGCACCGTCCGCCTGACCACCGATGCGCCGATCACCCACATCGCCGAAGAGACCGCCTTCGTGCTGACGCGGCGCATGACCCTCATCGTCCACTCCGACGAGACCCTGCCGGATTCGACCGACCGCATCGGTCACGACTTCCTCGAACGCACCCGTGGCCACTGGCTCGACTGGGTCCGCACCCTCAACGTGCCCTTCGAGTGGCAGGAGGCGGTGATCCGCGCGGCGATCACCCTGCAGCTGTGCAGCTTCGAGGACACCGGCGCGATCGTCGCGGCGCTTACCACCTCGATCCCGGAATCCTCCGGCACCGAGCGCAACTGGGACTATCGCTACTGCTGGATCCGCGACGCCTATTTCACCGTCCATGCCCTCAACCGGGTCGGCGCGACCCCGACCATGGAACGCTTCATCGCCTACGTCACCGACGTCATCGCGCTGGAGCGCGGACCCGATCTGAAGCCGGTCTATGCCGTCGTCCCCGAGCGGCCGATCGACGAATACGTCGCCCCGACGCTCGCCGGCTATCGCGGCAACGGCCCGGTGCGGATCGGCAACGCGGCCCGCGAGCAGGTCCAGCACGACGTCTACGGCAGCGTCATCCTCGCCGCCTGGCAGATGTTCTTCGACGAGCGCCTGCCGGAAATGGGCGGGCCCGGCCTGTTCGCGCTGCTCGAACCGCTCGGCACGCGCGCGCTCGCCCGGGCGCTGACCCCCGACGCAGGCATCTGGGAATATCGCAGCCGCACAAAGGTCCACACCCATTCGGCGGTGATGTGCTGGGTGGCCTGCGACCGGCTCGCCCGCATCGCCGCGAAGCTCGGCCTCGGCGAGAACGGCGCCCGCTGGCGCGCCGCCGCCGACGATCTGCGCGGCACCATCCTCGACCGCGCCTGGAACGAGGCCGGTTACTTCGCCGGCAGTCTCGACGGCGACGAACTCGACGCCAGTCTGCTGCTGCTCCACGAGCTCGGCATCGTCGAGGCCGCCGATCCGCGGTTCGTCGCCACCGTCGACGCCATCGCCGCGAACCTCGGCCACCACGGCCATCTGATGCGCTACGTCGTGCCCGACGATTTCGGCGTCCCGACCGTCGCCTTCACCATCTGCACCTTCTGGTACGTCGACGCGCTCGCCGCCATCGGCCGCACCGACGAGGCGCGCCGGATCTTCGAAGAGCTGCTGCGCCTGCGCAATCACGTCGGGCTGCTGTCGGAGGATCTCGATCCCCAGACCGGCGAGCTGTGGGGGAACTTCCCCCAGACCTATTCGATGGCCGGAATGATCGTCGCCGCGATGCGGCTGTCGAAAGGATGGGAGCAGCCCCGATGAACAACGCGACCGCCACCTTCCTCTCCACCCTGTGGCGTCGTTGGACCGGACCCGACGACCCCGCCGTCGCCAGCCCGGTGCCGACCCGGGTCGGCTACCGCACCAATGCCCGCGATCGCCAGCGCGACCGCCGCTTCACCGACGGCATCTATGTCGAATGGTCGCCCAAGACCTTGACCCAGCTGCTGCACGAGGAACTGCCGGACGTCGAGATCATGGTGGTCTCCAACCGCGAGCCCTACATCCACAACCGCACTCCCGAGGGCGAGATCAGCCTGCAGCTGCCGGCGAGCGGCCTGGTCTCGGCGCTCGAACCGGTGATGCGCACCTGCGGCGGCACCTGGATCGCCCATGGCAGCGGCTCCGCCGATCACGACACCGTCGACGAGCACGATCGCCTGCGGGTGCCCCCGGCCCATCCCGAATACACCCTGCGCCGCGTCTGGCTGTCCGACGAGGAGATCGACGGCCACTATTACGGCTTCTCCAACGAAGGCCTCTGGCCGCTGTGCCACACCGCCTTCGTCCGGCCCTTGTTCCGCGCCGAGGACTGGGAGGCCTATCGGGCGGTCAACCAGAAGTTCGCCGACGTGGTGGTCGCCGAGGCCGGCCGCGAGGATCCGATCGTCCTGGTCCAGGACTATCACTTCGCTCTGTTGCCGCGGATGATCCGCAACGCCCTGCCCAAGGCGACGATCATCACCTTCTGGCACATCCCCTGGCCCAACGGCGAGACCTTCGGCATCTGCCCGTGGCGCGAGGAGATCATCGACGGCCTGCTCGGCTCGACCGTGCTCGGGTTCCACACCCGCCAGCACTGCAACAACTTCCTCGATGCCACCGACCGCTTCATGGAGAGCCGCATCGATCGCGAGCAGGGCTCGGTCATCCTGCGCGGCCGCGACACGCTGATCCGGCCCTATCCGATCTCGATCGAGTGGCCGCCGGCGGCGCTGGCCACGCAAGGCTCGATCGCCGAGTGCCGCCGCGCCGTGCACGCCCGTCTCGGCCTCGCCGACGACGTCCGCATCGCCGTCGGCATCGAGCGCTTCGACTACACCAAGGGCATCCTCGACCGCATGGCGGCGGTCCACGACCTGCTCACCCAGCATCCGGAATGGAAGGAGAAGATCGCCTTCGTCCAGGCCGCCGCGCCGACCCGCTCGAAACTCGGCGCCTACGACAAGCTCCAGTCCGACGCCGTCCGTCTCGCCGACGCGATCAACGCCGCCCACGGCACCGCCGGCTGGAAGCCGATCCATCTGGTCATCCGCCACCACGACCAGCGCGAGGTCTACGAGCTGTTCCGCGCCGCCGACGTCTGCGTGGTGTCGAGCCTGCACGACGGCATGAATCTGGTCGCCAAGGAATTCGTCGCCGCCCGCGACGACGAACAGGGTGTGCTGGTGCTGTCGAGCTTCGCCGGGGCCTCGCGCGAATTGTCGGAGGCGCTGATCGTCAATCCTTATGACACGCGCGCCATGGCCGACGCCTTCGCCGTGGCCCTGCGCATGCCCGAATCCGAACAACGCGACCGCATGCGGCTGATGCGCGACGTGGTGCGCCAGCGCAACGTCCACCGCTGGGCCGCGCAGATGCTGATCGACGCGGCCCGCATCCGCCGCCGCGAGACCATCCAGGCGCTGACCGCCGACGAATGAGCCCGTTCGATGTAGCGAATCCGCCGCGACCCGAAGGTGGCGGCGGCTTCGCGAAAGCACGGTTCACCCCGATCCACCGGTGCCCGTCGAGCTCACTCGCCCGGCGCGGGACGGCGCAATTCGAACCGCGCCCGCAGACGCGGCGCCACCGCCCAGGCGATCGGGATCGAGGCCAGGAACGACAGGCCGATGAACCACGGCATCAGGACCATCGCCTGAGCCGCGAGCGGGGTGGCGAGGATGGCGATCGCGCCGATCCCGAAGAGCACCGCCTGAACCATCATGTAGATCAGGACGGCGATGAGAATGTCGATGGACATGGGTCACCTCCTTTGTTGGGAACTGGAGGAACAACGCATCGATCGCCGAACCGTTCCGCCGCCGCGCCCGTAGAGGGAACCGAGGACCGAGCTCGAGCGTTGCCGTCGACGCCCGTCCCGTCCCGCTCGACGCCCGGCCCCTCGCAATCCCCTCTCCCTCGTGAGGCTCTCCATGACCCCGATCCGCTTCCGCCCCGGTCCGCTCGTCGCGGTCGGACTGGCCGTCCTGCCGGTGGCGATCGCCGGCGCGCTCGGCAACGTCGTCACCCTGCCGGCCCTGGTCCCCTGGTACGCCGGCCTCGCCAAGCCGTGGTTCGTACCGCCCAACGGCCTGTTCGCGCCGGCCTGGACGTTCCTCTATCTGACGATGATCGTGGCCTTCTGGCGCATCTTGCGCAGCGACGCCGACGCCCCCGGACGCGGCGCGGCGATCCGCTGGTTCCTGGTGCAGATCAGCCTCAACGCCCTGTGGTCGATCGCCTTCTTCGGCCTGCATTCGCCGCCCGCGGGCCTCGTGGTGCTGGCCCTGCTCCTGCCGGCGATCGTCATGACCATCGTCGGATTCGCCCGCGTCGACCGGCCGGCCGGCCTCCTGCTCGTCCCCTATCTGGCGTGGACCTGTTTCGCCACCGCGCTGAACCTCGGGGTGTGGTGGTTGAACCGCTGACGCGAGCCCGCCTTCAGGCATCGACCGCCGGCGGCCAGCCGATCTGGCGCTCGATTTCGGCGACGATCTCGCCGCCGGCCAGCAGGATCATCGCCGACAGCCACAGCCAGGTCAGCACCACCACAACCGTAGCCAGCGACCCATAGGTCGCCGGGTAGGTGGCGAGCGTCGAGACGTACCAGGAGAAACTCGCCGAGGCGATCACCCAGGTGGTGGCCGCGGCGATCGCCCCCGGCAACACCCAGCGCCAGCCCGGCGCCGGCCGGCACGGCCCGCGGCGATAGAGCATGACGATCGCCGCCAGCCCGGTCAGATAGAACAGCGGCCAGCGCACCAGGGCGAGCAGCAATTCGGTCTCCGGCGGCACCGACAACAGCGCCATCACGCTCGGGATCACCCCCAGGGTGATCAGCATGATCGTCGCCACCAGGATCCCGGTGAAGGTGAACAGCAGCGATTCCAGATTGATCTCGACGAAGGAACGGGTGTCGCGCCGCCCCCAGATCACGTTCATCGCCTCGAACAGCGCCTTGACCGCGGCATTGGCGCTCCAGGCGGCGAGGCCGAAGGAAATCACCAGGGTGATCGATAGCGCCCCGTTCGACTGACTGGTCAGCCGGATCGCCTGCTCTTCGACCAGCGTCCGCGCCGCCTCCGGCAACAGCGAGGTGAACACCGCGAGCTGCGCCGGGATGCTCGACGGCGGCGTGAACAGACCATAGATCGACACCAGCACCGACAGCGCCGGCACCAGCGACAACAGCGCGTAGAAGGCGATCGACGCGGCTTCCGAAGTCACCCGGTCGTCGAGGAACCCGCGCGCGGCGCGCGCCACGATCGATCGCCAGCCTTCGACCGTCATCTCGGCCGGCGACCGCGCGGCGTGCCCACCGACCGCCGCGGCCCGGCGCGCCTCCGCCCGCTCGGCGAGCCAGGCGACACCGCTGCCGGCCGCCACCGCGGCGAGAATGGTGAAGAACCCACGAGTGAGACGCGCCATCGACCGAGATCTCCGAGAGTAGAAAAGACGCGACGCCGCAACCTCACGGCCGCGTGGCGCCGGTCGGCAGGGCATAGGCGATCAACGAATCGCCCATCTTCGTTCCGAGCGAGCCGTGACCGCCGGCCATCACCACCACGTATTGGCGGCCGCTCTTCGGCGCGACGAAACTCATCGGCGTCGCCTGACCGCCGGCCGGCAGCCGCGCCTGCCACAGGGTCTCGCCGCTGCGGATATCGTAGGCCCTGAGATAGGAATCGAGGCTCGCCGCCATGAACACCACGCCGCCGCCGGTGGTGATCGCGCCGCCGAGGCTCGGCACCCCGACCGGCAGGCGCATCCCGAACGGCGCCTGATCTTCGGTGGTGCCGTTGGGATGCATCCACACCCGGGTCATGGTGGTGAGGTCGACGCTCGCGACGAAGCCCCACGGCGGCGCCTGACAGGGCACGCCGATCGGCGACAGCAGCGGATGCAGATCGACCGCGAAAGGCGTGCCGGTCATCGGCTGCAGGCCCTGTTCGCTGCCCGTCGCGCCCGCGGCCGTCTCCGCGCTGCGCCGATGCAGGCGCGACACGAAGGCGACGTAGTTGGGATTGCCGACCAGGATCTGGCGGGTCGGATCGATGGTGATGCCGCCCCAGTCGAACACGCCGTAATTGCCGGGATAAACCAGCGAGCCCTGTTCCGACGGCGGCGTGAAGATGCCGTCGTAGCGCAGACCCTTGAATAGGATGCGGCAAGCGAGATGATCGAAGGGGGTCGCCCCCCACATGTCGACCTCGCGCAGCGGCGCGGGCGTGAAGGTCAGCTGCGAGAAGGGTTGGGTCGGCGCGACGCGGTCGCCTTCGGCCGCGCCCTGCGGCACCGGTTTCTCCGGCGCCGGCACCAACAGCTGCCCGTCGCGGCGGTCCATCACCCAGAGGTCGCCACGCTTGGTCGAGGCGACGATCGCCGGAACCACTTCACCGCTCGGACGGCGCAGATCGACCAGGCTCGGCTGGCCGCCGATGTCCATGTCCCACAGATCGTGGTGCACCGTCTGCTGGACCCAGCGCAGCCGGCCGGTGGCGAGTTCCAGAGCGACGATCGACGAATTGAAGCGTTCGCCCTCGACCGTGCGGTTGCCGCCCCAGATGTCGGGGGTCTGGTTGCCCATCGGCAGATAGACCAGACCGAGGCTCTCGTCGACGCTGGCGACGCTCCACGAATTGGGCGAGTTGTGGACGTAGCTGCGGCCCAGCGGCAAGGGTTCGGTCTCGTCCGGGTTGCCCGAATCCCAGTTCCACACCAGCCGGCCGCTGTCGACGTCGAAGCCCATCACCACGCCCGACGGTTCGTCGGTCGATTCGTTGTCGGTGACGCTCGCCGCGGCGATCAGGATGTCGCGGGTGGCGGTCGGCGGCGAGGTCGGATTGAGGCGACCGCGCTGGATCGCCCCGTGGCCGGCCTTCAGATCGACCACGCCGTCGCGCCCGAACGCCCGACACGGCGCGCCGGTGTCGGCGTCGAGCGCGATGATCGTCGCGTCGGCGGTCGGCGCGAAGATCCGGCGGGCGCAGGCGGCGCTCGGGGTCGCCACCGGGGCGACCGACGACGCCGGTCCCGCCGACGGGGCCGGAGCGGGAATCGCCGGGGCAGTGGGCGCCGCGGGATCGCTCGGAGCCTCGACTGCCGCCGGCACCACCGGCGCCGGCACATGGCCGACGCCGTCCCAATAGGACACGCCGCGACAGATCATGTGCTGATAGGCCGCCGCGTCGCGGTCGATGCCGGGATCGTGGCGCCACACCTCGCGGCCGCTGTCGGGATCGAGGGCGACGACGATGTTGTGCGGCGTGCACAGATAGAGCAGGCCGTTGGCGGCGAGCGGGGTCGCCTCGTTGGCGATCTCCTTGGGGTCGCCCGGGCCCTTCAGATCGCGGGTGTGATAGGTCCAGGCGACGGACAGACCCGACACGTTGTCCGGGGTGATCTGGGCGGCCGGCGCGAAGCGGTCGCCGCGGCCCGAGCGGCCGTAGGCGGTCCAGTCGCCGTCGGCGACCGTCGCCGGCGCCCCGACGGGCGCGTGCGGCGGTCGATCGATCCGGCCGGAGAGTCCGGGCGCCGGCTGCAGGAACCCCGCCGCCAGCACCCCGCCGGCGACCACCACCGAGGCGACGATCGGCGACAGGGCATCGCCGCGTCCGCGGATCGCCCGTCCGAACAGCCACGGCAGCGCCAGGACCAGCCCGAGGCCGATCCACAGATCGAGCCGCGGCAGCAGGCGCCAGCCGTCGAATCCGACCTCGGTGACCGCCCAGCCGGTGGTCAGCAGCAGGAACAGGCCGTAGAGCCAGGGGGCCGCGACATGTCCGACCGTGGCCGGGATCGCCGTGACGATCAGCGCCGCCCCGGCCGCCGCGTAGTACCAGGAGCCGTCGAGCTGGACGAGCCACAGGCCGGCCGCACCGAGGGCCGCGCCGATCAGAAACAACACGATACCGATCCCCCGGCCGAGGGCGGTGAAGAAACGATCCCGGGTCATGCACGAACCTTCGCAGACGCGGCCGAGGCGACGGCCGCCGGTGTGACCGCATCGCGACCGGCGGCGACCGTCCCGTGCGGATGGTCGAGTCACTCGATGAAACGCTCGGCGCGCTCGGGAGTTCCTTCATCACAGTCAGGTTCGCGCTGCGCTTTATCTGAACGGTTCGAGTCCGTACGCGCGTGGTATGAGTGGCCGACCGTCGCCCCGCCCGAGGGCCCGCCGGAGAACTGGCATGAACATCGACTTCGAACGCCTGTTCCACGCCTTGCCGAGCCCCTACATGCTGCTCGACCGCGAGCTGCGGTTCGTCGACATGAACGCCACCTATCTCGCGGTGACCGGCCGCAGCCGCGAAGACCTGATCGGGCGCCACGTGTTCGAGGCCTTCCCCGAGGAGGGCGAAGCGCTCGCGCTGTTCCGCAGCGCCTTCGAGCGGGCCGCCGCCGGCGAGGCCAACACCGTCGTCCGCCGCCTGTTCCGGATTCCCGATGGCCGGGGCGGCCTCAGGGACGTGTGGTGGACCTGTCACCACATCCCGGTGTTCGATGGCGAAGGCCGGCCGTGCGGTCTCCTGCAGAAGGCCGAGGACGTCACCGGACTGGTCGCCGCAGAACGCCTCCAGGGCGTGGTGGCGCGGGAATTCGATCATCGCATCAAGAACATGCTCGCGACGATCATGGCCATCGCGCGGCGCACCGCGCGCAATGCCGCCTCGCTCGAGAGCTTCCTCGACGGCTTCGACGAACGCCTGATGGCGCTCGGCCGCACCCACCAGCTGCTGGTCCGCAACGGCTGGGACGGGATGAATCTGGGCGAACTGCTGAAGGGCGAACTGTCCCTCTACGACGCCCGCGACCACCGCGTCTCGCTGTCGGGACCGGAGGTGCGGATCCACGGTACCGGAGCCCAGGCGCTCGGTCTGGCGATCCACGAACTCGCCACCAACGCCGCCAAATACGGTGCGCTCGCCCGTCCCGACACCCGGCTCGCGGTCAGCTGGACGCTCGATGCCGGCGCCGGGGATCTGGAGATCGTCTGGCGCGAAACCGGCCTGCGCGACCTCGCGCCCCCCACCGCCCGAGGCTTCGGCTCGACCATCATCGAGAAGGTGATGCCGCTCGAACTCGCCGCCCGGGTCGAGCGCCGCTTCCTGCCCGACGGGCTCGATTGCGTGATCCGCATCCCCGCCGACCGGCTCGCCCCGCCGCCGCTCGACTGATCGCCCCGCGGCCGATCCCCGCTGGGCCGCACCTTCGCGGCGGCGGTGCGGCCCGCCGCGTGCACCCGAAGAGTCGCTTCCGGGATCACAGATATGCAGTCCGCACGCATGTCGGTCGCAGCGCGGGACCGCCCCCACGAACGCGAGCGGCCGGCGCTCCTCGCGGAGCGCCGGCCGTCGGGATCGGGAGAGGGTCGTGTCGGCGGTGGTCAGATCCGTCCGGTCGCCAACAGGACGACCAGGATCAGCACCACCAGGCCGAGCCCGCCGCTCGGGTAGTAGCCCCAGCCGGCGCTGTGCGGCCAGGTCGGCAGAGCGCCGAGCAGCAGCAGGACGAGGACGATCAGCAGGATGGTTCCCAAGGTCATGGCTCATTCCCTCCGTCGGTCGACGGTTCCCGGGCAGAGCGGGAACCGGGCGTGGATCGTCAGTTGGTGGCGTAGGTGTACTCGGGCAGGGTCTTCAGCGAGTCCTTGGTGGCGCCCGGCAGAACCAGCTTCTTGTCGACCACGTTCAGCGACGAATAGGGCACCACCACCAGCTTGTTGCCGACGCCGAGGAAGCCGCCGACCGACAGGACCGCGAAGGGCACCTTCTCGTTGGGGGTGACGATCAGGTCGTCGATCGAGCCGACCTTGTCGCCGGCTTCGTTGGTGACCGCCGCGCCGACGATCTTCGAGGTGCGCCAGCCGGTCGCCAGCGTCTGCGTGTCGACCTTGATCAGCGCCACGGTCTGAGCCGCACCCTGAGCGAACACCGGCGCGGTGGCGAGCGTGGCGAGGACGGCGGTGGCGCCGAGGAGAGTGAAGATCCGCTTCATGACGAAGTCCTTTCGAAGGTTGCACAGCCGGGCTCACGGTCCGGCTTGCGGTGAGAACGCCGCAACGACGGATCGGGTTCCGCCGCGGCTACACCGCACCGCAGCACGGCAGATGCCCACCGGCGGCACGCGACGGCGGGGAACCGGCGCGCGCCTCGGGCGTTTGCGCAGGATGCATTCGCGTCGGAATCGAAGGCAGGAGGCCCCGATGCCCCAGGGTGACAAGTCCAAGTACACCGACCGCCAGAAGCGCAAGGCCGCCCACATCGCCGACGGCTACGAGGCCCGCGGCACCCCGCCGGACGAGGCCGAGGCGATCGCCTGGGCGACCGTCAACAAGGACGACGGCGGCGGCAAGAAGCCGGGCGGCTCGGGCCGCGGCGTCGTGACCGGCCATCCCGCGGCGCACGCCGGCGGTGCGGCGGCGGCGTCCCGACCGGCGGCGGAACGCTCGGCTTCCGCGAAGAAGGCGGCCGCGACCCGCCGCGCCCGCGACGCGTGATCGCGACGGCGATCGGCCGCAGAATTGCGCGACCCCCCGGAACTTCGGCGCGATCGCGGCGTTGCCTCGCTGAACGACACGGGGAGGCGATCATGAGCAGAGAGATGTTGCGAGGGTTGCTGGTCTACGGCGGCGTCGCCGGCGCCTTGATGCTCCTGTCGACCACCTCGGTACTGGCCGCCGCCCCGGCCGAAGGCCCGGTGGTGTGGATCTCCGGATTGGCGCTGTTGTCGCTGTCCGTCGCCATGCCGGTGTCGCTGGCGATCCATCAGCGCCTGTGCCGCTGCCCGCTCCCCCGGACCTGCCGGCGGACCACGGCCCTCTGACCACGACCCGATTGCGACCCCACGGCAGCCGTTCCCCCCCGGAACCGGTGCGGCTCTTCCTTGCTCATTTTTCGGAGACTGAACCCGATGATCGACGATTCCTCCTTCGATACCGACCTCGGCACCGGCGGCGAGACCCATCAGCACGAGTCCTCCGACCCGAAGGCGAAGGCCGCGGTGGCCCGCCTGACCACCGACCAGGGGATCCCGATCTCCGACAATCAGAACAGCCTCAAGGCCGGCGCCCGCGGCCCGACGCTGCTCGAAGACTTCGTGCTGCGCGAGAAGATCTTCCACTTCGACCACGAGCGCATTCCCGAGCGCATCGTCCATGCCCGCGGCTCGGCCGCCCACGGCTTCTTCGAGGTCTACGAGAGGCTCGCCGACCTCACCATCGCCGATCTGTTCCAGCGGCCGGGCGAACGCACGCCGGTGCTCGCGCGCTTCTCGACGGTGGCCGGCGGCGCCGGCTCGGTCGACACCCCGCGCGACGTCCGCGGCTTCGCGGTCAAGTTCTATACCCGGCAGGGCAACTGGGATCTGGTCGGCAACAACATCCCGGTGTTCTTCATCCAGGACGCGATCAAGTTCCCCGACCTGATCCACGCCGTGAAGATGGAATCCGACCGCGCCTTCCCCCAGGCCGGCAGCGCCCACGACACTTTCTGGGACTTCGCCTCGCTGAGCCCGGAGACCACCCACATGTTGATGTGGGCGATGTCCGACCGCACCTTGCCGCGCTCGCTGCGCATGATGCAGGGCTTCGGCATCCACACCTTCCGCCTCGTCGATGCGGCGGGCGCCTCGACCTTCGTCAAGTTCCACTGGCGCCCCAAGCTCGGCACCCAGTCGACCCTGTGGGACGAGGCGCTGAAGCTCCAGGCCGCCGACAACGACTTCCATCGCCGCGACCTGTGGGAGGCGATCGACGCCGGCGACTTCCCGGAATGGGAGCTCGGCCTGCAGATCTTCGATCAGGAGTTCGCCGATTCTCTCCCGTATGACGTGCTCGATTCGACCAAGCTTATCCCCGAGGAACTGCTGCCGCTCAGGATGGTCGGGCGGATGGTGCTCGACCGCAACCCCGACAACTTCTTTGCCGAGACCGAGCAGTCCGCCTTCTGCCCGGCCAACATCGTCCCCGGCATCGACTTCAGCGACGATCCGCTGCTGCAGGGCCGCCTGTTCAGCTACCTCGACACCCAGAAGTCGCGCCTCGGCACCGCCAATTTCCACCAGATTCCGATCAATGCGCCGAAGTGCCCGATGGCCAACTTCCAGCGCGACGGTCAGATGCAGATGCAGGTGCCCAAGGGCCGCGCCAACTACGAGCCCAACAGCCTCGCCGACCACGGCGAGCCGGGCGGCCCGCGCGAAGCGCCGGCGACCGGCTTCCACACCGCCGCCGGTCGCGCCGCCCGCGACGAACAGGGCGACAAGCTGCGCGTCCGCCCCGAGACCTTCGCCGATCACTACAGCCAGGCGGCGATGTTCTTCCATTCGCTGACCGCCTCCGAACAGGCCCACGTCGCCTCGGCCTTCGTATTCGAACTGTCCAAGGTCAATCTGGCCCGGGTTCCGGCCCGCATGGTCGGCAACCTGCTCAACGTCGACGCCGATCTCGCCGCCCGCGTCGCCGCCGGCCTCGGCATCCCGCTGCCGGCCGCCAACCCGCCGGCCCGCGCGCCGATCGACCTCGAGCCGTCGCCGGCCCTGAGCATCCAGGCCAACGCCGTCGAGACCCTCAAAGGTCGCAAGGTCGGCCTGCTGATCGCCGACGGCAGCGACGCGGCGACGCTCGATGTGTTGATCGACGCGATCGAGGACGCCGGCGGCGTGGCCTTCGTGGTGGCCCCGCGCGTCCACGGCGTGACCCTCTCCGACGGCACCACGGCGGCCGTCGACGGCCAGCTCCTCGGTTCGCCGTCGGTACTGTTCGACGCCATCGCCGTCCTGCTCTCGGACGACGCGACCAAGATCCTGACCCTGGAAGCCGCGGCGGTGCAGTGGGTGATGGACGCCTATGGCCATCTCAAGACCATCGGCCACACCGCCGCCGCCGCCCCCTTGCTGCGCAAGGCCGGCGCCAAGGTCGACGACGGGGTGATCGCCCTCGACGACGCCGCCGGTTTCGTCGCCGCCGCCGCCCGGCGCCACTGGGCGCGCGAAGCGACCCTCAGAACCCTCGCCTGAGGCGAGGCTTTCGGACGCGGCTCCGTCCGCGTCCGCCCCGGCCGGCGATGCGAAAGGCGCGCCCGGCCCCGTTTCCCCCCACCCTCGGAGAACGACCCATGGAAAAGACGCTCGAGACGCTGTTTCACGACACGCTCAAGGACATCTACTACGCCGAACGCAAGATCCTGAAGGCCCTGCCGAAGATGGCGCGCGGCGCGTCGAGCCCGGACCTCAAGGCGGCCTTCGGCGCCCACAAGGACGAGACCGAAGGCCAGATCGAACGTCTGCAGAAGATCTTCGAGCTCCTCGGCAAGCGCGCCCAGGGCAAGACCTGCGACGCCATCGAAGGCATCCTCGCCGAGGGCGACGAGGTGATGGAGAGCTTCAAGGGCACGCCCGCCCTCGACGCCGGCCTGGTTTCCGCCGCTCAGGCGGTCGAGCACTACGAGATCGCCCGCTACGGCACGCTGAAGGCCTGGGCCGACGAGCTCGGCATGCCCGAGGCCGCCGCGCTGCTCGCCGAGACCCTGAAGGAAGAGGTCGCCACCGACGAGCGCCTGACCGAGCTCGCCGGCGCGCGCATCAATCACACGGCGATGGCCGCCGAGTGAGGCTCCGGGCGCGAGCCGTCGCGGGCTCGTGACCGCGTTCGCGACCGAACCTCGGAAGGGGTGGGCGGAGGCCATCGGCTTCGCCCGCCCCGTTCCTTTGCGTCGGTCGCCGCCGCCGCGCCGCGCCGCCCGCCGCCGCCCGATCGGGAACCCGATCGGCGCCAGCGGCGTTGACGGCGAGACGGCACCGCAGCGGCGCCGCTCGACAACAGAGAGGAACGCCATGCGGATCGCGCAGATCGCCCCCCTCGCGGAGAGTGTCCCGCCGAAACTCTACGGTGGCACCGAACGCATCGTCTCCTATTTGACCGAAGAGCTGGTGCGCCAGGGTCACGACGTGACGCTGTTCGCCAGCGGTGATTCGGTCACGTCCGCCGAACTCGTCCCTTGCGCCGAAAAGGCCCTGCGGCTCGATCCGACGGTGATCGATCCCTTGCCCCATCATCTCCTGATGCTGGACGAAGTGCGCCGCCGCGCCGCCGACTTCGACCTCGTGCACTTCCACGTCGACCTGCTGCACTACCCGATGATGGGCGAACACGCCCGCCACACCCTGACCACCCTGCACGGCCGCCTCGACCTGAAGGATTCCCATCCGCTCTACGCGGCCTTCACCGAGTTCCCGCTGGTCTCGATCTCCGATCACCAGCGCCGGCCGATGCCGCCCGTCACCTGGGCCGGCACCGTCCATCACGGCCTGCCGCTCGACGTCCTCGGCTTCTCACCCCTGAACACCTCCGGCTATCTCGCCTTCCTCGGCCGCATCTCGCCGGAGAAGCGCCCCGACCGGGCGATCCGCATCGCCGAGGCCTGCGGCCTGCCGCTCAAGATGGCCGCCAAGATCGACAAGGCCGACGCCGCCTATTGGGAAGAAGTTATCGAACCGATGGTCCGCGCCAGCCCGCGGGTCGAATTCATCGGCGAGATCGACGAACGCGAAAAGGCCCGGTTCCTCGGCGATGCTCTCGCCCTGGTGTTCCCGATCGACTGGCCCGAGCCCTTCGGTCTGGTGATGATCGAGGCGATGGCCTGCGGCACGCCGGTGCTGGCCTTCGGCTGCGGCTCGGTTCCCGAGATCATCGAGCCCGGCGTCACCGGCGCCGTCGTCCACGACCTCGACCAGGCGGTCGCGGCGATGCCGGGCCTGCTCGGCCTCGACCGGGCGCGGATCCGCGAGACCTTCGAGACCCGCTTCTCGGCGACCCGCATGGCCGACGACTATGTCGAGCTCTACCGCCGCCATGCCCGCAGCCTCGACCGCGGCGCCACCGGCCATCGCCGGGTCGCCCCTCGTCTCGCACTCGGCGTCTGAAGAAAAGGGAAGTCCATGCACAGGACCGGAGCGGCGCTCGACAGCGGCGCCGATGTGGAACAGGCGGGGCCGCAGTTCGTGGTCCCCGCCAACGCCTCCTATCAGGAGAAGCGGCCGCGCACCCTGAAGCACGACGATACCTTCGCCGTGTTCGATCACTATGGCGACGCCTTCTCCGCCGCCGGCAGTGTCGAGGGCCTGTTTCGCCGCGACACCCGCCATCTCTCCCATCTGCTGCTGACCATCGACGGGGCGCGGCCGATCCTGCTGTCCTCGACCATCCGCGACGACAACGCCACGCTGACCTGCGACCTGACCAATCCCGACTTCCACGATCGCGACGGCCGTCAGTACCTCGACCACGACATGATCCACATCCGCCGTTCGCGCTTCCTGCACGACGGCGCCTGTTACGAGCGGCTGGTGGTACGCAACTACGACGTGGTACCGCGGCGGGTCGGCCTCGACCTGTCGTTCGGCGCCGACTTCGCCGACCTGTTCGAGGTCCGCGGCACCCGCCGCGAGCGGCGCGGCTCCAGCCATCCGCCCCAGGTGACCGAGAACACGGTCGGCCTGTCCTATACCGGCCTCGACTTCCGGGTCCGCGAGACGCTGTTGCGCTTCGCTCCGGTGCCGAACAGCCTCACCGCCGATCGGGCCCACTTCGTGCTCGAACTCGCGCCGGGCATCGCCCACATCCTCCACGTCGAGATCCGCTGCGGCGTCGGGGCCGGCGACGCCGCAGCGGCCGCGGCGCGCGAACCCGACGTCGAACGCGCCTTCGCCGTGGCGCTGCGCGCCTCGCGCCAGGCGCTGCGCCGCCACGCCGCCCGTGGCGCCAAGGTCGCGACCTCCAACCAGCTGTTCGACGAGGGCCTGCGCCGCGCCGTCTCCGATCTCCACGTGCTGATCACCGACACGCCACAGGGTCCCTACCCCTACGCCGGAATCCCGTGGTTCTCGACGGTGTTCGGCCGCGACGCGCTGATCACCGCCTACGAGACCCTGTGGTTCGATCCGGCGATCGCCCGCGGCGTGCTCTGCCACCTCGCCGCCGAACAGGCCGTCGACTTCGACGCCGCCGCCGACGCCGAGCCGGGCAAGATCCTGCACGAGGTCCGCTACGGTGAGATGGCCGAGCTCGGCGAGGTGCCGTTCCGCCGCTACTACGGCAGCATCGATTCGACGCCCCTGTTCCTGATGTTGGCCGGCGCCTACCTCGAGCGCACCGACGATCTCGCCACCCTCGCGGCCCTGTGGCCGAACATCGAGGCGGCGATCGCCTGGATCGACCGCTACGGCGATCGCGACGGCGACGGTTTCGTCGAATACGGCCGCCACAACAGCGAGGGCCTGATCAATCAGGGCTGGAAGGACAGCGCCGATTCGATCTTCCACGCCGACGGCCGCCTCGCCACCGGGCCGATCGCCCTGGTCGAGGTCCAGGCCTATGTCTATGCCGGCTGGCTCGGCGCCGCCCAGATCGCCGCCCGGCTCGCCCGGCCCGAACTGGCGCTCGACCTGCAGCGCCGCGCCGAGGATCTGCGCCGACGCTTCGACGAGGCCTTCTTCGACGAAGACCTCGGCACCTATGTCCTGGCGCTCGACGGCGACAAGCGGCCCTGCCGGGTGCGCACCTCCAACGCCGGCCACGCCCTGTTCGCCGGCATCGCCTATCCCGAACGCGCGCCCGCCGTGGTCGCCTCACTGATGGGCGTCGCCGGATTCTCCGGCTGGGGCGTCCGCACCGTCGCGGCCGGCGAACCGCGGTTCAATCCGATGAGCTATCACGACGGATCGGTGTGGCCCCACGACAATGCGCTGATCGCCCTCGGCCTGTCGGCCTACGGCTTCCGCCGTGAGGCCTCCCGGATCTTCGAGGGCCTGTTCACCGCCTCGGTCTATTTCGATCTGCGGCGTCTGCCGGAGCTGTTCTGCGGCCTGGCCCGGCAACGCTCGCAAGGGCCGACCGCCTATCCCGTGGCCTGCGCCCCCCAGGCCTGGGCGGCGGCGGCCCCGCTCGCCCTGCTCCAGGCGACTCTCGGCCTCGGCTTCGACCTGCGCAACCGGCGGATCTGTTTCGACCGGCCGCACCTGCCGCCCTGGCTCGACGAGGTCTCGATCGCCGGCCTCGCGGTCGGCGACGAATCGATCGACGTGGCGATCCGCCGGGTCGGCGACGAGGCCGCGGTGTCGGTCACCCGCCGCGACGGCCCGATCGGCATCCAGGTCACCAGCTGACGCTCCGCCCGAAACGACAGAGCCCCCGAGCGCGGCAGCGATCGGGGGCTTCTTGCTGTGCGGGACGACGATCGTCCGATCAGATCGGGATCGGCTCCGGCGCCGCCGGCGGCAGATCGATCGACGGCGGGAACGGGGAGTCGGCCGGCTCGTCGATGCCCGGGGTGATGTCGGGATCGCGATCGGGATCGAGCGCCGGGTCGTCGATCTCCGGCGCATGCGGCGCGACCGGCTCGGGCCGCGGGGTGACCGGCGCCGGCGCGGTCGGATCGGGGCCGGCGGCGGACCGGCGATGCAGGCTGGTGCAGAAGAGATCGGTGACGTTTCCGCGCATGGAGTCCTCCGTCCTGGGGCGTGCGCCCCGTGGGTTCATCGGGTATGCCGGGAGGGCGCTCCCTCGCGGCCGCCGCCGATCGCGACCGCCGCGGCGATCGCCAGCGCCACCAGAGCCGCGGCCACCGACGGCCCGGTGAGCCACGGCAGCGCGGCGCGGGCCGGCGCACTGGACAGCACGACCAGCGCCGCCAGCGTGGCGAACAGTCCCACCGCCGACAGGCGCAGGACACAGGCGAAGGTTCCGTAGAGGGCGGGGGGCGACATGGCGGGCGTCTCCGACGGCGGCGATTTCCAGGAGGTCAACGCCGGATCGCCGGCATCGTTCCGCCGGCGCCGGGAATCGCGTCGCCGCCGTCGCCCGCTCACGACGAAACCCCCACCGACCGTCGGGTCGATGGGGGCCGGGGTCCTCGGGGGACCCACGTCTCGGGCCGCCCGGTCCGGAGCGGACCGGGCGGCACGCGTCCCGCGCCCGCCCCAGGGGGAAGGCCGTCGCGGGAGCCGACGTCAGAGCTTGTCGACCACGTCCTTGACGGCGTCCTTGGCCTTGCCGACGGTCTTCTGAACGTCGCCGCGCGCCTCCTGGGCGTCGCCTTCGGCCTTCAGCTTCGGATCGTCGGTGGCATCGCCGACCGCGCGCTTGGCCTTGCCGACCGCTTCGTTGGTGTAGCCCTTGATCTTGTCACCGGTGCTGCTCATGGCATGTCCTTTCGGGTCGAGCGGGAGACGTCACTCGCGACGTCGCCCGTGAAACGGAGATCGGGAGGGATGCCGCGGGCGGACCCGCGGCATCGGGGCGACGGCTCACGCCGTCGATCAGGCGGAGCGCTGACGCTCGGCTTCCGCGACCTGACGGGCGACCGGATCGAAACCGGTCCACCCTTCCTCGCGGTAGAGGCGACCGCGCTCGCCGACGTCGAGGGTCGGCGCCTCGTCGAGCACGCGGATCACCCGGCCGTCGTCGGCATCGGGGACGCGCACGGTCACCAGGGTCCCGCCGCGGCGGATGCCCTCGGCGTAGACTTCGGCATCGACCGGCGCCACGCCGGCCGTGGTCAGGGCATCGACGATGCCGCCGGTGACGCCGCCGGCCACCGCGCCGGCGAGCACGCCGGTCAGGGTCGCGGCGAGCCAGCCCGCCGCCACCACCGGGCCGAGCCCGGGGATCGCCATCAGGCCGACGCCGGCGAGCACGCCGGCACCGCCGCCGAGCACCGCTCCGATACCGGAGCCGGTGGTCGCTGCGCCGATCGTGTCTTCCTCGCTGCCGAGCCGGTCTTCGGTCTGCGGCGAGACGAGGCCGATCGCATCGTCTTCGATGCCGGCGACGTGCAGCCGTTCGATCGCCGCCATCGCCTGATCATGGGTGTCGTAGAGTCGGGTGTGGGTGGTCATCTCAGCTGTCCTTTCGTCGGTCGTCGGACCGATTGCGTCCGTCACATCGACGCGACGTTGCCCTTGAAGTCGATCGAGACGTCGACCATCGCGCCGGCCTTCGAGGCCTTGCCGCGCCAGATGCCGTCCGGGCCCTTGACCAGCGAGCTGACGCTGGCGTAGCCGGCCTTTTCGATCCGCTCGCGCGCCTGGGCTTCGGTGAAGCTGTTGGCACCGGGGACCATCGCGTCGGTCTTGGTGGTGCTGCTGCCGGCCGGGGGCGCGGTGGTGACGGCGGGCGGGGTCGTGGTGGTGCCGCCGGTCGCCGGAGCGGTCGACTGGGCCATGGCGACGCTCGAGCCGGCGAGCAGGGTCGCAGCGAAGAGGCTCATGAATTTCATCGGATATCTCCCTCTGAGTGGGTTTTTTCTCGGGTGCCGACCGGTTCGACTTGAGCTGTGCTGTTCGAAGTCGATCTACATCGGTCGATCGTCCAGACAACGCCTCCGCCGCCGATCGGTTCCGTCCTCCGCTCGCGGCGATCGTGGTCGCGTCCGGGAACCTCGTCCGATCTCGGCGATTGTCCTCCCGAGAAGGAGACAGCCATGACCCGATCGCCGAACCTCGCCACCGTCGCCACCCTCGCGACGCCGCAGCCCGATCCTGCGCCGCGCGTGCCCCCGCCCGAGATCACGCCCGGCCCCGTGCCTGAGGACCTGCCGGGCGTCGGCCCCGACGTGGTCGAACCCACCGTCGAGCCGCCGCGCGAGCCGACCGTCGATCTGCCGTCGTCGCCGTCCGACGAGCCGCAGCCGATGCGCGGCCGCGCCGCGTGACCGGGCAGCCGGCGATCCGGAACGATCCCTGCCCGCGCGGCGTTCTGTCCTGACGCGGGGCCGCTCGGGCGCCGCAACGAGGACCCGTGCCGATGACCAAGATGTTTCGCACTCTGCTCGCCGCGGCGATCGCCACCGCCGCCCTGACCGCCGGCGGCTCTGCCTTCGCCGACATGACCGCCTTCCGCGCGACCCTGTCGGCCGCGCAGGAGGTGCCGCCCAACCCCTCGGCGGCGACCGGCGCGTTCGAAGTCGTTTGGGACGCGACCACCCGGACGATCGCCTACAAGGGCCGCTATGCCGGTCTGACCGGCCCGGCCACCGCCGCCCACATCCACGGACCCGCGGAAAAGGGCGCCAACGCCGGCGTCCTGGTGCCGCTCGCGGCGACCGCCAGCCCGTTCGAGGGCACCGCGACCCTGACCGAAGCCCAGGCCGCCGACCTCGTCGCCGGACGCCTCTACGTCAACGTCCACACCGCCGCGCATCCCGCCGGCGAAATCCGCGGCCAGCTCGGCAAGGCCGAATGACCGGCGGGCGCTGACACTATCGGACGACAAAAAGCGACCCGGGAGGAGCCCTCCCGGGTCGAAGTCCGGCCGTCACCCCGGGCCGTCCGGTCGATCACCCCCATCCGGCGAACCGGCAGCGCGGGAGGCGATCGAGGGGACTGGAACGGCGGGCCGTCGAGGACGGCATCCGCCGGAACTGTTCAACGACCGTGCGGCGCGGCCACCAGACCGGGAGTCGCGCCCGACAGCATCGAGCCGGCCCAATCGCCGATCTCGCGCCGCGGCGTGCCCGCCCAGCGCACCGGCCGCGGCCCCGCCCGCTCGCGCAGGAACCGCCGCACCGCGCGTTCCGCGGCCGGCGCCGACGGGAACACCGCCCCGTCCAGCGCCTGAACCCGCGCGTCGACCGCATGGAAGGCATAGGCGCCGCCCTCGCGCACCAAGATGCCCGTGTCGATCTCGTCGATTTCGATCAGATAATTGAAACTCATCGTCGCTTCTCCTGCCGGGCCGTCGTCGCGCCCGCTTCGCCGTTTCCTCGTCGCCCGTCGCCGGGCCGCGCGGTCATGGTCGACAGCGCTCGGAGAAGAGGGTCCTGCGTCCCCGCATGCGGGGACGCCGTCTCGGTTCGACCGTCGTCATGGCGTCCTCCGTCGATCCGAGTTGCGCGTGCCGGGACGCTTCCCCGGCGAAAATCGCGATGCGGCGCCGGTCATTGGCGTCGGGATCATTGGACACGAGAGACCCCGTTCCGGCGAGGTCGTTCATTTCAAAGTCTATCGATCGCGTAGATTGTTCTGCCGCATCCTCGATGCAGCCCTTCGATCCCTCGGGACCCGCCGAGACGATCGGGCCGGGAGCCGAACCTGCCGCCGCCTTCGGCAAGACCACCGTCGCCCGCCGTGGGTCTTCGCGCGAGCGCGCGAGCGACGGCGATCGCCGGCCCGCAAGCGAGCCATGCGCCGCCGGCGGACCTCGAGCGTCGCCGAGCGCCGGGCCGGCGTTCTCTCCGCGGCGATCGCCGTGGAAAATCGATCTCCCGACGACGGTGATCGCCGAAGCCGCGTTCCACGATCGGCACGGCCACCGGTACGGACGCCGCGTTCTGCCGGGGCTCGCGCGGAGTCCATTGAAAAGCCGCGCGTTTTGGTCGATTGTGGAATGACGTTCTCAATAGACCGGTCCGATGAACCAGAAAATCGAACTTCATTCCACAGACGGCGCGGCCGACGGGGATCCCGCGATGATCCGCGTCGAGTCCCTGTCGCGCATCTATCCCGCCACCGCCAAGAGCGTCGCCGTCACCGCCCTGAAGGACGTCGACATCGCGGTGCGGCGCGGCGAGATCTACGGCGTGATCGGCCGCTCGGGCGCCGGCAAGTCGACGCTGCTGCGCGCCGTCAACGGCCTGGAACGCCCGACTTCGGGCCGGGTGCTGGTCGACGGCGTCGACATCGGCGCCCTCACCGATTCCGACCTGCGCGCCGAGCGCCGCAAGATCGGCATGATCTTCCAGCACTTCAATCTGCTGTCGTCGCGCACGGCCTATGACAACGTCGCCCTGCCGCTCGAATTCGCCGGCGTCGATCGCGCGGTGATCCGGCCGCGGGTCGAGGCTCTGCTCGATCTGGTCGGCCTCTCCGACAAGCGCGACCGCTATCCGGTCGAACTCTCCGGCGGCCAGAAGCAGCGCGTCGGCATCGCCCGGGCGCTGGCCACCGAACCCAAGGTGCTGCTCTCCGACGAAGCCACTTCGGCGCTCGATCCCGAAACCACCCGCTCGATTCTGGCGCTGCTCGCCGAGATCAACCGCACCCTCGGCGTGACCATCATGCTGATCACCCACGAAATGGCGGTGGTCAAGGACGTCGCCACCCGCGTGGGGGTGATGGAGGACGGCCTGCTGATCGAGGAGGGCGACGTCTACGACGTCGTCACCCGCCCGCGCACCGACACCGCCCGCTCGTTCCTCGGGACGCTCGCCGGCCGCGAGATCCCGCCCGGCCTCGCCGCCCGCCTGCGGCCCTCGCCCGAGGGCACCACCACCGCCCTGATCCGCCTCGGCTTCACCGGTTCGCGCTCGACCGAGCCGGTGATCTCGCGCCTGTCGCGCGAGCTCGGCCTCGACGTCGCGGTGCTCCAGGGCCAGGTCGACGAGATCGGCGGCCGCCCCTTCGGCACGCTGATCGTCTCGCTGCCCAACGCCGCCCTCGCCGACGGCTCGGCCGAGCGCTTCCTCGCCCATTACGACGTCGCCACCGAGAGGCTCGGCCATGTCGCCTGAACTCCTCCGCCTGATCCTCGCCGCCACCCTCGATACGCTCTACATGGTCGCCGTCTCCGGCCTGATCGGCACGCTGGTCGGCGGTCCGCTCGGCGTCTTCCTGGCGACCAGCGGCCGCGGCGAACTGTTCGCCGCGCCGACCACCAACCGCGTCCTCGGCGTGGTGGTCAACGCCACCCGCTCGACGCCCTTCATCATCCTGGTGGTGGCGATCATTCCGTTCACCCGGCTGATCGCCGGCACCTCGATCGGCACCACCGCGGCGATCGTGCCGCTGACCATCGCCGCCGCGCCGTTCATCGCCCGCATCGTCGAGGCGGCGATCCGCGAAGTCGATCAGGGCCTGATCGAAGCCTCCCAGGCGATGGGCGCGACGCCGTTCCAGATCGTCCGCAAGGTTCTGGTGCCCGAAGCCCTGCCCGGCATCACCCTCGGCCTGACCCTCACCGTCGTCAGCCTGCTCGCCAATTCGGCGATGGTCGGGGCGGTCGGCGGCGGCGGCCTCGGCGATCTCGGCATCCGCTACGGCTACCAGCGATTCATGCCCGAGGTCATGGCGATGGTCGTCCTCGTCCTCGTGGTCCTCGTCCAGGGCGTCCAGTCCCTCGGCGAAACCCTGGCCAAGCGCGTCAACCGACGCCTGCGCCGTCCTTGACGTCCCGCGCCGGCTCGCCAGCCGCGCCCCATCGTTCGAACCCGGAGCCCGCCATGTCCCGCCATCCCACCCCCCATCTTCCGACTCGTCGCATCGCCCTCGCCGCCGCCCTCGCCGTCTCCCTCGCCGGCCTCGGCACCGCCGCCGCCCAGGCGCCGATCAAGCTGCGCGTCGGCGTCACCCCCGGCCCGCACGGCCAGATCCTCGAAGTGGTCAAGACCGTCGCCGCCAAGAAGGGCCTCGACGTCCAGATCGTCGAATTCTCCGACTACGTGGTGCCCAACCAGGCGCTCGATACCGGCGAGCTCGAATTGAACTCGTTCCAGCACCTGCCCTATCTCGAAAACCAGGTGAAGGACCGTGGTTACAAGCTGGTCAACGCCGGCTTCACCGTGAACTTCCCGCTCGGCATCTATTCCAAGAAGGTCAAGAGCTGGGCCGAGGTGCCCGACGGATCGAAGATCGCCATTCAGAACGACCCGACCAACGGCGGCCGCGCCCTGCTGCTGTTCCAGGAGAAGGGCATCATCAAGCTGAAGCCCGGCGTCGGCTACAAGCCGACCGTCCTCGACATCGTCGAGAACCCCAAGAAGCTGCAGTTCATCGAGATCGACGCCGCGCAGACCCCGCGCTCGCTCGACGACGTCGCCGCCGCCTCGATCAACACCAACTACGCCACCCAGGCCGGCCTCGATCCGGTCAAGGATCCGATCCTCAAGGAGGATCCCAAGGGCCCCTACGCCAATTTGATCGCCGTGCGCGCCGTCGACAAGGACAAGCCCTGGGTCAAGGACTTCGTCGCCGCCTACCAGTCCGACGAAGTCAAGGCCTTCATCGACAAGCAGTTCAAGGGCGCCGTCCTGACTGCGTGGTGATCACCCGCGCCTGATCGATCCGATGCGCAGAGGGCCGCGATGGGAATCGCGGCCCTCTGCCGTTTCGGGCGGTGCCCTCACGAGCCGACGATGGTGCCGCCATTGGGGGCGACACCCGATCGGCCAGATCGGAGGGGCGAAGCATACTTCCGAAGGCGCGAGCTAAACTTTTCAAACCGGACAATTCGGCAACCGAAGCTTCGCCTCGTCCGTCGATATTTCGCGGTTTATTTCGCTTCTTTTTGGAACCGATCTCCCTGCCGCCGGTTGTTCGGTCGGCTGCGGTGCCCACACCGACGCCGTCTCCTACCGAGCCCAGCCCCATGGAGGTCAACATGGCCGAGAAACACACCGAGAAGTCGGGTCGCGGATTCGCGTCGATGGACGACGACCGCCAGCGCGAGATCGCCTCCAAGGGCGGCCAGAGCGTGCCCGACGAGAAGCGCAGCTTCTCCCGCGATCACGAGCTCGCCGCCGAAGCCGGCCGCAAGGGCGGCGGCAGCGTGCCGGACGAGAAGCGCAGCTTCTCGCGCGACAAGGATCTCGCCTCCGAAGCCGGCCGCAAGGGCGGTCAGGCCTCGGGCGGCAACTTCGCCGCCGACCCCGAGCGTGCCGCCGAAGCCGGCCGCAAGGGCGGCCAGAACTCGCACGGCGGGCGTCGCTGACCAACGCCCCCATTGCGGACGGGGCCGGGCGACCGGCCCCGATCTGCGCGCCGGTCCGATCCGTCGCCCACCGGGAACGGATCGCGGCCGACGGCGTTGCCGTCGTTCGCCACCGGCGGGCGGCAGGAACGCCGCATCTCTTCTTCCTCACGACGACAACGGAGCCACACCATGGGATTCTTCAGCAAGGACATCGTCACGATGAACGATCTGTTCGTTCATCAGTTGAAGGACATCTTCTACGCCGAGAAGCGGATCCTCGCCGCTCTCCCCGACATGATCGACAAGGCCACGGCGCCGGAACTGCGCATGGGCTTCGAGACCCATCTGCGTGAGACCCGCACCCACGTCCAGCGTCTCGAGCAGGTGTTCCAGATGCACGGCATCGCTCCCGAGAGCGTCACTTGCCCGGCGATCGACGGCATCATCGAAGAGGCCGACGAGGTCGCCGGCGAGATCGAGGACAAGAAGGTCCTCGACGCCGCCCTGATCGCCGCCGCCCAGGCGGTCGAGCACTACGAGATCAACCGCTACGGCACGCTGGTGGCATGGGCCAAGGAACTCGGCCGCGCCGACTGCGCCGCCGTGTTGCAGCAGACCCTCGACGAGGAGAAGGCGACCGACGCCAAGCTGACCAAGCTGGCCGAGAGCCGCATCAACCGCTTGGCGGCGTGAGGTCCGAAGGGTCCGGCGGCGGCCCCGGCGCGCTTCGGGAGAGCGCGCCGTGCGGCCTCGCGGGATTCGCAGACGGAGAACGGGGGCCTCGCGCCCCCGTTTCTTCGTATCCCCGGCGGGAAGCCTCACTCCGCGCCTGCCCCGTCGCCCTCGAGGACGAGGCGATAGACGCTGCGCCGCGTACCGGCGCGCTCGATCCGGGTGAATCCGGCGCGCTCGAAGGTCGAGACGAAGCCGAGGAAGCGATGGCTGCGCGCGTCCCACTCGACCGGATGGGCCTCGACGTGAGCCGCACCCCGCTCGCGCGCGAAATCCACCGCAGCGGCGTTCGCCGCTGCCGTCAGGCCGCGCCCGCGATGGCTGCGCCGGACATGGAGACAGGCGATCGTCCATACGCCCCGGTCGGCCGACCGGGCCGCCGCCAGCCGCGGCAGGCTCTCGCGCGGCGCGATCGAGCACCACACCACCGGTTCCTCGCCGTCGAACCCGAGGATCCCCACCGTCTCGCCGGCCGCGACCCGCGCCGCCATCGCTTCCCGCCGCGTCGCCCCGTCTGCGCCGCCGAGCTCCTTCGGGCTCGCCCGCCACACCATGCACCAGCAGAACGACGGACCCCCGGGCGCGCGAAACAGCGCCTCGAACGCCGGCCAGGTCGCCGGCGTCAGTTCCGCGAAGCGCAGCGGCGCCGTCGCCCTCCCCCCGTCGCTCCCGCCCATCGCCGCCTCCTGCGCCCCGTCGTGCGACAGGATAGGATCGGCGGCGGCGGCGCACCACGGGATCGCATTAGATCGCCCCTTGACCCTTGTCCGACATGCCGGATAATCTCTCCGACATGTCGGACGACAGCGATCACGATCTCAATGCCCACATCGCCGCCCGGGTCCGGGCGCTCAGGACCGCGCGCGGCCTGACGCTCGAGGCGCTGGCCGAACGCAGCGGCGTCAGCCGCTCGATGCTCTCGACCATCGAGCGCGCCGAGAGCAGCCCCACCGCCGTGCTGCTCGACCGGGTCGCCGCCGGCCTCGGGGTGATGCTCGCCTCGCTGTTCGATCGCCCCGAACCGCCGCCCGATCCGATCGCCCGGGCCGCCGATCAGCCGCGCTGGCGCGACCCCCAGTCCGGCTATGTCCGCCGCAATGTCTCGCCCGCCGGCTTTCCCTCGCCGATCCGCATCGTCGAGGTCGAATTCCCGCCCGGCTCGCGCATCGCCTATCCGACCGGCGGCCTCGAAGGACCGATCCACCAGCAGGTCTGGGTGCTCGACGGGACGATCGAGATCACCGTCGGCGACGACGTCCATGCGCTCGAAACCGGCGACTGCCTCGCCTTCGTCCTCGATCGCCCGACCGCCTTCGCAAACCGCAGCGACCGCCCGGCCCGTTACGCCGTGGTGATCGTCGAACGGCCCGACCCCTGGAGACGCCCCGATGCCCGACTCTGACCGCGCCCCCACAGTCCGCGTCCTCGACCGCGTCGACGAGCGGCACCTCCGGCAATTGGCCGAGGTCCTGGTCGATTGCGTCGAAGGCGGCGCCTCGGTCAGCTTCATGGCGCCGTTCTCCCACGCCGAGGCCCTGGCCTTCTGGCGCCGCGTCGCCGCCGACGTCGAGCGCGGCGCCCGCCGTCTGCTGGTCGTCGAAGACGCCGAAGGCATCGTCGGCACCGTTCAACTGATCCTCGACCAACCGCCGAACCAGCCCCACCGCGCCGACATCGCCAAGATGCTGGTCCATCGCCGCGGTCGCCGCCGCGGCCTCGGAGCGGCGCTGATGGCCGCCGCGGAAGACGCCGCCCGCGACGCCGGCCGCACCCTGCTGGTCCTCGACACCGCCAGCGGCGACGCCGAACGCCTCTATCGCCGCCTCGGCTGGACCCTGGTCGGCACCGTGCCGGGCTATGCCCTGTGGCCCGAAGGCGGGCTCTGCGACACCACCTTCTATTACCGCGCGCTGTCGGCGCGATGACCCCGCTCGACGTTGCCGCCGCCCTCACCAGCGCCCTGCTCCACGCCGGCTGGAACGCCCGGGTCAAGGCCAGCGCCGCGCCGATCGAGGCGATGACCGCCCAGATGGTGGTCGGCGCCGTCCTGGTCCTGCCGATCCTGGCGGTGATCGGCCTGCCCGACCGTGCCGCCTGGCCGTGGATGGCGGCCTCCACCGTGATGAGTCTGGCGACCGTCGCGACCTTGCTGCGGGCTTGGGAACTCGGCGGTTTCGGCGTGGTCTATCCGGTGTCGCGGGCGATCTCGGTGCTGTTGGTGGTGCCGATCTCGACCCTGATCGGCGGCGATCGCCTCGGCCTCGCCGGGTTCCTCGGCGTCGGCGCGATCGTCGTCGCCCTCGGCCTGCTCGCCTTCGATCGCGCCGGCCCCCATGCGCTGTCCCGCCGCGCCCTCGCCTGGACGGCGCTCGCCGGCTTGACCACCGCCGCTTACGTGCTGTGCGACGCCTATGGCGTGCGCCATGCCGGCTCGCCCTGGGCCTATGCCTTCGCGATCACCGGGGTCAACGCCCTGGTGATGGTGCCGCTGCGCCATCGCGGGGTCGATCGGCTGCGCCGCCTCGCCGCCGCCCTGCCCGCCGCCGTGCCGACCGCGGTCGCGGCGCTGACCTCCTACGGTCTGGTGCTGTGGGTGTGGGGCCATGCGCCGGTCGCCCCGACCTCGGCCTTGCGCGACACCAGCGCCGTCTTCGCGGTGCTGATCGCCGTGGTCTGGCTGAAGGAACCCTTCGGCCGCACCCGCCTCGTCGCCGTCGTTCTGGCAGCAGCCGCGGTGCCCTTGCTGCGCCTCGCCTGAGGCGAGCCGGCGCCGCCGCCACGGAAGCGCCACGAAGGAGGCCCTCGACCCGACGTCACCTCGCGCGGTCGTGACCATCCGGCCATCGCGCCGCCGCGGTCTCGAGCCAGGGTGCCATGTCAGTCGGTTCCCCAACGAGGGCTTTTCGAGCATGGCCGCATCCCCCGACGCCCGCGCTGCACTGATCGCTCTCAATCGGTTCGGCTATGGCGCCCGTCCCGGCGACCTCGCCGCCGCGGCCTCCGATCCGCGCGGCTTTCTCGCCGAGGAACTGGCCCGCCCCGGCATCGCCCGGATCGACGCCGATCTGCCCGGCAGCGCCGCGGCGCTCGCCAGTCTGTTCGAAGACCAGGACCGCGTCCGCCTGGAGCGCGAAGCCGCGGCCCGCCCGGCCGTCGCCGCGCCCCCCGCCGGCGCGCCCCCTGCCGGCGCACCGGTCGCCGCCGGCATGGCCGCCGCCCCGCAAGCGGGCGCCATGGCACCGGCGATGGCCGCCCCGCCCACCGCCGGCGCCACGCCGCCGGCGATGGCCGACGCCAAGCCCAAGCCGCCGCCCGGCCCCTCGCTCGAGACCCGCCTCTATCGCGCCGAGGCCCAGGCCCGCTTCGCCAAGGCGATCGAGGCCCCGGCCGGCTTCGTCGAGCGGCTGGTCGCCTTCTGGTCGAACCATTTCGCGGTGTCGGTGTCCAAGGATCAGTTCGTGCGGGTCGGCGCCGGTCCCTTCGAGCGCGAGGCGATCCGCCCCCATGTGCTCGGCCGCTTCGCCGACATGCTCGCCGCGGTCGAACGCCACCCGGCCATGCTGGTGTTCCTCGACAATCAGCAGTCGACCGGCCCGAATTCCAAGGCCGGGCGCTCCAACCACCGGGGGCTCAACGAGAATCTCGCCCGCGAGATCCTCGAGCTGCACACCCTCGGGGTCGACGCCCCCTATCGCCAGGACGACGTCACCGCGCTGGCGCGGATCATCACCGGCTGGACCCACACGCCGCGCGACGGCAAGGCGGGACCGCCCGGCACCTTCCTGTTCCGCCCCGAATGGCACGAGCCCGGCGCCCATGCCCTGCTCGGCACGACCTACCCGGAAGGCGGCGTCGAGCAGGGGCTGGCGGCCCTCGCCGATCTCGCCCGCCATCCGGCCACCGCCCATCATCTGGCGGTCAAGCTGGTCCGCCACTTCGTCGCCGACGCACCACCCCCGGCCCTGGTCGACACCATCGCCGCGACCTTCCGCGACGGCGACGGCGACCTCGCCCGGGTCGCCCGCGCCCTGATCGAGTCCGACGCCGCCTGGGAGGCACCGACCACCAAGATCCGCTCGCCGATCGAATTCCTGGTCGCCATGGCCCGCGCCACCGGGCTCGGCCCCCCCGATCCCGGCCGCCTGCTCGGTCAGCTCGAAGCCCTCGGCCAACCGCTGTGGCAGCCGGCCGGGCCCAACGGCTTTGCCGACGGCACCGCGGTCTGGGCCTCGCCCGAGGCGATGAAGCTGCGCCTCGATCTCGCCTGGGCGGTCGCCCAACGCGCCGCCGACTACGGCCCGCCGCTCGGCGTGCTCGACACCGTCGCCGGCCTCGCCGCCTCGCGCGACACCCGCGAGACCATGGCGCGGGCCGAATCGCGGCCGCAGGCGCTGGCCATCCTGTTCATGTCGCCGGAGTTCCAGAGGAGATGACGATGACCGGTTCCTGCGACCTTTCGGTGCCGTCCCGCCGCGCCCTGCTCGCCGCAGGCGTCTCCTTCGCCGCCTGGGCGGCGCGTCCGCGCCTCGCCTCCGCCGCCGGTACCCGCGACCCGCGACTGGTGGTGATCGTCCTGCGCGGCGCGCTCGACGGCCTCGCCGCGGTCGGCCCGCTCGGCGATCCCGACTATGCCCGCCTGCATGGCGATCTGGCGCTCGCCGCCGACGGCATCCGCCCGGCGCTCGCCCTCGACGGCTTCTTCGGCCTCAATCCGGCGATGCCCGAGCTCGCCCGGATGTGGCGCGCCGGTCAGGCGGCGATCGTCCACGCGGTCGCCACCAACTATCGCGAACGCTCGCATTTCGACGGTCAGGACGTGCTGGAGAGCGGCCAGCCGGGTCCCGGCCGCACCCAGTCGGGCTGGCTCAACCGCGCCCTGTCGCGCCTCGACACCGCCGGCCGGGCGAGCCCGCTGCGCGGCCTCGGTGTCGGCCCGACCACGCCGCTGATCTTGCGCGGGCCGGCGCCGGTGCTCGGCTGGACGCCGCAGATCCTGGCCTCGGCCGGCGACGATCTCGCCAAGCGCATCCTGGCGCTCTACGACCACCGCGATCCCGAACTCGGCCGGGCGCTGCGCGACGGCCTCGACACCGACGCCATGGCCAAGCGCGGCGGACTCTCCGGCGACATGGGCAAGGCCCGTGGCGGCATGGACCAGCCGACCGGCATGCGTCAGGCGGCGCTCGGCACCGCCCGCCTGCTCGCCGCCGCCGAAGGCCCGCGGGTCGCCGCCCTCGCCTTCGACGGCTGGGACACCCACGCCTCGGAAGGGGCGCTGGGCGGCCAGCTCGCCAATCGGCTGGGCGGCCTCGACGGCGCGCTCGCCGCCTTCGAAAGCGAGTTGGGGCCCGCCTGGGCCGACACCGCCATCGCCGTCGTCACCGAATTCGGCCGCACCGTGCGGATCAACGGCACCACCGGCACGGACCACGGCACCGGCACGGTGGCCTTCCTGGTCGGCGGAGCGATCCGCGGCCGTCGGGTGATCGCCGATTGGCCGGGGCTCGCCGACGATCGGCTCTACCAGAACCGCGACCTGAAACCGACCACCGACCTGCGCGCGGTGTTCGCCGGCCTGCTGGTCGACCATCTCGGGGTCTCGCCGACGGCGATCGCCGACGAGGTCTTCCCCGACGGCGGGCTGCTCAAACCGATGGCCGGTCTGATCGTGTGAGCGCGGCGGTCGTCCAGGGCGCTCAGGCGCTGCGGCGCTCGCCCGCGCCGTCGCGGCGGATGTCGGCGACGAGGCTCGGGTCGTGGCCGAGCACCCGGCGCTGGCCGGCGATCCGCGACAACAGGCGATAGGCTTCTCCGGCGCCGTCGAAATCGAGGTCGTCGCCGGTCTCGGCGATGCTCTCCGGGAGGCGACGTTGGACATAGGCACGCCAGGCGGCGCGCAGCCGCGCCGGGCTCTCGATCGGATCGACCCGGATCAATCGGCGTGCCCGTTCGATCCGCGCCGGGTCGGTCCGATCGATCGTCACCGCCGCGAAGGAGGTGACCGCCGCCGGCGCGGTGCAGGTGATGCGGCCTCCGCCCACCAGCCGCGCCTCGAAGCCCGCGAGCGCTGCGGCGAGCGCCGTCTGCCGGTCGCCGTCGATCAACACCACCAGATCGGCGACCCCGTCCTCGCCCTCCGGCGGCAGGGCGAGGCGATCCTGCACCACCGCCGCCAGCGCCTCGGCGAGGATGGTCGCGAGTCGCATCCGTTCTTCGCCCAGGAAGGCGCGGATACGCCGCGCCGCCTGCGACCGGATGGTCCCCACGCTGTCGGCGAGCAATCCGGCGAAATCCGGCCGAGACCGCAGGCCAGCGATCATCGCCGCTTCGTCCCAGGCGACGCCGATCCGGACTTGACGCATCGCACCGAAACGATCGAGCGCTTGGGCCAGGGCCGCGGAATCGCCGGTCAGCAGTTCGAGCGCCTGCATCGGGTCGTCGATCACCGTCCCCGGCCGGGCCGGCAGCACCGCCCCGATCGCCGCGACGTGGGCGAGCCGACACGCCGCCTCCGCCGCCTCCCGGGCTTCGCGACGGCGGCGGAACAGGGTGAAACGCCTTGCCCCCGCCGGCGCCAGGATCGCGCACAGGCCATAGGCCTCGACCACGGTGAACGGCTCGCCGGCCCCTGCCGCGGCCTGGCGTTCGAGCGAATCGGCGACGTCGCGCCGGGTGATGCCGATCAACCGCAGACTCATGGCGTCGGTCCTCCGTCGCCGTCCCCGGATCGGCTTCGCCCGATCGCCGGCGCCGCGATGGCACCGCGGCCTTCGTCGCCGGGGGCGACGACCGGAGGGCGGCGGAGCGGCGGCGACTGCGTCATGGCATCGACCTCGGCGCGGGCGAATACGGGATCAGGCGATGGCGGCCGCCTGCAAGCGGCGCGCGGTCGCGTCGAGGTGCCGGATCAGCATCATCTCGAGGTCATCGAGGGCGATGGGGGTTGCAATCCCGGCCGCCAGATCGATGGTCATCGAAGCCAGATCGTCGCCGATCGTCGCCGTCTCATGGCATTGCGCCGCGGCCAGCGCGGCGATCCGGCCGAGCGTCTCACGGGGCGAGGTCTTCGGCGTTTCGGCGAGGTGCAACGGCATCGGCAGATCTCCATTTGGGCAAAGGGTGTGGCAGTCCCGCGACACGGCGGTCGTTCTGAGCGGTCGGTGGCCATCGGCGACGCGGGCGATCACCCGCCACCGGTGCCGGCGCGACACCCGGCCGGAGCCCGGCGACGCACGAGAACCCGAACCGTAGCAATCACGCGACGCGGCACAATAGAGAGTGGATAGATATGAATAACAATTCGTTAATTCGACGAATCTCCGGAGACGACAGCATCTCAAGAACGTTTTGCTTCCGGCATCGTTCGCGTTACACTCCGAACTCTGCTTGACGTGTCGTCGCCCAGGCATTTCTGCCGAACGGCAGAGATCGAAGCCAGAAAAGTGCCTCGGAGCCCGCACGCCCGATCTGAGTCGCTCGTTTCGAAGACCGGCAATTCCGCTGGCAGCCGGCGAAAACCGCCGAAACCGGCGCCGGAGCCGCCGTGGAGACTGCCGCGTCATCGCGCCACCGCAACACGGCACGCACCGCCGACGCCGCCGGAGAATAGGCTGCCTCTGGGGAAGATCGAGACTTAAGTCTGAGGTCGTCTCGCCCGCGATTTCCCCGATCCGACGCCGCGGTCGCGCGTTCGCCTCAGGCGATCGCCGCCAGCGCCGGCGCCAGCGCCCGAGCCTCGGCGATCAGCGCCGTGGTCAAGGGCGGCTGCGGATCGCGCCGCGCCACCACCAGGCCGATCAGGTTGCTCATCTCCGGCGCGACGATCGGGATCGCCACGACATGGGGCGGCAGCGCCAGTTCCTCGGCCATGATCTTCGGCATCACCGTCGACCAGCTGCCGGTCCGCACGTGACTGGCCAGCACCACGATCGAACTCGATTCGAGGATCGGTTCGACCGGCACTCCGGCATCCTTGAAGATCCGATCGATGATCCGTCGGTTCTGCATGTCCGGGGTCAGGAGGCACAACGGCAAGGTCGCCACCTCCTCCCAGGTCACCGTGGCACGGCCGGCGAAGACCCCGTCGACGGTGGTCACCAGATGGAAGCGCTCGCGGTAGAGCGAAACCTCGGTCACCCGGCCGAGCGGCTCGCTGTCGAGATAGGTCAGGCCGGCATCCGCCTCGAGATTGTCGAGCAGCGACAGCACCTCGGTCGAGGTGTGCGACGAGATCGTCAGCTTGATGCCGGGGTGGCTCTTCCAGAAGGCGGCGGTCAGGCGCGACACCACCGGCAGGGCGGTGGGGATCACCGCCAACCGCAGATGGCCGGTCAGCCCCTGTTTCATCGTCTCGATGTCGGCGCGCATCGCCCGGGTGTCGCCGACGATCCGCCGCGCCCATTCCAGCACCCGCTCGCCCTCGGGCGTGAAGCCGAGGAACCGGGCGCTGCGGTCGACCAACGGCACGCCGAGCAGCGATTCCAGTTGTTTGATCGCCGCCGAAAGGTTCGGCTGCGACACACCGCACACCTGCGCCGCCCGCCCGAAATGCTTCTCGCGCGCCAGGGCCAGTAGAAATTCTAGTTTCTCGTGCATATCTGTCGTCCGAAAGCTTTCGTTGCAGGTATGTTCGGGGACAGTTCCACAAGGAAGGCGGGCGAGTGGGTCCGGACCGGGGGGTGAGTTCGGCGCCGAGGCCGGAATCGCCGGACACTACCATCGCCGAGGACATCGGGACACATCGGGGCTAGTGCGTCCCCCGATCCGCCGCCGGCCCTTCGGCGTCGCGTTCGGCCCGCATCGCCGCGAGATCGAGGTCGGCGCCGTCGCCGGCCATCGCCGCGAACATCTGCAGCCGCGAGCGCGCCTCGACCGCGTCGATCAGCTCCAGCAGGAAGCCGGCATGGACCAGCGCCCAGCCGCCGATCAACTCGTCGAGCGGGCGGGTGATCGCCACCGCCAGCGTCGTCGACACCACTTCGCGGCCGCTGCCGTCCCGGCCGTCGACCACGGCGACCAGACGGGCGACCGGATCGACCACTTCGGCGATCCTCATCGGCAGAGCGATGCACATCGGCTTCCTCCTCAGGCGGCGAGCGGCGGCGCGGCGAGCCGCGGCCGGCGGCGGGCGAGCCAATCGATCCAGGCGTCGAGCCCGGCGTCGCTGCGCGCCGACAGGGCGATCACCTCGACCGCCGGATTGACCCGCCGGATGTTGGCGGTCAGGCGGTCGAGGTCGCAGTCGACATGGGCCACGAGATCGAGCTTGTTGATCACCACCAGCCGCGCGGCGGCGAACATGTCGGGATATTTCAGCGGCTTGTCGTCGCCCTCGGTGACCGAGACGATCACCACCTTGGCCGCTTCGCCGAGATCGAAGGCCGCCGGGCAGACCAGATTGCCGACGTTTTCGACGAACAGGATCCCGCCTTCGGGCAGGGCGAGCCCGTCGAGGGCGAGGCCGACCATGCGGGCGTCGAGATGACAGCCCTTGCCGGTATTGATCTGCACCGCCGGCGCGCCGGCCGCCCGGATCCGCGCCGCGTCGGCGTCGGTCTGCTGGTCGCCCTCGATCACCGCGATCGGCAGGCGCCCGGCGAGACGCGCGACGGTGCGCTCGAGCAGCGTCGTCTTGCCCGAACCGGGGCTGGACAGGAGATTGAGCGCCAGCACGTCGCCGTCGCGCAGCCGCGCCCGATTGGCCGCCGCCAGCCGGTCGTTGTCGGCCAGGATGTCGCGTTCGAGGCGGATCAGGCGCCCGCCCGGGGTCGCATCGTGGTCGTGGTCGTGGCCATGGCCGTGTTCGTGATCATGGCCATGGGGCGTGTCGGGGCCGCAGCCGCAGGTCGTGCACATCACGCCACCTCCATTTCGATCAGCCGCATCTCGTCGCCGCCGGTCGGCGACAACCGCTCGCCGCCGCAGGCCGGGCAGGCGTCGAGCCGGGTCTCGACCTCGACGTCGGCGCCGCAGTCGAGGCAATGCGCCCGTCCCGCCGGCCGCTCGATCTCGAGGAGCGCCCCGTCGAGGAAGGTGCCGCGGGTCGACACGTCGAAGGCATAGGCCAGCGCCTCGGGATCGATGCAGCCGAAGCGGCCGATCTCCAGACGCAGACGACGCACCGATGCGAATCGGCGCGTCGCGCGTTCCTGGGCGAGGATTTCGATCAGACTGTCGCAGAGCGTCAATTCATGCATCGCCCGTCTCCTCCAGAGCCGGTTCCGGTCGGACCGAATCGGTCCGATCGACGAAAACCGGCGCAAATGCTTCCCGGATGGCCTTCGCGCCGATGTAGTCGGTTCGAAAACCCGACTGGGGCGGCCGAGATCCCGGATCGACGGGAGCGCGTGCGATCCGAGATCTCGTCCGGTCGCCTCGCGCGGGGCGGCGCGAGGTCGAGGAGCGACGCCGAGGGCGGTCGACGTCGCTCCGATCGTCTTGCGGGCCGGCGGACCGGCCCGCCGGTCAGGCCGGCTCGGACACCCGCGCCGGAGAATTGGCGGCGTCGGCCAGCCCCTTCTTCAGCTTGGAATATTCCTTGACGACGTGGTTCTCGGCCCACATCTGGTCGGCGATCTTTTCGACCTTGACCGCGGAATACTTGTATTCCGGGGTCTTGGAGATCGGATCGACGTGATGGACGGTGAGTTCGTTGCACGCCCCGATCCACCACTGGTAGGTCATGTAGACCACACCGACGTTGGTGCGCTCGGTGACCATCGCCCGGGCGATGACCTTGCCGCGGCGCGACGCCACCCACACCAGCTGCTGGTCCTTGATTCCCAGCTTGTCGGCGTCGATCGGGTTCATCGTGACGTAGCCGGGTTCGTCGGCGAGCGTGGTCAGCGCCGCACAGTTGCCGGTCATCGAGCGGCAGGAGTAGTGACCGACCTCGCGGACGGTGCACAGGCCGAGCGGATACTCCGCATCGACCTTCTCCAGGGGCGGCCGCCATTCCGAGGCGAACAGCAGACCCTTGCCGCTCTGGGTCTGGAACTTGTCGCCGGCATAGAGCCACGGCGTGCCCGGGTGGGACTCGTCGGGGCACGGCCACTGGATGTAGCCGAGGCCGGCGAGCTTCTCGAAGGTCGCGCCGGTGTAGAGGTGGCAGAGCGAGATCAGCTCGTTCCAGATCTCTTCCGTCGAATGATAGTCGATGCCGTCGTAGCCCATGGCCTTGGCCATCAGGCCGTAGATCTCCCAGTCGTGCTTGACGTCGCCCTTGGCGTTGACCGCCTTGTAGAAGCGCTGGAAACCACGGTCGGCAGAGGAGAAGATGCCGTCGTGCTCGCCCCACGAGGTCGCCGGCAGGATGACGTCGGCAAACATCGCCGTCTTGGTCATGAAGATGTCCTGCACGATGATCAGTTCGAGCGCCTCGAAGCCCTTGCGCACCGCAGCGAGATCGGGCTCGGTCTGAGCCGGATCCTCACCGAAGATGTACATCGCCTTGAGCTTGCCCTCTTCCGCCGCATGCGGCACGTCGGTGATCGACATGCCGACCTTGTCGGGCAGGCTCGCGACACCCCAGGCCTTGGCGAACTTGGCGCGCGCCTCCGGGTCGGTGACGTAGTAGTAGCCGGGGAACACGTTGGGCAGCGCACCCATGTCGCAGGCGCCCTGGACGTTGTTCTGGCCGCGCACCGGGCCGACGCCGACGTTGGGCTTGCCGAGGTTGCCGGTCAGCAGCGCCAGGCCCGAGAGGCCCTTGACCACGTCGACGGCCTGGCCCCACTGGGTCACGCCCATGCCCCACAGGATCGTCGCGGTCTTGGCGGAGGCATAGGTCCGCATCGCCCGGCGGATTTCCTCGGCCTTCAGACCGGTGATCTCCTCGACGTATTCCGGCGTGTATTTGGCGACGGTCTTCTTGTATTCCTCGAAGCCCTCGGTGTTGTTCGCCACGTATTCGGCGTCGTAGAGGCCTTCGGTGATCAGCACGTTGGCGAAGGCGTTGACCAGCGCCATGTTGGAGCCGTTGTTCAGCTGCAGCCACTGGTCGGAGATGCGCGCCGTCTCGATGAAGCGCGGATCACAGGTGATGACCTTGGCGCCCTTCTCCTTGGCCTTGAGGATGCGGCGGGCGACGATCGGATGGCTGTCGGCGGCGTTGTAGCCGAAGCACAGGATGCAGTCGGTGTCCTCGATCTCGCAGATCGAGTTCGACATCGCACCGTTGCCGAGCGTCACCATCAGACCGGCGACCGACGGGCCGTGGCAGACGCGGGCGCAGCAGTCGATGTTGTTGGTGCCGATCACCGCGCGGGCGAACTTCTGGGCGACGTAGTTGGATTCGTTGCCGGTGCCGCGCGACGAGCCGGTCAGCATGATCGAATCGGGGCCGTGCTTCTTCTTGATCTCGGACAGCCGGCCGGCGGCGAAGGCGATCGCCTCGTCCCAGGACACCGCTTCGAAGTCGGCGTCGCGGGTGCGGCGGATCATCGGCTTCTTCAGGCGCGGGGTCAGGATCTTGGTGTCGTTGATGAAGTCCCAGCCGTACCAACCCTTCAGGCAGAGTTCGCCCTGGTTGGTGACGCCGTCGAGGGCTTCGGCGCCGACCACCTTGTCGTTTTCGACGAGGAGGGCGAGCTTGCAGCCGGACCCGCAATACGGACAGACGGAAATGTGCTTTTCCATGGTGTTTGGCCTCTCGGTCAGGAGGTGATGCGGGTCGTCAGGCGACGGCTTCGACGCGCGGGGTGTCGAGGGCGGCGCGCAGCTGACGCAGTGCCCGGGTTTCGGCGGCCGAAGCTTCGGTCATGACGTGCAGGGCATCGGTCGGGCAGACGGAAATGCAGGCCGGGCCGCCGGACTTTCCGAGGCACAGGTCGCACTTGTGGGCCGCCGCCTTGACCCCGTCGGCGATGGCGACGCCGGCGAATTCGCGGATCTGCGGGTAGGACACGACGTCCATCGCGCCGAACGGACAGGCGATCATGCAGGTCTTGCAGCCGATGCAGCGGCTCTGATCGACCTGGATGGTGTGGTCACGGGTCGAGATCGCCCCGTTCGGGCAGGCGTTGGCGCAGGGCGCGTCTTCGCAGTGACGGCAGGTCACCGGCGTCGACACGTTCAGCGTCTTGATCACCTTGAGGCGCGGCTCGAAGGCCTTGCCGGTCAGACCGGCGACGCCGGTCGCGAGGTAGCCGGCCCCGGCATCCGCCGGAGCGGCGCTGGCGCCGTGCGCCAGGGCACAGGCGATTTCACAGGTACGGCAGCCGATGCACTTGGCGGGCTCGGCGACGATGAACCGATTCATCACGATCTCTCCTTGGGAAGGCGACGTCGCGATCCCGCCGCGGCGAGCGGGATCCTCTGGCAGGGACGGGACCCGGCGCGACGGCGCGGGTCGGAAGGCGCCGAAACGGGCGGCACCGGGCGATCACGACGCGGCGCGCCGCAGGACGGCGGCACGGCGGCGGGCGGGGCCGAAGGCCGCGAGGGCCGTCCGGTCGGGATCACAGGAGGGGAACGGGAAGTCTCGATGCAGACGCGGTCGAGCGTTGCCGGCAATTCAAGCGCACCTCGAACCGAACCGCCCGAAGCCTCTCGTGAGGCGGCCGAGCTGTCGATCGGTTTTTGTTATCGGCCAATAGAAAAAGGTTATACCTCTTTATTGGTCGG
This sequence comes from Siculibacillus lacustris, assembly GCF_004328075.1. Classification (GTDB taxonomy): domain Bacteria; phylum Pseudomonadota; class Alphaproteobacteria; order Rhizobiales; family Ancalomicrobiaceae; genus Siculibacillus; species Siculibacillus lacustris. The sequence continues at coordinate 71,685 of NZ_SJFN01000004.1, read as the reverse complement.
GGTTGATCACGAGGAGATTGCTACACACCAATCCAAGCGACGTCAAAAGATGGTATCAACCCTTATATGGCGATTTTTGACTGGAAACGAGTACCGGACATATCTATTCGATGACTCCATCAGCGCGTGAAACGGACGGATAACGAAGGCAAATACGTCGATAGGCATCGCTTATTAGATGATTTCTATCACGTCATTGGTTTTGGTTATCGCCCTTCTCCGGAGGGGGGCCGGACCGGCGCGCGAACGGAGGTGACGACATGAACCGCTTCGTGATTGCGGAACCCAGACGGTGTATCGGCTGCAATACCTGCATGGCCGCCTGCAGCGCGGTGCACGAGCGCCACGGCTCGCAGACGGCGCCCCGCCTCACGGTGACGCGCACCTTCGAGAGTTCGGCGCCGATCGCCTGCCACCACTGCGAGGATGCGCCCTGCGCCCGGGTCTGCCCGGTCGAGGCGATCCGCATCGAGGCCGGCTCGGTCCGCCTCGACGAGAAGCGCTGCATCGGCTGCAAGATGTGTGCGCTGGCCTGCCCCTTCGGGGCGATCACGCCCTCGGGCACGGCGATCTCCGGGGTCGGCGGCCTGAAAGTGCCGATGCCGACCCACTCGGCGGCGCTCGACCCGATCCTCGCCTGGGACCTCGGGGTGCGCTCGGTCGCGGTCAAGTGCGACCTCTGCGACTTCCTTCCCGAAGGCCCCGCCTGCATCCGCGCCTGTCCGACCGACGCCCTGCATCTCGTCGGCGGCGACGATCTCGACCGCTCCGCCGACCTGCGGCGGCAGCTCGCCGCGGTCGCGGTGGGCCCGTCCCTGCCTCTCGTCTCCACCGGGGAGCACGAAAATCCATGAACCCCTTCGCTCTACTCCTGACCTCGCTGGCGATTTCGGTGGTCGGCGCCTTCGCCTCGCTGCTCGCCGCGCGCCATGAAGCCACCGCGATCCGGCTCGCCGGCCTCGCCGGCGGCCTCGCCGGGGCCGCCGGCCTCGCCGCCGGTCTCGCCGCGCTCACCGGTCCGGTCGCGGTTCTCGACGTCGTCGGACCGATGCCCTTCGCCCGCTTCGTGCTCCGTCTCGACCCGCTGTCCGGCCTGATGGTCGCGGTGATCTCGGGCCTCGCGCTGGTCGCCTCGCTCTATTCGCTGGCCTATGTCCGCGAATACGCCGGTCGCGGCGTCGGCCCGATGGGCTTCTTCATGAACCTGTTCATCGCCTCGATGATCCTGGTCGTGGTCGCCGACAACGCCTTCTGGTTCCTCGTCTTCTTCGAGATGATGTCGCTCGCCTCCTACTTCCTGGTGATCTTCGACCAGGACGACGAGGCGGTCTCGGCGGGCTTCCTCTACTTCCTGGTGGCCCATGCCGGGTCGGTGGCGATCATGGCCGCCTTCTACCTGATGGCCGATGCCGCCGGATCCTTCGACTTCGCCGCCTTCCGCGCTCATCCGCTGCAGGGCACCGCCGCTTCGGTCGCCTTCCTGCTCGGCCTGGTCGGCTTCGGCGCCAAGGCCGGCATGATCCCGCTGCACATCTGGCTGCCGCGCGCTCATCCCGCCGCCCCGTCGCACGCCTCGGCGCTGATGTCCGGCGTGATGATCAAGATCGGCGTGTTCGGCATCGTCAAGGTCGCGATCGACCTGCTCGGTGGCGGCGTCGTCTGGTGGGGCCTGCTGGTTCTCGCCCTCGGAGCGATCTCCTCGGTGCTCGGCGTCGTCTATGCGCTCGCCGAACACGACATCAAGAAGCTCCTCGCCTATCACTCGGTCGAGAACGTCGGGATCATCCTGCTCGGCGTCGGCACCGGCATGATCGGGCTGGCCTCCGGCCAGCCGCTGGTCGCGGTCCTCGGCCTGATGGCCGGCCTCTATCACCTCGTCAATCACGCGGTGTTCAAGGGCCTCCTGTTCCTCGGTGCCGGTTCGGTGATCTACCGGATGCACACCAAGGACATGGAGGAGATGGGCGGTCTCGCGAAGACCATGCCCTGGACCTCGCTGAGCTTCCTCGTCGGCGCTCTGGCGATCTCGGCGATCCCGCCGCTCAACGGCTTCGTCTCCGAGTGGTACACCTACCAGGCGCTGTTCGCGGCGGCCTTCGACGGCACCTTCCTGGTCCGCTTCTCGACCCCGATCGCCGCCACCCTGCTGGCGCTGACCGGCGCCCTGGCGGTGATGTGCTTCGTCAAGGCCTATGGCGTGATCTTCTCCGGCGCGCCCCGCAGCCATCATGCGGCCGAGGCCCGCGAAGTGCCGGCGACCATGGTCGCCGCCATGCTGCTCCTCGCCGCGGCCTGCGTCGCCCTCGGCCTCGCCGCCCCGCTGGTCGCGCCGGTGCTCGGCTCGGTCGCCGCGGCGACCCTGCATCTGCCCGCCGTCACCTTCGCCGACGGCGCGATCCTCCTGCCCGGCGATGCCGGCCGCGCCGTCCTCTCGACGCCGCTGATCGCCCTCCTGCTCCTCGGCCTCGCCGCTCTGCCGATGCTGCTCGCCGCGGTCTTCGCCGTCGGTCGCCGCATCCCGCGCACCACCGCGGCGCCCTGGGCCTGCGGCTACCTGCCCGACGGTCACATGACCGTCTCGGCCGGATCCTTCGCCCAACCGATCCGCATGTTCTTCGCGCCTCTCTACGCCATCCGCCGCAGCGCCGACGGCGCCGCGGCCGACCTCGGCCACGGCTTCGACGGCTTCGTCTGCCGGGCGCGTCGGTCCGAATCCCTGTTCGACCGCTCCCTGGTCGCCCCGGTCGAGGACGCCGTCGCGCGCTTCGGCCGCCGCAGCCAGATCATCCAGGGCGGCGACTTCCGCATCTACTGCCTCTACATCGTCGCGGCGCTGGTCGCTCTCCTGCTCGTGACCCTTCGATAGGAGCCCCGCCCATGCCCAGCTTCGCCCAGCTCCTCGTCGCCGTCGTCCAGGTTCTCGTCCTCGTCGCCGCGGCCCCCCTCGTCTCCGGCTTCATGCGCGTCCTGCGCGCCAAGATGCACACCCGTCACGGTCCCGGTCCGCTCCAGGACTACCGCGACCTGTTCAAACTGATGAAACGCCAGGACCTCCGGCCGCCGGCCTCGGGTTTCGTGTTCAAGATCATGCCGATCGTCATGCCCGCCGCCCTGATGGTGGTGGCCATGGGGACGCCGATCCTGACCCGCGCCACCCCGATCCCGGCGATCGGCGACCTGATCACCACGATCTATCTGTTCGCCCTCGCCCGCTTCTTCTTCGCCCTCTCGGGCATCGACAGCGGTTCGTCCTTCGCCGGGGTCGGCGCCAGCCGCGAACTGACCCTCGGCGTCCTGGTCGAACCGGTGATGCTCCTGTCGCTGTTCGTCGCGGCGCTGCTGGCCGGCTCGACCAATCTCGGTGAGATCGGTGCGGCGGTCGCCGACGGACGGATGCACTCCGCCGCCGCGACGCTGCTGGCGGGCTGCGCCTTCGCCTTCGCCTGCTACGTCGAACTGGGCAAGCTGCCCTACGACATGGCCGAGGCCGAACAGGAACTCCAGGAAGGCCCGCTCACCGAATACTCCGGGCCGTCGCTGGCGCTGATCAAGTGGTCGATGTCGCTGAAGCAGCTGCTCGTGGTGGCGTGGTTCATCGGCGTGTTCCTGCCCTTCGGCAACGCCGCCGACACCAGCCTGCCCGCCCTCGCCCTCGCCTTCGTGGTCTTCGTCGTCAAGGTCGTCGCGATCTTCTTCGCGGTCGGCATCGTCGAAAACAGCGTCGCCCGGGCCCGGTTCCGCCTGACTCCGCGCCACAGCTGGCTCGGCGTCGGCGTCGCCTCCCTCGCCTTCGTCTTCTATCTGGCCGGCCTGTGAGCCGCGACGGGAGAGACCCATGATCGACCTCGCACTCGCGACCATCCTTCTACCCGTGCTCGGGGCGGTGCTGATCGCCCTCGCGCCGCAGCCCGCGGCCAAGAGCATCTGCCGTTTCTTCGCCGGCCTGGCCCTGCTTTCGGTGCTCTACCTCGCCTACGGCTTCGCCGCCGGCGGCAAGGTCGCCACCGAACGTGCCTTCATCACTCTCGGCGACGTCGAGATCGTCGGCTTCGCCGTCGACACCGTCTCGGTGCTGGTCGCCGTGGCGGTGGTCGCCATCGGCTTCCTCGTCGCGATCTATTCCGGCGGCTACTTCGACGTCGGCAACCGCGAACACGCCGACATCGGCCGTCGCCGCTTCTGGGCCTTCCTCCTGGTGTTCATCGGCGCAATGGCCGGTCTGGTGTTCACCTCGACCCTGGTCGGCCAGTTGGTGTTCTTCGAGATCACCGGCGCCTGTTCCTGGGCCCTGATCGGCTACTACGAGAAGCCCAAGGCGCTGGCCTCGGCGCTGAAGGCGCTGATCATCACCCACATCGCCTCGATCGGCCTCTACGTCGCGGCCAGCGTGCTGTTCCTCGACACCGGCACCTTCTCGCTGTCGGCGATCGCCCAGCTGCCCACCGGCGCCAAGACGGTGGTGATGCTGGCGATCCTGGTCGCCGCCTGGGGCAAGTCGGCGCAACTGCCGTTCCACATGTGGCTGCCCGACGCCATGGAGGCGCCGACCCCGGTCTCCGCCTATCTCCATGCTGCTTCGATGGTCAAGGTCGGCGTCTACATCTTCGCCCGTGCCCTGATGTCGTCCGGCGGCACGCCGGAGATCGTCGGCTGGGTCGGCACGATCATGGCGGTGGTGACGCTGGTCTACGGCTTCGTCATGTACCTGCCGCAGGCCGATCTGAAGCGGCTCCTCGCCTATTCGACCATCACCCAGCTCGCCTACATCTTCCTCGGCCTGTCGCTGTCGGTGTTCGGCTCGGACCTCGCCTTCAAGGGTGCGATCGCCCACATCTTCAACCACGCCTTCGCCAAGACCCTGTTCTTCCTGATCGCCGGTTCGCTCAGCTACACCGCCGGCACCCGCATGCTGCCGGTGCTGCGCGGCATCCTCGCCAAGAGCCCGGTGATCGGCATCGGCTTCACGGTCGCCGCGCTGGCGATCACCGGCGTGCCGCCCTTCTCCGGCTTCTTCTCCAAATTCGCAATCTTCGCCGGCGGCTTCCGGGTCGCCGACGCCCACCCGGCGCTGATGATCCTGGTGGTGGTGGCCCTGCTCGAGTCGGTCGGGTCCTTCGCCTGGTTCCTGAAGTGGGTCGGCTGGTCGGTTCCCGGCAAGCCGTCGGAGACCATGGCGGCCGCCGCGCCGCTGCCCGCCTCGATGCGCCTCGTGTTGATCGTGCTGATCGTCATGGCGGTCTGCTCGAGCTTCGTCGCCACCGCCTGGCTCGGTTGAGGAGAGAGACGATGTCCGGATTTCAGATCGTCAACGGCCTCGCCGGCCTGCTGATCGTCACCTCGCTGCTGGTGATCATCGCCCGTCGTCCGACCCGTTCGGCGATGTTCTACGCGCTCCAGTCGCTGGTTCTGGTCGGGGTCTTCGTGACCCTGGCCGGCACCGTCGGCTCCCACGAACTCTACGCCTGGGCCGCCACCTCCTTCGTCACCAAGGTCGTCCTGGTGCCGGTGATGATGGTCCGCATGTTCGGCAGGCTCGACGATCCCAAGCTCGGCTCGGGTGAACGGATCTCGCCGGCGGTGTCGGTGCTGCTCGCCGCGGTGGTGGTGGTGCTGTGCTTCGCCGTGGTCTCCGGCGTCGCCCTGCCGGCGGTGGCGGCGATCAAGCCGGCGCTCGCCGTCTCGCTCGCCCACTTCTTCCTCGGGCTCGCGGCGATCGTCACCCAGCGCAACATCCTCAAGCAGGTCTTCGGCTACTGCCTGATGGAGAACGGCTCGCACCTCACCCTCGCCCTGCTCGCGGCAAAAGCCCCCGAGCTGGTCGAGGTCGGGATCGCCACCGACGCCGTCTTCGCCGTGGTGATCATGGCCGTGCTCGCCACGCAGATCCACCGCACCTTCGGCACGCTCGACGCCGACCAGCTCACCACCCTGAAGGGATGACCGCCATGGTGTCCTCGATCCTGCCTCTCCTCCTCCTCGCCGTGCCGCTGGCGGCCGCGGTCGCGGTGGCGGTCGCTCCCTCGGGTCCGACCTCCTCGAAATTCGTCGAGATCGTCCATGTCGCCTCGATCTCCGCGGTGGGCGTCCTCGCCCTCCTGGTGGTCGGCCGCACCATGGCCGGCGACGATGTCACGGCGCTCGGCAACTGGCTCTACGTCGACCCGCTGGCGGCGATCTTCGTCAGCCTGATCGGCATCGTCGGCTTCCTCACCGGCCTCTACGCCCTCGGCTACGTCCGCCACGAGGTCGCCCACGGCGAACTGACGCCGGCAAAGCACAAGATCTTCTACGGCTTCTTCAATCTGTTCGTGTTCACCATGCTGCTCGCCGTGACCTCCAACAACATCGTCATGATGTGGGTGGCGGTCGAGGCGACGACCCTCGGTTCGGCCTTCCTGGTCGGGCTCTACGGCAAGCGCTCGAGCCTCGAGGCGGCGTGGAAATACGTCATCATCTGCACCGTCGGCGTCGCCTTCGGCCTCTACGGCACGATTCTGACCTTCTCCAACGGCGCCGAAGTGCTGGCCGCGCCGGGCGGCGCGATCTACTGGACCACGCTCGCCGCCAACGCCAAGCTGCTCGATCCGACCCTGGTCAAGATCGCCTTCGTCTTCGTGCTGATCGGCTTCGGCACCAAGGCCGGCCTGTTCCCGATGCACGCCTGGCTGCCCGACGCCCATTCCGAAGCCCCGAGCCCGGTCTCGGCGCTGCTCTCCGGCGTGCTGCTCAAATGCGCGCTGTTCGTGATCATCCGCTATCACGTCATCACCATGCAGGCGGTCGGCCCGGAGTTTTCCCAGTCGCTGCTGCTCACCCTCGGCTTCCTGTCGGTCGCGGTCTCGGCCTTCCTGGTCTATGTCCAGCACGACCTGAAGCGGAAGCTCGCCTATCACAGCGTCGAGCATCTCGGCCTGATCGTCCTCGGCCTCGGCATCGGCGGTCCGCTCGGCATCGGTGCGGCGCTGCTCCATGCGATCAACCACTCCTTCTGCAAGGCTCTGCTGTTCTGCGGCTCGGGCAATGTGCTGATCAAGTACGGCACCCGCGATCTGAAGTCGGTCAAGGGTCTGCTGCGCGTCGCCCCGGTCAGCGGGCTCTTGATGATGGCCGGCGCCCTGGCGTTGGCCGGCTTCCCGCCGTTCAACATCTTCGTCAGCGAGTTCCTGATCTTCTCGGCCGGTGTCCAGGAAGGCCACTGGGGACTGATGATCGTCACCGCCCTGCTGTTCACCATCACCGTCGCGGCGCTGATCCACATCGTCTCGGGTTCGGTGCTCGGCAAGGCCCCGGACACCATGGTCAAGGGCGACGTCGGCCCGTCGATGCTGGTGCCGATGGCCGGGCTGTTGGTCCTGGTCCTGGTGATGGGCGTCGCCGTGCCGCAACCGGTGTCGCGGCTGATCCAGCAGGCCACCGCGGTGGTGATCGGCGGCGATCGCACCGTGCCCCTCGCCGCGCCCTGGCAACACCCTGCGCCGGTCGCCGAGATCGTCGCGCCCGCCCGCGCCGAGCCCCGGTCGTGATCGCCGACCTCCCACGGAGACAACTTCCATGAACGTCATGTCCAAGATCCGGGTCGGCGCCACGCACCTCGCGGCCCTCAAGGCGGCCCTGCCCCACGCCGTGCTCGACGAAGCCTGGCAGACCGACACCCAGCTGACCATCACGGTCAAACTGAACCAACTGCCGGAAGCCGTCGCCTATCTCTACTACCAGCGCGAAGGCTGGCTGTCGGTGGTGGTCGGCAACGACGAGCGCAAGCTCAACGGCAGCTTCGGCCTCTACTACGTCCTGTCGATGGAGGGCGAGGAGAAGGGCTACGTCGTCGTCCACGCCGCCGTGCCGGAAGGCAAGGAGGAGTTCCCGTCGGTCACGCCGAAGGTCCCGGCCTGCGTCTGGGGCGAGCGCGAAGTCCGCGACATGTTCGGCCTGAAGCCGATCGGCCTGCCCGACGAGCGCCGCTTGGTGCTGCCCGACGACTGGCCGGCCGATCTCCATCCGCTGCGCAAGGACGCCATGGACTACCGGCTGCGCCCGGACCCGGTCGGCGACGACGAGACCTACACCTTCGTCAACGATTCCAAGCAGGAGACCACGGTCATCCCGCTCGGGCCGCTGCACATCACCTCCGACGAACCCGGCCATTTCCGCCTGTTCGTCGACGGTGAGGACATCATCGACGCCGACTACCGGATGTTCTACGTCCACCGCGGCATGGAGAAGATCGCCGAGACCCGCATGGGCTACGACGAGGTCACCTTCCTCGCCGACCGCGTCTGCGGCATCTGCGGCTACGCCCATTCGGTCGCCTACACCAACTCGGTCGAGAACGCGCTGGGCATCGTCGTACCGCAACGCGCCCAGGCGATCCGCACCATCCTGCTCGAGACCGAGCGGCTGCACAGCCATCTCCTCAACCTCGGGCTGGCCTGCCACTTCGTCGGCTTCGATACCGGCTTCATGCAGTTCTTCCGGGTCCGCGAGAAGTCGATGACGCTCGCCGAAATGCTCACCGGCAGCCGCAAGACCTATGCGATCAACCTGATCGGCGGCGTGCGGCGCGACATCCTCGGCGAACAGCGGACCCGCACGCTCCAGCTCATCGGCGAGCTGCGCGTCGAGGTCGGCCGGCTCGTCGAGATGCTGCTGTCGACCGCCAACGTCGACGGCCGCGTCAAGGGCGTCGGCATCCTCGATCCGCAGATCGCCCGCGACTATTCGCCGGTCGGCCCGCTGGTCCGCGGCTCGGGCCACAAGCGCGACACCCGGGTGCTGCATCCCTTCGCCGGCTACGGACTGGTCGATCTCGGCATCAACGTCGGTGAGGGCTGTGACGTCCTCTCGCGCACCCTGGTGCGCGTCGCCGAGTTCTTCGACAGCCTGTCGATCATCGAGCAGGCGCTGGAGAACACCCCGGCCGGGCCGATCCTCACCGAGGACTTCACCTACCAGCCCTACAAGTTCGCCCTCGGCTTCACGGAGGCGCCGCGCGGCGAGGACATCCACTGGTCGATGACCGGCGACAACCAGAAGCTCTGGCGCTGGCGCTGCCGCGCCTCGACCTACGCCAACTGGCCGGTGCTGCGCTACATGCTGCGCGGCAACACGGTCTCCGACGCGCCGCTGATCGTCGCCTCGATCGACCCCTGTTACTCCTGCACCGATCGCGTGACCGTCGTCGACGTCAAGAAGGCGACACAGAAGACCGTCCCCTACAAGGAGATGGAACGCTATTGCCGCGACCGTACCGACTCGCCGCTGAAGTGAGGATGCGCGAATGTTCAAGCTCCTGAAGGAAATCTTCCGCACCGGCGAAGCCACGGTGAAGTATCCTTTCGCTCCACTGCACGTGGAGAAGGACTTCCGCGGCAAGCCGGAACACGACCCGGAACAGTGCATCGCCTGCGCCGCCTGCACCGTCGCCTGTCCGCCCAACGCCATCGCCATGGCCACCGACACCGACGCCGGCACCCGCACCTGGTCGATCGACTACGGGCGCTGCATCTTTTGCGCCCGCTGCGAGGAGGTCTGCCCGACCGACGCGATCCGTCTGTCGACCGACTTCGAACTCGCCGTGACCACCAAGGCCGACCTGACCCGTCAGGCGGTGTTCCGCCTCGCCCGGTGCGAGGCCTGCGACGAACCCTTCGCCGCCGCCAAAGAGGTCGCCTACGTCCAGGATCTGATCGACAAGACGGCACCGTCGGCGAACGAAGCCGCCCGCCGCCGCCGCAGCGTCGCGACCTGCCCGGCCTGTAAACGGGCCCGGGACGTCGCCACCGTCGCCGCGCTCCGCTTCGACCGCCAGCCGGAGGAGACCCGCTGATGTCCCGCACGCCGACCACCGACGCCTTCCGGCCGACCTCCGGCATCACCCGGATCGACACCCCCGCCGACATCGCCAGCATGAAGGGGGCGCTGCTCAAGGACATCCAACGCTCGGCCTACGTCTACCGGGTCGATTGCGGCGGCTGCAACGGTTGCGAGATCGAGATCTTCGCCGCCATCACCCCGATCTTCGACGCCGAACGCTTCGGCATCAAGGTCGTCGCCTCGCCGCGCCACGCCGACATTCTGCTGTTCACCGGCGCGGTCACCCGGGCGATGCGGATGCCGGCGGTGCGCGCCTACGAAGCCGCCCCCGACCCCAAGATCGTCGTCTCCTACGGCGCCTGCGGTTGCTCCGGCGGCATCTTCCACGACCTCTATTGCGTGTGGGGCGGCACCGACAAGATCGTGCCGGTCGACGTCTACATCCCGGGCTGCCCGCCGACCCCGGCGGCGACGATCTACGGCTTCGCCGTGGCCCTCGGCCTGCTCGGCCAGAAGCTCAAGGCCGAGACCCATGTCGAGGGCGCCGACGAGCGGGTGGCGATCGCCCACCCGAACGTCCCCTACAATCTGCGCGTCCTGATCGAACGCGAGGCCCGCCGCATGGCCGGCTATCGCCAGGGCGGCGACATCGCCGAACTTTTCCTGACCCTGCTCGGCACTGCCGGCACCGGCACGCTGTCCGAGCGGATGGCTCGCCATGCCGGCCTGGAGAACGATCCGCGCACCCTCGAGATCCTCGAGCGCCTGAAGGGCGTGGTGACCGCGGCGATGGCGGGGGCGGCCTCATGACCGGCGTGGTGTTCTACCGCCTCAACGCCAAGTTCCTCGAGCGCGCCACCGACGTGCCCGAGGACGCCCGCGAGGTGGTCTATTACTCCCTGGCGATCGGCCACCACGTCGGCGTGTTCGACTGTTTCAAGCCGGTGCTGCGCTGCTCCGCGGACTTCTACGACCGGCTGATCGCCGTGCTGCCCGAGGGCGAGGCCCGCCGCAAGTTCGAAGGGCTCCACCGCTTCGGCGAGATCACCATCGACCGCAGCCACACCGAGATGATCGGCCGGGCGATCGATACCGTCCGCGACGACCTCGACGACGAGACGGCGACCTGGCTCGGCGAGTTGTCGCAGTCGCTGGCGGCGATCGATCGCGAGCCGGCGATCTATCTGATGGCGCGGAGGCTGTCATGAGCGGCGTGGTGTTCACCGTCGGCAATGCCCTGATGGGCGACGACGGCGCCGGGCCGCTGCTGGCCGAGCGCCTGGAGAGCGAGCCGGCTCTCGATTGGGAGGCGATCGACGGCGGTTCGGCCCCCGAGAACGTCGTCCACGCGGTGCGCCGCGCCGCCCCCGACCGGGTGGTGCTGGTCGACGCCGCCGACATGGGGCTCGCCCCCGGCGAGATCCGCATCATCGACGAGACCCTCGTCGCCGCGCAGTTCCTGATCACCACCCACGCGATCCCGCTCGACGTGCTGGTCGCCTCGCTGCGCGAGACCATTCCGGAAGTGATCTTCGTCGGCATCCAGCCGGCCCGGGTCGCCTTCTGGGAGACCATGACGCCGCCGGTCCGCGCCGCGGTCGACGACCTCCACCGTCGCTTCGTCGACGGCCGCGGCCTCGCCGGCATCGCCGCCGTCGCCTGACGCGCGGCGCCCACGACCTTACCGAGGCCCCACCCGGCCGGATTCCCGGGATGGAGCCCCACCAGAACCCGATCCGGAATCCGCTTCATCAGGAGACGTCCCATGGCTGAGAAGGATGCGTCGCAAAAGTCCGAAATGTTCGGATCGGACGCCTATTCGCCCGCAGAAATTCAGGAGAAGGTCGAGAAGCTCGGCGTCAAGAAGGCGCGCATGCCGTTCCTCGCCAGCTTCATGCTGGCGGTGGTCGCCGGCGGCTCGATCGCGCTCGGCGGCATGTTCTTCGTGATCATCCTCGCCGATGCCACCCTCGGCTTCGCCTTCCAGCGCCTGTTCGGCGGCATCGTCTTCGCCCTCGGCCTCGCCCTGGTGATGATCGGCGGCGCCGAGCTGTTCACCGGCAACTGCCTGATCGTCATGGCCTGGATCAACCGCCAGATCCGCACCGGCGAAGTGCTGCGGAACTGGACGGTGATCTGGCTGGGCAACCTGGTCGGCGCCCTGGCGATGGTGGTCATGGTGTTCATGGCCCATCACACCGAGATGAACGGCGGTGCCGTCGGCGCGGCGGTGCTGAAGCTGGCGATCAGCAAGATCACCCCCGACACGGTGACGATCTTCTTCAAGGGCATTCTCTGCAACATCCTGGTCTGCCTCGGCGTGTGGCTCGCCTACGCCGGCCGCTCGGTCGCCGACAAGATGGCAGGCATGGTCCTGCCGGTCGCCGCCTTCGTCGCCGCCGGCTTCGAACACTGCGTCGCCAACATGTATTTCCTGCCGCTCGCCTACGTCCTGGTCGAAACCGGCCATGTCCCGGCCGGCCTCGACGTCTCGGCGATCACCCTCTCCGGCATCGTCCACAACCTGATCCCGGCGACGCTCGGCAACATCGTCGGCGGCGCCGGCGGGGTCGGCCTCGTCTACTGGATCATCTACCGCAAGGCTCTGGGCGGCCTGCATCCGCTGCCGAACCCGCAGGGCGAGGTCGGCCGGCGCGCCCCCGCCGAGTGACCGCCGGCGGCCGGGTCCGCCCGGCCGCTCGCGATCCCGCGAACCGACGCCCCGACGCGCCGGTTCGCGGGCCCCCATCTCCGCGTCCGCGACCTCCTCCAGTCCTGCGAGTGCCCATGTCGCATCATCGTGCCGTCGTCGCCGACCGCCCCGCCCTGGTCGATCCCTTCGGGCGCCACATCGACTATCTCCGGGTCTCGGTGACCGATCGCTGCAACTATCGCTGCACCTATTGCATGGGCGACCATCCGACCTTTCTGCCCAAGGCCGAGGTGCTCGATCTCGACGAACTCGACCGCCTGATCTCCGCCTTCGTGCGCCGCGGCATCCGCCGGGTGCGGCTGACCGGCGGCGAACCGCTCGCCCGCCGCGGCATCGTCGGTCTGGTCGCAGGCCTCGCCCGCCATCTCGACGGCGGCGGCCTCGACGAGATCACCATGACCACCAACGGCTCGCTGCTCGACCGCTTCGCCGGCGATCTCGCCGCCGCCGGCCTGCGCCGGGTCAACGTCTCGCTCGACACCCTCGATCCCGCCCGATTCGCCGACGTCACCCGCCGCGGCGACCTCGCCGAGGTGCTCGCCGGCATCGCCGCGGCGCGCGCCGCCGGGCTCGCGGTCAAGATCAACGCCGTGGTCCAGACCGGCGTCAACGACGGCGCCATCGACGATCTCCTCGCCTTCGCCCACGACGGCGGCATGGACCTCGCGCTGATCGAGACCATGCCGATCGGCCGCATCGGTGGCGACCGCGCCGCCCGCCACCTGACCCTCGATCGGGTCCGCGCCGACCTCGAGCGGCGCTTCACGCTGATCGACCTGCCGGAGCGCAGCGGCGGCCCGGCGCGCTACGTCCGGGTCCGCGAGACCGGCGGCCGCATCGCCTTCATCACCCCGCTCAGCCACGGCTTCTGCGGCGAGTGCAACCGCGTCCGCATCACCTGCGACGGCCGCCTGACGCTGTGCCTCGGCCGCGAATCCGCGGTCGACCTGCGCGCCGTGTTGCGGGGAAGCGAAGGCGACGCGGCGCTTTCCGCGGCGATCGACGCGGCGATCGCCCGCAAGCCCCAGGGCCACGACTTCGCCCATGCGCCCTTCGCCGCGGTCGCCCGCGGCATGAACCTCACCGGCGGCTGAGCCGCCGCTCCCCACGACGGGACACGAAGACGGCGCCGGAGCGGAAGCTCGGGCGCCGTTCGGATTCGGGAGCGATGGTCGTGCGGGCCGAGCGGCGTCAGGCCGCCGGCGTCTCGGGAGCGATGCGCTCGCCGCCGGCATAGACCGTGAAGCGGCCTTCGCGGGCGAAGCCGACCAGGGTCACGCCGACCTTCTCGGCGAGCTCGATCGCCAGCGAGGTCGGCGCCGACACCGCGGCGATCAGCGGGATCCCGGCGACTGCGGTCTTGTGGACCATTTCGTAGGAACAGCGGCTCGACACCAGGACGAAGCCGTCGCCGCGCCCCACGTCGTCGTCGATCACCGCGCCGATCAGCTTGTCGAGCGCATTGTGCCGGCCGATGTCCTCGCGCAGCGCGCGGATCGATCCGTCGGCCCCGACGAAGGCGGCGCCGTGCACCGCCCCGACCTGGGCGTTGATCGTCTGATGCGCCGGCATGTCGGCGATCGCCTTCCGCAGCGCCGCGGGGCCGACGGTGAAGCGCGACGCGACCCGCGCCACCGGCCGCAGGGCCTCGGCGAAGGTGTCGACGCCGCACAGGCCGCAGCCGCTGCGCCCGGCGAGACTGCGTCGCCGGGCGGCGAGCGCCAGCGCCCAATAGTCGTCGATGGTCACGCGCAGTTCGATGCCGCGGTCGACCGCCCGCACCTCGATCGCCCGTATGTCGGCGGCCGCGCCGACCACCGCCTCGGTCACCGAGAAGCCGCGGGCGAAATCCTCGAGATCGGCGGGGGTCGCCAGCATCACCGCGAAGGATTGGCCGTTGTAGATCAGCGCCACCGGCACTTCCGCGGCGATCGCTTCGGCGCGCTGCGCCACCCCGCCCGCGGTGATCCGCCGAGCCCCGAGCGAACGGATCGCCTCCGGGGTCGGCAGCGGAACGGACGGCGAGGACGAGGGTTCGGTCACGGCGGTTCTCCGAGGGGCGGGCGATCCGCCGGCTCATCCATGCCGAGATTTGCCGAAAGATGCAATCAGTATAAACGCCGGACCAACCAAAATCAGAGCGTATTTATCGACCGCTTCTATAATAGTATTATCGTATCGACCGATCGATTTTGATTATCACCCGAGCCGCCGGCCCGTCTCGGCCGGCAACCCGCCGTCGCGATGCCGTGAACCGTGTCGCGCAGGTCCCGTCGTACGGTCCGGAGCGGCCGCAACGACGGCGAAGACGACACGTGTTGCCGGACGCCCGCTCCTATCGTACGAATCGAGGGTCCGGCCGCTCGGGAATTCGACGCCGTCCCGCACCGAACACCCTGACCTCCCCTCCCGCAAGAAGGATCGCACCCATGAAGATCTCCGCCCGCAACGCGCTGCCCGGCACCATCGTCGCCATCAAGAAGGGCGCCACCACCGCCCACGTCACCCTCGACGTCGCCGGCATCAAGATCACCGCTTCGATCACCAACGAAGCGGTCGACGACCTCGGCCTAGTGGTCGGCGGCACCGCCACCGCCATCGTCAAGGCCTCCGACGTGCTGATCGCCGTCGCCTGATCGGCCGCGGGCTCGCGCGCGTCGCGGGCCCGCCGTCACCCGGCCGGCGCATCGACGGCCGAGCCCCGCGCCGCCCCCCGGCGCGCGCCGCGGCCCGACCGCGCCGATGGCGCGAAGCCGCACCTCCCCCGCCCCTCCGTCGTGCAGCGACCGCCAAGCAACCCTGATACCGTTTCCAGGTCACGCCGAGCGACGGCGCTTCGTTTTTGCCCGAGCGCTGTATATTTGCGCTACAGGATGCTCTGTCCTTCGGCTAGAGTGACCCCGAGATTTCGTCGCGACGGGTCGTATCGACGCGACCTTCGTCACGTGGACACGCAGCGGCTGCGGTGATCTTCGGGTCCCCGTCTGTGGCGACCAGAAAGGGCCGGGCATGAGATTTTCCGCACGCAACATTCTGTCCGGCACGATCCTGAAAGTCACCCGCGGCGCCACCACCGCCCATGTCGTGGTCGAGGTCGCCCCCGGGCGGATCCTCACCGCGTCGATCACCACCGAGGCCGTCGACGATCTCGACCTGCGGGTCGGCATGGCGGTCGCCGCGGTGATCAAGGCCTCCGACGTGATGATCGCCATCGACTGACCGCCGTCCCCCGGGGCGCCGTGCGCGCGCCCCGCGATCCCACCGAGGAGAGTGCTCTGATGTTCGCCGCCGCTCCGCTCCGCCGTCTCGCCGCCCTGGCGCTCGCCACCGGCCTCGCCCTGGCCGTCCCGACCGCCCCGGTCGCCGCCGAGACCGCCGGCCCGACCGTCTTCGCCGCAGCCAGCATGAAGACCGCCCTCGACGAGATCGACGCCCTCTACACCAAAGCGACCGGCAAGTCGGTCACCGTGTCCTATGCCGCGTCGTCGGCGCTCGCCAAGCAGATCGAGCAGGGCGCGCCCGCCGACCTGTTCGTCTCCGCCGACATCCCGTGGATGGACTATGTCGCGGCGAAGGGTCTGATCCGGCCGGAGACCCGCGTCGATCTGCTCGGCAACGCCCTGGTGCTGATCGCCCCCCTGTCGCAGCCCGAGACCCTCACCCTCGCCCCCGGCGCACCGCTCGCCGCCAAGATCGGCGACGGCAAGCTCGCCACCGGCGACATCGCCTCGGTACCGGTCGGCAAATACGCCAAGGCGGCGCTGGAGAAGCTCGGATTGTGGGCCGAAGTCCAGCCGAAGATCGCCGGCACCGACAACGTCCGCGCCGCCCTGTCGCTGGTCGCCCGCGGCGAGGCCCGCTACGGCATCGTCTATGCGACCGACGCCAAGTCCGAGCCCAAGGTCACGGTGGTCGGCACCTTCCCGACGGACAGCCATCCGCCGATCGTCTATCCGGTGGCGATCACCAAGGACTCGACCAGCCCCGACGCCGCCGCTTATCTCGCCTTCCTCAAAGGGCCGGAAGCCGCCAAGATCTTCGTCGACCAAGGCTTCACGATTCTGAAGCCGTGAGGCGGAGGCGAATTCGGCGTGTTTTCTCCCGAAGAATGGACGGCGATCGGTCTGTCGCTGAAGGTCGGCACGATCGCCACCCTCGGTGCGCTGCCCCTCGCCGTCGCCGTCGCCTGGCTCCTGGCGCGCGGCCGTTTCCCCGGCAAGGCGCTGATCGACGGCTTGGTGCATCTGCCGCTGGTGCTGCCGCCGGTGGTCACCGGCTATGCCCTGCTGATCCTGTTCGGCCGGCGCGGCGTGTTCGGCGCGGCGCTCGCCGAACATTTCGGCATCGTCTTCTCCTTCCGCTGGACCGGCGCGGCGCTGGCCGCCGGGGTCATGGGCTTCCCGCTGATGGTCCGGGCGATCCGTCTGTCCTTCGAGGCGATCGACGACCGCATCGAACAGGCCGCCGCCACCCTCGGCGCGCCGCCCCTGTGGGTCTTCGCCACCGTCTCCCTGCCGCTCGCCGCGCGCGGCATCGTCGCCGGCGCGGTGCTGGCCTTCGCCAAGGCGCTCGGCGAATTCGGCGCGACCATCACCTTCGTCTCCAACATCCCCGGCCAGACCCAGACCATCCCCGCGGCGATCTACAGCTACACCCAGACCCCCGGCGGCGATCTCGGCGCGCTCAAACTGTCGCTGGTCGCCGCCGCCATCGCCTTCGCCGCGCTGATCCTGTCGGAATTGTCGGTGCGCCGGGCCGGGCGCGACGGAGGCCGGCGATGATCGACGTGCGGGTCGAGCTGGCGCGCAACGCCTTCCGCCTCGACGTGGCCTTCGCCGGCGACGGCGGCGTCACCGCCCTGTTCGGGCCCTCGGGCTGCGGCAAGACCACGGTGATCCGCCTCGTCGCCGGGCTCGAGCGCCCGGACCGCGGCCGCATCGTCCTCGGCGACCGGGTGCTGGTCGACACCGAGCGCGGTGTCTTCGTGCCGCCCCACCGCCGCCGCATCGGGCTCGTCTTCCAGGACGCGCAGCTGTTCCCCCATCTCCGCGTCGCCACCAACCTCGCCTACGGCCGCTTCTTCACGAGACCGGCCGACCGCGCCGTATCGCGCGACGCCGTGGTCCAGGTGCTCGGCATCGACCACCTGCTCGGCCGTTTCCCGGCGACCCTGTCGGGCGGCGAGAAACAGCGGGTGGCGATCGGCCGGGCGCTCCTGATGTCGCCCGACCTGCTGCTGATGGACGAGCCGCTGGCCTCCCTCGACGAGGAGCGCAAGCGCGAGATCCTGCCCTTCGTCGAGCGCCTGCGCGACGAATTCGCGATTCCGATCCTCTACGTCAGCCATGCCGTCGAAGAGGTCGTCCGCCTCGCCTCGACCGTGGTGCGCCTCGACGCCGGCCACGTCGCGGCGATCGGCGGCGCCGCCGAGGTGCTCGCCCCGACCACCCTGGCCCATGCCGGCGATCGCTTCGGCGCCGTCTCGGTGCTGTCGGGCAAGGTCGCCGCGCTCGATCCTGCCCATGGCGTCTCGACCATCGCGCATGCCGCCGGCTCGATCGTCGTGCCGCGGCTGATGGCCTCGGTCGGCATGACCGTGCGCGTCGTCGTCCACGCCACCGACGTGGCGCTCGGCCGCCTCCCCGACGGCGCGACCAGTGTGCGCACCACGCTCGCCGGCCGCATCGCCGCGATCACCAGCGACGTCGACGGCCCCTTCGCCCTGGTCGCCCTCGACCTCGCCGGCGGCGAGCGGCTCTACGCCTACTTGACCCGCCTCGCCGTCGACGCGATGCAATTGGCGGTCGGCCAATCGGTCACCGCCCTGGTCAAGGCGGTGTCGATCGACGAACGCGGCGTCGCCGGCGTCCCCCGCGCGTGAAGGAACCGCCATGGTCGATCTCGACCTGAACCGCAGCGAACTCGAGGCTCTGCTCGCCGAGGACGCCCCTTGGGGCGACCTCACCACCGCCGGCCTGGGGCTCGGCCACCGCCCGGCCCGCATCGACTTCTTCGCCCGCGCCGACCTGGTGGTCGCCGGCATCCGCATCGCCCGCGGCCTCGTCGAGGTCGCCGGTGGCGACGCCGAGGTCCTGGTCGCCGACGGCGATCCGGTGCCGCGCGGCACGCCGCTGCTGTCCGCCCGCGGCCCCGCCGGCGCGCTGCATCGCGCCTGGAAACAGGCCCAGACGACCCTCGAGATCCTCTCCGGCATCGCCTCGGCGGCCCATGCGCTGGTCGAAGCGGCGGCCCGCGGCGGCCGCGTCGTGCCGGTCGCCTGTACCCGCAAGACGCTCGCCGGCGCCCGCCGCCTGCAGATCGGGGCGATCGTCGCCGGCGGCTGCATCCCCCATCGCCTCGGCCTGTCGGAGACGGTGCTGGTGTTCGAGGAACACCGCCGCTTCCTGCCCGACGTACCGCTCGCCGAGATGGCCGCGCGATTGCGCCGGGTCGCGCCGGAGAAGAAGCTGGTGATCGAAGTGGCGAGCCCGGAAGAGGCGGCGAGCGCCGCGGCCGCCGGGTTCGACGTGATCCAACTGGAAAAGTTCGCCCCGGCCGAGATCGCCCGCACGGTGGCGCTCCTCGCCGATCGCCATCCCCGCCCGGTTCTCGCCGCGGCCGGCGGCATCGGTCCCGACAACGCCGCCGCCCACGTCGCCGCCGGCGCCGACATGATCGTCACGTCGTGGCCCTACGGCGCCCGTCCCCGCGACGTCCAGGTGCGGCTGACGCCGGACGATTGATCGAGGCCCGGCTCGCGCCGGACCCGCGATCGATGTCGGTCCGGCGCCCGGGCGGCGACGCCTCAGCGCGCCGTGGTCACCGCGAAGCCCCACTTGCCGAGCACCGCCTGGCCGGACTCCGACAGCAGGAACAGCGCGAAACGATCGGCGTCGCGCGGCGCGCCCTTCAGCACCACCAGCCCATAGTCGGCGGTCTGGGCCAGCGCCGGCGGCAACTCGACCAGGGTCAGCGCCACACCGGCATCGGCCGCCGCCTTGCCGGTGGTGCAATAGGCCACGAACAGATCGGCCCGGCCGGTCTCGAACATGTAGGGTACGGCGCTCTTGCCGGCCGGGATCTTCTCCGAAGTCGGCCCGCCGACCAGTTGCCGCGCCTTGGCCTTCAGCGCCGCTTCCGCGCCCGGCCGCAGGCTCTCGGCCCGCTCGAACATCGCCCAGGCGTAGTCGCCGGCCGGATCGGCCTTGGGCGTCGACGTGCCGAGCCGCAGCTGCGGATCGAGCGCCTTGTCGAGGAGATTGTCGGCGGTCAGGCCGACCGCCGGCGGCGCCATCGCGCAGAGCCGATTGCCGGTGAAGCGGATCACCCCCTCGGCGCGGCCCTCGGCGACCAACCGGCGCGGATGCCCCATGTCGGCCGAGGCCAGGAGATGGGCGCCCTCGCCCGCCTCGATCCGCTCGCGCATCAGGCCGGACGGCCCGAAGGCGGCCTTCACCGCGACCCCGGTCGCCGCGGTGAAGGTCGCGGCCACCTCGCCGAAGGCGCCGCTGAGACTGCCGGCGGCATAGAGCACCACGTCTTCGGCCCGGGCCGGAGCGGCGAACACGGCGGCGAGTGCCAGGGTGGCGAACAGACGTTTCATGGAGAGGGTCCTCATCGGGGGGAAACACGAGGGGGGGCGGCGGCGTCGCCGGCGATCGCCGCCAGTTCGGGCCGGCGCGACAGGGCCGCGGCGGCTTCCCAGACGTCGGCGAGCGTCTCGCAGGGCCGTTGCACCAGCGTCGCCACCACCCGCGCCGGGCGGCCGTCGAGGACCATCAGCCGGTCGGCGAGCCGCACCGCTTCGGGCAGATCGTGGGTGACGAACAGCGCCGCGACGCCGGTCTCGGTGACCAGCCCGCGGGTGATCGCCTGGAGATCGCGGCGCAGGGCGAGATCGAGCGCCGCGAAGGGCTCGTCGAGCAACACCAAGTCGGGCTCGATCACGAAGGCCCGGGCCACCGCCACCCGCGCCCGCATGCCGCCGGAGAGCGCCGCCGGGCGCTTGGCGAGATCGCGCGGAGACAGCCCCAGCCGCGCCAGCCACGGCGCCGCCCGCGCACGCGCCGCCGCCCGGCCGAGCCCCAGCGCCGACAGCGACAGCGCGACGTTGTCGAGCGCGCTCGCCCAGGGCAGCAGCCGCGGCTCCTGGAACACCATCGCCACCCGCCGCGCCTCGCGCCTCACCCGTCCGCCGCTCGGCGCCGTCAATCCCCCGGCGAGCCGCAACACCGTCGACTTGCCGACCCCCGAACGGCCGACCAGCACCACCAACTCGCCGGCCGCGACCGCGAGATCGACGCCGCCCAACACCGGTTCGCCCTCGGCCCCCCAGGTCACCCCGTCGAAGCTCAGCCTCATCGCCGCTCTCCGTCGTCGGTGCCGTCGCGCGTCGCCGGCGTCGCCGGATCGATCCGCCGCCGCAGCGGCCCGAACAGCACGGCGTCGATGGTCAGCAGCACCGCCACCACCAGGACGATCCAGGCCATCGCCTCGGCGAGGTCGAGATGGGCCCGCGCCGTCGCGAAGCGGCCGCCGACGCCGCTGCCGTCGCCGAGCACTTCCGCGGTCAGCGCCACTTTCCAGGCCATGGCGAAGGCGCTCGACAGCGCCGGCGCCACCTGCACCGCCAGTTCCGGCAGCGTCAGGCGGAAGAACCGCGTCGCCCGCGGCAGGCGGAACACCGTGGCCATTTCGATCAGCGCCGGATCGCGGGCCCGCACGCCGGCGAGCGTCGCGGCGAAGAGCAGCGGCGCCGTGGCGATCGCCACCGTGAACAGCGGCGCCGCCGGTCCGGTGCCGAACCACAGGAAGGCCAGCACGATCCAGGCGACCGGCGGCACCCCGAGGATCGCCGTGACGGCCGGCGCAAGCGCCGCCCCGAGCGGCCGCACCGCCCCGCCGGCGAGCCCCAGCGCCAACCCGACCGCCGCCCCGGCGACCGCCCCGCCGACCGCATGCAGGCAGGTCAGCGCCAGCCCCGCGAGCGCCGAGCCGTCGGCGATCACCCGGATCAGCGCCGTCCCGGTGTCGGCGAGCGACGGCAGCACGAAGGGACCGGCGGTGGTGTGGATCAGGCTCCAGCCGGCCGCCAGGCCCGCCAAGCCCAAGGTCCCCCACAGCCGATCGCCGCCGGTCCGCTCGGCCATCTCACAGGTCCAGGTAGAAGTCGTCGGGCGGCAGGCGTCCGCTGAGCGCCGCCGGGTCGAGCTCCAGCAGGGTGGTGTAGAAGTCGATCAGCTCGTCCTTGGCCGCCCGCGCCGAGACGACGTCGATCTTGAACTTCGGCAGCGCCTTCTCGAACACCATCGGTCGCATCTCGAGGCTGCGCTCGGCGCGCCGCGCCGCCGCCGCCGGATCGGCCAGCACCCGGTCCTTGGCCGGGCCGAGCCCGGCCCGCAGCGCCGCGATCAGTTCCGGCGCCTCGTCGAGGAGGCCAGCGTGCAGCGCCAGCCCGACCATCGGAATGCGCGGCTGGGCCTTGTGGCGACCCCAGACCTCGGTCAGATCGAAGGCCCGGCGCAAGATCCGTCCTTGTGTCCCGGCCATCACGATCGCCGCGGTCGCCGGCGGTTCGGACAGGATCGCCGTCGAGGCCCGCCCCGCGGCCAAGAGCTGCGCCCCTTCCATCGGCGTCTGGACGTAGGTCAGGGTCATGTCGGTGTCGGGGTTCATCCCCTCCATCTTGGCGATGGCGCGGAAGATCAGATCGGGCATGTCGTTGCGGAAGAAACCGAGCACCGGCTTGCCGGCGAGATCGGCGAAGCTGCGGATGGTCTCGTCGGCGGTGACCACCGACAGATGGCCCATGCCGAGCAGACACAAGAGCTTCAGCGGCA
The DNA here is from genome assembly GCF_004328075.1 of Siculibacillus lacustris. Lineage (GTDB taxonomy): Bacteria > Pseudomonadota > Alphaproteobacteria > Rhizobiales > Ancalomicrobiaceae > Siculibacillus > Siculibacillus lacustris. The sequence goes on along the minus strand of NZ_SJFN01000004.1, from coordinate 49,320 downwards.
TCCCCCGCGCCGCCAGATTGGCCGGGACGTGGGTCGGCGTCGAGAACAGCTTGGTCCGGCCGGAGACGATTCCGGCGCGCAGATCGTCGGTGGTCCGCCACAGCCGGAAGGTGGCGCCCGGGGCGGCGGCGGCGAGCGCCCCCGATTCGATCAGATCGACCAGCACGATGGTCGAGCCGTTGGGCGCGCCGAGGATCTCGAGGCCCGGCATCGGCGCGGCCCGGGCGACGCCGGCGACTGGACCGCCGAGCGCCAGTGCGCCGGAACCGAGGAGAAAGGCGCGACGATCGAGACGTGACGGCATGGCAGACCCTCCGAGCTTCCGGCCGGACGGCGCGACGACGAATCATCGAACGTTCGGCATTCGGTTTACACATCGATCGGCGAAGAAAGTACCGTGCCGCTGTCCGTTCGTCGATGGCGATCCGATCGATCCGTTTCGACGCCCTTCCGGTGATAGACGACCTTCCGAACGAAGGATAGACGACGTCTTCGTCGCAGGCGCGCGTTCCCACGACGAAACCCTGTCGCGAACCCGACGTCCGACGGCGGCCTTCGACCTCAGTCGACCGCGAGAATGACGTGATCGGCATCGAAGGTCGCGGCGATCTCGCCACCCTCGGCGAGGCCGAGATCCTCGGCGTCGTGGCGCGGCACCACCGCGATCATCGTCTTGCCGGCGCCGATGTCGAGATGGATCTCGCTGTTCAACTCCGCGTCGACCCGCCGTTTGACGAGGCCGCGGAACAGGTTGCGCCGATGGCGTTCGGCCGCGGCGAGCGGCACCAGATGGACGAAGGACGACTTGACCAGCGCCAGCACCCGCCGTCCCGGCACCAGGCCGAGGTCCTCGGCCGCGGCATTGGTGACGATCGCCAGGATCGCCGCGTGGTCGGAGACCTTCAGCGTTACTTCGACGTCGACCGGCCAGCGGCGGACCGCGACCACTTCGGTCTGGAACACGTTGCGCGCCGAGATCTTGATCCCGACCGTCAGCGCATCCTCGAGCCCGTCGAGCCCGTCCTCGGCGATCGTCGCCGAGATCTCGGTGAGACGCGCCTCCAGCCGGTGGAAGGTGGCGATCAGCCGCCGCCCCTCGGGCGTCACCTCGGCGCCGCCGCCGACCCGGCCGCCGGCCTTGGTCACGAAGGCCGGGGTCGGCAGGAGATTGTTGATCGCGTCGACCGCCTCCCAGGCGGTCTTGTAACTGAAGCCGGTGGCCTTGGCGGCCTTGGTGATGCTGCCGTGTTCGGCCACCGCCTCGAGCAGGCGGATACGCTCCCGCCCCGCCAGCAGGCGGCCGCCGCTGCGCAGCGCCAGGAAGGCATCGATCTTGTCGGTCATGGAAAGGGCATCCGTCGCCGTTGCCGGTCGACACTAGAACAGCCGAGCCGCCGTCGAAAGGGTCGGGCCTTGCCGATCGCCCCCCCGATACGGCACCGCCGCCCGTCTTCGCCAGACGCGCGGCGGCGGGGCGGGAGGCGAGGCGCCTCCCACGATCGTCCGAGACGATCAGTCGTAGAGCAGCGCCGCGATCTTCGGGTCGTCGATGTTGGACTTGTCGAACCAGTAGAAGCCGGTGTCGATGACCTTGTCGAACTTCTCGCCCTTGATCGCCTTGACCGCGGCTTCGACCGTCTTGTAGCCGATGCCGACCGGGTTCTGGGTGATCGCGCCGGCCATTTCGCCGGAGCGGATCGCCGCCTTCTGCTGCTTGCCGGAATCGTAGCCGATCACCACGATCTTGCGCTTGAGTTCCTTGGCGCCGTTGAGCACGCCGATCGCCGAACCCTCGTTGGCTCCGAAGATGCCCTTGAGGTTGGGATTGGCCTGAAGGATCGACTTGGTGATCTCGGTCGACTTGAGCTGGTCGCCGGCACCGTACTGGATCGAAACGATCTTGATCTTGGGGTACTTGGCCTTGATCTGGTTGACGAAACCGTCACGGCGATCGATGCCGGTGCGGCTGGTCTGGTCGTGGACGACCAGGGCCACGTCGCCTTCGCCGCCGATCAGCGAGGCCATCTTGTCGGCCGCCAGCCCCGCGGCGAGCGCATTGTTGGTGGCGGCGGTGGCCAGCGGGATGTCGCTGTCGACGCCGGAGTCGAAGGCGATCACCGGGATCTTGGCCGCCTGGGCCTTCTTCAGGAGCGGGATCGCCGCCTGGCTGTCGAGCGCCGCGAAGCCGATCGCCGCCGGGTTCTTGGCCAGCGCCGCGGCGAGCATGTCGATCTGCTTGTCGACCATGGCTTCGGTCTCGGGGCCTTCGAACGTCACCTTGACGTTGAGGTCCTTGGCCGCCTGTTCGGCGCCGGACTTCACCGCCTGCCAGAACTGATGCTGGAAGCCCTTGGAGATCAGCGGGATGTAGGTGTCGGCGGCGAACACCGGCGCCGAGAGACCGACCGCCGTGCCGAGCGCGACGACGGCGGCGAGATGCCTGAGCTTGAACATCGGACGTTCCTCATTCTTGAAATTGTTGGAAACCGCTTCTGTCGAACGGATTGTGGTCGTCGGACGAGGTCCTCCCTCTCGTGGTCGATGGACGCGATCGCTCAGGTCTTCCGCCGCCGCATGATGTCGGCGTAGACCGCGAGGATGATGATGACGCCGGTCACCACCGTCTGCCACTCCTGCGCCACCGACAGGATGCGCAGACCGTTGGTCAGGACGCTGATGATGAACGAGCCGATGATCGTGCCGAGTACCGTGCCGCGACCGCCGCTGAGCGAGGTACCGCCGATCACCACCGCGGCGATGGCGTCGAGTTCGTAGCCCTGGCCGAGCGCCGGTTGCGCCGAATTGAGCCGCGAGGCGATCAGCAGCCCGGCGATGCCGCAGATCGCGCCGCTCACCGCATAGATCACGATCTTCCAGAAGTCGGTGTCGACGCCGGACAGCCGCACCGCCTCTTCGTTGCTGCCGAGCGCGAAGATGTAGCGCCCGAGCACCGTCGAGCGCAGCACCACCGACGCCGCCACCGCCACCACGAACAGGATCAGCACCGCATTGGGGATCGGCAGCGACGGCACGAGATAGCCGATCAGCGAATCCTGGGCGATCACCGGGAAGTCCGGCGTGTCGTTGAAATAGATCGGCTTGGTGCCGGAGATCACCAGCGACAGGCCCTTGAGCAGCATCATCATGCCGAGCGTCGCGATGAACGGCGGCACTTCCATCTTGGCGATCAGGAAGCCCGAGGTGGCGCCGCACAGCGCCCCGCAGATCAGCGCCGCGGCGACGCCGACGCCGATCGGATAGCCCCAATAGGTCAGGAACACCCCGGCGATGACCGCGCAGAAGGTCATCAGCGTGCCGACCGACAGGTCGATGCCGCCGGTGATGATCACATAGGTCGAGGCGACGGCGAGGACGCCGTTGACCGCGGTGGCCTGCAGGATACCGATCAGGTTGTCGGTCTGCAGGAAGTTCGGTGAGGCGATGCCGAAGCCGGCGACCAGCACGATCAGGCTGGCGAAGGCGAGCAACAACTGGCCTGCGGCCGAATCGAACAGCGCGGCGCGCAGGCTGCGGAGGCTCACGTCATTCGTTTGCGACAGGTCCGTGCTCATCCCCGTGCGCCCCTCCTCGGGCCGTGCCGGTCGCCACGTGTGTCCGTGTCGCCAGCTTCATGATCGTTTCTTGGGTGGCTTCGGCGGCGGTCAGTTCGCCGGAAATGCGGCCCTCGCACATCACCAGGATGCGATGGCTCATGCGCAGGATCTCCGGCAGTTCCGAGGAGATCATGATGATCGCCCGGCCCTGATCGGCGAGACTCTGCAACAATTTGTAGATCTCCGCCTTGGCGCCCACGTCGATGCCGCGGGTCGGCTCGTCGAAGAACAGGATGTCGCTGTCGCGGGCCAGCCATTTGGCGATCACCAGCTTCTGCTGGTTGCCGCCCGACAGCAGTTTGGCGACCTGGGCGGTCGACGGCGTCTTGATGGTCAGCGACTTGACGTAACGCGCCGCCAGCGCCTTGAGCGACGGGAAGTCGAGGAACCCCCAGGCGCGGCGATGACGCATCACGCTGGCCAGCGAGATGTTGGCCTCGACGTCCATCGCGGTGACCAGCCCGAAACGTTTGCGGTCCTCCGAGAGATAGGCGATGCCGGCCCTGACCGCGTCCGCCGGCGAATGGATCTTGAGTTTCGCCCCGCGCACCCAGATCTCGCCGGTGTCGATCGGATCGGCGCCGAACACCGCCCGCGCCACTTCCGTCCGCCCCGCCCCCATCAGCCCGGCGAAGCCGAGGATCTCGCCGCGCCGCACCGAGAAGGAGATGTCCCGCAGCGCCCGGCCGCGCGACAGGCCGACCACCCGCAGCGCCTCGTCGCCCTGGATCTCGGGGACTTTCGGCGGCTCGGCATGGGCCAACTCGCGCCCGACCATCAGCGAGATGATCGTCTCGACCGGGGTCGACTGGGCCGGCAGGGTGGCGATGGTCTCGCCGTCGCGCATCACCGTCACCCGGTCGGCGATCCGCTTCAGCTCGTCCATCTTGTGCGAAATGTAGACGATGCCGACGCCGTGCGCCTTGAGATCGCGGATGATCACGAACAGGTCGTCGATCTCGGCGGTGTTCAGCGCCGCGGTCGGCTCGTCCATGATCAGCACGCGCGAATGGAACGACAGCGCCTTGGCGATCTCGACGATCTGCTGCTTGGCGACGGTGAGGTCGCCGACCAGGGTCTTGGGATCGATCGTCACGTTCATCCGGCGGAACAGCGCCGCCGCGTCGAAGTTGAGCTTGCCCTCGTCGAGGAAGCCGAAGCGCCGGCGCGGTTCGCGGCCGATGAAGATGTTCTGCGCCGCGGTCAGATGGTTCATCAGGTTGAGTTCCTGATGGATGATGCCGATCCCCAGCGCCTGCGCCGCCTTCGGCCCGGCGATGGTCACCGGCGCGCCATCGACCAGGACCTCGCCGGAATCCCAGGAATAGATGCCCGCCAGCATCTTCATCAGCGTCGACTTGCCGGCCCCGTTCTCGCCCATCAGGGCGTGGACCTCGCCGGCCTCCAGCGTGAAGCTCGCAGACCGCAGCGCCTTGACGCCGGGAAAGCTCTTGTCGAGGTTGCGAACTTCGATCAGCGCGGTCATGCGACGCCTCGTCGGTTCCGGGGTCCGCGTCGCGTCTCGAGGCCGTCCGACCGGATCGACCGGATCGACCGGTCATCCGGTGAGACGCCTACGCGGGATTCCGCACGTCCTCTATAGCAATCTTCGTGAGAAGCGGCGAGACGCCCCGGCGCCGATCTTCGCTCGCGATCGACCCTATCGACGAAAGTCTTCCGCCCGGCCGTCGCCCCGGTCCGGGCGCCGGCACCGGCGCCCGGACACCTCGGCGAGCCCGCGATTTTCCTTGCCGGCGGCGGGACTTGGTGCCAGCTTGCGAGCGCCGGGCGCGGCCCGGAGCGAGCCTCGCGGCGCCGTCGGTGCCGGGGCGTTTTCGCGTCGCGCCGCCGGACGGGAGGTCGTGCCCCACGACCGCCGCGCCCGCTCGGCCGATGCCCGCACGCCCCCCCGCCCCCAGGAGCTCCCCATGTCCGCCTTCGCCCGCTTCGCCTTCGCGCTGGCCGCCGCCGTCGTCGTCGCCGTTCCGGGGGCCGGCGGGCCGGGACCGGTCCTGGCCCAGGAGGCGCCGGCGGCCCGGCCGACCCGCCTCGACGAGATCCTCGCCCGCGGCGTGCTCAAGGTCGGCACCACCGGCGACTACCGCCCCTTCACCTCGCTCGACAAGGCCACCGGGCGGTTCGAGGGCTACGACATCGACGTCGCCGAGGCACTCGGCGCCGCCCTCGGGGTCAAGGTCGAGTTCGTGGCGACCTCCTGGCCGAAGCTGATGGACGACTTCGTCGCCGACCGCTTCGACATCGCCATGGGCGGTGTGTCGATCACCTTGCCGCGCCAGAAGAAGGGCTTCTTCTCGATCCCGATCATGCGCGAGGGCAAGACGCCGATCGCCCGCTGCGGCGAGGTCGCCAAGTTCCAGACCATCGCCGACCTCGACAAGCCGACCACCCACGTGGTGGTCAATCCCGGCGGCACCAACGAAGCCTTCGCCAAGGCCAACCTGCCGCACGCCGATCTGCGGGTGCACCCCGACAACACCACGATCTTCGAGGAAGTCGCCGCCGGCCGCGCCGACGTGATGGTCACCGATACCTCCGAGACGCTCTATCAGCAGAAGCTGCATCCCGGCGTGCTGTGCTCGGTCCATCCCGACAAGCCCTTCGACTTCGCCGAGAAGGCCTATTGGCTGCAGCGCGACGTCGCCCTCAAGGCCTTCGTCGATCAGTTCCTGCACATCTCCGCCGAGACCGGCCGCACCCGGGCGATCGCCGCCAAATATTTCGACTGATCCGGCCGACCGGCGGCGCCGTCGCGGGCGCCGCTCACGCCGTCTCGGCGAAACGGCGGAGCTCCTCGACCCGGGCGATCGACACCTTCTCGCGCTCGACCTCGACGCCGATCTCGCGCAACTTGGCGAGGCCGCGCGAGAAGCTCTCGGGCGTCATCCCGAGGCGGCCGGCGATCAAGGTCTTCTCGTAGGGAAACACCACCTCCGCCGGCCCCTCGCCGACCGTCGCGAGATCCGCCAGGAATCCGGCGACGCGGCGGGTCGCCGGGCGGCTCTTCAGCGCCTCGAGTTCGCCGACCATCACCCGGAGATGCGCCGAGGCCGAGGCCAGCATGCGGAAGGCGAGGTCCGGATCGGCGAACAGCCGGGCCCGCAGCCGATCGGCATCGAGGGCGAGGATGCGCGCGTCCGAGGCCGCCTCGGCGCTGGCATGGGCCGGCCGGCCGAGCAGCGCCGCCGCCTCGCCGAAGCTCTCGCCGGGCCCGGCCACCGCCACCACCGTGTCGACGCCGTCCTCGCTGGCCCGGTAGAGCCGCACCCAGCCCGACACCACCAGATGGATCCGGTCGAGCGGGTCGCCCTGGAGAAACAGCACCTGACCCTTGGCATGGACGCGCGGCCGGCGGTCGCCGACGAGTTGCGCCACCGTCGCCGGATCGAGCTTGCGGAACAGCGGGTTGCGCGACACGACGTCGAGATCCGCCGCCGTCGTCGCCGTCCGTTCGGTCATGTCGATCCCTCCCGCGCCACCGCTCAGGCCCCCTCGCCGCTGCGGGCATAGCCGTCGAGCCGGTCGAGATCGGCGATGGTCACCGCGTCGCGACTGACCTTGACGCCGGCCTCGCGCAAGGTGACCAGCGCCCGCGAGAAGCTCTCCGGGGTCATGCCGAGACGGCGGGCGATCAGCGCCTTGTCGTAGGGCAGCTTGAGGGCGAGCCGCCCGGCGACGTCGCGCCCGAAGGTCCGCCGCGCCAGATCGACCACGAAGTCGGCGACCCGCTGCGGCGCCGACAGCGCCTTGATCGCCTCCACGTGCTCGCTGAGCACTTCGGTGTGATGGGCGATCGAGGCGAGGAGCGCGATCGCCACCCGCCCGTCGGCGCGGATCGCCGTGCGCAGCGTCGCGGCTTCGATCCGCAACAGCCGCACGTCGCTGACCGCCTCGCCGGTGACCGGATAGCGCCCGCCCATGAACATCACCGCTTCGGCGAAGCTCTCGCCGGCGGTCATCACCGCCACCACCGCCTCGCCGCCGTCCGGTTGGCGGCGGTAGAGCTTGACCCAGCCCTCGAGGATCACGTGGAACGCGTCGGCCGGCGCGCCCTGGGTCATGATCGTCGACCCGCGCGGCAGCGGCAGCGGCCGTGCCCCGCCGAGGATCGCCGCACAGACGTCGGCATCGACGTGGCGGAACAGCGCCACTTCGCGCAGGCGCGCCAGATCCGCCGGATCGAGATCCGGCCGGTCGCGGGACGGCGAATTCACCAGGGCGGCTCCGTCTGCGAGGACCACGGGAGGCCGGGCGCCGATCGCGATCGGCCCCGTCGGTCCTCCTTATAGCCCAGCGCCGCGCCGATGCCATCGGCTCGGATCGCGCCGCCCGCCCGCGGACCGCCGGCGGCGGATCACTTGGCCGGAGCGGCCGCCGCGGTCTCGCTCGCCAGGGTCTTCAGCATCGCCTCGTAGGCGTCGCGGCCGCCCTGGGGCAGGCGATGGGCGATGCCCTGGTGACAGTCGATGCAGGTCTTGCCGGTGTCCACGGCGAGCTGGTGCTGCTTGGCTGCCCGCGTCTCCTGTTTGGTGAAGTCCATCGAATCGAAGGCGTGGCAGTTGCGGCATTCGCGACTGTCGGTGGTCTTCATCCGCCGCCATTCGTGGCTGGCCAGTTCGATGCGGCGGTCGACGAACTTCTCGCGGGTCCAGATCGAGCCGGTGACGAAATGGCCCCACAGTTCCTGGCTCGCCTGGATCTTGCGCACCAGCTTGTACTGCCACTCCTTGGGCACGTGGCAGTCCGGACAGGTCGCCCGCACCCCCGAATGATTCTGGAAATGCGGCGACGACGTGTATTCCGCATACACGTTGTCCTTCATCTCGTGGCAGCTGATGCAGAACTGTTCGTTGTTGGTCATCTCAAGGGCCCAGTGGAACCCGCCCCAGAAGACGATGCCGACGAAGAAGCCGGCGGCCACCAGCACGCCGAGGGCGATGCTGCCGGACGGCGACCAGACGAAGCGCCAGAGCCGCCTGAGGAGGCCGGGCCGGACGGAGGGAGGCGCGAGAGATTCGGTCATGACGGGAGCTCCGGACGTCGAGGCCGCGCGGGGGGTCGACCCCCGCGGCGCCCCCTCACCTGACGGATTGCGACGGCTTGAAGGTGTTCTCGACCAGGTCCTTGGCCTCCGCCTGCGGCACGTGGCAGGCGTTGCAGAACCACCGCGTGCCGGCGACCGTGTCGGTCTGGCGTCCGTCGCGATCGAGATAATGGGTCATCGACAGGGTCGGCGCGCCGTTCTTGGCGGCGTTCGACCAGTCGTGGCAGCCCAGGCACTGATTGGCCTTGAGGTCGATCTGGTAGCGATCGATCTGGTGCGGGATCAGCGGCGGCTGCAGCCGATAGGCCCGATCGAAGCGGCCGTGCACGTCCTGGCGGGCCGGGTCGGGGGGCGTCAGATCGACCTGGGGGTCGGCGTTGCGCAGCGACCGCACCTCGGCCGCCGTGGGACCGGCGGTCGAACCGATCGCGAAGGTCAGCACGGCGACCCCGAGCGCCGCGGCGAACATGAGGAACCTCATGGTGTCTCTCCCGAACTGTGTGACCGGGCGGCGGATCCCGCCGGGGTCGTGGAGGCGTCGAAACGATGGGTGAAGCGGAAGACCCCGGCCGGACAGACGTCGACGCAGCGCCCGCACGAGCTGCAGTCGCGCCCGAGGATCACCGGGCTCGCGCCCTTGGCCGCGCCCTCGAGCGCCGGCGCGATCACCTGCGGCTCGGGGCAGGCGGCGTAACAATCCATGCAGTGATCGCAGTCGGCGCGCCCCGCCGCCGACACCCGGACCAGCGAGCGAGCCCCGATCAGCCCGTAGAAGGCGCCGACCGGGCAGAGGTGCGAGCACCAGCCTCGCCGGGCGACGACGAGGTCGAACAGGAACACCGCCGCCACCAGGGTCAGCGCCCCGGTCGAGCCGAACACCACGGCGCGGAAGGCGAAGCTGATCGGATTGACCAGTTCCCAGGCGATCGTGCCGGTCACCGCCGACACGGCGAGGATCATCGCCAGCACCCACAGCCGGGTCTGCGGCCGCGGCTGCCAGCCCTTGGCCTGGAGCCCGAGGCGTTCGCGGCACCAATGGGCGAGATCGGTGACCGGATCGATCGGACAGACCCAGGCGCAATAGGCCCGCCCCGACACCAGCGCATAGAAAGCCAGCACGATCGCCCCGCCGGTCAGCGCCAGAGTCTCCGGCCGATGGCCGGCGACCAGGCTCTGGGCGAGCATCAGCGGATCGGTGAGCGGCACCACGCCGAAGGTCATCGAGGCGGCGAGCGTGCCCTTGGCGATCCACACGCCGAACAGTGGACCGGTGAGGAACAGCGCCAGCGCCGTCGCCTGCGACAGGCGGCGCAGAATGAGGAAGCGGTGGCGCGCCCAGAATCCACGGCTCGGCCGCCCGGCCCGATCGGCCCGGCGGGTGGCGTGGTCGCGGCGCGCGACGGCGGCGAGCCCGGTCATGGCCGTGGTCCTTTCAGGATCGGCGGCGCATCGGGCACGCCCGAGGGCGGCGTGACGTCGCCGGGCGCCCGGTCGGGCAGATCGACGACGCCGTCGAGCAGCGGGCCGTTGTGCTTCTGGTACTCTTCCCAGCCGAGGCGGTAGTGGGCGCCGGGCACGCCGCGCGCCACCCGCAGCGGCAGGACCTTGATCGCCGATTCCTCCAGCACGCAGGACTTCTCGCATTTGCCGCAACCGGTGCAGTCGGTGGCATGCACGGTCGGGCGGAAGATCGCGTGTTTGCGGGTGCGCGGGTTCGATTCGATCTCGAGGGTGATCGCCTTGTCGATCACCGGGCAGTCGCGATAGCAGACGTCGCAGCGCAGCCCCAGGAAGTTCAGGCAGTGCTCCTCGTCGACCAGCACCGCCGTGCCCATCTTGGCCCGGTCGATGTCGACCAGCCCGTGGTCGAGAGCCCCGGTCGGACAGGCCTTGACGCAGGGAATGTCCTCGCACATCTCGCAAGGGATCTTGCGCGCCGTGAAGAAGGGCGTGCCCGCGGCGACCCGATCGCCGAGATCGGCGAGGCGCAGCGTCTGGTAGGGACAGGCGCGCACGCACAGACCGCAGCGCACGCAGGCCGCCAGGAAGGCCCGTTCGTCGGCGAGCGCCCCGGGCGGCCGCAGCGCCTGGGTCGGCATCGCCTCCGCCGAGCGCTCGTGCGCCCCGAGCAGCGCCCCGACCACCCCGACGCCGACGACCGAGCGCGCGACGGTCTCGAGGACCTTTCGGCGCTGCGGGCTGAGGAGCCCTTCGGTGGGCGTGGGGGTGATGGGCATGGGGGACTCGGTTGGCGGTTGGGATCGAGTTTGTGTGACGTCTTCGGCGTTCGACGATCGGCGCCGTGCCCCCCCTCTCTGTCTCTCCCCCTCCAGGGGGGGAGAGGAGGCTGGGGAGAGGGCCGTCGCACCACGGAGGCAGCCGTCGCGCGGAGCGCTCGATGTCCGAAGGGGATCGCCACCTCGTCCCCTCCCCCCTGGAGGGGGAGGGACAGGGGGGGGGGGGGGCACGGCGCCGATCGTTGTCGCCGAACCGGAGCCCCTCCCCTCACGCCCGCACGATCTTGCAGGCGCATTTCTTGTAGTCGGTCTCCTTGGACAACGGGCAGGTCGCGTCCAGCGTCAACTTGTTGACCAATTGGCCTTCGTCGAACCACGGGAAGAACACCACGCCCTGCGGCGGTTTGTTGCGACCGCGCGTCTCGACGCGGCTGGTGACTTCGCCGCGACGGGTCGAGACCTTGATCTCCTGCCCGCGCCGCACGCCGAGCGCGGCCGCATCTTCCGGATGCATGAACACCACCGCCGCCGGGAACGCCTTGTGCAACTCCGGCACCCGCCGGGTCATCGATCCCGAATGCCAGTGCTCGAGCACCCGGCCGGTGACCAGCCACAGCGGGAAGTCCTTGTCCGGACTCTCGGCCGGCGGCTCGTAGGGGGCGAAGATGATCCGCGCGCGGCCGTCCTTGTAGCCGTAGAACTTCACGCCCTCGCCGGGCTTCACGTAGGGGTCGTAGCCCTCGCGGAAGCGCCAGTTGGTCTCCTTGCCGTCGACCGCCGGCCACTTCAGGCCGCGCGCCTTGTGATACTGGTCGAAAGCCGCCAGATCGTGCCCGTGGCCGCGCCCGAAGGCGGCATATTCCTCGAACAGACCCTTCTGCAGATAGAAGCCGAAGTCCTTCGATTCCTGGTTCTCGAAGCCTTGCGCCGTTTCCGCGAGCGGGTACTTGTCGACGTTGCCGTTCTTGAACAGCACCTCGTAGAGGGTCTTGCCGGCGAGTTCCGGCTTCTTGGCGATCAGTTCCGCCGGCCACACCTCTTCGACCTTGAAGCGCTTGGAGAATTCCACCACCTGCCAGATGTCGGAGCGCGCCTCGCCCGGCGCCGAGACCTGCTGGCGCCAGAACTGGGTGCGCCGCTCGGCGTTGCCGTAGGCGCCTTCCTTCTCGACCCACATCGCCGTCGGCAGGATCAGGTCGGCGGCCATCGCGGTCACCGTCGGATAGGGGTCGGAGACGACGATGAAGTTGGCCGGGTTGCGATAGCCCGGCAGCCCCTCCTCGTTCATGTTGGGGGCGGCCTGCATGTTGTTGGTGCACTGCACCCAATAGGCGTTGAGCACCCCGTCCTTGAGCATGCGATGCTGCTGCACGGCATGGAACCCCGGCTTGTCGGGGATCGTCCCCTCCGGCAGTTTCCAGATGCCCTCGGCGATCTTGCGATGCTCCGGATTGGTCACCACCAGATCGGCCGGCAGGCGGTGCGAGAAGGTCCCGACCTCGCGGGCGGTGCCGCAGGCCGAGGGCTGGCCGGTCAGCGAGAACGGCGAATTGCCCGGCTCCGAGATCTTACCGACCAGCAGATGCACGTTGTACATCAGCGAGTTGACCCAGCCGCCGCGCGAATGCTGGTTGAAGCCCATGGTCCAGAGCGACATCACCTTCTTCTTGGGATCGGCATAGAGCTCGGCCAGCCGCTTCAGCTTCTCGGCCGGCACGCCGGACAGCTTCGCGGCGTAGTCCAGGGTGTAGGGCTTCACCAGTTCGGCATAGTCCTCGAAGGTGATCGGATCCATCTTGCCGGCGTCGACCTTGTGCGAGGCGTTGACCGCCTTGACTTCCAGCGCATGGGTCGGGCGCAGGCCGTAGCCGATGTCGGTCGCGGTCTTGGTGAACACCACGTTCCTGGCGACGAAGTCCTTGTTGACCGCGCCCGACTGGATGATGTGGTTGGCGATGTAGTTGAGGATCGCCAGATCGGTCTGCGGCTCGAAGATCATGCCGTTGTCGGCGAGTTCGAACGAGCGGTGCTCGAAGGTCGACAGCACGTGGACCTCCGCGCCCGGCTTGGTCAGACGGGTGTTGGTCAGCCGCGACCACAGGATCGGGTGCATCTCGGCCATGTTGGAGCCCCACAGCACGAAGGCGTCGGCGTGCTCGAGGTCGTCGTAGCAGCCCATCGGCTCGTCGATGCCGAAGGTGCGCATGAAGCCGACCACCGCGGAGGCCATGCAGTGGCGGGCGTTGGGGTCGAGGTTGTTGGAGCGGAAGCCGGCCTTCATCAGCTTGACCGCGGCATAGCCCTCCCAGATCGTCCACTGACCCGAGCCGAACATGCCGACCGACGTCGGCCCCTTGGCCTTCAGCGCCGCCTTCCACTTCTCCGCCATGACGTCGAAGGCCTGGTCCCACGAGACGGCCACGAATTCGCCGTCCTTGTCGAACTTGCCGTTCTTCATCCGCAACAGAGGCGTGGTCAGGCGGTCCTGGCCGTACATGATCTTGGACAGGAAATAGCCCTTGATGCAGTTGAGGCCGCGGTTGACCGGCGCCTCCGGGTCGCCCTGGGTGGCGACGACGCGACCCTCACGGGTGCCGACCAGCACCGAACAGCCGGTGCCGCAGAAGCGGCACGGCGCCTTGTCCCAGCGGATGCCGGCGTCGCCGACCGGGACGGCGGACGCGGGCAGCGCGACCCCGGCGACGGCCGCGGTGGCGGCGGCGGCGGAGGCCTTCAGCACATCGCGGCGGGAAGTTTCCATGTTCATCGGTCGCGACCTCCAGGATCGACAGTCTCGGGTCTTCGAAAGGGGTTCAGGCGGCCCGCGGCGCCGGTTCGTCGGCATCCGGTTCGCAGGCGTGGTAGACGAGCGCCGTGCCGATCACGTGCGGCACGTGGTTCATGGCCATCAGGCTGTCGGCGGCGAAACGTCCGGCGACGTCGGTGGCGGTGACCACCAGCCGTCCGTCGGCCGAGGCGGCATGGACCTCGACCCCGTCCATCGCCGCGAGCGCCGCCCGGGCCGTGTCGAGGCCCTGGGGCGCCACGTGGACCAACACGCCGATGACGTTCATGCTCTCACCTCTCGCAGGGCGCCGGCCGGGCGCACCGCCACGGCCGTGACCGGACATACCCCGACGCAGGCACCGCAGCCGGTGCAGCGGTCGACGTCGATGATCGGCAGAAAACGCCCGTCGGGGCGCGGGACGAAGCTCACGGCGCGTTCGTCGCAGGCATCGCCGCAGCTGCGGCAGTGCACCCCGCCGATCGCCAGACAGTTGCCGGCGATCTCGGCTCTGGCGTCCCAGGGGCGCGCCCCTTCGGTCGCCAGCGCGCCGGTCGGGCAGGCCGCGGCGCAGAGGTCGCAGAAGGTGCAGGTGCCGTGGACGAACTGCAGGACCGGCCGGCGATCGGCGTCGAGGCGGACGACGCCTTCGGGACAGGCCGTGACGCAGGCGAGGCAGCCGTCGCAGGCGGCGAGAAAGTCCGCTTCGGGGATCGCCGTCGGGGGGCGTGGCACGGTCGGCCGCCGTGGGCGGGTCAACCGTCCCCGGAACAGATCCCGACGCGCCAGATTCGCGACCACGACTCCCCTCCCCCCGTCTTCTTCATTGCCCGCAGAGTGGCTCGAAGACGCGGTGCGCCGCTTGACGAATGATAAGTCCGGGGTCCCGCCCACGATCCGGACCTTGGTTCCGGTCCGCGCGGCCGATGCGGCGCCGCAATCACGCTCCGCGGCACACGCGCTTGATTTTCGACAAGTGACGTCGGGCGAGGTCCTTCCACAGTCGCGACGCCGCGACGGCGACGGCACCGCCCCGACCGCCACCGGTCGGACCGCCGATCCCGCGCAGGATCTTCCCAGGAGAGAGACGACGATGTTCTGCTACCAGTGTGAACAGACCACCCGCGGCACCGGCTGCGTGAAGTTCGGGGTCTGCGGCAAGACCGCCGAAACCGCCGACCTTCAGGACGTGCTGGTCCATGCGACCAAGCGCCTGGCGACCCGGGTGGCGCCGCTGGCCGCCGCCGACCGCCCGGCCGAGATCGCGCCGCTGCTCGAGACCGCGCTCTTCGCCACCCTGACCAACGTCAACTTCGACGACGCGGCGATCCTCGCGCTGATCCGCCGGGTGATCGCGGCGATCGGCCCCGAGGCCGGCGTCGCCGCCGACGCCGACCGCTCAGCTCTGCTCGCCTTCGCGGCCCAGTCCGGCATCGAGGCCCGCACCGCCCGCTTCGGCGCCGACGTCGTCGGCCTGCAGGAGCTGCTGCTCTATGGGCTGAAGGGCGTCGCCGCCTATGCCCACCACGCCCGCCGCATGGACCGCGCCGACCCCGCCGTCGATGCCTTCACGGTCGAGGCACTCGCCCGGCTCGACGCCGGCGAATCCGAGATCGCCGCCCTCCTCGGACTCAACCTCGCCTGTGGCGAGGCCTCGGTGAAGGTCCTGGCCCTGCTCGACGCCGCCCACGGCGACACCTTCGGCAAGCCGACCCCGACCCCCGTGCGAATCGGCCACGTCCCCGGCAAGGCGATCCTGGTCTCCGGCCACGATCTCGTCGATCTGAAGGCCCTGCTCGAACAGACCGAAGGCACCGGCATCCGGGTCTACACCCACGGCGAGATGCTGCCGGCCCACGGTTATCCCGAACTGAAGAAGCACGCCCATCTCGCCGGTCATTTCGGCGGCGCCTGGATGCGGCAGCAGAAGGAGTTCGCGACCTTCCCCGGGCCGATCGTGATGACCACCAACTGTCTGCAGGACCCCGATTCGTCCTACGCCGACCGGCTGTTCACCCGCGACGTGGTCGGCTGGCCGGGCATCGCCCATCTCGACGGCAGCGACTTCTCCGCCGTCGTCGCGGCGGCGCTCGCCGCCCCGGGCTTCGCCGACGAGGTCACCCACGCCACCCATCTCGTCGGCTTCGGCCACGACGCCGTGCTCGGCGTCGCCGGCACCGTCGTCGACGCGGTGAAGTCGGGGGCGATCAAGCACTTCGCGCTGATCGGCGGCTGCGACGGCTCGGAGGGCGAACGCTCCTACTACACCGATCTCGCCACGGCGATGCCGGCCGACTGGATGATCCTGACGCTCGGTTGCGGCAAGTTCCGCCTGCTCGGCCATGACTATGGCACCGTCGCCGGCCTGCCGCGGCTCCTCGACATGGGCCAGTGCAACGACGCCTTCTCGGCGGTCAAGGTCGCTCAGGCGCTGGCCGGCGCCTTCGATTGCGGGATCAACGACCTGCCCTTGTCGCTGACCCTGTCGTGGTTCGAGCAGAAGGCGGTCTGCGTCCTGCTCGCCCTGCTCCACCTCGGCGTGAAGAACATCCGCATCGGACCGAAACTGCCGGCCTTCCTGACCCCGACGGTGCTCGGCGTGCTGGTCGAGACCTTCGGTCTGAAGCCGATCGGCACCGTCGAGGACGACATCCGGGCGATGGCCACCGCCGCCTGATCCGACCGACGACGGCCCCGCGGCGCGCGCGTCGCGGGGATCGCGCCGCCGCCCGATCAGAGCAGACCGAGGCGGATCAGGCTCTCGGCGGTGGCGACGATCGCCTCTTCGCTGGTCCGCGGCGTCCAGCCGAGCACCTCCCGCGCCTTGGTGGCGCGGGCCGTGCGGATCCGCCCGAGATGGGGCAGCGCCGCCCGCGCCGTCGGGCTGACCAGGGCGGCGAGGCGCACCACGAAGTCCGGCGCCTGGAATCGCGGCACCGCGGACGCCGCCGGCCCCAGCCGCCGGCGCAGCATCTGCGCCACCTCGTGGAGCGACGGGCAGTCGCCGGCGGTGGCGAGGAACCGCTCGCCCGCCGCCGCCGGGTCGTCCATCGCCCGGACGTGGAGATCGGCGACGTCGCGCACGTCGACGATGCCGAAATGGATCCGCGGACAGATCGGAATCGCGCCGGTCATGAAGCGGCGAACCAGTTCGATCGACGCCGAGACGTCAGGCCCGAGCAGCGGCCCGAAGATGCCGACCGGCGCCACCACCGCGAGCTCGAGCCCGCGCCCCTCGCGGGCGACGAAGTCCCAGGCGGCGCGTTCGGCCAGCGTCTTCGACTTCATGTAGGGCTGGACGTCGGCGCCGTCCGGGTCGGTCCAGTCGCGCTCGTCGAAGGGGCCGGAGCGGTCGCCGTGGCCGTAGCCGATCGCCGCGAAGGACGAGGTCACCACCACCCGCCGCACCCCGGCGTCGCGCGCCGCCCGCAACACCCGGAGCGTGCCGTCGCGGGCCGGGACGATCAGATCGTCTTCGTGCGCCGGCAGTCCGGCCGGGAACGGCGAGGCGACGTGCATCACCGCGTCGCAGCCGGCGACCGCGGCACCCCAGCCGTCGTCGCGGGTCAGATCGGCGGCGACCACCGACAGCCGCTCGGCGAGACCGCTCGCCCCGGCCGCCGCCAGCCGCGCCGCCAACGCCGGCGCACGCGCCGGATCGCGCACCGTGCAGCGCAGGCGGTGGCCGTCGGCCAACAGCCGCAACGCCACGTGGCCGCCGACGAATCCGGCTCCGCCGGTCACCAAGATCAACGCCATGTCGCCGTCCTTCGCTCGCCGCCGACGAGGAAGCCGACGGTCAGGTGACAGAGATGGGGTGTGGGGCCGGCCGGGTCGAGCGAATTCCGCCGATGATCGCACCGGTCGCGGCACTTTTCGGTGCCGGAGCGCCCTGCCGCGCTGGACCTCACGTATCCGCGAGATCGGCGTGTGTTTCCTTGGAACCTTTCGAAGTCTAAGCTGTTTCCCTCACGGCCTCGGTCGAGCTCCGCAACGAACCCGACGCGGCGCATTTCCGATGCGGCGCTCGTCGCGACGGCTCGAGTAGATTCCGACTCTCGTCGCCGCAACGCAGCGGCGACTAGGGTGCACGATCCCTCCGGTGCGCCAGCGCGCGCCGCAGAACCGACAAACCCGCGGCGCCCTCGAGGCGCCGCGACGACGAGATCGGGAGGGCCGGCGCGCGCCGCCCCCCCCAGGAGATGCGAGACTCGATGACGCCGACCCCCGCCGACACCCGCTCACGAGATCCGTCGCCCGGTGCGGCGCGACGCCTCGTCCGCGGCCTGGCGCAGCGGCTCGACCTCGCCTTCCCCGGCCACGGCCCCGCCACCGTCGTCACCTCCCAGTCCCCGGCCGTCTCCCGCGCCGATCTCCTCTTCCTGCTGGCGATCTTCCTCGCCGGGCGGATCCTGCTGTTCGGCAGCGCCGCGATCGGCTCGATCGGCTCGCCGGTCGCGATCGACGCCACCTTCGCCCAGTCGCTGTGCGCCTGGGACTGCAGCTGGTACGTCGATCTCGCCGAGGGCGGCTATTCCGACGCCACCGACGTCGACGTCAACGGCGCCGCCAACTGGGCGTTCTTCCCCGTCCTGCCGCTGTTGATGCATATCGGCGCGGCGGTCACCGGCGCCGAGACCACCCTGGTCGGGGTGGTCATCGCCAACCTGCTGTTTCCCGCCGGTCTGGTCCTGGCCTTCCTCTATGCCCGCGATCTCGCCGGCCCCGCCTTCGCCCGTTTCGCCGCGGTGATCTGGGTCGCCTGGCCCTTCGCCATCCATACCTCGGTGCCGATGTCGGAGGCGGTCTACGTACCGCTGTCGCTCGCCACCCTGTTGGCGGCGCGGCGCGACCGATGGCTCCTCGCCGGCCTCGCCGCGGCGGTGCTGAGCGCCACCCGTGCGGTCGGGGTGCTGGCGGTGCTGCCGCTCATGATCCTGGCGCTGCGCCAACACGGCATCGCCCGCCTCGTCGGCTTGCGCCCCGGCACCGAGCGCGCGCTGCTCGCCCTGGCGCTCTGCGGCCTCGGGCTCAGCCTCTACATGATCCATCTCCACGATCAGGTCGGCGACGCCCTCGCCTTCTCCCATGATCAGACCGCCTGGAACCGGCGCTTCCTGTGGCCGTGGACGATGATCCTCGGCGAGATCAATCCGCTCACCCGCCCGCTCGGCGACATTCTCGGCGCCCTCGCCTGTCTCGTCACCCTCGCCCTCGGCGCGGCCGCGGCGGTGGGGCTGTGGCGGCGCGAGCTGCGTGCCGAGGCGGTGTTCGTGGCGGCGCCGCTGATCGTCGCGCTGCACGCCGGTTCGGTCATGAGCATGCCGCGTTTCGTCGGCTCCCTGTTTCCGGTGACGCTGGCGCTCGCCCTGGTCGCCGATCGGCCGGGCCGGCGGGTCGCGGTGGTCGCCGTCTGCGGGGTGTTGCAGGCCGCCTTCGCGGTCGGTTGGGCACGGGAGTGGTTCTATGTCATGTGATCCGGCCCCGCGCCGCACTGCCGCCGGCCGTTTGGCGCTGGCCGCCGTCGCCGGCCTCGCCGGCCTCTACGGGGTGGTACTGTCGATGGTTCTGACGCCGGAGATCGGCGAGGCCTATCGCCGCACCTATCTCACCGGCGAATTCTCGATCCTGCCCGACGCCGATTCGCTCGGCACCGACGACGGCCTCGCCTATCGCCCCGGCCGCCGCGTGTCCCTGCGCGCCGACGAGGGCCGCAAACATCTCGCGCGTTTCGACTGGCGCCGCGACGTCCAGCCGGCGCCGACCCTCGACGCCTTCTCCGGACGGCTGTTCCTGCATCTCCCCCCGGCGATCGCCGGCGGCGCCAGCGCGCACCGGCTGCACTTCGGCGTCACCTGCGCCATGCCCGAAGGCGAAGTGGCGACCCTCGACGTCGCCGTCGACGGCCGCCCGGTCGGCACCGTCGCCTGCAGTCGCGGCCCGGTCACCGCCGACCTGCCCCTACCCCGCGGGCTCCTGGGCGCCCGGCGCTACGACGAGATCACCCTCACCCGGCGCTCGAGCGGCTTCGGCGATCGCATCCTCACCGGCCTCGATTTCCGCCACGACGCCGTCGCGCTCGACTGGTTCGGCATCGACGTCGAGGGCGGCGCGCCGATCGCCCTCGAGAGCGCGCCGAAGACCACCGATTGACCGCACCCGGAGGCCCCGGCCGGGCTCCCGCCGCGCCTCAGCGGCGGCGGACCCAGGACCGCGTCACCTTCGGCGCGAGCCAGCGATAGAAGGCCTGTTTGACCACTTCGACCAGGGTCAGATAGCTCACCACCGCCACGCCCAGGAACAGATAGAACCCGGCCGGCGGCGCCACGAAGCCGAAGAACGGCCCGAGCGGCGTCGACGGCAGCACCGCGCCGATCACCGCCGCACCGATCGACAGAACCGCGAGGATCGCTGCGGGCCGGCTCGCCCACGGCCGTTTGCGGGTGCGGATCACGAACACCACCAGCACCTGGGTGGCCAGGCTCTCGATGAACCAGCCGGTCTGGAACAGCGCCTCGTCGGCGCCGAACAGATGGATCAGGGCGTAGAAGGTCAGGAAGTCGAACACCGAACTGACCGGCCCGAGCACCAGCATGAAGCGGCGGATCAGGGTCAGATCCCAGTGCACCGGTGCGCGCAGCGCCTCGTCCTCGACGTCGTCGAAGGGCACGCCGGCTTCCGAGGCGTCGTAGAGCAGGTTGTTGAGCAGCACCTGGGTCGGCAGCATCGGCAGGAACGGCAGGAACAGTGCCGCCCCGGCCATCGAGAACATGTTGCCGAAGTTCGAACTCGACCCCATCAGGATGTATTTGGTGACGTTGTGGACGGTGCGCCGCCCTTCGATCACCGCCTCGTGGATCACCGACAGGTCGTGGTCGAGCAGCACCAGATCGGCCGCCTCCTTGGCGACGTCGGCGCCGCTGTCGACCGAGATGCCGACGTCCGAGGCGTGGATCGCCGAGGCGTCGTTGATGCCGTCGCCGAGATAACCGACCACCCGGCCCGACGCCTTGCAGGCCAGCAACACCCGCTCCTTCTGCTGCGGCGTCACCCGGCAGAACACGTCGACCTTGCCGACCCGGGCCCTGAGACCGGCCTCGCTCATTGCCTGCAACTCGTCGCCGGTGACCAGATCGCGGATCGGCAATCCGAGCTCGCCGCACACGTGGCGGGTCACCCGCTCGTTGTCGCCGGTCAGGATCTTGACCGCCACGCCGACGTCGTGGAGCGCCTTCAGCGCCGCGGTGGCGCTGGCCTTGGGCGGATCGAGGAACACCGCCCAGCCGGTGAACACCAGGGCGCTCTCGTCGCTCAGCGCCGCCGAGACGTGTTCGGGGCCCATCGCCCGCGAGGCGATCGCCAACACCCGGAAGCCGTCTTCGCCGAGCGCCGCGAACTGTGCGTCGAGGGTCGCCCGCGCCGCCGCGTCGAGCGGCAGGATCGCCCCGTCGGCGCCTTCGTAAGTGGTCGACTGGCGCAACACGTCCTCGGGCGCGCCCTTGACCACCAGCAGCCGCTCCTCGGCATCGGCGACCAGCACCGAGACACGGCGGCGTTCGAAATCGAACGGCACTTCGTCGATCTTGGTCCAGCCCGACACGTCGAGATCGCGGTACCCGAGGATCGCGTCGTCGAGCGGGCTCTTCAATCCGCTCTCGAAGCGGCTGTTGAGGAAGGCCAGGCGGAACACCCGCTCGCTCTCCGCACCCGTGAAGTCGAGATGGCGCACCAGCGCGATCCGCGCTTCGGTCAGGGTCCCGGTCTTGTCCGTGCACAACACGTCCATGGCGCCGAGATTGTGCATCGCCGCCACCCGTTTGACGATCACCCGCCGGGCGGCGAGGCGCACCGCCCCGCGCGACAGCGTCACCGTGACGATCATCGGCAGCAACTCCGGCGTCAGGCCGACCGCCAGCGCCAGGGCGAACATCAGCGATTCCAGCCACGGCCGGGCGAAGGCGACGTTCACCACCACCACGAACAGCACCAGGAACACCGTCAACTGCAGGATCAGATAGCCGAAATGGCGGATGCCGATCTCGAAGGCGGTCGGCGGCGGCAACGACGTCAGGCTGGCGCCGAGCCGGCCGAAGGCGGTGTCGTCGCCGATCCGGCACACCACCACCAGCGCGCTGCCGGAGATCACCGAGGTACCCATGAACACCGTGTCGACCGCCTCGCCGGTGCCGGCGGCGCCCACCGCCACGGCCTTCTCGGCCGGATAGGATTCGCCGGTCAGCATCGCCTGATCGACATAGAGATCGCGCGCCTCGATCAGCCGGCAGTCGGCCGGCACCAGATCGCCGGCGGCCAGCCGTACCACGTCGCCGGGCACCAGCTGGTCGACCGGCAGGGCGATCTCGCCGCCGTCGCGAAGGACCTGGGCGCGCAGGGCCACGGTCATGCGCAGGGCGTCGACGGCGTTGTCGGCCCGGAGCCCCTGCACGAAGTCGAGGGTGATCGACAGCACCACCATCACCGTGACGATGACGAAGCTCGCGACGTTGCCGGTCGCCGCCGACATGCCGCTGGCGAACAACAGGATCAGCACCAGAGGATTGGCGAAACGGCCGAGGAACTGCAGAATCAGCGGCTTGCGCCGATGGACCTGCAGCCGATTGGGGCCGTGGCGTCGTTGCCGGATCGCGACTTCGCCGGCCCCGAGGCCGGCGGCCGTGGTGGCGAGCCCGTCGAGGACGGTGGCGATCGGCGGGCCGGAGATCTCGGCGGCGAGCGGGTTCGGTTCCAAGACAGGCCCTCGCGCCGCCCGGGGATACCGCGAAGGCGAGGGGCGCGGCGGCGGCGCGCCCGGCGCGGTCAGTGATCGAACAGCTTCGCCTCGGGCGAGGCTTCGATGCGGGTCAGCGCCGATTCCGGCACCGCCCGCTCGAAGGCCTCGCCGTCGTCGCGGATCCGATAGGTCTGCACGGCATGCTCGACCGGCATGACCTTGACCACCGTGAAGTGGAGCGACCGGCCTTCATGACGGTCGCCGTAGCTGACGGAGTCGCCGATCGCGAACAACGGGTCCATGGCTGTGGTTCCTGTCTGGGGCCGTATCGGCATTCTACCGCGACGGCATCGTCGCGTCGTCGTCACACGGAGTGGCGTCAGCGCTTCTCGATCGTCAATCCGTGGTCGTCGACTCGGATCTCCACCCCTTCGGGACGGTGGCGTTCACGATAGAGCTGGTAGCCGAGAACGGCGACGGCGATCACCAGGATCGCGGCGACCGCCGAGACGAGATTGCGGGACATCATCGAAGAGCTCCGGCAGGCTGCGGCGGCACCCGGTGAGGGCGCGACGGCCGACCCCCGCCCCCGGAGGGGACGGGAGCAGTAGGCCCCCCGGCGCGCGGGGGATGGACGCGCCGGGGATCAGTGGGGTCGTCGGTCGTCGACCGGGGTCAGCGGTAGCGGCAGACGCGGCGATCGAGCGTGTCGCTGTGGTAGCAGTAGCGCTGGGCGTGGCGCGGACGGGTCGCATCGGCGACCACTGCGCCGACCGCCGCCCCGGCGACACCGCCGACCAGGGCACCGCCGACCGAATTGGAGGCGACGCCGCCGATGATCGCGCCGCCGACGCCGCCGATGCCGGCACCTTCGGCCATGCGGGTGTCACGGGCGTTGGCACAGCCGCCGAGAATCAGCGCCACGGCGCTCAGGAGGATGACGATCTTCATGGGGGACGTCCTTTGAGGAGAGAGAGGCGGGAATCCCGGGAACCGCCGACGGCCGTCCCCGATTCGCGAGAGCGGGATCACTTCGGGGCGGTCTGGGATTCGACGAACCACAGTTGCCGATCGATGCCGCGGGACACTTCGGTGAACAGGTCGGACGTATCGACGTCGCCGAAGCCGGCCGACAGGCCGATCGCCTCGCGGGCCGACTGACCGAAGGCGGCGAGCGCCACCGACACGGCGAACAGATGGCTGTTCTCGTCGGCGACCCCGAGGTCGTAGGGGATCAGGAACGACCGCTCGGCGGCGACCTGGACGGTGCCGTGCGCCGTGCCGCCCAATCCGCCGGCCCGTTCGGCGAGCTGGTCGGAATAGGCCCCGACTTCTCCGGCGACCCGATCGAACAGTTCGTGCACCGCGATGAAGGTCGGTCCGCGCACGTTCCAATGGGCCTGCTTGACCTGGGCCTGCAGGTCGATCGCCGCGGCCAGATGCTTGTTCAACAGTTCGACCGACTGGGTGCGGATGTTCTCTGACAGCGTGTTGTGGGTCGGATGCATGGTTGGACCTCCGAGAGGTGGTCGATCCGAGCAGGATCGTGCGGCGATCGCCGACGGCGACCGACGCGACCAGCGGTGCGGATCGAGAAGATTTCGGAGGAGATCTTAGCGCAGGGCCCGAGCGAGCCGGCAGGATCGGAAACTACTCAATCGGTTTTCGACGCCCCCGCCCGCGCCGGACCGCCCCTCGCCGGGCCGCGGCGGGCCGACCTGCGATCCTCGCGCGGATCGTCTTCGCTCCGTCATCGCTCGTCTCGGAAAATCGAACCCGCCGCCCGATCAGACGAACCTTCGACGGTGGAATGTCGGACTGAAATCATTGCCGGTCTCCGGCGGGCGACGATCGTACCGAAACCGAGGCATGACGCAACGTCGGGCCGAATTGTTCTATGACACTTTGGATATGCCACCGCGGAATCGGCTCCGAATTTCGGGCGAGGTGCTGGTATTCATGCTATGATTGCGTCCGGCACCCACCGTCCCGAAGGCGCCCCGAGATCGTCCCATGCCCCGAACTCCCCCTCGTCCGGCCGCGACGCCCCGGCGGACGCCCGCCGGCGGAAGCCCGCCCGTGGACGCCGCGGCGCGGCCCGACGGCGATCTCGCGATCGTCGGAATCGGCGCCTCGGCGGGCGGCCTCGAGGCGGTCCGCAACCTGTTGCGGGTGCTGCCGGCCAAGACCGGCGCCGCCTTCGTGCTGGTCCTCCATCTCGAGCCCAATCACGCCAGCCTGATGGTCGACCTGCTCGGCGGCCACACCTCGATGACCGTGGTTCAGGCGACCGAAGGCATGCCGATCGCCGCCGAACATCTCTATGTGATCGCGCCCGGCCGCCATCTCGCGGTCGCCGGCGGCTGTCTCCACCTCTCCGAACCGCTGGAGCGCCACGGCGCCCGCCTGCCCTTCGACTTCCTGCTGCATTCGCTCGCGAGTGCCTGCGGATCGCGCGCCGCCTGCATCGTCCTGTCGGGCAGCGGCAGCGACGGCAGCCTCGGGCTCGTCTCGATCCACGAGGCCGGCGGCCTGGTGCTGGTCCAGGACCCCGCCGAGGCGGGCTGGGACGGCATGCCGCGCGCCGCCATCGCCACCGGCCTGGTCGATCAGATCGCCGGACTCGCCGCCATCCCCGCGGCGCTCGCCGACCACATCCACGGCAGCGGCGCAGCTCGCGAGCCGGTCGTGCTGCCCCCGAGCGTCCAGGCGCGCCTGCCCGAGATCGTCGCTCTCCTGCGCACCCGCACCGCCCACGATTTCACGCTCTACAAGACGGGCACGCTGCGCCGGAGGATCGAGCGCCGCATGGGCGTCGGCGGGCTGCGCAGCGGCGACGTCTACCGTTATCTCGAACGCCTGCGCAGCGACGACGGCGAACTCGATCTGCTCGCCAAGGATCTGCTGATCAACGTCACCCGCTTCTTCCGCGACCCCGAGGTGTTCGCGGCGGTCGCCGAGCGGGTCGTCCCCGCCCTGGTGCGCGACCGGGTGGCGGGACACCCGCTGCGGATCTGGATCGCCGGCTGCAGCACCGGCGAAGAGGCCTATTCCCTGGCGATGCTGTTCCTCGAACAGGACGGCGCCACCCTGCACAAGCTCGAGCTCCAGGTCTTCGCCTCCGACGTCGACGCCGATGCGGTGGCGACCGCCCGCGAGGGCTTCTATCCCGAAACCATCGTCGCCGACGTGTCGCCGGAGCGCCTCACCCGCTTCTTCGTCAAGGTCGCCCACGGCTATCGCGTGTCGCCGGAACTGCGCGCCGCCGTGGTCTTCACCGTCCAGGACGTGCTGATCGATCCGCCGTTCTCCCGCCTCGACATGATCTCCTGCCGCAACCTGCTGATCTATCTCGGCCCCGAAGCGCAGACCAAGGTCGTCGCGCTGTTCCACTTCGCGCTGCGCGACGGCGGCATCCTGTTGCTCGGCAACGCCGAGACCATCGCCGCCGGCGACGGATCCTTCGAGGTGACGTCCAAGGCCGAGCGCCTCTATCGCCGCACCGGCCGCAGTCGCGCCGGTGGCGTCGCCTTCGCCCTGCCCCCGCCGGACTCCGGTCGCGGCCCGCCGCGGCGCGAACCCGACCAGCTCCAGGGTCGCCGCATGGCCCTCGCCGATCTCTGCCGCCGACAGGTGATGGAGACCTACGCCCCGGCCGCGGTGTTGATCAACCGCAAGCACGAATGCCTCTATTCGCTCGGCCCCACCGATCGCTACCTGCGCGTCCCACCCGGCTACCCGTCCCATGATCTCGTCGCGATGATGCCGCAGAACCTCAGGTCGCGGTTCGAGGCGGCGGTGGTGCAGGCGCTGCGCGAGGCCGCACCGGTGGTGGTCGGCGGTGGTCGCCGGGACGAGGCCGGCGTCGAGCGCACCTTCTCCATCGAACTGCAGCCGCTCGCCTACGAAGGCGAGACGTTGCTGCTGGTCTGTTTCCTCGACGCCCTGCGGGACGCCGCCCGCCCGGCGAGCGCGATCCCCGCCGAGGATCTGCCGCGAGTCGCCGAGCTGGAACGCGACCTCGAGGCGACGCGCAAGGACCTCGGCGATGCGGTCCGCAACCTCGAGCTTTCCAGCGAGGAGCAGAAGGCGATCAACGAAGAGGCCCTGTCGATCAACGAGGAGTACCAGTCCTCCAACGAGGAACTGCTGACCTCCAAGGAGGAGCTGCAGTCGCTCAACGAGGAGCTGACCGCCCTCAACAGTCAATTGCAGGAGACGCTGGAGCGCCAGCGGACCACCTCCAACGATCTCCAGAACGTGCTCTATTCGACCGACGTCGCGACCATCTTTCTCGATCTCGATCTCGCCATCCGCTTCTTCACGCCGGCCACCAAGTCGCTGTTCGCGGTGATCCCCGGCGACGTCGGCCGGCCGCTCGCCGACCTCCATTCGCTGTCTGCCGATGCCGCTCTGGCCAGCGACGCCGCGCGGGTGCTCAGGGCCCTGACCCCGATCGAGCGCGAGATCGAGACCCGCAGCGGCGTGTGGTTCCTGCGCCGCGTCCTGCCCTATCGCACCCTCGACGACCAGGTCGCCGGCGTGGTCATCACCTTCGTCGACATCACCCAGCGCAAGCACAACGCCGAAGCGCTGGAGGCGGCCAAACGCCAGGCCGACCTCGCCAACGTCGCCAAGTCGCGCTTCCTCGCCGCCGCCAGCCACGACCTGCGACAGCCGCTGCAGACGCTGTGCCTGTTGCAGGGGCTGCTCGCCCAGACCGTCGAGGGCGAGAAGGCGGTGCGGCTGGTGACCCGTCTCGACGAGACGCTGGCCGCCATGACCGGGATGATCAACACCCTCCTCGACATGAACCAGATCGAGGCGGGAACCGTCCAGGCCGAGGTCGTGGCCTTCCCGATCGACCGCCTGCTCGACCGCCTGCGCGACGAATTCACCTATCATGCCCAGGCCAAGGGCCTGGTGTTGAAGGTGGTCGGCTGCCGGCGGGTGATCGCCAGCGATCCGCGCCTGCTCGAACAGATGCTGCGCAACCTGATCGCCAACGCGATCAAATACACGCCCAAGGGCAAGGTGCTGGTCGGCTGCCGCCACCGCCGCGACGGCCTGGTGATCGAAGTCCACGACTCCGGCATCGGCATCGCCGACGACCAGATCGAGGCGATCTTCGAGGAATACCATCAGGTCGACAACACCGCGCGCGAACACAGCCGCGGCCTCGGGCTCGGCCTGTCGATCGTCCGGCGGCTGGGCGAACTGCTCGGCCACGCCGTCACCGTGCACTCGCACCCCGGCCGCGGCTCGACCTTCGCCCTGTCGATCGCCCGGTCGCCCCACGACGTCGCAGTGATGCGCCCGCCGGCGCGCCATCCGAGCCTCGTCGACACCGCCGCCGCCCCGCCGCGGGCCGGCGGCGTGCTTATCGTCGAGGACGATCCGGAGGTGCGCGAACTCTTGGTGCAGCTGTTCGAGGGTCGCGGCCATCACGTCGCCGCCGGCGCCGACGGGCCGACCGCCCTGGCGCTGGTCGCCGGCGGCACCATCCACCCCGACCTGTTGCTCGCCGACTTCAACCTGCCGCGCGGCATGAACGGCCTCCAGGTCGCCGCGGCGCTGCGCGAGATGCTCGGCCGCCGCCTGCCGGTGATCGTCCTGACCGGCGACATCTCGACCGCCACCTTGCGCGACATCGCCCTCCACGACTGCATCCACATCGACAAGCCGGTGCGGCTCCCCGAACTGCTGGCGATCGTCGACCGCGTGCTCGGCGCCGCCGCGGCCTCGCACGCCGCCGTCGTCCCGCGTCCGGCGATCACCGCCGCCTCCGGGCGCCCCGCCCCGACCGTCTGGGTGGTCGACGACGACGACGGCGTCCGCACCGCCCTGCGCGACGTGCTGGAGGCCGAGGGCGTCACCGTCCGCGACTTCGCCTCCTGCGAGGCCTTCCTCGCCGCCCATCGACCGAGCGCGGAATCCTGCCTGCTGATCGACGCCTACCTGCCCGGCATGAGCGGGCTGGAGCTCCTGGCGCGGCTGCGCGAGGACGGCCGCAACCTGCCGTCGATCATGATCACCGGCAACTCCGACGTGCCGATGGCGGTCGCGGCGATGAAGGCCGGCGCCTCCGACTTCATCGAGAAGCCGATCGGCCGCGGCGAGTTGCTGGCCAGCGTCGAGCGCGCCCTCGATCAGGCCCGCGACATCGGCAAGCTCGCCGCCTGGCGCAGTTTCGCCGCCGACCATGTCGCGGTGCTGACGCCGCGCCAGCATCAGATCATGAACCTCGTCCTGGCCGGCCACCCGAGCAAGAACATCGCCGCCGACCTCGGCATCAGCCAGCGCACCGTCGAGAACCACCGCGCCTCGATCATGCGCAAGACCGGCACCAAGTCGCTGCCGGCGCTGGCCCGTCTGGCCCTCGCCGCCGGCGACGGCGAGGCCGACTGAAGCGCGGCCGCCCGGCGCCCGCCGTAATCCGCCGGGATCGCCGCGCCCCCTCGAGTACATTCCGATCCTGCCGCCACCGTCGCCGTCGGCCCATGATGACGCTGGGCCGCCCGTCGCGGCCGTGATCGAGGCTCGCCGCCGCTCCGGCGGAAGGCCTCGATCCACGGCCGCCGGCGCCCCGCCGGCCCCGACGCGACCGCCGGTCTCCCCGACGCGGACGTCCGTCGACACCACCGAAGGCAGAGTCATGACCCGCACGTTCGTTCTCGCCGCCTGCGCCGCCGCCGTCGCCGCCGCTCTCGCCACCCCGGTCCAGGCCCAGGGCGTGCCGCAGACCCTGGCGCTGACCAAGATCGACCCGGCGACCCTCGCCACCGGCTGGCGCACCACCAAGATCGTCGGCGCCGCGGTGGTCGGCGAGACCGGCGAGAAGATCGGCACCGTCGACGACCTGATCGTCACCGCCGACGGCAAGGTGCCCTATGCGGTCCTCTCGGTCGGCGGCTTCCTCGGCGTCGGCACCCATTACGTGGTGGTGCTCGCCTCCGCCCTCGAAGTGAAGAACCGCGATCTGCGCCTGCCCGGCGCCACCCGCGAGTCGCTGCGTCTCCTGCCCGGCTATCTCTACGCCGAGTGATCGCCCGGTCGCCGGGCGCGTCGGATCCGCCGACGCCCTCGCCCCGACCTCCCTCCGTCCCGCCCGAGGAGTCTCCCCATGAACATCGGCACCATCCTTCTCGTCGTCCTCGTCCTGTTCCTGGTCGGCGCCCTGCCGACCTGGCCGCACAGCGCCAACTGGGGCTACTACCCCAGCTCCGGCCTCGGCCTGATCATCGTGGTCGTCATCGTCCTGCTGCTGCTCGGACGTCTGTGATCCGGCGCGCGCCTCGCCGCGCCGCCGAAGCCACCGACCGTCCGACGGAACGAGACCCCGGGAGAAGCCGACGGCTCCGCCCGGGGTCTCGTGTTCCTCCCGGTTGCCGGCGTGGACCGGCGCCGGCGCGCGCCCGGCGATGCCGGCCTCACACCGCCGCGGCGAAGGCGGAGTGTCCGGTCGAACCCTTGTCGTTGGCATGCACGTCGAGCCGGCTCGGCGCCTCGCTCCCCAGGATCGCCTTGGCGCGGGCGATGTCGTCGGCGCTGCCGTGGGCCATCACCAGGAAGCCGTCGGCGCGCACCGCCGCCTCGTATTCGATCACGCTGTCCTTGGGGATGCCGAGCCCGTAGAGGCCGGCGCCGAGCGCACTGAGCCCGCCGACCACGGCGGCATTCTCCAGCGCGGCGATCAGGCTGGCGGCGAGATAGCCGAGCACCACCACATGCCCGACGAAGGGCAAGGTGAGGAACAGGCCGCCGAAGAACAGACCCCACAGCCCACCCCAGAAGGCCCCCCGGACCCCCCAGAATTTGATCCGGTCGCCGACGTTGTAGAAACCGACCACTTTTTCTTCGCTGTGGTAGCCCTTGCCCACGACGCTGAGGTTCTTCATGTCGATGCCGGCGGCGGTCAGCTTCAGGACCGCAGCTTCGGCGGCGGCATGTTCGTCGAAGACCGCGACGACGGAATTGGTGTTGTCCATTGAGTCCTCCTCGCGAGAGGCGCCGTCACCGATCCTGGCCCCGTCTGCGCCGCGGCGGTTCGGGACCCGGGGGAGATCGGCCACTCGCCGCGCCACCCGAAGCGTCCGACCCTAAGCGCAGTCGGCGGTGGCGGGGCAGGCTCGGAATGTACTCGAGAGGGACGCGCGCCGCGCCCTCCCTCAAGGCACTCCGGGCGCCGCCATCCACGCCATCCCGAAGGCGATCGACAGCACCGTCAGCGGCGCCCCGACCCCGAAATAGGTCCAGAAACCGAGCACGATGCCGTCGCGGCGGGCCCGCTGGGCGACGATCAGATTGGCCACCGAGCCGATCAGCGTGAAGTTGCCGGCGAGCGTCGAGGCCATGGCGATGGTGAGCCAGGCCCGGATCGGATCGGCGAGGTCGACGACGAAGGGTTTGAGCACCAGCACCGCCGGGACGTTGCTGACGATGTTCGACAGCACCGCGGTCACCCCCGCGAGGATCGGCACGCGGGCGAGGTCGAGCTGCCCGACCGCGGCGATCGCCTGCGGCGTCAGCACCGTCTTCTCGACGCCGGCGACCACCACGAACAGGCCGATGAACATCACCAGCAGCGGCCAGTCGATGTCGAAATAGACCTTCTCCGGCTTGACCCGGCGGGTCACCAGGAGCAGCGCGCCGCCGAGGATCGCCACCTCGGCGATCGGCCAGCCGAAGAAGAACAGCCCGATCATCGCCACCACGGTGAGCACCGAGCGCCACACCAGGGAGCTGTGGTGACGGCTCGGTTGCGGCGCGACGGCCACCAACCGCTGCCGCGTCAGGAACTCCGCGCGGTAGACCACCGCGATCAGGACCACGGTGAGGATCAGCCCGACCGCCGCGACCGGCGCCAGCGTCCCGACGAAGGTGCCGTAGGGAATGTGCGACAGCGAACCGATGATCATGTTCTGTGGATTGCCGGTCACCGTCGCGACGCTGCCGGCGTTGGAGGCGAGCGCCACGGCGAGCAGATAGGGCACCGGATCGCGGTCGAGCCGGCGGACCACGTCGATCACCAGAGGCGTCATGACCAGGCAGATGGTGTCGTTGACCAGGAACGCCGAGAGGATGCCGGTGACCAGCACGACCGCGATCAGCAGGACGATCGGCCGCCCGGCGCGGGCCACCACGAAGCCGTTGACCAGCCGGAAGAAGCCCGACAGGCGCAGATTGGCGACGACGATCATCATGCCGAGCAGCAGGGTGATCGTCTCCATGTCGATCGCCCGATAGGCCTCGTCGAGGGTCAGCACGCCGCAGCCGACCATCAGTGCCGCCCCGAGCAGCGCCGCGCCGGCGCGGTCGAGCCGCCAGCCCGGCAGCTTGCCGACGGCCATCACCAGATAGGTCACGGCAAAGATCAGGATGGCGGCGATCATCGGCGGCCCTTCGGTCGGAGAGAATCCCCGCAGGACGGAACGTCGGCCCGTCGGCCAAAGTTCCGGCGGCACGAACGCTTGCCCTCAGAGCTCCGTCGGGGCGACGACCGGGGCGGCGAGATGGGGACCGGTGTCGACGTCGACCACCGCCGGCGTCACCGTGTCGACCGGTCGGCGCCAGCCGCCGCCGAGCGCCTTGGCCAGCGCGATGTGATCGGTGGCGATCGTCATCCGGCTGAGCAGCAGGGCGTCTTCGGCGGTGTAGAGCGAGCGCTCGGCGTCGAGCACGTCGAGGAAACTCGCCGAGCCCGACTGATAGAGAGCCCGCGACAGCGTCGCGGCGCGGCGCGAATTGTCGGTCGCGCTGCCCAGACGCCGCGCCCGCACCCGCTCGTCGGCGAGCGCCACCAGGGCGTTCTCGACGTCCTCGAGCGAGGTCAGCACCGCCGAGCGCCAGGCCAGCAGGAACTCGTCGCGCACCGCCGCGGCGGCGTCGCGGGCGGCGACCAGCGTTCCGCCCCGGAAGATCGGCAGAGTGATGCTCGGCCCCCACGACCAGGCGATCGTCGAGGCCCGCCCGAGATCGCCGAGCCGGGTCGCCGAGGTCGAGATCGCCCCGGTCAGCGAAATGCTCGGATAGAGCGCCGCTTCGGCCACCCCGAGCTTGGCGGTATAGGCCGCCAGCCGCCGCTCGGCGGCGCGCACGTCGGGTCGGTTGTGCAGCACGTCGGCGGGAATGCCCTTGGGCAGGGCACGACGCGGCGACGGAATCGCCCCGTCGCGGCGCAGTTCCCCGGCCAGCGCCCCCGGCGCCTGACCGGTCAGGATCGACAGGCGATGGACCGACTGCGCCAGCGTGGTCTGCAGCGACGGAATCCCCGCCTCGGTGGTCGCCGCGGTCGCTTCCGCCTTGGCGGTGTCGACCGCCGAGGCCGACCCGGCTTCGAACTTGCTGCGGGTCAACGCCGCCGTCTGGCGCTGCGACCGGGCGGTGCGCTCGGCGAGCCCGATCCGCGCCTGGGTACCGCGGACCTCGACATAGGTCGCCGTGACGTCGCCGACCAGGGTCAGCAGCACGGCGTCGAGATCGTCGCGGGTCGCAGCCGTGTTGGCGGTCGCGGCTTCGACGCCGCGGGCATTGGCCCCGAACAGGTCGATCTCCCAGGAGGCGTCGAGGCCGCCCTGGAACAGATCGGAGACGACCGTCGGCTTGCCGGCGGTCTGCCGGCGCAGCGCCGTGGCGGACGCATCGAGGCTCGGCAGCAACCCGCCGACCGCCTCGCGCCGCAGGGCGCGGGCTTCGCGGATCTTCGCCTTGGCGCTGGCGACGTCGAGATTGCCCTCGACCGCCCGCGCCACCAGCGAGTCGAGCTGCGGGTCGCGGAAGTCGCGCCACCATTCGCCGAGCGCCTCGGGGGTCACCGACCGCCCGTCGCCGCCGCGCTGCCAATGGGCCGGCAGGGCGATGTCGGTGGAGGTCGCGTCGGGACCGACCGCACAGCCGGAGAGCAGCAGGGCGAGGAAGGCGGCGGCCGCCCCGGTCCGGGTCGAGCGGCGGCTGGCGGGCGACGTCATGGGGTCAGATGTCATGGTCGGCGACCGTTCCGTTCGGAGGAAGCTTGCCCGGAAAGAGCCGGCGCACGGTGACGAACAGCAGCGGCACGAAGAACACGCCGATCACCGTCGCGGCGATCATACCCCCGAGCACGCCGATGCCGATGGAATTCTGCGCCCCCGATCCCGCCCCCGAGGCCAGCGCCAGCGGCATCACACCGAGGGCGAAGGCGAGCGAGGTCATCAGGATCGGCCGCAGCCGTTGCCGCGCCGCGGCGAGCGTCGCCTCGATCAGCGGCTGCCCGGCGGCTTGGCGTTCCAGCGCGAACTCGACGATCAGGATGGCGTTCTTGGCCGCCAGCCCGATGGTGGTGAGCAGGCCGACCTTGAAATAGACGTCGTTGGTCTGGCCGAACAGCATCGCCGCCCCGAGCGCCCCGAAGATGCCGATCGGCACCGACAGCATCACCGCGAAGGGGATCGACCAGCTCTCGTAGAGCGCGGCCAGGCACAGGAACACCACCAGCACCGAGATCGCATAGAGCGAGGTCGCCTGATTGCCCGACAGGCGCTCCTGCGCCGACAGGCCGGTCCATTCGTGGGAGAAGTCGCCCGGCAGCGCGGCGGCGAGCGCGTCGATCGCGGTCATCGCCGTGCCCGAGGACACGCCCGGCGCGGCCGCGCCGAGGATCTCGACGGCGGCCGAGCCGTTGTAGCGTTCGAGCCGCGGCGAGCCGTAGGTCCAGTGGTTGGAGACGAAGGCCGACAACGGCACCATCTCGCCCGAGCCGTTGCGCACGTGCCAGCGGTCGAGGTCCTCGGGCTGGCGGCGGAACGGCGCGGCGGCCTGGAGATAGACCGGCTTGACCCGGCCGCGGTCGATGAAGTCGTTGACGTAGTCCGAACCCCAGGCGGTCGACAGCGTGGTGTTGACGTCGGCCAGCGACAGGCCGAAGGCGCTGGCCTTGTCCTGGTCGATGTCGACCGAGAACTGCGGCGTGTCCTCCTGACCATTGGGGCGCGTGCCGACCAGCGAGCGGTCGCCGGCCGCGGCGGCGAGGAACTGGTTGCGCACCTGCATAAGGCGATCGTGGCCGGCCCCGGCGACGTCCTTCAGATAGAAATCGAAGCCGTTGCTGTTGCCCATGCCCTGGATCGCCGGTGGCGCCATGGCGAAGATCTGCGCGTCGCGGGTCGTGGCGAAATGCCCCATCGCCCGGCGCGCCACCGCGGCCGCCGACAGTTCCGGCGTCTTGCGCTCCTCGAAGTCGCGCAGCCGCACGAACACGATGCCGACGTTCTGGCCCTGCCCGCCGAAGCCGAAGCCGACCACCGCCAGCACGCCCTGGACCGCCTTGCCCTCGTCCTTGCGATACCACGCCGAGACCTCGTCGACGGCGCGGATCGTCCGGTCCTGGGTCGCCCCGACCGGCAACTGCACCGAGGTGATCAGGATGCCCTGATCCTCTTCCGGCAGGAACGAACTGGGCAGGCGCACGAACAGCACCGCGACGGCGCCGACGATCGCCGCATAGACCAGCAGGAACAGCACCGAGCGCTTGACCACCCGGCCGGCGCCGGCGTGATAGGCCGTGGTGGTGCGCTCGAAGCCGCGGTTGAACATCCCGAACAGCCCGCGCCCGGAGGCATGATCGGCCGGGCGCTTGAGGATCGAGGCGCACAGCGCCGGCGACAGGATCAGCGCCACCAGCACCGACAGCACCATCGCCGAGACGATGGTCACCGCGAACTGGCGATAGATCACCCCGACCGAGCCGCCGAAGAAGGCCATCGGCACGAACACCGCCGACAGCACCGTGGCGATGCCGACCAGCGCGCCGGTGATCTCCGACATCGATTCGATCGTCGCTTCGCGGGGACTGAGACCCTTCTCGGTCATCACCCGTTCGACGTTCTCGACCACCACGATGGCGTCGTCGACGAGCAGGCCGATCGCCAGCACCATCGCGAACATGGTCAGCGTGTTGATCGAATAGCCCGCCGCCGCCAGCACCCCGAAGGTGCCGAGCAGCACCACCGGCACCGCCAGGGTCGGGATCAGCGTGGCGCGGATGTTCTGCAGGAACACCAGCATCACCACGAACACCAGGACGATCGCCTCGATCAGGGTCTTCACCACCTCCTGGATCGACAGCCGCACGAAGGGCGTGGTGTCGTAGGGGTAGACCACCTCGACGTTCTGCGGGAACGTGCTCTTCAGCCGGTCGATCGCCGCCTGCACCGCCTGCGCGGTCTTGATCGCGTTGGCGCCGGTGGCCAGGCTGATCGCCAGACCCGAGGCCGGCAGACCGTTGTAGATGCTGGTGTTGGTGTAGTTGCGGGCGCCGAGTTCGACGGTCGCGACGTCGTCGACGCGAATCACCGAGCCGTCGGTGTTGCTCTTCAGGATGATCGAGCGGAACTGCTCCGGCGTCTGCAGGCGCGAGCGCGCGGTGATCGTGGCGTTGAGCTGCTGGCCCGGAACCGCCGGCAGGCCGCCGAGCTGACCGGCCGAGATCTGGGTGTTCTGAGCCTGGAGGGCCGCGGCGACGTCCCCCGGCATCAGGGCGTATTTCGACAGCTTGTCGGGATCGAGCCAGATGCGCATGGCGTAGCTCGAGCCGAAGATCTGGGTCTCGCCGACGCCGTCGACCCGCTTCAGCGTGTCGTTGAGGGTGGCGTCGATGAAGTCCGACAGATCGCTGGTGTTCATCTTGCCGTCGGTCGAGACGAAGCTCGCGACCATCAGGAAGCCGCTCGACGTCTTGTTGACGGTCATGCCGGTCGACTGGACGATCTGCGGCAGCTGCGAGGTCACGAGCTGCAGCTTGTTCTGTACCTGCATCTGCGCCACGTCGGGATTGGCGGCGCTGGTGAAGGTCAGGGTGATCGTCGCCTGACCGGTCGAGGTCGAGGTCGAGGTCATGAAATCGAGATTGTCGATGCCGGTCATGCCCTGTTCGATGACCTTGGTCACCGAATTCTCGACCGTCTGGGCGTCCGCCCCGGGATAGTTGGCGGTGATCCGGACGGTGGTCGGGGCGATCTGCGGATATTGCGAGACCGACAGCGTGTTGACCGCCAGGAGACCGGCGAGCATCACCACGATCGCCAGAACCCAGGCGAAGATCGGCCGGTCGATGAAGAAACGGGACATGTCGTGACCTCAGTTGGCGCCGGCGGTGGGACGCGGGCGGCCGTCGGAGGTCGCGACGTCGGTCGTCGACTGACCGGTCGACGCCCCTTCCTTGCGCTGCACGACTTCGCCGGTGCGGTCGTCGATCACCACCTCGACGGTCCGCACGACGCTGCCCGGACGGGCGCGCTGCGACCCTTCGACGATCACCCGATCGTCGTCGGCGATGCCCTCCTGGACGCGCCAGCTGTTGCCGATCGCATCGGCGACCTGCAGCACCCGTTCCTGGACCTTGTCGTCCTTGTCGACGAACAGCGCCGTCGCCTGGCCCTTGGAATTGTGCCCGACCGCCCGCTGCGGCACCAGGAAGCTGTTCTCGGCGATGCCTTCCTCGACGATCGCCCGGACATAGGTGCCGGGCAGCAGCAGCCGCTCGGGATTGGGGAACTGGGCGCGCAGCGTATAGGTGCCGGTCGTCTGGTTGACGTTGGCCTCGGCGAAGGCGAGCGTGCCGGTCTGGGCATAGATCGCGCCGTTCTCGAGCTTGAGTTTGACCCGGACGTTGTCGCCGGCGATGCGCACCTTGCCGGCGGCGATCGCCGTGGTGAGATCGAGCAGGCGCCGGCTCGATTGGATGATGTCGACGTTGATCGGATCGATGGTGCGGATGGTGGTCAGCACCGTGGTCTGGCCGGCGGTCACCAGGGCCCCGGGCGTCAGGCTCGACTTGTCGATGCGGCCGCCGATCGGCGCGCGGACCGAGGTGTAGTCGAGATTGATGCGGGCGGTGGCGAGATCGGCCTCGGCCACCGCGACCGCCGCCTGGGCCTGGGCCAGCGTCGCCGCGGCATCGTCGAGATCCTGCTTGGCGACGGCGTTCTGGCGGATCAGCGTCTGGTAGCGCTCGACCTTGGTCTCGGCGCTCGGCACCGCGGCCCGCGCCTTCTGCAGCGTCGCCACCGCACTGTCGAAGGCCGCCTTATAGGAGGCGGGATCGATCTGATAGAGCAGGTCGCCGGCGGCGACTTCGCCGCCTTCCTTGAACAGCCGTTCGCGTACGATGCCGCTGACCTGCGGACGCACTTCGGCGGTCAGCGACGCGGTGGTGCGCCCCGGCAACTCGGCGGTGATCGCCACCGACTGGGGATGCAGCCGCACCACCCCGACCTCGACCCGCGGCGCCCCTTGCGGCACCGGCCCGGGTTGTGCCTGGACGGGCCCGGACAGCGCGAGCACCAGTCCGAAGACTCCGCCGAGCACCACGCGACCGCGGCGCAGCGGCGGCGCCCCCCGATCCGCATCGTGCCCAGGCCGATCGCATCGGCTCGTCTTCACGACAGATTCGAGGAACTCGGGAACGAACATCGGCAACTCCACACGACAAGCCCGGCCGCGATGCGGCGGCCCTGCGGATCCATGCGCCCCAATTGTTTCCGAAGTTCGTCCGAGGCTCGGTAAAATTTCTTAAATTTCGGTAATCGGTCGACTGGTGCGGCGGCGCCACGGTCACAACGGCCTCAGAACAGATGCACCATTTGCGGCGCGAACAGGCCGATCGCCGTGAAGGCCACGCCGACCAGGCCGAGCCCGCCGGCGAGGAAGGTCAGGAACACCATGCCGGTGATCACCGTCGCCGAGCACAGGACGATGCCGATCTGGAAGGCCGCCGAGGCGATCTCGTAATGGTGATAGCGCTCCAGCGCCAGATCGTGGCGGTGCTCGGCCTCGGTGGCGCGGGCGGCAAGCTGCTTGCGTCCCTCGCCGGTCGCCGGCTCGTCGTCGTACCGCGCCGCGGTCTTCTGCCAGCCGTCGATCTGCGCCGCCATCGCCGCCTGGACCGTGGCGTCCGGCGTGGCGATCTTGTCGAGGGCGCGGTTCTCCGCCGCCGTGCGCAGCGTCGTCATGCGGATGGTCTTGGCCTGGAAGAAGGCCCACAGGTTCGAGGCCTCGACGTTGCTGCTCAGAGCGGAGGTCTGCGCGCTCTTGCCGAGCGTCTCGGAGAACGCCAGGAACAGCGCCAGCACGGCGATCACCAGGGCGATCTGCTTGTTGTGGCCGGCGGCGTGGCCGGCGTGTTCGGAATGTTCCAGGCTGGCGTGGGCTTCGCTCATGCGGTCGTCTCCGTCCTGCGAGGGATCGCGGCGGGAGATTCGACCCCGCTGCTGCGCCGCCATGCGGGCATGCCGGTCGCCGCGATGCAAGGCGCATCACCGCGCGCCGGCGGATGCCCTGAACGACGCCCCTGCCGACGACGAAAAGGCCGCCCTATCGGGGCGGCCTTCGGCGAACGTTCGGACGTCGGAGCTCACTCGATGATTTCGACGATCCGACGGGTCTGCGGCTCGACCAGCACCGGGCGATCGTTGATCACCGTGTAGCGATAGCCCTTCACGCCGTATTCGCTGGGGACGTCGTAATAGGTGATGCCCTGTTCCGGCAGCACCACGCCGACCGCCATCGGCTGATCGTAGACGTAGGACGTGCGGTGCTCGCGGACCACGTATTCGCGGAAGCGCGGGCGCTGCTCGACGCCGAGCAGACCGGCGACGCCGCCGACCACCGCACCGACCGCACCGCCGACGACACCGCCGACCGGACCGGCGGCGTCGTTGCCCTGGGCCGCGCCCTCGGCCGCGCCACCGACGATGCCCTGAGCGAGAGCGACGCTGGGCAGGGCGAGCATCAGAGAGGCCGTGAGGGCCAAGATCTTCGTGCGCATTTGGAAACTCCTGGGTTTTCGATCGGTTGATCTCACCGTATCTACGCCCGGGAGCACAGATGGTTCCTCCCGAGGGCGAGAAAATCGAATTCGTCTTCTTCCCCGGACACGGGAATCACGCTGAATGAACGCCGTCGGATCGGCGTCGTCTCAATGACTGACAGACGTCGTCGGGGATCATGGGCTCGGCATCTACTCACACCGGGGGGCAACCTCCGGCGGACGGGCCGCGCCGAGGTGCCGCGCCGGCCGCGGCGCTCACGCGCCGCCGTCGGCACCCACTCGCCCGGCGTCGCCGTCGAGCATCGGCTGCGCGGCGATCGCCTCTTCCGCGGCGATGTCGGCGATCGCTTCGACCGACCGCGAGTCGCTGCCGGCGAGCCAGGCGGCGCGGAACTGCAGATCGGGAAAGCCGATCCGCGTGACGATGCGCACCAGCCGGCCGGAGGCGAGGTGGTCGCGCACGATCGCCGGCGGGATCGCCGCGATGCCGAGCCCTTCCTCGGCCATCCGCACCAGAGTGGCGAGCGAGGCGCTGGCATGCAGGCGCACCCGCGGCAGATCGGGCCGGCTGAACGCCTGATAGACCGCCTCGTAGGGCTTGGTCCGGCGCGAGAAGGTCATGATCGGATGCCGCGCCAGTTCCTCGAGGGTCATGGTGGCGCCCTCGCCGACCAGTTTGGGGCTGGCGACGAAGGCCAGCGCATGGCGGCACAGCGGTCGCGACACGAATGGTTCGCCGGCGAAGGTATCCATCAGGAAGGCCAGATCGATCTCGCGGGTCTGCAGGCGCTCGCGCAGGTTCGGCGAGATGTCGACCTCGATCTCCAGCGCCAGACGCGGAAACACCCGGGCGACCCGCTCGACCAGCGCCGGCAGCCATGTATGCACGATCGTCTCGGCCACCCCGAGCCGCAGCACGCCCTGATGCACCGACGGATCGGCGACCGAAGCGATCATCTCGGCGCGCAGCGCCAAGAGCTTCTCGGCATAGATCAGCAGCTCCCGCCCTTTCGGCGTCGGCGTCACCGTGCGGTTCTCGCGCACCAGCAGGCGCACGCCGAGATCGGCCTCCAACTGGGCGATACGCTGGGAGATCGCCGGCTGCGTCGTGTGCAGGCGTTCGGCCGCGCCGCGAAAGCTCGCCAGCTGCGCAACCATCAGAAACGTCTCGAGCGACTTGATGTCGACGGCCATCGCGGGAACCTCGCCGATAAGCTCACCTTATCGAAAACATTATGACAAACGATTTGTGCCTGATCGAGATGGGTGATGAACTGAGCATGCTCGAAAATGAGGCTCCCAACCGGCGCCCGCCCCTGGAGATTGCCATGTCCCCGCCTCTCGCCGACCTCTCGGCCCCGCCGGCGATCCGCCCGAGTCTGGCGGCACGACTCGCCGCCCGCTCGGGCGCGCTGACCGGATCGACCGCCGGTCTGGCACTCGGCCATGCCCAGGCCAATCTCGCGGTGCTGCCCGCGGTCTATGCGGCCGACTTCCTGCGCTTCTGCCAGGCCAACCCCAAGCCCTGCCCGCTGCTCGGGGTCTCCGAGGTCGGCGCCTGGACGATTCCGTCGCTCGGCGACGATCTCGACCTGCGCAGCGACATCCCCGGCTACCGCATCTGGCGCGACGGCGAACTGGTGGCGGAAGTCGACGACGCGAGCGCGTTCTGGCGCGACGATCTCGTCGCCTTCGCCATCGGCTGCTCCTATTCCTTCGAAGAAGGCCTGATCGCCGAAGACATCCCGATCCGCCACATCGAGGAGGACGTGCGCGTGCCGATGTACCGCACCTCGATCGACTGTACCCCGGCGGGGGTGTTCTCCGGCCGGATGGTGGTGTCGATGCGCCCCCTGCGGCCGCCCCACGCCATCCGCGCGGTGCAGATCTCCTCGCGCTACCCGGCGGTGCACGGCGCCCCGGTCCATCTCGGCCTGCCGCACCTGATCGGCATCGCCGATCTCGCCCGCCCCGACTACGGCGACCCGGTCACCGTGAAGGACGACGAGATCCCGGTGTTCTGGGCCTGCGGCGTGACGCCCCAATCGGTGATCGCCTCGGCGCGCCCGTCCTTCGCCATCACCCACAAGCCCGGCACCATGCTGGTGACCGATCGGCGCAATTCCGACTACGCGGTGATCTGACGAGCCCCTCCCGGTTAGGGGAGTGGCAATAATCCAACCCGTCGCACAGCCGACCGTTCGAACAGAGGGATCGCAGACGATGAATCGGAGAGAAGTGCTGTTCGGTGGCGCCGCCGCCCTGACGCTGATGGCCGGCGCCCGCGCCGCATCCGCCGCCGACGAGGTGGTGATCGGCGCGATCTATCCGATGTCGGGCGCCAATGCCCAGATCGGCGTCGACGCCCGCCATGCCCTCGAGACCGCCGCCGAGATCGTCAACGGCGTCCACGACCTCGATCTGCCCACCGCCCGCACGGCCGGGCTGCCCAAACTCGGCGGCGCCAAGATCCGCCTGATCTTCGCCGATCACCAGGGCGACCCGCAGAAGGGCCGCGCCGAGGCCGAACGCCTGATCACCCAGGAGAAGGTCACGGCGATCGTCGGCGCCTTCCATTCGTCG
The DNA here is from genome assembly GCF_004328075.1 of Siculibacillus lacustris. Taxonomy (GTDB): domain Bacteria; phylum Pseudomonadota; class Alphaproteobacteria; order Rhizobiales; family Ancalomicrobiaceae; genus Siculibacillus; species Siculibacillus lacustris. The sequence goes on along the minus strand of NZ_SJFN01000004.1, from coordinate 7,504 downwards.
GTCTCGGCGACCGTCAGCGCGACCTGCGAGCGCTACGCTCTGCCCTACGTCGCCGCCGACAGCTCGTCGCCGAGCCTGCACCGCCGCGGCCTCAAGTTCTTCTTCCGCCCCGCCGCCCACGACGAGATGTTCTCGGCGGCGATGTTCGATTTCCTCGACGAGCAGAAGAAGGCCGGCAAGAAGATCGAAACCGTCGCGCTGTTCTTCGAGGACACCATCTTCGGCACCGATTCCTCCAACGTCCAGCGCAAGCTCGCCGGCGAGCGCGGTTACAAGGTCGTCGCCGACGTCAAGTATCGCGCCAATTCGCCGTCGTTGACCTCGGAAGTGCAGCAGCTGAAGAGCGCCGACGCCGACGTGGTGATGCCGTCGAGCTACACCACCGACGCGCTGCTGCTGGTCAAGACCATGGGCGAGCTCGGCTACAAGCCCAAGAACATGATGGCCCAGGCCGCCGGCTTCTCCGAGAAGGCGGTGTTCGACGCGGTCGGCGATCGGCTCGAGGGCCTGGTCAGCCGCGCCTCCTTCGCCCTCGATCTCGCCGCCAAGCGCAAGTCGATCGCCGTGGTCAACGACATGTTCAAGGCGCGCGCCGCCCGCGACCTCAACGACAACACCTCGCGCCAGTTCAATGCGCTGTTGGTTCTCGCCGATGCGATCGATCGCGCCGGCTCCCTCGACGGCGCCAAGATCCGCGACGCCCTCGCCGCCACCGACATCCCCGGCGAACAGACCATCATGCCCTGGCGGGCGATCCGCTTCGGTGCCGACGGCCAGAACGAACTCTGCGACCCGGTGCTGATCCAGTACCTCGGCGGCAAGTTCGTCACCGTCTACCCGACCGGCGTCGCCCTTCAGGCCGCCAAGTGGCCGATGAACGGCTGATCTTGCGGCGGCGGCGTCTCGGCTCCGGCCGGGCCGCCACCGCCCTTGCCCTCGCGCTCGCCCCGGCGAGCCCGCGACGGACCGACGGCGACGAGGAGCGAGGCATGACGGCGCAGGGAATCTTCCAGGTCCTGGCGAGCGGACTGTTGATGGGGCTGATCTATGCCCTGATCGCAGTCGGCCTGTCGCTGATCTTCGGCCTGATGGACGTGGTCAACTTCGCCCATGGCGAGATGCTGATGCTGGCGATGTATGCCGCCTTCGGCCTGTGGGCGATCTCGGGTATCGACCCGGTGCTGCTGATGCCGCTGGTGGTGGCGGCGATGGCGATATTCGGGGCGCTGGTCTATCTCGGGATCGTGCGATATGCGATGCGGGCGAAATCCAATGCCGGCATGGTCCAGATCTTCGCCACCTTCGGATTGGCGGTACTGATCCAGGGCCTCGCCCAGTTCCTGTTCTCGCCCGACTACCGCTCGATCAACGGCAGCTTCCTCGCCGGCAAGACGGTGAACCTCCTCGGCGTGTTCCTGCCGGCGCCGCAGGTGTTCGGCGGCGTCGTCTCGCTCGCCGCCTTCGCCGGGCTGTGGCTTCTGATGACCCGCACCGACTTCGGCAAGGCGCTGGAGGCGACCCGCGAGGATCAGGGCGCGGTGGCGCTGGTCGGCATCGACCGCAACAAGATCTTCGCGCTCGGCTGGGCGCTCGGCGCCGGTCTGGTCGGACTGGCCGGTGCGGTGATGGCGATCTTCTATTACGTCCACCCCCAGGTCGGCAGCGGCTTCGCGCTGGTGGCTTATGTCACCGTGGCGCTCGGCGGCTTCGGCAGCGTCTTCGGGGCGCTCGCCGCCGGGCTGATCGTCGGGCTGGTCGAAGCCGCGACCACCCTGGTGCTCCCCTCCGCGATGAAGTCGATGGGCGTCTACGTGCTCTATCTCGGCGTCGTCTTCTTCCGGCCGAGCGGCCTGTTCGGGAGGCTCTGATGTCCCTCACCTCGTTCCTCGCCTCGCCGCCGAGCCGTTTCGCCGCCCGGCATCGCCGCCAGCTCCATCTCGCTGTGCCGGTCGTGGCGGCGCTCGCCGCCCTGCCCTTCGCCCTCCACGACGTCTATCTCCTCAACGTCCTGATCCTGACCCTGCTCTATGCCGCGATGGCCCAGAGCTGGAACATCCTCGGCGGCTACTGCGGCCAGATCTCCCTCGGCCACGCGCTCTATTTCGGCATCGGCGCCTATGCCACCACGCTCCTGTGGGTGAACCACGGCATCACCCCCTGGGGCGGCATGGTGGTCGGCGCGGCACTGTCGGCGGTGACCGCACTGGCGGTCGGCCGGTTGTGTTTCCGCCTCAAGGGCCACTATTTCTCGATCGCCACCATCGTCATCGCCGAGATCGGCCTGCTGATCGTCCACAACGCCGAATTCACCGGCGGCGCCCTCGGCGTCCAATGGCCGATCGCCGGCGACGGCTGGTGGTCGCTGCAGTTCGGCCGCGCCAAGGCGCCCTATGTCTGGGTCGCCCTCGGCCTGTTCGCCGCCACCTGGCTGGTCACCTGGGTGATCGAGGACAGCCCCTGGGGTTACTGGTGGCGGGCGGTCAAGGACGACGTCCAGGCCGCCGAGAGCCTGGGGGTCGAAGTCTTCGCCTCCAAGATGTCGGCCGCCGCGGTCTCCGCCGCCTTCACCGCGGTCGGCGGCGGCTTCTACGCGGCCTATGTCGCCTACATCGATCCGGAGAGCGTGATGACCTTCCGCTTCTCCCTGCTGTTCGCCCTGCCGGCGGTGCTCGGCGGCATCGGCACCCTGTGGGGTCCGCTGGTCGGCGCCCTGGTGCTGGTGCCGCTGACCGAGATCACCCGCAGCTACATGGGCGGATCGGGCTCCGGCCTCGATCTGGTCATCTACGGCGGACTGATCATGGTGGTGGCGCTGGCCCGACCCGAGGGGCTGCTCAGCCTCCTGCCCCGACGCTCGCGGTGAAGGTGACCCCATGACCGAAACGCCCCTTCTCGAAGTCTCCAACGTCACCAAGCGCTTCGGCGGCCTCACTGCCAATGCCGACGTGTCCCTGACCGTCGCCCGCGGCGAGATCCTCGGACTGATCGGCCCCAACGGCGCCGGCAAGTCGACGCTGTTCAACGCCATCGCCGGGGCGTTTCCGATCGACGCCGGATCGATCCGCTTCGACGGCCACGACATCACCTCACTCCCCTGCCCGGCGCGCTGCGCGCTGGGCATCGCCCGCACCTTCCAGGTGCCGCGCAGCTTCGATTCGATGAGCGTGGTCGAGAACGTCCTGGTCGGAGCGCTGACCCGGCGGCCCAAGACCCGCGCCGCCCGCCACGCCGCCCACGAGGTGCTCGACTTCGTCGGTCTCGGTTCGCGCGCCGAAGCCTCGGCCGGCGAGTTGACGCCGCCGGAGAAGCGCCGCCTGGAGATGGCCCGGGCGCTGGCCACCGAGCCGAAACTGATGCTGCTCGACGAGGTGATGACCGGACTGACCCCATCGGAAGCCCGCGAGGGCGTCGAACTCATCCGTCGGGTGCGCGATCAGGGCATCACCGTGATCATGGTCGAGCACGTGATGGAGATCGTCATGCCGCTGATCGACCGCGCCGTGGTGCTCGAACTCGGCCGGGTGCTGGCCGAGGGCACACCGAAGGAGATCGTCGCCGACCCGCGGGTGATCGCCGCCTATCTGGGAGATCGCCACCGTGCTGCTTGAGGTCGACCACCTGACCACCGCCTATGGCGGCCTCGTCGCCGTCGCCGACGTGTCGATCGGCGTCGCGGAAGGCGAGATCGTCGTCGTCGCCGGGGCCAACGGCGCCGGCAAGTCGACGCTGCTGAAGTCGATCTCCGGCCTCGAGCGGCCGCGCGGGGGCACGATCACCTTCGCCGGCGAACGCATCGACCGCTTGGCCGGCCACCTGATCACCAGCCGCGGGCTCGCCTATGTGCCGGAGAACAAGCGCCTGTTCCCGCGCCTGACGGTGCGCGACAACCTCCGCCTCGGCAGTTGGCTGCACCGCCGCGAGCCCGATCGCGAGGCCCCGCTCGAGACGGTGTTCCGCCTGTTCCCGCGGCTCGCCGAACGGCTCGATCAGCGCGCCGCGACCCTGTCGGGCGGCGAACAGCAGATGTTGGCGATCGGCCGTGCCCTGATGAGCCGGCCGCGCCTGCTGATGCTCGACGAACCGTCCCAGGGCATCATGCCCAAACTGGTCGACGAGATCTTCGCGGCGGTCAAGGTCATCCGCGATTCCGGCGTGACCGTCCTCCTGGTCGAGCAGCGGCTGATGGAGAGCCTGGAGATCGCCGATCGCGCCTATGTCCTGCAGACCGGGCGGGTGGTCCTCGACGGGCCGGCGCGCCAGATCATGGACGACCCCGAGGTGCGGCGCGTCTATCTGGGCATGTGATCGGCCGAAGCACCGACGAGACGAGAAGGAACAGCCCCATGACCACGGTCGACATCAACTCCGACCTCGGCGAGGCCTTCGGCGCCTGGACCTGCGGCGACGATTCCGCGCTGCTCGGTATCGTCACCTCCGCCAACGTCGCCTGCGGCTTCCATGCCGGCGATCCCGACGTCATGGCCGACACTTTCGCGCTCGCCCGCGACAGCGGCGTCGCGGTCGGCGCCCACCCGGGCTACGCCGACCTCCAGGGTTTCGGCCGGCGGCGCATCCCGATGAGCGAGCGCGAGATCGAGCGCCTCGTCGCCTATCAGATCGGCGCCGCCCAGGCGGTGGCCGCACTCGCCGGCCATCGCATCACCCATGTCAAGGCCCACGGGGCGCTGGCCAACGTCGCCTCTGCCGAGCGCGGCGTCGCCGACGCCGTGGCCCGCGCCATCCGCGCCGTCGATCGCGACCTGGTCCATCTGGCGATCGCGCTCACCGAACAGATGGCCGCCGGCGAGCGCGCCGGCCTGCGGGTGGTGGCCGAGGTCTTCGCCGACCGCGGCTATGCCGAAGACGGCCAGTTGGTGCGCCGCGGCCTGCCCGGCGCGATGATCGACGACCCGGACGCGGCGGCGCTGCGCGCCCTGCGCATGGTCGAAGATCAGGCGGTGGTCACCGTCGGCGGCCGGCGCCTCCCGACCCCGGTCGAGTCGATCTGCGTCCACGGCGACGGCCCCCATGCGGTCGATGCCGCCCGCCGGATCCGCGCCCAACTCGCCGCCGCCGGGGTCGCCATCGCCCCCTTCGTGCGAGGCTGAGGCGATGGTGCCCTTGCGGTTTCTCGACGGCGGCGAGGCGATGCTCGTCGTCGAATTCGGCGACACCATCGACGCGGGTCTCAACGAACGCGTCCAGGCCCTCGACGTCGCCCTGCAGGCGGCGGCCGTCCCCGGGGTGATCGAGAGCGTGCCGACCTTCCGTTCCCTCGCCGTCCATTACGAACCGCTTGAGATCCCGCGCGACACCCTCGTCGCCCGCATCCTCGACCTCGAGACCCGCGCCGAGGTCACCCCGCGGCCGTTGCGGACCTGGGTCCTCCCCGCCTGTTACGAGGCGCCGCACGCCGAGGATCTCGCCGAGGCCGCCGACCGTCTGGCACTGACCCCGGCGCGGCTGGTCGCGTTGCACGTCGCCGCGCGCTTCCGTGTCCACATGTACGGCTTCGCCCCCGGCTTCGCCTATCTCGGCGGCCTGCCCGACGAACTCGGCCTGCCGCGCCGCGATCGGCCGCGCGCGCCCCACCCTGCCAATGCGATCATGATCGCCGGCGGCATGGCGGCGGTGGCCAGCGTGCCGATGCCGACCGGTTGGTGGGTGATCGGCCGCTCGGCCGAACGCATGTTCGCGCTCGGCCGCGAGCCCGCCTTCCTGGTCGCCGCCGGCGACACCCTGCGCTTCGAAGCGGTCGACGCGGCGACCTTCGCGGCGCTCGAGGCCCGGGTCGCCGCCGGCGAGGTCGTGGCGCGGTCGGAGGCGACGCCATGACCGCGCTGGTGGTCGAACGCGCCGGCCCCGGCGTGACGATCCAGGACGGCGGCCGCCACGGCCATCTGCGCCACGGCGTCACCGTCGCCGGACCGATGGACCCCGCCGCCTTCGCCACCGTCCATGCCGCAGTCGGCAATCCGCCCGGTGCGGCGGCGATCGAGGTCTCGCTCGGCGGTCTCGATCTCGCGGCCCGCGACGGCGCGGTCGACCTCGCGGTGATCGCCCCGGGCTTCGACGTCCGTCACGACGGCACGTTGCTGCCCTCGCTCGCCACCGTGCGGCTCGAGGCCGGCGGCCATATCTCGCTGCGCCCGGGATCGGTCGGCGCCTGGGCCTATGTGGCGATCGCCGGGCGGATCGCCCTGCCTCCGGTGCTCGGATCGCTGGCCACCCACACTCGCTCCGGCCTCGGCGGCCTCGACGGTCGCGCCCTCGAGGCCGGCGACGTCCTGCCGCTCGTCGACCTCCGCCCGCGCGAGCCCGCCGCGGCCCGCCTCGTCGCCCCCTGGCTCGACCCGTCGCCGGCGCCGATCCGCGTGCTTCTCGGACCGCAGGACGACCATTTCGCCGCCGACCAGATCGCCGCCTTCCTCGCCCGTGACTGGACCGTCTCGCCGCGCTCGGACCGCATGGCCTATGCACTCGACGGCACGCCGCTGCGTCATGCCGCCGGCCACGACATCGTCTCCGACGGCGTCGCCCATGGCGCGATCCAGGTGCCCGGTGCCGGTCTGCCCTTCGTGCTGATGGCCGATCGCCAGCCGACCGGCGGCTATCCCAAGATCGCCAACGTGATCGGTGCCGATCTCGGACGACTGGCGCAGCTGCGCCCCGGCGCGAGCCTGCGCTTCCAGGCGGTGAGCCTGACGCAGGCGGTCGCCGCCCGCCGCGCCCTCGCCGAACGCCTCACCGGCGGACCCGCCCGCGAAGCGATCGTCCGCACGGTCTTCACCTCCGAATTCCTGCTCTCGTGTAATCTGATTTCGACCTGGAGCGAGTGATCGGCGCGCCGGGCGGCTTCCCGCCGCCGAGGCCGGGATCAGGCCCCGAAGGTCTCGGCGCGCCGGCGCAAGTCGGCTTCGAGCGGCACCGCCTTGCGGGCCGCCAGATCGAAGCGGACGCTGACGACCGTCGCCTCGGCCTTGACCCCTTGCGTCAGCGCATCGACCATCACATGGGCATAGGTCAGCGACTTGGTGCCGATCGCGGTGATCGTCGAGATCACGTCGACGGCGGTGCCGGCGCGGATCTCGTCGCGATAGTCGATCTGGCAGCGCACGTCGGCCCAGCCGAGGTCGGCCGGCGGCGTCGGCCCGGCCAGATCGATCAGCAGCCGATAGCTGGCGTCGTCGAACAACCCGACGATGTGGCGCGTGTTGACGTGCCCCATGGCGTCGCACATCCAGGGATGGGTCATGCTGACGTTGCCCCCAAGTTTTATCCAATTCGGAGTTCGCTCTGACGGTTGGGATTGTCCTTCGGGGCGGGGTGAGCGGCGGGAGACGGCGCGGAGCTGGTCGGGTTGCGCAGCGCCGTCTCACGACGCGGGAAGGTGCGGGCGAACTCGACCGGGGTCTGCCAGCCGAGCCGAGAATGCGGTCGGGCTTCGTTGTAGTCGGCACGCCAGCGACCGAGCAGCGCACGGACCTGGGCGAGCGTGGTGAAC
>NZ_SJFN01000030.1 GCF_004328075.1 Siculibacillus lacustris | reverse complement strand
ACCACGTCGCCGACGCGGGTGTCCTGCCAGACGAGCGCGTTGTAGACGGCCTTGCCGGTCTTCTTGTTCCACACGACGGTGGTTTCGCGCTGGTTGGTGATGCCGATCGCGGCGAGATCGCTGGGCTTCAGGCCCTTGGCTTCCATCGCCTCGGCGACCACTTCTTCGACACGCCGCCAGATCTCCGCCGGATCATGTTCGACCCAACCCGGCTTCGGGAAGATCTGCTCGTGTTCCTTCTGCGCGACGCTGACGATACGGCCGGTCTTGTCGAAGACGATGAAGCGAGAGCTCGTCGTCCCTTGGTCGATTGCACCGATGTAAGTTGACATGTTTCCTCTCCGACTGCTGTTTTGATTTTGATTTTATGTCTCTTCATCAACTCGTCGAACTGGTGCCGTACGTTGCCTCCTCGTTGTGCGCACATTCGGCGTCCGATGTGCCGGGTCGGGTGGTCCGCCCCTCGCTCGGGCGGCGGCGACGCGCGGGGAGTGCCGCGCGTCCCCGAGTTCACGCGGGCCGCAGGCCGTCGCTCGCCACCGCAATGGCGCGCGCCGCCTTGAAGTCGACCCCGAGACCGAGGGCATCGGCGACGATCACCCGGCCGGTTTCGATCGGTGCGGTGACTTCGATGCCGCGCAACAGGCGCACGCAGTCGAAGATCGCTTCCTTGGGAACGGGTCCGTCCGAGACGACGGGCAGGAAGTGCAGGGCCCCGCCGTGGACGCGGACGGTGGTGGTCACCATCCGTTTCGGCGCGACCACCTCCTCGGCGGCATAGGCCTCGCCCTTCTCGCAGGTGAAGCCGCGCATCTCGACGACCCGATCGCCGTCGAGGACGACTTCGCCGCCGCAGCCGACCGGACAGCCGATGCACTGGATGGGTTGAACTCGGCTGGTCATGCGTCCTCCTCCTCCACCGCCCCTTCGAGCGGTTCCGGATGCTCGTCGAGGGTCAGCACGAATTCGATGTGCGACGCCTTGGCGAAGCGGTTCACGGGAATGTCGGCGACGATCATCTCGCTCGGCTTGACCACCCGCAGCTTGCGGTCCCAGACGATGCCGTCTTCGGTCTTCAGCGCGATGATCGACGGCCCCATCGGTGCCTTCGAGCGGAAGAAGAAGCGGATGGCGTTCTTGCCCTTCTCCAACGTCGACAGCCGCTGCGGCACCACTTGGCGCAGCCCCTCGCCGGCGATCACCGCCCGTTCGTGGGTCGCCTCGCCGAAGACCCCCTTGGCGAACAGCGCCGCCGAGCGGCCGGCGATCTCCGCCTCGTTGGAGACGAGATCGACGAGGTCGTGGACGTGCAGCACGTTGCCGGCGGCGAAGAAGCCGGGCTTCGAGGTCTGCCGGAACTGGTCGACCACCGCGCCGCTGGTGATCCGATCGGTGGAGACGCCGATCGCCCGCCCGAGCTCGTTCTCCGGGATCAGCCCGACCGACAGCAGCACGCAGTCGCAGGGCAGATCGAACTCGGTGCCCGGCTTGACGTGCAGGTCGGCGTCGACCTCGGCGACCGTCACCCCGGTCACCCGATCGTGGCCGTGCACGGCGACGACGCAGTGCGACAGGTACAGCGGGATGCCGAAGTCCTCGAGGCACTGGACGATGTTGCGGGTCAGCCCGTTGGAATAGGGCATGATCTCGAACACCGCGCGGACCCGCGCGCCTTCGAGCGTCATGCGCCGCGCCATGATCAGGCCGATGTCGCCGGAGCCGATGATCACCACGTCACGGCCGGGCAGATAGCCCTCCATGTTGACCATCCGCTGCGCCGCGCCGGCGGTGAACACGCCGGCCGGCCGGCTGCCGGGGATGCGGATCGCGCCGCGGGTGCGTTCGCGACAGCCCATCGAATGGACCACCGCCTTGGCTTCGACGGTGGCGAGCCCGGTGGTCGGCCCGACGCAGGTGATCCGGCCGCCGGCTTCCGCCGCGAGCACGGTGCTGTCGAGCCAGACGTCGATGCCCGCCGCGCCGACCATCTCGATGTAGCGGTCGGCATAGCCCGGTCCGGTCAGCTCCTCCTTGAACTTCCGCAGGCCGAAGCCGTTGTGGATGCACTGTTGCAGGATGCCGCCGAGTTCGCGGTCGCGTTCGATGATCAACACGCGGTCGGCGCCGGCCTGCCGGGCCGCCAGGGCGGCCGCCATGCCGGCCGGTCCGCCGCCGATCGTCACCACGTCGTAGGTTGCGTCACGCATCGATGTCTTCCCTGATCTCGAGTCCGGCGCGGGCGTAGAAGAGCCACGATTCCAACGTCTCCTTGCGCACCGCGGTCACCGGGATGCCGAGCTCGCGCGCGAGGATGGCGGTGACCCGTGGGCCGCAGAAGCCGCCCTGGCACCGGCCGGCCCCGGCCCGCACCCGCCGCTTGACGCCGTCGATGGTGCGCGCGCCGCAGGGCGCGCGGATCGCCGCGACGATCTCGGCTTCGGTGATCGTCTCGCAGCGGCAGATCACCCGACCGGCCAGCGGATCGGCGGCGATCCGCGCCATCTGTTCGACCGGCGTCTGTTCGGTGAACTTCGGGCGATGCGGATTGACCGGCACGAAGGTCGGGTCGGGGGTCAGCTTCAGTCCCAGATCGGCGAGGATCTCGGCGATCGCCTCGCCGATCGCCGGTGCCGAGGTCAGCCCGGGCGACTGGATGCCGGCGGCATGGACCAGGCCCTTCACGATCGGCGATTCGCCGATGATGAAGTCCTTGCCGGCCGCGGCGCGCAGGCCCGCGAATTCGGTGATGGCGTTCTGCAACGGCAGATCGGGCACGATCTTGCGGGCACCCGAGATGATCTCGTCGAGGCCGGGCGCGGTGGTCTCGACGTCGTCGAGCTCGTCGACGTCGGCCGCGTTGGGGCCGATGAAGATGTTGCCGTGCACCGTCGGCGACACCAGGATGCCCTTGGACACCTTCGACGGGGTCGGGAACAGAACCGAACGGGCGAGCGCCCCGGTCGAGCGGTCGAACAGGATGTATTCGCCGCGGCGCGGGTGGATGGTGAAGCTGTCGTCGCCGGCGAGGCGGGCGACGTCGGCGGCATGGACACCGGCGGCATTGACCACGAAGCGGGCTTCGATCCGGCCGCGGGTGGTCTCGACCGCGACGATCCGCCCGCCGGCGGTGACGAGGCCGGTGACGCCGCATTCGGTATGGATCTTCGCGCCGTTGCGGATGGCGTTTTCGCCGAACCCGACGGTCGCCAGGAACGGACAGACCACCGCCGCGGTCGGCGCCCACAGAGCCCCGGCGACGTCGGCGGAGATCGACGGTTCGTGGGCCCGCAGCCGGTCGGCGCCCCAGATTTCGAGCCCGGCGACGCCGTTCTCACGGCCACGCGCCAAGAGCGATTCGCAGGTCGCGAGGTCGGCGTCGCTGTGCGCCACCACCAGGGAACCGATTTCCCGGCGCGGAATGCCCAGACCTTCGGCGATTTCGGCATAGAGCGCGGCACCACGGACGTTCAGCCGCGCCTTCCAGGTGCCCGGCTCGCAGTCGAAGCCGGCGTGGAGAATGCCGCTGTTGGCCTTGGACGTTCCGGTCGCCACGTCGGGCGCCTGTTCGAGCAGCACCACGTCGAGCCGGTAGCGCGACAGTTCCCGGGCGATGGCACAACCGACGACGCCGCCGCCGATCACCACCACGTCCGCTTTCGACGAGATCGGCTCCAGCCCTCTCATCTCTCCCATACCGACATCCTCCGAACCTTCCGTCTGACGGCCGCAAACCACCCTCGAGGCCCCACCGTCTCTGGCGGAGCACCTCACATCCGATATCGGAGAGTGCGCGGATCGATCTTCTATTGCCGTCGACTGCTATCGTAGGCAGCCCGAACATCCAATAAGTCAATTTACTTATCACACCTACGCAGAAAGTATAGATGGTAAAACTAACCAAGCAGCCAGCCAGTTACCGCCATGCAGAAAACTTAGATTTGCTTCGTCACGATTTGACATTTTACCAATAGATCACCGTCTATTGCGCCTGCGAAGCCATGGATGTTCGCGCCGTCTTCGCCGTAGTTTAGGACATTTAGTTAAGTTCCCCACTTTCATTCCACCAAGGGATAGCCCGAGGTACTGCGATCCGCTTCGGCGGATACCCGAAAATAGTCGTAGTTCGCATTTTTGTATCTTCGAAACTATTTTCCGAAAGCCAGCCGCCACCGAGACCTCTCTTCACCCTGTCCGCAGGGGCGACACCGTGTCACCCCGTGCACCGGAGGGGCCCCCACCGCGTTTTCGGTTGCCGTCGGTCGCGATCCGTATATCCATGCGGAAACACGAAGGAATGGAGCAGTCCGCATGGAAGGCCTCACCGACCGGCAGGTCGAAATCTTGAAATCGGCCCGCGATTCCGGTCGGGTCACGGTCGAGGAACTGGCCCGGCAGTTCGAGGTGACGCCCCAGACGATCCGCAAGGACCTGAACGATCTGTGCGATCGCCAACTGTTGTCGCGCATCCACGGCGGCGCGGTGGTCACCTCCGGCGTCCGCAATCTGTCCTACGACGCCCGCCGCTTCGTCGCCGCCGAAGAGAAACGCGCCATCGGTCGAGCTGCCGCGGCGCTGATTCCCAGCGGCACCTCGTTGTTCATCAACATCGGCACCACCACCGAAGAGGTCGCCGATGCCCTGTGCGACCACGAGCAGATGCTGGTCATCACCAATAACCTCAATGTCGCCATGCAGTTGAGCCGGCGCACCGGCTTCGAGGTGATCGTCGCCGGCGGCCCGGTGCGGCCCGGCGACGGGGCGGTGGTGGGGGCCTCCGCCGCCGACCTGATCCAGCAGTTCAAGGTCGACACCGCGGTGATCGGCACCTCGGCGATCGACGAAGACGGCTGGCTGTTCGACTACGACTTCCGCGAAGTCAGGGTGGCCCGGGCGATCATCGAGAACGCCCGCCGCGTCGTCCTGGTCTCGGATTGTACCAAGCTCGACCGCACCGCTCCGGTCCGCATCACCCACATCGACCACATCGACGTCTTCGTGACCGACTACATGCCCTCGGCGAAACTGCGCGACCTCTGTCGAGAGAAGGGCGTTCTGCTGATCGAAACCATGCCGGAACGCGCCAACGAGATCGAGGCCACCGACTGAGTCCGCCCCGCCAACCGGGGTGGACCGGCCGACGAATCGGCCGATAACACTTTCGTTTTCACATTCGTTTTCGTTTGCGGTAGAAACGAACGTTCATTATCGTCTTCCGAAGGTTGTCGCCCCGCACTCCGCTGGAGTGCGGCCGGCGCCGCGGGAGGACGAACAATGGACGAAGTCTTCGACCTGGCCATCGTCGGGGGTGGCGTGAACGGTTGCGGCATCGCGCGCGATGCGGTGGGACGCGGCCTGAAGGTCTATCTCTGCGAGATGAACGATCTCGCCGGCGCGACATCGAGTGCTTCGACCAAGCTCGTCCATGGCGGCCTGCGTTATCTCGAGTATTACGAATTCCGCCTGGTGCACGAAGCCCTGGTCGAGCGCGAAGTGTTGTGGCGGATGGCCCCGCACATCGTCGCGCCGATGCGCTTCGTCCTGCCGCATCACCCCGGTCTGCGTCCGGCTTGGCTGATCCGACTGGGCCTGTTCCTCTACGACCACATCGGCGGGCGCAAGCTCCTGCCGCCCACCACCGCCGTCGATCTGGCCCATGATCCGGTCGGCGCGCCGCTCTCGCCGGGCCGCTTCGTGCGCGGTTTCGAATATTCGGATTGTCGGGTCGACGACACCCGGCTGGTCGTCCTCAACGCCCGCGACGCCGCCGACCGCGGCGCGGTGATCGAGACGCGCACCAAGGCGGTCGCCGCATCCCGCGCCGCCGACGGCTGGCGCCTGACCACCGAGAACCGCACCACCGGGACGCGCCGCGAGATCCGCGCCCGTGCTCTGGTCAACGCCGCCGGCCCCTGGGTGAGTTCGTTGCTCGGCGAGACGCTGGGCACGCGCTCCAAGGCCAAGGTCCGCCTCGTCCAGGGCTCGCACATCGTCGTCCGTCGCCTCTACGACCACGACCGCAGCTACATCTTCCAGAACACCGACGGCCGCATCGTCTTCGCCATCCCCTACCAGGGCGGCGATTTCACCCTGATCGGCACCACCGATCGCGACTACAAGGGCGATCCGGCGTTGGTCCACGCCACCGACGAAGAGATCGACTATCTCTGCGCCGCAGTGAACGACTATTTCGATCGCCGGATCGGTCGCGACGACGTCGTCTGGGCCTATTCGGGCGTCCGCCCGCTCTACGACGACGGCGCCGGCGAAGCCAAGTCGGCGACCCGCGACTATGTCTTCGAGCTCGACGACGCGGTCGCCGGGGCGCCGCTGCTGTCGATCTTCGGCGGCAAGATCACCACCTATCGCCGCCTCGCCGAGGCCGCGCTCGCCAAGCTCGCCGGCCATGTTCCCACGACCGGCGCCCCATGGACGGCGTCGGCGCCCTTGCCCGGCGGCGATTTTCCCGTCGACGGGGTGGCTCCCCTCGCCGCCGAACTGCGGTCGGCCCATCCGTTCCTCGATGCGGCCGGCGCGATGCGCCTCGCCACCGCCTACGGCACCACCGCGCGCACGATCCTCGGATCGGCGACCCGGCGCGAGGACCTCGGCATCGATTTCGGCGAGGGCCTCAGCGAAGCGGAGGTCCGCCACCTGATGGAGCGGGAATGGGCGATCGACGCCGAGGACGTGCTGTGGCGGCGCTCGAAACTCGGCCTGACCGCCACACCGGCGATGGTCGCCGCCCTCGACGCCTTCATGGCCGAACGGCGCGCCGCCACGACCTGAGCCGATCCGGCTTCAGGACTTCAGCGCGCCGAGGCCTCCGCCGAAGCGTTCGCCGACCCGCGCCCCGAAGTCCATCAGCGGCCGTTCCATCACCACGTGGGTTACGGTCGAGACCGCCACCGAGACGCCGGCGACGCCGAGGAACGCGAGGAGCGGACTGTCGCCGAGCGGGATGCCGGCGCGGGTGAGCAGCGCCATCATCGGCAGATGGCAGAGGTAGAGGCCGTAGCTCACCGTCCCGACGAAGCGCGCGGCGCGCAGGCCGAAGCTGCGCCGCATCACCGCCCCGTCGTTGCGGCCGAACAGCAGCAATGCGGCGGTCGCGCCCGAGACCAGGACGAACTCGTTGAACGGCGAGCGGCCGAGGAGGCCGATCAGCGCGACGTGCGGCCCGATCAGCGCGGCGACCGCCCAGACCATCCGATCGCCGGCCAGCACCGATCGCACGCACCACGGACGCAGCCGGAAGGCCGCGATTCCGAGCCCGTAGGGCAAGACATAGGGCAAGGGCGACCAGCCCATCGCCGCCGAGGCGTCGGCCGGATCGACCGGCAACAGGCGCGGATTCTTGATCAGCGTGTAGCCGATCGCCACCGCCACCCCCACCATGGCCAGCGTCCGCGCCCGGGTGGTGGTCACCGCCAGAACCGCGGGGATCGCCAGATACCACGCCACTTCGATCGGGATCGACCACTCCACCCCGAGGATGCTGTTGGTCACCCGATAGTCGAAGACCGACAGAAAGGTGAAATGCAGGACGACGTTGCGGGTGTCGACCACCACCCCGAAACGCTCCTGCCAATAGACCGCGGTGACGTCGAGGAGGATCGCCGCCGTCAGCCAGAACCAATAGAGCGGCGCGATCCGCCACAGCCGCTTGTTGAGATAGGCGCCGTAGCCGCCCGAGCCGACGTAGGAAGCCGCGACGCTGAACCCCGACACCACGAAGAACACCTGGACGCCGGAGCGGCCGAGATCGGCGAGCGCCGCGCCGATCGGCCCGAATTCGCGCAAGCCGCCGCCGCCGGTATGGATCAGCACCACCCCGAGCGCCGCGAAGGCCCGCAGGCCGGTGACGAAGTTCGTCTCCCCGTAGTCCCGACAGGCGGTCGCCGCATGCATGAAGGCCACCTCGGAAATCGGGCGTCGGGCGCCGCCGGCGGGAGGGGTATTTGTTTCTGGAAGTATCTTTATCCCGATCCGCAGGCTGCCGCTACGGCAGATCGACGTCCGTTCGGGGGGCGCCCGCGCGAAGTCCCCTCATCCGCAGTACACCCTCCCCGCGCCGATCACGCCGGCCGCGGCATTCCGCGCTCGACCAGGCGTCCGGACAGCACCACCCGGCGCGGCGGCAGATGGGGACAGGCGAGCCGCTCGAACAGCAGCGCCATCGCCGTGCGGCCGATCTCGGCCACCGGCTGTTCGATCACCGTGATCCCGGCGCCGACCAGATCGGTCCAGGTCTCGTTGTCGAAGCCGACCACCGACAGGTCCCGCGGCATCTCCAGGCCCATCGCCTTCGACGCCTTGACCACCCCGAGCAGGATCAGCCCGTTGGAGGCCAGCACCGCGTCGAGGCGCAGCGACCGTTCGACCATCCGCATGAAGGCCGCGCCGGCCGCTTCCGCCGTCGGGGCCACGAACTGGGCGTGCGGCGGCAGGCCGTGCGCCGCCATCGCCGCGACATAGCCCTCGTGGCGCGCCGCCGCGGTCGAACTGGTGTTGCCGAAGATCCCGGCGATGTGGCGATGGCCGCGCGCCACCAGGTGCTCGACCAGCAGGCGCGCCGACTCGGCGTTGTCGATGGTCACCTCGTCGTGTGCCCCGAGCGGCCCGGCGCGATCGATCAGAATCACCGGGAAGTCGAAGTCCATCGTCGCGATGCGCGCCGCGCCGACGCTGGTCGGGGCAAGGATCAGGCCGGTGATCCGCTCCTCCTGCATCATCTCGAGATAGAGCGCCTCGCGCTCGGGATTCTCGTCGGTGTTGCAGAGCATCACCCGGAGGTCGGCCTGATGGGCCGCCATCTCGACCGCCCGACTCAATTCGGTGAAGAACGGGTTGGCGATGTCGGAAACGATCAGGCCGATCGTCCGCGAATGCTGCGATCGCAGCCGCCGCGCCGAGAGATTGGGGCGATAGCCGGTGGCGCGCACCGCCGCCTCGACCTTGTCGCGCAGATCGGGGCTGACCGAGCCGCTGCCGAGGACTCGCGAGACGGTCGCCGCGGAGACCCCGGCGGCCTTGGCCACGTCCTTGATGCCGATGGACATTTCTGAAAACGATCTCACATTTTTGCAGAAAACGATATCAGGATGCAGCCCATGAGCGATCAGCCATTGTGCGCTGCAGCAAGCATTTTCGCAGAGAAAAGCTCAAATTTCAATGCGTTCTCTGTTGACTGCGACGATGAAAACCTTTTCATATCTCGTCAGCCAAACCCGAAAGAAGGGGTCCCGCATGTCCGCCGCCGTCAAGCCGCTCCTGTCGCCTGAACTGGTCCGCCTCGCCGCTCGTCCGGCGACCAAGGAGGCGGCGATCCGCGAGGCCTGTCAGATGCTGACGGCCGCCGGCTACATCGATGCCGCCTATGCCGAGAGCATGCTGCGGCGGGAGGGGGTCGCCAACACCTTCCTCGGCCACGGCGTCGCCATCCCCCACGGCATGATCGAGGATCGCGGCCTGATCTGCGAGAACGGCCTGGCGATCCTCCAGGTGCCGGACGGCGTCGAATGGAACCCCGGCCAGACCACCCGCTTCGTGGTCGCCATCGCCGCCCAGTCCGACGCCCACATCACCGTGCTGCGCCGCCTGACCCGCCTGCTCCAGGACGAGGAGCGCCTCGCTGCCCTGGTCACCACCACCGACCCGCGCGCGGTGATCGCCGCGCTGGTCGACGACGTCGCGCCGGCCGCCCCGAGCGCCCCGGCCGCCGACCTCGCCGAGCGTTTCGACTGGGTGGTGGACTATCCCGCCGGCCTGCACGCCCGCCCCGCCTCCCATTGGGTCGACGTCGCCCGCCGTTCCTCGGCGCGCTTCCAGATCCGCAGCGGCGCCGAGACCGGCGATCCGAAGAATCTGGTGTCGCTGCTGCAGCTCGGCCTGCGCGCCGGTGACGCCGTGGTGGTCTCGGCCGAAGGCGCCGACGCCACGGTCGGCCTCGCCCAGCTGAAGGCGGCGATCCTCGGCCTGACCCTCCAGGAGAAGGCCGACGCCGCCCGCGCGGCGATCCGCGCCGAGACCCCGGCGATCGGCTGGAAGCCCGAGACCGCCCTGCCGGTGGTGGTCGGCATCGGCGCCGGTCCCGGCCTCGCGATCGGCCCGGTCCATGTCCTGCGCACCGCCGCGATCGTCATCCCCGACGATCCGGTGTCGCTGTCCGACGGCGGCAACGCCCTCCACGAGGCGCTGACCACCACCCGCGAACAGCTCGCCGCCCTCGCCGACGATACCGCCCGCCGGCTCGGCCCCTCCGAAGCGGCGATCTTCAAGGCCCAGGCCGAATTCCTCTCCGACACCGACCTCGTCACCCTCGCCTGCCAACTGATGGTCGAAGGCCACGGCCCCGCCTGGTCGTGGCACGAGGCGGCCGAGCGCATGGCCCGCAAGCTCGAGGCCCTCGGCAATCCCCTGCTCGCCGCCCGCGCCGCCGATCTGCGCGACGTCGGCCAGCGCGTCCTCGGACGCCTCGCCCCGACCCTGGCGCTCGGCTCGCTGACCGATCTGCCGGCCGAGCCCTGCATCCTGGTCGCCGCCGACCTGTCGCCCTCGGTCACCGCCTCGCTCGACATGGAGCGCATCGCCGGCCTCGCCACGGCCCAGGGCGGCCCCACCTCGCACACCGCCATCCTCGCCCGCACCCTCGGCCTGCCGGCGATGGTCGCCGGCACCGATGCGCTGCTCGACATCGCCGAGGGCACCCTCGCGGTCCTCGACGGCAGCACCGGCCGCCTCCATCTCGCCCCGACCGAAGCCGACCTCGTCTCCGCCCGCGCCTTCATCGCCGCCGCCGCCGCCAAGCGGGCCCGTGAGGCCGAAGAGCGGGCCCTGCCGGCGACCACCCGCGACGGCCACCGCGTCGAGATCGGCGCCAACGTCAACAATCCCGCCCAGGTCGAGACCGCGGTGGCCCAGGGCGCCGAAGGCGTCGGGTTGATGCGCACCGAGTTCCTGTTCCTCGAGCGCGGCGCCACGCCGAGCGAGGACGAGCAGTTCGCGGTCTACGAGTCGATGCTCGATGCGCTGGGTGATCGCCCGCTGATCGTCCGGGCGCTCGACATCGGCGGCGACAAACAGGTCGCCCATCTCGATCTGCCGCGCGAGGAGAACCCCTTCCTCGGCGTGCGCGGCGCCCGCCTGCTGCTGCGCCGCCCCGATCTGCTCGACCCGCAGCTGCGCGCCCTCTACCGCGCCGCCAAGAGCGGCCGGCGCCTGTCGATCATGTTCCCGATGATCACCTCGCTCCAGGAAGTGACCGCTCTGCGCGCCGTCTGCGAGCGCATCCGCGCCGAGGTCGACGCGCCGGCGGTGCCGCTCGGGATCATGGTCGAGGTGCCCTCGGCGGCGATGATGGCCGACGTCTTCGCCCCCCACGTCGACTTCTTCTCGATCGGCACCAACGACCTCACCCAATATGCGCTGGCGATCGACCGCCAGCATCCGGAACTGGCGGCCGAAGCCGACAGCCTGCACCCCGCCGTGCTGCGGCTGATCCGCAAGACCGTCGAAGGCGCCGCCGCCCACGGGCGCTGGGTCGGGGTCTGCGGCGGCATCGCCGGCGATCCCTTCGGCGCCGCTCTGCTCACCGGCCTCGGCATCGCCGAACTGTCGATGACCCCGCGCGACATCCCCGCGGTCAAGGCCCGGCTGCGCGCCTCCGACTTCGCCGAACTGACCGCGCTCGCCGCCCGGGCGCTGGCCTGCGAGACCGCCGATGCGGTCCGCGCCCTCGACGGAGGTCGGTCATGAGCGCCCCCACCGTCATCACCGTCACCCTCAATCCGGCGATCGACCTGACCGTCACGGTCGAGAACCTGACGCTCGGCACCGTCCAGCGGGCCCGCGCCTCCCAGACCAACGTCGGCGGCAAGGGAATCAACGTCGCCGGCTGCCTCGCCGACTGGGGCACGCCGGTGCTCGCCACCGGCATCCTCGGGCGCATCAACGTCGCCGCCTTCGCCGAGTTCTTCGCCGCCAAGGGCATCGGCGATCGCTTCGTCCGCATCGACGGCGAGACCCGCACCAACATCAAGATCGCCGACGTCGCCACCGGCGACACCACCGACGTCAATCTGCCCGGCCCGCCGGTCGATCACGCAACTTACGATTCCGTCGTCGACACCCTCGACGAAGAGGTCCGCCCCGGCACCCTCGTCGTCCTCGCCGGCTCGGTGCCGGCGGGGCTCCCCGACCGCGCCACCACCGACCTGATCGGCCTGCTCGGCGAAATGCAGGCCCGCGTCGTGCTCGACACCTCGGGCCCGGCGCTCGCCGCCGCCCTCGACGCGCCCGCCGGGCAGTTGCCCTTCGCGGTCAAGCCCAACCGCGAGGAGCTCGAGGCCTGGGCCGGCCGCCTGCTGCCGACCACCGCCGACCTCGTCGCCACCGCACGGCAACTGGTCGAACGCGGCATCGCCCTGGTGGTGGTGTCGCTCGGCCCGGAGGGGGCGCTGTTCGTCGACGCCCACGCCGCGCTCGCCGCCCGTCTGCCGCCGCTCCAGGCGCTGAGCACCGTCGGCGCCGGCGACGCCATGGTCGCCGGCCTGGTCTCGGCGCTCGCCGACGACCTCGATCTCGGCGGCACCGCCCGCCGCGCCGTCGCCTTCGCCTCGGCCAAGCTCGGTCGGGTCGGTCCCCATCTGCCGTCGCGCGCCGAGGTCGAACACCTCGCCCGGGCGGCCACCGTGACCGTTCTCGACGTCTGAAATCCGACGACACCGGATCCATCGAAGAAGCGGGACATCCCGCCAGGAGAGAAACATGACGAGACTGTCCGCCGTCATCGCCACCAAGGACCGCAGCACCCAGGTGCTGCTCGCCGCCGAAGCCCTGCGCAAGGCTGCGGCCTCCGCCGGCCATGCCCTCGACATCGAGACCCGCACCGCCGACGGCGTCCTGTCGCCGCTCTCCGACGAGGCGGTCGCGGCCTCCGCCGGCGCGCTGCTGGTCGGCAGCGCCACCACCACCGACCGCTTCCCGGCCGCCAAGACCCTCGCTCTGACCCTCGACGCGGTGCTCGCCGATCCCGCCGGCAGCCTCGCCAAGGCGGTCGCCGCCTTCGCCGGCGCCAAGAAGATCGTCGCCATCACCTCCTGCCCGACCGGCATCGCCCATACCTTCATGGCCGCCGAAGGCATCGAGCAGGGCGGCAAGGCGCTCGGCCATCAGGTCAAGGTCGAGACCCAGGGCTCGGTCGGCGCCCAGAACACCCTGAGCGCGGAGGATATCGCCGCCGCCGATCTGGTGCTGATCGCCGCCGACACCAACGTCGACATGTCGCGCTTCGCCGGCAAGCTGGTCTATTCGACCGGCACCAAGGGCGCGATCAACGACGGCAAGGCGCTGGTCGCCAAGGCCTTCGCCGAGGCCGTCCGCCAGGGCGGCGGCGCCGCGTCCGGCCCGCGCGATCTCGCCGCGGAAGTCGCCGCCGACAAGGCCGCCCGCGCCGCCCAGCGCTCCGGCCCCTACAAGCATCTGATGACCGGCGTCTCCTACATGCTGCCCTTCGTGGTCGCCGGCGGCCTGCTGATCGCCATCGCCTTCGCGCTCGGCGGCATCTACGTCTACGACGACGCCCACAAGGACACCCTCGGCCAGGCCCTGTTCCTGATCGGCGCCAAGAACGGCTTCGCGCTGATGGTGCCGATGCTCGCCGGCTTCATCGCCTATTCGATCGCCGATCGTCCCGGCATCGCGCCCGGTGCCATCGGCGGCATGCTCGCCGGATCGATCGGCGCCGGCTTCCTCGGCGGCATCGCCGCGGGCTTCCTCGCCGGCTACGTCGTGTCCTTCCTCAACAAGTCGATCCAGCTGCCGCGTACGCTGGAAGGCCTGAAGCCGGTGCTGATCCTGCCGCTGCTCGGCACGGCGATCGTCGGCCTGTTGATGATCTACGTGATCGGCACCCCGGTCGCCCAGATCCTCGCGGCGATGACCGCCTTCCTGAAGGGCATGGAAGGCGCCAACGCGGTGCTGCTCGGCGTGATCATCGGCGCGATGATGGCCTTCGACATGGGCGGCCCGGTCAACAAGGCGGCCTATACCTTCGCCACCGGCCTGCTCGCCTCCGGCATCTACACCCCGATGGCCGCCGCCATGGTCGCCGGCATGACCCCGCCGCTCGGTCTGGCGCTGGCCACCAAGCTGTTCGCCGACCGCTTCACCGCCGACGAGCACGAAGCCGGCAATGCCGCCGCGGTGCTGGGCATCTCCTTCATCACCGAAGGCGCGATCCCCTTCGCCGCCCGCGATCCCTTCCGGGTGATCCCGTCGCTGATGGCCGGTTCGGCGGTGGCCGGGGTGATCTCGATGGTGGTCGGTGCCGAGTTGCACGTCCCCCACGGCGGCATCTTCGTCCTGCCGATCCCCAACGCGGTGTCGCATCTGGTCGGCTACCTCGTGGCACTCGTCGCCGGCACGGTGGTCACCGCGATCCTGCTGCGCGTCCTGAAGCCGAGCCTGAAGGTCGCCTGAGCCGCCCCCCGCCGTCCCGAGATCCCCGCCGGTCTCGGGACGGCCGCTCGCCCGCGGCGCGCGCACCCCGCGCCGGTCCATCCCCGTCTCCAGGATCTCTTCTCATGGCTCTCGTCTCGATGCGGCAACTCCTCGATCACGCCGGCGAATTCGGCTACGGCCTGCCCGCCTTCAACATCAACGACATGGAACAGGTTCTCGCCGTGATGGGTGCGGCGGCGGCGGTCGACGCCCCGGTCATTCTCCAGGCCAGCCGCGGCGCCCGCAGCTTCGCCGGCGACGCCGTGCTGCGCCATCTGGTCCAGGCCGCCGTCGAAATCCACCCCGACATTCCGGTGTGCCTGCACCAGGACCATGGCAACGGCCCGGAGACCTGCCTGTCGGCGATCGTCGCCGGCTTCACCTCGGTGATGATGGACGGCTCGCTGCTCCCCGACGGCAAGACCCCGGCCGACTGGGACGCCAACGTCGCGGTCACCGCCGACGTGGTGCGCTCCGCCCACATGGTCGGCGCCTCGGTCGAGGGCGAACTCGGGGTGCTCGGCAGCCTCGAGACCGGCATGGGCGAGAAGGAGGACGGCCACGGCGCCGAAGGCGTCCTCGATCATTCCCAGCTCCTCACCGACCCGGATCAGGCGGTGGCCTTCGTCCGGGCGACCGGCGTCGACGCCCTCGCCGTGGCCATGGGCACCTCGCACGGCGCCTACAAGTTCTCGCGCAAACCGACCGGCGACATCCTGGCGCTGAACGTGATCCGCGAGATCAACGCCCGCGATTCCGGCATCCATCTGGTGATGCACGGCTCGTCGTCGGTGCCGCAGGACCTGCAGGACATCCTCAACGCCTATGGCGGCGAGATTCCCCAGACCTTCGGCGTGCCGATCGAAGAGATCGTCGAAGCGATCCGCTTCGGCGTGCGCAAGGTCAACATCGACACCGACTGCCGCATGGCGATGACCGGCCAGATCCGCAAGATCTTCGCCGAGAAGCCGGGCGAGTTCGACCTGCGCAAGTACATGAAGCCCGCCATGGAGGCGATGCAGGCGCTGTGCAAGGCGCGCTTCGAGGAGTTCGGCGCCGCCGGCCGCGCCTCGAAGATCAAGCCGATCCCGCTCCCCGCGATGGCCGCGCGCTACCGCACCGGCGACCTCGCCCGCAAGGCCGCCTGAGCCGGTTCTCCGACCTCATCGATCCTCGGCGCGAGGGGGCTCGTCCTCCGCGCGCCGATGGTCGTGCCGGTGATGGAGATCGGGATAGTGCGGGTGGGAATGGTCGAGCGGCAGGTGGCGATGGCGGTGGGCATGGGGCTCGCCGGTCGCCGCGTCGGCGGGTTCGTGGTCGTGACGATGATGGTCGTCGTGGACATGGGCGTGGTCGTGCGCGAGGTCCTCGTGCCGATGATCGTGCTCGTGCCGCTCGGCGAGATGCAGCCACAGGCCGAAGCCCATCAGCAGCCCCGACAGCAGCAGCCGGAGCGTGATCGGCTCGTCGAGCAGGGCGATCGCCAGGATCGCGCCGATGAACGGCGCCAGTGAGAAATAGGCCCCGGTCCGGGCCGTGCCGAGATGGCGCAGCGCCCGGATGAACAGCACCAGACTGACCCCGACCCCGAAGAAACCGACGATCGCCGCGCCCGCCACCCAGGCCGGCGGCGGCACCGGTGCGCCCATCGCCAGCGCCAGCCCGACGTTGACCGACCCGGCGACACAGCCCTTGATCAGCGTGATCACCACCGGATCGGCGGCCGAAACCTTGCGGGTCAGGTTGTTGTCGATGCCCCAGGCGATACAGGCGCCGACCACCAGCAGCGCCCCGACGTCGACGGTTGGCCCGCTCCCGTCCCAGGCGAGCAACAGCGCTCCGCCGAGGATCGCCGCCGCCCCGGCGAGCAGGCGACGATCGACGGCCTCGCCGACCACCACCCAGGCGATCGCCATGGTCGCCAGACCCTCGAGGTTCAGGAGCAGCGCGCTGCTCGACGCCGAGGTGCGCGCCAGACCGGCCATCAGCAGCACCGGCGCGACCATCCCGCCCATCGCCACCGCTCCGGCCAGCCACGGCAGATCGGCCCACCCGAGCGCCGCCTCGCCGCGCTCGGCGGTCGTCCGCCCGCGCACCACCAGCCAGACCGCGAGGCCGATCCCGGCGCCGAGATAGAGCAGACCGGCCAGCATCAACGACCCGATCGCCCCGGTCAGCAGTTTGGCGAGCGGCGGTGCCGCCCCGAACAGGACGGCCGAGGTCAGCGCGAGCGGAACGCCCGGCCAGAGGTGGGTGTGGGAGCGGTCTACGGTCATCGACGCACGCTATCATGGTCGCCGCCGGTCGCGGGATGCCCCGGGTGCCGGGACCGCCCGCAGTCGGCGCACCGCTGGCGAGTCCGTGCAATCAGTGGTGATACCTTCGGGACATTCCTGACCCCCGCAGGTATGTACCCCTCGGAATTTGTTCGGTATCTTCGCCTCCAGGGTCCGCTCGGCCCGTAGCGGAGTGCGACCCGTTCCGGAAGTCACGTCGGCGCCTCGGAGCCGAGACGTGCCCTTCCACGCCCCTCTCCGATTCGACGACGATCGGCCGGGGGCGCCCCACGAGGACTCGAAGCCATGGACACGACGTGTGACGAAGGCGAAGGTGTGCTGCTCCTCAGGCTGCCGGTTTCGCTGTTTCGAATCGACCACGATGTCATCCTCGCCCTCCTGGACGAACTGATGTTCCAGTCGCCGATGCCGGACGACGTGTTCGACACCCTCTGCGATCATCGCGCCCGCTATGCCGAGCGGCTCGCACCGCTCGCCGTCGCCCCCTGAAGCGTCCCCGCGCACTCGCCCGGCCCCATAGTGTCGGACCGTGACGATTCCCACCGTCGGCGATTTGACCCGGCGGCGATTGCTCGCTATGTCCGATGGGGTGGCTCGAGGACATCGACATGTTGACCAACAAGGGCAAGTACGGGCTCAAGGCCCTGGTGTTTCTCGCCGGCGTCGAACCCGGCCGCACCACCATGGTCGCCGAGATCGCCGCGACCGCGGCGCTGCCCAAGAAATTCCTCGACGCGATCCTGCTGGACTTGCGCAACGCCGGTTTCGTGCGCTCCAAGAAGGGCCCCGGCGGCGGCTATGCCCTCGCCCGTCCGCCGGAGGAGATCGTCATCGGCGCGGTGGTGCGCGCCCTCGACGGGCCGCTGGCGCCGATCGCCTGCGCCAGCCGCACCGCCTTCCAGCCCTGTGACGACTGCACCGATCTCCAGGGCTGCGCCGTGCGCCTGACCATGCTCGAGGTCCGCGACGCCATGGCCGCGGTGCTCGACAACACCACCCTCGCCCAGATGGTCGCCCGCTCGTCCGAAGCCCTCGACTACGCGATCTGAGCGCGCGTCGACGACCCGGAGCGCCGCCGCCGATGCCGCAAGTCCTCGTCTCGCTCCTCGGCGTGGTCGCCATCCTGGCGACCCCCGGCCCGACCAACACCTTGCTCGCCGCCGCCGGCGCCACCTCGGCCGGCGCGCCGCCGTGGCGGCTGGTCGGGGCCGAGCTCGCCGGCTATCTCGTCTCGATCGCTCTTCTCAGGACCCTCGGCGCGCCGCTCGCCGCGGCGATCCCCTTCGCGGTTCCGACCGTCAAACTGGCGCTGGCCGCCTATCTCGCCGCCCTCGGCGCCGCCCTGTGGCGCCACGACGCCGGCTCGACGGACCCCGGACCGATCACCCCCCGTCGCCTGTTCGTCGCCACCCTGTTCAATCCCAAGGCCGCGGTCTTCGCCTTCGCGCTCTTCCCCGATTCGGTGGAGCGACCGCAGATCGCCCTGTGGGTCGCCGGCTTCGCCCTCGCCGTCGCCCTGTGCGGCGGCGGCTGGCTGCTCCTCGGCCGCCGCGCCGGCCGCGACGCCGGGACCCTCGTCGCGCGCCTGGTGCCGCGCCTCGCCTCGGTGGTGCTGGTCGGCTTCGGTCTGGCGCTGGCCGCGACGACGCTCGCGAAGGTGGTGTGAGCGCGACGCCGTCAGGGTGCGACTTCGACGTCCCCATGCCCCGACGCCGCGAGCGACCGCGCCACTGCGCCCGAGCGCTTGGCGTGCGCCAGGAACCGCTCGAGCCGCGCGAGGTCTTCGGTCCGCCCGGCCGGCACGGCGGCGGCCTGGGCGATGCGCATGAACGGCGTCTCGACCAACCGCAGATCGGGGTGGGCGGCCGCGAAGGCGGCGACCGACGCCCGCACCCCCGCCGCCGCATCCAGTCGCTCGTCGCGGAAGCCGGCGAGCGCCGCCTCCGACGAGTCGAAGCGGACCAGCGTCGCGGCCTTCAGGCTGCGCGTCAGAAAGAGATCATAGGCCGCGCCGCGCCCGACGGCGATCCGCACGCCCGGCCGGTCGAGCTCGGCGAGCGCCGTCGCGGTGGCGGCACGGTCGACCACCAGGACGCCCTCGATCAGCAGATAGGGGGCAGTGAAGGCGATCTCGCCGGCCCGCGCCGGATCGGCCGCGAGAAACGCGACGTCCCAGCGATCGTCGCCCCGCGCCGCGACGATCTCCGCGGCGGAAGCGAATGCGACGAGGTCGGCCGGGCGCCCGACTTCGCGGGCGTAGGCCCGGGCGAGATCGACGACGACGCCCGAGAGCGCACCGCTCCCCGGATCGCGCCGGGCCAACACCGGGTTGCCGACATTGATCGCGAAGCGCAGCGCCGCCGTCTCGTCCATCGCCCGATCCTCGGTCCGTGGGGAACACGCCCGATCCTAGCGCGAACGCCGCGGGCCGCGCGAGCCCGGCCCGCGTTGCACCGCAGCCGGCGGCCTCGCCCGAGGCGCGCCGGAGCGTGGGATCGGCCGCGCCGGATCGGCGGTGGCGTTCGGCGGCGCGGGCGCCTAGGCTCGCGTCTCCGACCCGCGTCGCCCCGATCGGCCGGCGCCGACCCATGCCATCGAGGATCCCGACCATGCCCGCCAATCCCGCCCCCCTGGTCGTCCTGCTGCACGGCGTCGGCGCCTCCGGCCGCGACCTGTTCCCGATCGCCGAGCTGATCCGCTCGCGCCTGCCCGGGGCCACGGCGGTCGCCCCCGACGCGCCCTTCGCCTTCGACGGCGGCGGCGCCGGCCGGCAGTGGTTCTCGATCGCCGGCGTCACCGAGGCCAATCGCGCCGCCCGGATCGCCGCGGCGCGCGAAGCCTTCGATCGCACGATCGCCACGGCGATCGCCGCCGCGGGTCTGACCGATCGCCTCGACCGCGTCGCCTTCGTCGGCTTCTCCCAGGGCACCATCATGACCCTCGACGCCGTCGCCTCCGGGCGCTGGCCGATCGCCGCCGCGGTCGGCTTCGCCGGCCGGCTGGCCTCGCCCGAGCCGCTTACCCCGTCGCTCGCCACCCGATTGCTGCTGCTCCACGGCGACGCCGATCCGGTGATCCCGGCGGCGCTGTCGGCCGATGCCGCCGCGACCCTGACCGCCTTGGGCATGACCGTCGAGCGGCGGGTCTATGCCGGCCTCGGTCACGGCATCTCGCCCGAGGGCGCGGTCGCCGCGGCGAGCTTCCTCGCCGCCGTCTTCGCCTGACGCCTCCGACGCGGGAGCCGCGACCGGCCCGGCCCGCAGTCGCGCGACGGCGGTCGGGAACCATTCGCCCGCTCGAGTAGTTTCCGAACCTGCCGCAACCGCGCTCGGGGGCGCAAGGTGGTTCGCTCTCTTCGTGTACCTCCGGTTTCCCCCCGGACCGCCGGACGGAAACGAAGAGACGGAGCCCTCGCCCCCCGCTCGGGCTTCCGGCGTCGGATGATCGCCGCCCCGTGATCATCCGACGCCCTTTTGTCTCCCCGGCCGGGTCACGCCGCCCGTCCGCACCGTTTCGAACCGTACGTTCTCACCGAAAGACCGCGCCCATGAACGTGTCCCTCACCCATCTCCAGCCGATCGTCTCCCTGATCGCCGGCGTCCTCATTCTGGTCATGCCGCGGCTGCTCAACTACATCGTCGCGGTCTTCCTGATCGTCTCCGGCATACTGGGGCTCGGCCTGATCCGCTGACGCCCGCCGACCGGCGACCTCCCCGCGCCTCCGCCCCGCACCGGCCTCGCCGGACCGCGGCCGCGGCGGCGCGCGTCCGTGTTGCGTCGCGCCCTCTTGTTCCCGCATCGCACAGTGCCTAACATGCGGCCGTCGACGAGATGGATCATCGCCATTTCTGCGGTCTTCGAGGATTCGGGCTCCTCCCGTAGGGCGTGCCACGACTTTCGAAACTCCCTGTCCCGGACCCCGCGCGGCGGCGACGTCGCGCGCCGTCATCCGATCGGCGCCGGAAACCGGTATCCGTACCCCTCGCTTCTCCTTCCGGCGGCCGGCCTCGACGGGCCCGCCGCCGTTGCCACGGACCCCGCGCGCCCATGATCCGCCTCGAGAACATCAGCAAGCAGAACAGCCATCGCATCCTGTTCATCGAGGCCTCGGCGGCGCTCCTGCGCGGCGAGAAGATCGGGCTGGTCGGCCCCAACGGCGCCGGCAAGACCACGCTGTTCCGGATGATCACCGGCGAAGAGGCCCCCGACGAGGGCCAGGTCTCGGTCGATCGCGGCATCACCATCGGCTATTTCGACCAGGACGTCGGCGACATGGCCGGCCACAGCGCGCTCGCCGAAGTGATGAACGGCGCCGGCCCGGTCAGCGAGGTCGCCGCCGAGTTGCACGACCTCGAACACGCCATGGCCGATCCCGACCGCGCCGACGAGATGGACGCGATCATCCACCGCTATGGCGAGGTCCAGCACCGCTTCGAGGAACTCGACGGCTACGCCCTCGAGGGCCGCGCCCGCGAGGTCCTGGCCGGCCTCAGCTTCACCCAGGAGATGATGGACGGCGACGTCGGCGCCTTGTCGGGTGGCTGGAAGATGCGCGTGGCGCTCGCCCGCATCCTGCTGATGCGCCCCGACGCCATGCTGCTCGACGAGCCGAGCAACCATCTCGACCTCGAGAGCCTGATCTGGCTCGAGGCCTTCCTCCAGGGCTACGACGGCGCCCTGCTGATGACCTCCCACGATCGCGCCTTCATGAACCGCATCGTCACCAAGATCGTCGAGATCGACGGCGGTCAGCTCACCACCTATTCCGGCGATTACGAATTCTACGAGGCCCAGCGCGCCCAGAGCGAGAAGCAGCAGCAGGCCCAGTTCGAGCGCCAGCAGGCGATGCTGGCCAAGGAGATCAAGTTCATCGAGCGTTTCAAGGCCCGCGCCTCGCACGCCGCCCAGGTGCAGAGCCGGGTCAAGAAGCTCGACAAGATCGAGCGGGTCGAGCCGCCGCGCCGACGCCAGACGGTGTCCTTCGACTTCCCCCCGGCGCCGCGCTCCGGCGAGGACGTGGTCGGGCTCAAGGCGGTCCACAAGCGCTACGGCGCCCGGGTGATCTACGAGGATCTCGACTTCTCGATCCGCCGGCGCGAACGCTGGTGCGTGATGGGCGTCAACGGCGCCGGCAAGTCGACGCTGCTGAAGCTGGTGACCGGCACCACCGAGCCCGACCAGGGCATCGTCACGCTCGGCGGCAGCGTCCGGCTCGGCTATTTCGCCCAGCACGCCATGGAGGTGCTGGAGGGCGATCGCACGGTGTTCCAGTCGCTCGAGGACACCTTCCCCCAGGCCGGACAGGGGTCGCTCAGGGCGCTGGCCGGCGCCTTCGGCTTTTCCGGCGACGACGTCGAGAAGAAGTGCCGGGTGCTGTCGGGCGGCGAGAAGGCCCGGCTGGTGATGGCCCGGATGCTCTACGATCCGCCGAACTTCCTGGTGCTCGACGAGCCGACCAACCATCTCGACATCGCCACCAAGGAGATGCTGATCGGCGCGCTGGCCAATTACGAAGGCACCATGCTGTTCGTCTCCCATGACCGCCACTTCCTGGCGGCCCTGTCGAACCGGGTGCTGGAACTGACCCCCGAGGGCGTCCACGCCTACGGCGGCGGCTATACCGAATATGTCGCCCGCACCGGCCACGAGGCGCCCGGCCTGCGCGAGTGATCCGCGTGGGGGCGGTGGTGCGCCGCCCCTCGCCTCACGCGACGACCGCCTCGCCCTCGCTGCGGATCGCTCCGGCGAGCCGGACGTCGATCGACCGGCGATGGACCTCGCCGCGCAGGTCGGCGATGAAGTCGAGGGTCGCCGGCGCCAGCGTGGCACCGATCCGTCGCACCACCCCGAGCGAGCGCCGATAGACCGGATCGACCAGCGGCCGCCACACCAGCCCGGTCTCGGCCATCAAAGGCACGGTCAGGCCGGGCAGCGCGGTGATCCCGAGCCGCGCGTCGACCAGCGCCCGGGCGGTCGCCAGGAAGCCGCATTCGAACAGCGTCGCCACCGGCACGGCGTGCTGCAGGAAGGCGGAATCGGTGATCGCCCGCACGCTCGAGCCCGGCGACATGGCGATGAACGGCCGATCCGCGAACACCCGCCACGACACTTCGGCCTCCGCCGCCAGCGGATCGTCGCGCCGGCACACCAGCCCGAACTCGTCGGTCATGAGCGGATGATAGGCGAGCTGCCGGTCGGGACTCGGCCGGGCGGTCAACCCGATCTCGGCGCGCCCGTCGGCGACCGCGTCCTGCACCGCCCCGGAATGGGCGTCGAGGATCTGGAAGTCGACGTCCGGCCGGGTCTCGCGGAAACGGGCGATCGCGCCGGGCAACAGCACCGCCGCCATCGACGGCAAGGTGGCGATCACCACCCGGCCGCTGCGCCCGGTGACGAAACGCGCCAACTCGCTGAAGCTCGAGTCGAATTCGCGCACGATCCGCGCGGCGATCGGCGCCAATTCGTGCCCCGCCGGGGTCAGCGCGACGTTGCGGGTGTCGCGGTCGAACAGCCGCGCTCCGAGCGTCTCCTCGATCACCCTTATGGTCCGGCTGAGCGCCGGTTGCGACAGCGACAGCCGCGAGGCGGCCTCGCTGAAACTGGCGGTTTCGGCGACCTCGAGGAAGGCGGCGAGCTGCTGGGGAGTGACATTGATACGCATGATGCATGAAATAGACGATTTGAGACGAACCAGCAATCAAACTCAGGCGGATCGGCCGCCAATCCCCTCGAGGTGCCGCAGATCGCCCAATTCATAAGCACTTCTACGCCGGTACGATCCTATATATGCGTTTGAGTTATCAACATATCATTCAAATGTCTTTGACGCATGAGTGAAAGAAGACGATCGTCCCTGCCGAACGCCAATGAAAACGACCGACAGGGAGGTCCGTCGAATGCTCGCGATACTCGGTCTCCTGGTGATCATCACGATGTTGATCGCCATCCTGCGCAACTGGATCTCGCCGCTCGTCGCGCTGATCCTCATTCCGATCGTCGGGGCTCTGCTCGGTGGCTTCGGCCTCGGCACCGCCGCCTTCATCATCAAGGGCATTTCGGCGATCGCCCCGACCGCCGGCATGTTCGTCTTCGCCATCCTGTTCTTCGGCATCATGACCGACGCCGGGATGCTCGACCCGATCATCAACGCCATCCTGAAGCGCGTCGGCCTCAAGCCCGCCCGCATCACCTGCGGCACCGTGCTGCTCGCCGGCCTGATCCATCTCGACGGCTCGGGCGCCGTGACCTTCCTGGTCACCATCCCGGCGATGCTGCCGCTGTTCGACCGCCTCGGCATGGACCGCCGCATCCTGGCGCTGTGCGCCTCGATGGCCGCCGGCGTCAACTTCCTGCCCTGGACCGGCCCGGTGATCCGCGCAGCCGCCGCCCTGCACGTCTCGACCACCGACATCTTCAATCCGCTGATCCCGGCGCAGCTCACCGGCTGGGTCTTCGCCTTCGGCGTCGCCTGGTGGCTCGGCAAGCGCGAAGAGAAGCGCCTCGGCCTCGCCGATCTGAAGGATGCCCCGGCCCTCGAGCGCAAGCTCGCCCCGGCGGAGATGGAACTGCGCCGGCCCCACCTGTTCCTGCCCAATCTGGCGCTGACCATCGTCATCATGGCGGTGATGATCGGCGGTTGGGTCGATCCGGTCGTGATGTTCATGCTCGGCACCGTCTTCGCCCTGATGCTCAACTACCCGGTCGTCAACGACCAGAAGAAGCGCATCGACGCCCATGCCAAGGCGGCGCTGATGATGGCCTCGATCCTGCTCGCCGCCGGCTGCTTCACCGGCATCATGTCGGGGACCGGCATGCTCAAGGCGCTGGCCACCGCCGCGGTCGCCTTCGTCCCGCCGGAGATGGGCCAGCACCTGCCCTTCGCCCTCGGCCTCGTGTCGATGCCGCTGTCGATGCTGTTCGATCCCGACAGCTTCTATTTCGGCGTCCTGCCGGTCCTGGCCGAAGTCGGCCACACCTTCGGCGTCCCCCATCTGGCGATGGGTCAGGCCGCCGTGCTCGGCCAGATGACCACCGGTTTCCCGGTCAGTCCCCTGACCCCCGCCACCTTCCTGGTCGTCGGCCTGTCGCAGATCGAACTGCGCGACCACCAGAGGTTCGCCTTCAAATACCTCTTCGCGTCTTCGGTCGTCATGACCCTGGCCGCGGTCGCCTCCGGCGTCATCCCGCTGTGACCCGAAGCGCCATCGAAGGAACATCCCCATGAAGACCATCCGAATCGGATCGGGCGCCGGCTATTCCGGCGACCGGATCGAACCCGCGGTCGAACTCGTCGAGAAGGGTGACATCGCCTATCTCTGCTTCGAGTGCCTCGCCGAACGCACCATCGCCATCGGCCAGCAGGCCAAGCTGGTGAACCCCGCGGCCGGTTACGACGCCCTGCTCGAGGCCCGCATGCGTGCGGTCCTGCCCCAGGCCAAGGCCCGCGGCATCAAGATCATCACCAACATGGGCGCCGCCAATCCGCAGGCCGGCGCCGCCAAGATCGCCGAGGTCGCCCGTGACCTCGGCATCACCGGCCTGAAGATCGCCGCGGTCGCCGGCGACGACGTTCTCGCCGCGCTGCTCGCCCGCGACGTCACCATCACCGAGACCGGCGCGCCGATCTCGACGATGAAGGGCGCCGTGGTCTCGGCCAACGCCTATCTCGGCGTCGCCCCGATCGTCGAGGCGCTGGCCGCCGGCGCCGACGTGGTGATCACCGGCCGCGTCGCCGATCCGGCGCTGTTCCTGGCGCCCTTGATCCACGAATTCGGCTGGGCGCTCGACGATTGGGACCGCCTCGGCAAGGGCACCGCGGTCGGTCACCTGCTCGAATGCGCCGGTCAGGTCACCGGCGGCTACTTCGCCGATCCCGGCGTCAAGGACGTCGCCGATCTCGCCCGTCTCGGCTTCCCGATCGCCGACGTCGCCGAGGACGGATCCTTCGTGATCACCAAGGTCGCCGGCTCCGGCGGCCGGGTGACCCCGGCGACCTGTTCGGAACAGATCCTCTACGAGATCCACGATCCGACCACCTATCTGACCCCCGACGTGATCGCCGACTTCTCGGCCATCACCCTGGTCGAGGACGGCTTCGACCGCGTCCGCGTCGCCGCCGCGACCGGCCGGCCGCGGCCCGATACCCTCAAGGTCTCCGTCGGTTACAAGGACGGGTTCATCGGCGAAGGGCAGATGTCCTACGCCGGCACCGGCGCGGTCGAGCGCGGCCGTCTGGCGCTGCGCATCGTCGAGGAGCGGCTGAAGCTCACCGGCGTGAAGACCACCGAGTTGCGGTTCGACCTGATCGGCGTCGATTCGATCCACGGCCCGGTGATCACCGAGCGCGCCGCCGCCCCGCACGAGGTGCGCATCCGCGTCACCGGCCGCACCGACACGCTGGCCGAAGCGGTGCGCATCGGCAACGAAGTCGAGACCCTCTACACCAACGGCCCGGCCGGCGGTGGCGGGGCCTGGAAGGTCGCGCGACCGGTGGTCGCCATGCTCTCCGCTCTGCTGCCCCGCGACGCGGTCGTCGCGTCGGTCGAACTCATCGAGGTGTGACATGAAACTCCGCGACATCGCGCATTCGCGCACCGGCGACAAGGGCGACATCTCCAACATCTCGGTCGTCGCCTACGACCCGAAGACCTACGAGGCCCTGCGCACCTGGATCACCGCCGATCGGGTCAAGCAGCACTTCTCCGGCATCGTCCACGGCGCGGTGGTGCGCTACGAGATTCCCAGCCTGTCGGCACTGAATTTCGTGATGCAGGAAGCCCTCGGCGGCGGCGTCACCCGTTCGCTCGCCCTCGACGCCCACGGCAAGTGCCTCGCCTCGGCTCTCCTCGACATGGAGATCCCCGACGGCGTCGTCGCCCGCTGATCGCGGACGGCGGATGACATCGGGCGACGGATCGGCCGGGGCACAGCGCCCTCGGCCGCTCCGTCGCCCGAACGTTTGTCGGCGCGCCGCGTCGCGTCGCGTCAGCCGCGCCCGACGAAGGGCATGGCGGAGGCCATCACCGTCATGAACAGGATGTTGGCCTCGAGCGGCAGGCTCGCCATGTGGACCACGGCGCGGGCGACGATCTCGACGTCCATCCGCGGCTCGACCATCATCGAGCCGTTGGGCTGGACGATGCCGCGGGCCATCGGCTCGGTCATCTCGGTGGCGGCGTTGCCGATGTCGATCTGACCGCAGACGATGTCGTAGGCCCGCCCGTCCAGCGCGATCGATCGGGTCAACCCGGTGATCGCGTGTTTGGTCATGGTGTAGGGCACGGTGTTCGGCCGCGGCACATGGGCCGAGATCGAGCCGTTGTTGATGATCCGCCCGCCGCGCGGGCTCTGGCGCTTCATCAGGGCGAAGGCGGCGCGGGTACACAGGAAGGCGCCGGTCAGATTGACCGCCACCACCGCGTTCCACTGCTCGACCGTCAACTCGTCGATCGGCACGCTGCCGGTGCCCATGCCGGCGTTGTTGAACAACAGATCGAGCCGCCCGTGAGTCGCAGCGATCTCGGCGAACAGCGCGTCGACCGCCGCCGCATCGCCGACGTCGGTCGGCACGGCTCGAGCCCGCCCACCGGCCGCGGCGATGGTCGCGGCGACCTCGTCGAGCGCCGCCCGCCGCCGTCCGGCGAGCACCACGGTGTAGCCGGCCCCGGCCAGGGCGATCGCCGTGGCGCGGCCGATGCCGCGACCGGCGCCGGTCACCAGGGCGATCTTCGCAATCGAATCCGAGGAGTCCATGGTCCGCTCTCCGCGGGCGGCACCGGCGACGGCCGGTCGCGCGTCCCGTCGGAGAGATTAGCCCGCCCGTCGCCCGCGCGCATCCCGAAGGACTGCGGACGAGCGACGCACGGGCGAGGGATCTCGCGGCTTGCGGTCAGCGCACCAGGCAGGGGCGCTTGTTGTCGAAGGTCCAGCCGGGGATCAGGTACTGCATCGCCATGGCGTCGTCGCGGGCGCCGAGACCGTGGCGGAGGTAGAGTTGATGCGCCGCCTCGAGCTGGTCGAGGTCGATCTCCACGCCGAGACCGGGCCGCTCGGGCACGGTCAGCAGGCCGCCCTCGATCCGGAACGGCTCACGGGTCAGCCGCTGGCCGTCCTGCCAGATCCAATGGGTGTCGATCGCCGTGATCTTGCCCGGCGCCGCGGCGGCGACGTGGGTGAACATGGCGAGCGAAATGTCGAAGTGATTGTTGGAATGCGAGCCCCAGGTCAGGCCCCATTCGGCGCACATCTGGGCGACCCGGACCGAACCGGCCATGGTCCAGAAATGCGGATCGGCGAGCGGGATCGACACCGACTGCAACATCACCGAATGGCCCATCTGGCGCCAGTCGGTGGCGATCATGTTGGTGGCGGTCGGCAGGCCGGTGGCGCGCCGGAACTCGGCCATCACCTCGCGGCCCGAGAAGCCGCCCTCGGCGCCGCAGGGATCTTCGGCATAGGCCAGGACGTCGCCCTTGCCCTTGCACAGCCGGATCGCCTCGGCGAGCGACCACGCGCCGTTCGGGTCGAGGGTGATGCGCGCCTGGGGGAAGCGCTCGTGCAGCGCCGTCACCGCCTCGATCTCGGCATCGCCGGAGAGCACGCCGCCCTTCAGCTTGAAGTCCTGGAAGCCGTAATGGTCGTGGGTCGCCTCGGCGAGCCGGACGATCTGCTCCGGCGTCAGCGCCTCGTCGTGGCGCAGGCGGAACCAGTCGACCTTGGCGTCGGGCTCGGAGCGATAGGGCAGATCGGTCTTGGTGCGATCGCCGACGTAGAACAGATAGCCGAGCACCTCGACCCGGCTGCGTTGCTGGCCTTCGCCGAGCAGGGCCGCCACCGGCACGTCGAGGAACTGGCCGACCAGATCGAGCAGCGCCGCTTCGATCGCCGTCACCGCGTGGATGGCGATGCGCAGATCGAAGGTCTGCAGACCGCGGCCGCCCGAATCGCGATCGGCGAACTGCCGGCGGGCGTCGTTGAGGATGGCGTTCCAGGCACCGATGGAACGGCCGATCACCAGTTCGCGCGCGTCCTCGAGGGTCTGGCGGATCTTCTCGCCGCCGGGCACTTCGCCGACCCCGGTGCGCCCGGTCTGATCGGTGAGGATCACGATGTTGCGGGTGAAGAACGGGGCGTGGGCGCCGGACAGGTTGAGCAGCATGTCGTCGTGACCGGCGACGGGCACGACCCGCATCGCGGTGATCTTGGGGCAGGACGCGGCGGTGACGGCGGAAGCAAGGGACATCGCAGAACTCCGGATTTTCCTGGACGGCGTGATGGACGGCAGGGGCGGGGTCGATCGGGCGGGCGCTGGCGGCGCGAGCGCGGCAGACGCGCTCGGCGCAGTCGAACGCGGCCCCCTGCCCTCTCGCGAGGGCGCGGGAACGGATCGCCCGCCGTTTGTTAGCGCTAACATGAATCATCGCAGAGCGCCATCGGATCACCACGTAGACGGGGCTCGAAGCCGCCGCCGTCGTCGCCGAAACCGCCCCGGCGCGCCGGGACGCGGGAGCGCACCGGCTCCCCGCCCGCCCGACGCAGAGCGGTCCTGCGACCGCGAAGCCGGGTACCGATCGCGCCGCGTTCGCGCTACTGTCGGCGACGATCGTGCGTCGCCGGCGAGCGGGCGCACGCATCGCCACGACCGCCCCCCGCACCGTCGTGATCTTCGTCCCCGCGCATCGGAACCCGACCTTGCCTTCGACGCCGCCCGCCCCGCCCCGCACCCCGC
Source organism: Siculibacillus lacustris (assembly GCF_004328075.1). Classification (GTDB taxonomy): domain Bacteria; phylum Pseudomonadota; class Alphaproteobacteria; order Rhizobiales; family Ancalomicrobiaceae; genus Siculibacillus; species Siculibacillus lacustris. The sequence goes on along the minus strand of NZ_SJFN01000030.1, from coordinate 30,280 downwards.
CCGCCGAAGCCGGCGCCCCCTCGCGTCGGCGCGCCGGCCGCCGTGGCGCACGCCCGTCGAGCGGTCGCGTCACCCTCGGCGACGTCGCTAAATTGGCCGGGGTCTCGTCGATGACCGTGTCGCGGGTGATCAATCAGCCCGACAGCGTATCGGCCGAAGTGCAGAAGGCGGTGCGCGAGGCGATCGCCCGGCTCGGCTACGTGCCCGACCTCTTGGCCGGCGGCCTCGCCTCGAGCCGCACCCGGCTGGTCGCGGCGATCGTCCCGACCGTCGCCCACGTGATGTTCTCGGCCTCGGTCCAGTACCTCACCGACCGGCTGGCCGCCGAAGGCTATCAGGTCCTGCTCGGGCTCTCCGGCTATCCCGAGACGGTGCGCGAGGAGGAGCTGATTCTCGCCATCCTCAGCCGCCGCCCGGAAGCGCTCTACCTGACCGGCACCAGCCATTCGCCGCAGAGCCGCAAGCAACTGCGCGCCGCCAAGATTCCGATCGTCGAGACCTGGGATCTGTCGCGCAAGCCGCTCGACATGGCGGTGGGCTTCTCCCACACCGCGGTCGGGGTGCGGGTCGCCGACTATTTCCACGCCAAGGGCTACCGCCGGGTCGCGGCGATCAGCGCCGGCGACGAGCGCGCCATGCTGCGCTGCAATGCCTTCGCCGCGACGTCGCGCGACCACGGCGCCGACGTGGTGGCACCGGTCGTCACGGCGTCGCCGAGCACGTTGCAGATGGGCCGGGCGGGGCTGGCGCAACTGCTCGACGGCGGCTTCCCGCTCGGCGGGGCGATCTTCACCAGTTCCGACGCGCTCGCCCACGGCGTCGTCCTGGAGGCCCAGGCCCGCGGATTGGCGGTGCCGTCGCAAGTCGCGGTGATCGGCTTCGGCGATCTCGACTACGCCGCCAACACGTCGCCGCCCCTGTCGTCGGTGTTCGTCGACCGTTTCGCGGTCGGCCGCCTCGCCGCCGAAGCCCTGCTCACCCGGCTCGGCGGCGGCACCGTGGCCGAGCGCGTCATCGACGTCGGCTTCGAGATCGTCGAACGCGCCACCACCTGACGCGAAGGCCGCCCGCGAGGGGCGGCCCGAAGGCGTCGTCAGGCGATCTGCGGTCGTCAGGCGGTCTGCAGCAGGCCGCGGGTATAGCCGAGGCAGAAGGCGAAGAAGCGCTCGCGCCCGGGATCGACGTCGGACAGCGGCACGTGGTCCGGGCACAGCACGCCGTCGTAACCGACCTCGCGATAGGCGCGGATGCAGGCGGCCATGTCGACCGATCCGTCGTCGGGCATCGCCTCGCGGAAGTCGAGATAGCCGCCCGAAATGTTGCGGAAGTGGACCATGTAGATCCGCTTCTGCGGGCCGAATTCGCGGATCGCCTCGAGCACGCAAGCCGTCGGATCGCGCGACATCTCGGCGATCGTGCCCTGGCAGAAGTTGAAGCCGTGGAACGGATTGTCCGGCGCCAGAGCGACGAAGCGGCGCAGCCCGTCGAGCGAGCCGAGGACGTGGTGGACGCCGTTGAGGCCGCCCGGCGGATAGGCCGGGTCGTGCGGGTGGCAGGCGAGCCGGACCCCGTATTCGGTGGCGGTCGGCAGCAACGAGCCGACGACGTATTCGATCGCCGTCCAGCCTTCGGCCTCCGAGATGCCGCCGACTTCCGCCGCCATCACCTGGCCGCCGGCTTCCGGCGTCTTCATCGCCGCGACCGGCGAATGGCTGCCGCCGATGCCGTCCTCCGGCAGCACGGTGCCCCAATAGGAGAAGCGGGCGTCGCTGTCGGGGGCATATTCCTCGGCCTTGAAGGTCGAGCACTTCATGCCGCCGCGTCCGTCGACCACCCCGGTGCGGGTGATGCCGACCATCGCCACGGTGTATTTGAGCATCGGCACGCCGGCTTGCCCGGCGGCACGGATGTTCTGGCGCAGCCGATCGGCCGCGGCTTCCGCCTTGGGGCGATCGCGCAAGCTGTCGAGCAGGATCGAGCCGACGTCGAGGGCGAGGCCCTCGAGCTTCATGCCGAAGCCTTCGATGCGCTCGCGCAGCGCGACGATCCGCGCCGTGTCCCAGGTGCCGTCGTCGTTGCAGATGTCGCGGTTCGGGCGACTATCGATGACGATGCCCTTGCAGCCGAGCTGCGCGGACAGCCGCAGGCGGTCGTCGGTCGGATTGATGAGCTGCTCGCCGATGTACATGAAGGGATCTCTCGAGTTCGGACCGCGGAAGGCCGGGGGCGGCGGAGGGCGGGGCTCGACGCGAGCCCCGCCCGAACGCTCACTTCTTCAGTTCCATGCGCTTGATCTCGCCGACCACGACGAGATAGCTCACCGCCGCGACCAGACCGTTGGCGGCGACGAACACCAGGGCGCCGTTGAACGAGCCGGTGATGTGGACGATGTAGCCGATGATGATCGGCGTGGTGATCGTCGAGATGTTGCCGCACATGTTGAACACGCCGCCGGCGAGGCCGGTGATCTCCTTGGGCGCGCAGTCGGACATCACCGCCCAACCGAGCGCGCCGATGCCCTTGCCGAAGAAGGCGAGCGCCATGAAGAACACGACGAGCGGCACGCTGTCGGTGTAGTTGCAGAACACCATCGCCATCGACAGGAGCATGCCGCCGACGATCGGAGTCTTGCGGGCGGTCGACAGCGAGAAGCCGCGGCGCAGCATCCAATCGGACAGGACGCCGCCGAGCAGGCCGCCGACGAAGCCGCAGATCGCGGGGATCGCCGCGGTGATGCCGGCGTTGAGGATCGACAGGCCGCGTTCCTTGACCAGATAGATCGGGAACCACGAGATGAAGAAATAGGTCAGGGCGTTGATGCAGAACTGGCCGATGAAGATGCCGACCATCATGCGCGAGGCGAACATCTGGCGGATGTAGTCCCACTTGGCGCCTTCCGACTTGCCGGCGGTGGGGCTGTCCATGTTGACCAGACCGCCGCCTTCGACGATGTGGGCGCGCTCGGCGTCGTTCACCGCCGGATGCACCGCCGGCGCATGCACCACCTTGAGCCAGATCGCCGACACGATGATGCCGAGGCCGCCCATGAAACCGAAGGCCCAGGGCCAGCCGAAGGTCTGGGTGATGTAGCCCATGATCGGCGCGAAGATCACCGTCGCGAAATATTGGGCGGAATTGAAGATCGCCGCCGCGGTGGCGCGCTCCTGGCGCGGGAACCAGGCGGCGACGACCCGGCTGTTGCCGGGGAAGGACGGCGCCTCGGCGACGCCGACCGCGAAGCGCAGGACGAACAGCAGGGTGACCGCGGTGGCGCCGGCGAAGAATCCGACGAAGCCCTGCATGATCGTCACCAGCGACCAGACGAAGATCGCCAGGGCATAGACGACCCGCGAGCCGAATCGGTCGAGCAACCAGCCGCCCGGCAGCTGAGCCAGGACGTAGGCCCATCCGAAGGCGGAAAAGATGAAGCCCAACTGGACGTTGTCGATGTGGAGGTCTTTGATCAGAGCCGGAGCCGCGGTCCCCAGAACCGCCCGATCGGCGTAGTTGATCGAGGTGACGAGGAACAACATCACCACGATCCACCAACGGAAGTTGGTCTTCGCGGCGCCGGGCCGGGCCGTCGCCGTGCGCGTTTCCGCCGTCGGTTGCAGAGTGGACATCGTGTTTCTCCCTCGGATGCGATCCCGGCGCCTCGGCCCGATCGCGGTCGCTGATGTTGGCTCATCGCGCGGATTGTTAGCGCTCACAGAGGCACGAATGTTAGCGCTAACAGAGGATTCGGACAAGGGAGGACGGGCGAAAACCGGCTCCGTGAGAACCCGGATCCGGCGGAAATCGGCGCCGCACCGCGGGAGGCGGTGCTGCGCTGCCGAGCAAGACCGGCCACCCGGCCGGATGCGACGGTCGCGGCCGGTTGTGGCGGGCGGCGGCGCCGGGGACCGCCGGACGCCGCATCCGGGCGACGGCGGCGCCCGATGCAGACCCTTCGGCACCGAAAGGGGGGCCGCACCGAGCCCCCTCCCCGCCCGATGCGACCGCGGGCGGCGAGCCGCTCGGCCGCCGCCCGCGAGGATCTTCAGTCCCCGGAACGGCGGCGGCGCAGCAGCAGCCCCCCGAGCACCAGGAACACCACCGCGCCGGCGCCCCACACCCGGACGTATCCCGGCATGCCGAGCGACGGCGACAGCTGATAGACCGCGGCGAGGATCGCCCACACCCCGGCGACGGCGAGGACGAGCACGCCCTCGATCGGCAGACGTCGACTGTTCATCGCTCTCTCCTCAATGGCCGGAATGGCCGCCGACCGCCACGATCGGCAGCGAGCGCATCAACTCGAAGGCGCCGATCGTGGCGCCGCTCATCGCCACCACCAGCACGATGACGGCGAGCGGCCCGGTCCAGGCCACCGCCGGACCGACGACGTCGGCTTCGGACGGCGCCGGATCGGCCCGCCGCGGCGCGACCGTCCCCCGGCCCACCCCGCACAGGGTCGCCACCACGCCGAACACCTGCAGGACGAGCGCAGACCCGAAGATCGCCCCGCCGATCGCCACGCCGCGCATCAGCCCGGCCCAGGCGACCGGCGCCGCGCCGTCATAGGCGACGTCGAAGGTCCGCCGCGGCACCCCTTCGAGCCCGGCGGCGATGCCGAAGGCCCCGAAGATCAAGAGGCCGCCGAGCACACCCCAAGGCAGCGCCGCCATCAGGCCGGGCCGCCACACCCGCCCGCCGCCGAGCGCCGGGATCAGCACCAGGAACCCGGCGAGGAAGGTCTCGCTGACCGCCCCGACCGCGAAGAAGTGGAAATAGCCGGGCACGAAGAACGTGTCGGAGATCAGCGGCGCGAACTTCTCCTGGATCAGCACGAAGGCGAAGACCAGGCCGAGCAGCGTCGCCACCACCGCCACGCCCATCCCCGCGAAGGCCGGCGAGCGCCACGGTAGGCGGCCGATCCAGCCGAACAGCCCGGCCGGTGCACCGCGCGCCCGGGTCGACAGTTCGAGCGAGGAGACGATCACCAGGAAGGCGATCAGGGTCGGCACCGACACGAACAGCGACAGCAGCGTGCCGGCCACCCGCACGCCCTCGGAGAGACCCGGCTCCAGGAACATGTGGTAGAGCGAGGTCGGCGGCACGAACACCAGATAGGACGCGAACACCACCTTGGAGAAGCTCGCCCCGAAGGCCGAGCGCGTGCCGGTGGTCTCGAGGGTCAGCGCGTACCAGGTCAGCACCATCGCCATCAGCGGCAGGTAGTGCAGATTGTGGAACAGGATGTGCCACTCGGTCGCGGCGTGGGCGGGAAAGCCGCCGCGCCCGATCGCCCACAGGAGATTGGGCAGGAAGGCGTTGATCGAGGCGATCCCCGAGACGATCAGGAAACCCGCCCAGGCCAGCACTCCGAAGCCCATCGCGGTCATCGCGCCGGTCTCCCGCTCGCGCGCCCGCAGCACCGTGACGATCGCCGCGACGCTCGCCAGCGCGAGACCCAGCGCCAGCAGCAAGTGGCCGCCGGCCATCCCCGCCACCGCCGCCGGATCGTCGCGGCCGAGATCGGGGTTGGCGTCGTAGAGCAGCGGCGTCAGCATCACCGCGGTGCCCTCGGAGAGGGCGAGCCCGGCGACCAGCACCACCGCCGCGGCGACCACCAGCGGCCGCGCGGCGAGACCTTCGCGGCGCTCGCCGGCGGCGAGTGCGATCATCAGCGCGACCTGCGCCAGATAGAGCCACCAGAAGAACGCCGAGGTGCCGTGCAGGGTCAGCAGGCGATAGGCGGTCTCCGGCTCGAAGCCGAGAAAACCGCCGCGCGCCAGCACGACGGCGAGGCCGAAGCCCAGCCCGAGCGCCAGCGGCACCAGCGACAGGGCGACGAACACCAGCGTCAGGCGCCGATCGATCCACGGCAGGCCGGCGAGGCGGAGCGACGGCCGGACGGCGGCGGTCGAGTCGGCTTCGTCGAACGAGAAGGCGATGTCGGTCATGATGTCCCTCCTCAGGCGACGGTGATCGAAGCGTGCATGCCGTCGTGGCCGGGCCCGCAATAGACGGTGCAGTAGACGAGATGCCGACCGGCCTCGCGGAAGGTCAGATCGAGGGTCGTCACCGTGTCGGGGCGCAGGCGGACGATGCGGCTCGCCCGTCCGAAGGCGATCGACGCGCCATGGGCGACGTCGCTGGCCATCATGTGGAAGCGATAGGCCCGCCCGACCTCGAGCCTGAGGTCGTCGGGCTCGAAGGCGAAACGCCCGGCGGCGAGGAACACCTCGATCGGCTCGCCGTCCGCGTGCGCGGCGGCGGCCGGCGTCGACACCGCGAGCGGCGCGAGCGGCGGGAGCGCGACCGCCGGGCCGGCCCCGTGGCCGGCGTGGGCATCGGGCGCGGCCGGCATCGGCATCGCCATGCCGTGTCCGGCGTGACCGCCGGTTTCCGTCGCGGGCGGCGCGGACACCGCCGCGCCGTGGTCGTGACCGGGCATCGCCGCCGGTGCTTCGGCCGCCGCGCCGTGATCGTGGCCCGCCGGCATCGTCGCGGGGGCAGCCACCGCCCCATGATCGTGCTCCGCAGCGGCGGCGATCGCCGGACGCACCGAGCCGTCGGCCTGCCGGAAGCGTTTCATGAAGTCGGCGTGACGCCGCTCGAAGGTTTCCGGCGTGACCGCGCTGCCACCGTGGGTGTCGGCGATCGCCGGATCGGCCGGCGCCGCTGCGCCGTGGCCGGCATGGGGATCGACGGCGTGGCCGCCGTGGGGATCGGCGGCGGCATCGCCGCCGGAGGCGAAGGGCAAGGGCGAGGCGCCATAGGCCGCCCAGGTGACGTAGAGACCGAGGGCACCGAAGCCCATCGCCCCGACGAAACCGCGTCGGGTGGTGAAGTGTCGATCGTGCGACATGAAGATCCTCTCGAACAAGACGGAACGGCGATCGGACGCGCCCGCGGGCGGTCCGATTCGCGGCGTCGAAACGCGTCGTCAGGTTCGAGGAGGGGGGGTCACCGGCGGTGCGGCACGGCCGGAGCGCAGGTCTTCGCCGGTCGCGCCCCAGGCGGCGACGGTCGGACGGATCGTCGCAGTCAGATCGGCGGCCATCGGCAGGACGATCGTGCAGCAGATCCCCGCCGGCACCACGCAGTGCCCCGGCAGATCCGCGGCGCCCCGACAGGGATCGGCCACGGCGGCGGTCACGGACGGCATCGCGCGGTCGTGGCAATGCACCGCGGCCGGCCTCGGCGACGACGCAGCCGCGGCGTTCGGCAGCCAACCGCCGAGCACCAACAGCATCACCAGGACCAGACGGATCACCGTGCCCACGACGTGCACCTCCGGGGTGAAAGGTAGCAGCCCCGGCGGTCGCATCCAAGCGGGACTCTACGGCAGGGACGTTCCGAGGCGGCGGATCCGCCCCTCGCGGCGGTCGGCGCAGCGAGGATTACGGGTGCGCGACCTCGTCTCGCCCATTTTTACACTTGCGATCGAAGGCCCCTTGCCCGACGCTCCACAACGTTTCCGATCTCCCGATCGAGGCCATTTCCCGTGAAGACCGACCCCGCAAACGCCGATCTTCGGGATGAAAGGCCTTTTTCCGGCCGCTGGGCGTGGTTGGCCGAGGCGCTCGCCGCCGCGCGATGGGTCTGCGCCCCGCCGGCGATCGCCTATCCTCTGGCCGCCGGCATCACCGGCATGGCGATCGCCGGCCGCTTCTGGATGGGCAACCCGGCCCCGCCCTTCATCACTCTCTATCCGGCGATGGTCTTCGTCGCGCTGTTCTGCGGCCTGCGCGCCGGTCTGCTGGCGACCGCCGTCGGCACCCTGACGGCCGTGTGGCTGTTCGTCGAACCCTATGGCAGCTTTGCCGTCGCCCGCCCGATCGATCGCCTGGCGATCGCGCTGTTCGTCACCACCGGCCTCACCACCTCCCTTCTGGCCGGTGTCGATCGGATCGCCGTCGATCGCGGCCGCCGACGCGCGGCGCGGGCCCTCGCCGAGAGCGAAGCCCATCACCGGACGATCGTCGCCACTCTCAACGAGGGCGTGATGGTCTTCTCGTCCGACGGACGGGTGGTCACCTGCAACGCCTCCGCCGCCCGCATGCTGCGCCGGTCCGAGGCCGAGCTCCGCGCCGACGAGTCCGGCTGCACCACCTGGGACCTGTTGCGCGAGGACGGCAGCAAACTGGCGATCGACGAGCATCCGGCGCTGCGCGTGCTCGCCACCGGCGTCGCTCGCCACCAGGAGGTGATCGGCCTGCGTTTCGGTGACGAGATCGTCTGGGTGCTCAACAACGCCGAACCCCAGATCGATCCGACCACCGGCGCGATCACCGGCGTCATCGCGTCCTTCGCCGACATCACCGCCCAGCGCCGCTCCGAGCACCGGCTCGCCGCCGAGCGCGCGCGCTTCGCCGCGATCATCGACGCCCTGACCCAGGGTGTGCTGGTGTTGTCGGCGTCCGGCGAGATCACCCATTGGAATCCGGCGCTCGCACGCCTGATGGACGCCGGCGTCATCGGCGTGCCGGAGCGGCGCGACGAGATCGCCCGGCGCGGCCTGCTGCTCGAGGACGGATCCCGGCTGGCGCCCGAAGACTTTCCGGCCCGACGCACCCTGCGCACCGGCGAGATCGTCCGGGACGCGGTGCTCGGAATGCCTCTCGACGACCGCATCGCCTGGATGCGCACCAACTCCGTCCCGGTGTTCGACCCGCAGACCGGCGCGATCGACGCCGTGGTCCTCAGCTTCGAGGACATCACCGAGCGCCGGCGCGTCGAGCGCGCCCTCGCCGACAGCCGCGCCGATCTCGCCTCGATATTCCAGGCGATCCACGAGGGCGTCGTGGTGTTCGGCCCGGGCGGCGAAGTGCTGTCCTGCAATCCCTCGGCGGAGAAGATCCTGCGCCGGTCGGCGGCGGAGCTGACCCGCGGCACCGCCTTCCTGGCGCTGGGCCGCGCCACGGTGCGCGAGGACGGGTCGCCCTTCCCGGTCGACGAACGGCCGATCCGTCGCGCCCTGCGCACCGGCCTGCCCCAGCGCGACGTGATCGCCGGCATCGTCGACGTCGCCGGCATCATCTGGGTGCTGGTCAACGCCGAGCCGATCGTCGATGCACAGACCGGCGAGGTCCGCGCCGCGGTCGCCTCCTTCACCGACATCACCAATCGCCGCAGACGCGAGAACGAACTGGCCGAGAGCCGCGCCCGCATCGAATCGATCGTGTCGAGCGCCATGGACGCGATCATCTCGGTCGACGAGGACCAGCGCATCCTCCTGTTCAACGCCGCCGCCGAGCGCATGTTCGGCTGCACCGCCGAAGAGATCCGCGGCCGGCCGCTCGAAACCTTCGTGCCGATCCGCGACCGCGAGCGCCACGGCGCCCATTTCCGCGCCTTCGCGAAGATGCCCGCTTCCGTGCGCGACATGCGCCGCAACATGACCGTCATGGCCCGCCGCCTCGACGGCACGGAATTTCCGATCGAGGCTTCGATTTCGCGAGTCGACGTCGGCGGCCGTCCGCTGTTCACGGTGATCCACCGCGACATCACCGCCCGCCTCGCCGCGGAGCGCACCGACGCCCGCCTCGCCGCCCTGGTCCGCTCGTCGCCGGCGGCGATCATCGCCACATCCGCGGACGGCATCATCGAGACCTGGAACGACGCCGCCACCGCCCTGTTCGGCTACGGCGCGGACGAGGCGATCGGGCGGCCGGTCACCATGCTCGCCGTCAGCGACGACGCCACCGAGGTCCGCACGATCTTCCAGCGCGTCCTCGCCGGCGAAATGTTCAAGGCCGAGACCGTGCGCCGCCACGCCGACGGCAGCGTCGTCGAGGTCTGGATCTCGGTCGCGCCGATCCTCGATCCCGCCGGTCGGGTGGTGGGTGCCGCCGCGGTGATGAGCGACATCGGCGAGCGCAAGCGCAACGAACGCCTGCTGCGCGAACGCGAGCGCGAGCTGCGCCAGACCCTCGACGCCGCCGGCCTCGGCGTGTGGTGGGTCGACGTCGCGAGCGGCCTGCTCCATTGCGATTCGCGCAGCCGGGTGCTGTTCGCCGCCGCCGAGGTGCTGCCGCTCGGCCAGGTCGCCGAACGGTTCGAAGGCGCCGACCGCACCGCCTTCATCGAGTTGATGGCCGGCACCATCGATCCCGTCCTGCGCAACGGTCTCGAACTCAAGGCCCACAACCTCGACGGCACGAACGCCTGGCTGTCGCTGACCGCCCGGCTGCGCACCGCCGATCACGGCGGCGTCGAAATCTGGGGCACGGTCCGCGACGTCACCGAGCGGCGCACCGCCGAACAGGCGCTCAAACAATTCGAGAGCTCCCGCCGCCTCGAGGCGCTGGGGCGGATGACCGGCGGCATCGCCCACGACTTCAACAACCTTCTCACCGTCATCTCCGGCAATCTGCAACTGCTCGACATGGCGCCGGAGAAGGAGGCGGCGGCGCGCTACGTCGCCGAGGCGCTGCGCGCCACCGAGACCGGCGCCCAGCTCAACAACCGCCTGACCACCTTCGCCCGTCAGCGCCGCCTGGAGCCGGTCACCACCGACCTCAACGACCGGATCGGCGCGATGATCGACCTGCTCAACCGCACCGTCGGCAGCGACATCGTGGTGTCGGCCTATCTCGCCCCCGATCTCGCCAAGGTCCGGGTCGATCCGTCGGAGATCGAGAACGCCGTCCTCAATCTCGCCTTCAACGCCCGCGACGCCATGCCCCACGGCGGCCGCATCGTGATCGAGACGCGCAACGTCGTCGTCGACGAGACGCCGATCCGCGCCGATCAGGGCGCCCATGCCGGTCCCTACGTCCGTCTCTCGGTGTCCGACACCGGCGCCGGCATGTCCGACGAGGTCAAGGCGCGCGCCTTCGAGCCCTTCTTCACCACCAAGGACTTCGGCCAGGGCACCGGCCTCGGCCTCGCCACCCTGCACGGTTTCGTGCGCCAGTCGGGCGGCTTCGTCACGCTCTACAGCGAGCCCGGCCACGGCACCACGGTCCACATCCACCTGCCCTGCGCCGATCTCGACGACGCGACCACCGCCACGCTCCGGGGCGGCGCGCCGATCCGCGGCGACGGCGAGACCATCCTGGTGGTCGAGGACAATGCCGGTGTCGGCCGGGTCACCCGCGAGCGCCTGATCGCGCTCGGCTACCACGTGATCGAAGCGGTCGACGGCCCCTCCGCATTGACCGCCCTCGCGGCTGGCGGAACGATCGACCTGATCTTCTCCGACATCATGATGCCCGGCGGCCTCTCCGGGATCGATCTCGCCCGCCGCATCCGCAAAACCGCCCCGCACCGCCGGATCCTGCTGACCACCGGCTTCGCCGAGGAGATCGCCCGCGGCGACCATCGCGCCGCCGCGCTCGAATTCCGCGTGCTGCGCAAACCCTATTCCCTGGGCGACCTGTCGCGGTCGATCGCCGAGGCACTACACGGCGATCCCCTCCCCGCATCGCCCGATGCCGGCGCGGCTGGCGACGAAACGCAGACCTGAACGCGCGGGGGAGGATTCGACGTCGCTCCCCACGAAGACTACGGATGGACGAAGAATTCGCACGACCTACGGCAAGAACGCGATAGACTTGCCATCGAGTCCTCGCCCGGAGAGCCGTCGAACACGATGCCGCGCATTGCCGAGACCCCGCCCACCCTTCGCCAGGTCGCCGCATTGCCGCTGCGTAAACGCGACGGCGTGATCGAAGTCTGCCTGATCACCACCCGCGAGACGCGCCGTTGGACCCTGCCCAAGGGCTGGCCGATGAAGGGCCGCAAGAGCCGCGACGTCGCCCGCATCGAGGCCGAGCAGGAAGCCGGGCTGATCGGCAAGCCGAAGAAGACCCCGGCCGGCTCCTTCCTCTATTGGAAGCGCCGCGAGAGTCGGTTCGATCTGGTCTCGGTGGCGGTCTACCTGCTGCCGGTCGCCGCGACCCTGCCGACCTGGAAGGAACAGGCCGAACGCCAGGTCGCCTGGTTCTCCCTCGCCGATGCCGCCCTGATGGTCGACGAGCCGAGCCTGGCGACCCTGCTCGCCAATCTCCGCGTCTGATGTCTCGCGTCGCCGATCCCTTCGGCCTGCGCGAACATTCGGCTGGAACTCGGCAGGAACCTTCGCGGTTTCGTGTTCGTAGGTCCGAAGGTCGGATCTTGTGTTCCGCCCCAACAGGATTATATCTGAACTCCTGAACAACAGGACTTCACACCCGACCGACGAAAGGACGTTGCGGCCATGGGCCATTCGCGCGCCGAAAAGGCGACCACCCACCAGAAGATCGTCGAGGTCGCCGCCAAGCGATTTCGCGAGGTCGGTCTGGACGGGATCGGCGTCGCCGATGTCATGAAGGAAGCCGGCCTGACGGTCGGTGGCTTCTACAAACACTTCGGCTCCCGCGACGATCTGGTCATCGAGGCCTTGACCGAGGCGTTCAAGGAATACGACGCCGCCGAGATCAAGCCGGAGTGCGCCGCCCATTTCGTCAATTCCTACCTGACCGCCGCCCATCGCGACGAGCCCGGCTGCGGCTGCCCGATGGGGGCGCTGGTCGCCGACGTCGGCCGCGCCGCGCCGGCCGCCCGCGAGGTCTATACCGAGCGGGTCAAGATGAACGTCGCCTTCTTCGAGAAACTGCTCGGCGGCGAAGGCGGTACCCATCAGCGCAGCCGCGCGCTGCTGCTGCTCTCCGCCTGTCTCGGCGCCCTCGGCCTGTCGCGCGCCGTCTGCGACCCCGCCCTGTCGGACGAGGTCCTGGCCGCCGTCGCCGAGCAACTGACCGGCCTGATCGCCGGCAACGGCGGCTCCACCGGTTCGTAGCGAGCCCCATTCGTCGGGTGCACTCTGAGATGCCGCCCCCCTCCCCCACATGCGCCGACGGCGGCGACGGGATTTTCCCCGTCGCCGCCGTCTTCGTTTTCCATCGTCTCCGGCGCGGCGTTCACTCCGCCGCGACCGGGGCCTCGTGGACCGGCGCCTCGTCGATGTCGACCTGACCGGGGTGCTTGATCAGCGGCCGGTTGCCGGTCAGCCGCCGCAGCACGACGTAGAACACCGGCGTCAGGAACAATCCGAAGGCGGTCACCCCGATCATCCCGAAGAACACCGCCACGCCCATCGCATGGCGCATCTCGGCGCCCGCCCCGGTCGAGGTCACCAGCGGCACCACGCCCATCACGAAGGCCATCGAGGTCATCAGGATCGGCCGGAGCCGCAGCCGGCTCGACTCGATCGCCGCGGCGATCGGCGTCCGCCCCGAGAACTCCAGTTCGCGGGCGAACTCGACGATCAGGATGGCGTTCTTCGCCGACAATCCGACCAGCACGACGAGGCCGATCTGGGTGAAGACGTTGTTGTCGCCCCCGGTCAACCACACCCCGGTCATCGCCGCCAACAGCCCCATCGGCACGATCAGGATGATGGCGATCGGCAGGGTCAGGCTCTCGTATTGCGCGGCGAGCACCAGGAACACCAGGAGCAGCGCCAGCGGGAACACCACCACCGACGAATTGCCGGCGAGGATCTGCTGATAGGTCAGATCGGTCCATTCGAAGGCGAAGCCCTTGGGCAGCACCTTCGCCGCGATCCGGGTGACCGCGTCCTGCGCCTGGGTCGACGAATAGCCGGGCGCCGGGCCGCCGTTGACGTCGGCCGAGAGGAAGCCGTTGTAGCGCATCGCCCGTTCCGGCCCGGCGCTCGGCGTGATCCGCAGCACCGCGTCGAGCGGCACCATCACGCCGGCGTTGGACTTGACCTCGAGCTTGCCGATGTCCTCGGCATGAGCCCGCCACGGCGCATCGGCCTGGACGCGCACCGAATAGGTACGGCCGAAGGCGTTGAAGTCGTTGACGTAGAGCGAGCCGAGATAGATCTGCAGCGTCTCGAACACGTCGGTCACCGAGACCCCGAGCTGCTGCGCCCGCACCCGGTCGACGTCGGCGAAGAGCTGCGGCACGTCGATCTGGTAGCCCGAGAACAGCCGCCCGAGTTCCGGCGCCTTGGCGGCCTCGGCGAGGAAGGCCTTGGTGACGGTGTCGAGCGCCTCGTAGCCGAGACCGGCGCGGTCCTCGATCTGCAGCTTGAAGCCGCCGATCGTCCCGAGCCCCTGCACCGGCGGCGGCGGGAACACCGCGGTGAAGGCGCCTTCGATGCCGGCGAAGGCCCCGTTGAGCCGCCCGGCGATCGCCCCTCCCGACAGATCGGGGGTGGTGCGCTCCTCGAAGGGCTTCAGCGGCACGAACACGATGCCGGCGTTGGAACTGTTGGTGAAGCCGTTGATCGACAGGCCGGGGAAGGCCAGGGTGTGATCCACCCCGGGCGTGGTCTGCGCCACCTCGCCCATCTTCCGCACCACCGCATCCGAGCGATCGAGGCTGGCGCCGTCGGGCAACTGCGCGAAGCCGACCAGATACTGCTTGTCCTGGAGCGGCACGAAGCCGCCGGGCACGATCTGGAACAGGGCGACCGCCGCCCCGGCCAGACCGAGATAGACCACCATCATCGCCGACTTGCGGCCGATCACCCGGCCGACGCCGCCGCCATAGGCCCGCGCGCCGCCGTTGAACACGAAGTTGAAGCCGCGGAACAGCCAGCCGAGGCCGGCGTCGAGGATCCGCGTCAGCCGGTCCTTGGGCGCATCGTGACCGCGCAGCAGGAGTGCGGCCAGCGCCGGCGACAGGGTCAGGGAATTGATCGCCGAGATCACCGTCGAGATGGCGATGGTCAGGGCGAACTGGCGGTAGAACTGGCCGGTCAGGCCGCTGATGAAGGCCAGCGGCACGAACACCGCCACCAGCACCAGAGCGATGGCGACGATCGGTCCCGAAACCTCGGCCATCGCATGATGGGCCGCGGCGAGCGGTGCGTGTCCCCGCTCGATGTTGCGCTCGACATTCTCGACCACGACGATCGCGTCGTCGACGACGATGCCGATCGCCAGCACCAAGCCGAACAGGCTCAGGGCGTTGATCGAGAAGCCGAACAGATGCATCACCGCGAAGGTGCCGACCACCGACACCGGCACCGCCACCAGCGGGATGATCGACGCCCGCCAGGTCTGCAGGAACAGCACCACCACCACCACGACCAGGGCGATCGCCTCGATCAGGGTGTGGACCACCGCCTCGATCGAGGCGCGGACGAAGTCGGTGGTGTCGTAGACGATGCGGTAGTCGATGCCGTCGGGCATGGTCTCCTTGATCTCGGCCATGGTCTTGTGGACCTGATCGGAGACGCTGATGGCGTTGGACCCCGGCGCCTGGAAGATCGCCGTGGCCACCGCCGCGCGGCTGTCGAGCAGCGACCGCAGGGCGTAGTCGGAGGCCCCGAGTTCGATCCGCGCCACGTCGCCGAGCCGGGTGATCGCCCCGTCGGCCCCGGTCGCCACGACGATTCCGGCGAAGTCTTCGGGGCTCTCGAGCCGACCGCGGGCGTTGACCGACAGCTGCAATCCGAGCCCGGGCACGCTCGGCGAGGCGCCGACCACGCCGGCCGCCGCCTGGACGTTCTGGCCGCGGATCGCCGTGACCACGGCGCTCGCCGACAATCCGTGCGCCGCCATCTTCTGCGGATCGAGCCACACCCGCATGGCGTAGTCGCCGGCGCCGAACAGCTGCACGTCGCCGATGCCGGGAACGCGGGCCAGCCGGTCCTTGACGTTGAGCACCGCCCAGTTGCGCAGATAGGTGGAATCGTAGCGATCGTCCGGCGAGACCAGATGCACCACCATCATCAGGTTGGGCGAGCTCTTGACCGTGGTCACGCCCAGCGCCCGCACCGCGTCGGGCAGACGCGGCTCGGCCTGCGACACCCGGTTCTGCACCAGTTGCTGCGCCTTGTCGGGATCGGTGCCGAGCTTGAAGGTGACGGTCAGGGTCATCGACCCGTCGGTGGTCGCCTGGCTCGCCATATAGATCATGCCGTCGATACCGTTGATCTGCTCCTCGATCGGCGTCGCCACCGTGGCGGCGATCACCTTGGGATTGGCACCGGGATAGACCGCCCGCACGATGATCTGCGGCGGCACCACTTCGGGATATTCCGACACCGGCAGCTGCGTCAGGGCGATCAGCCCGAAGACGAAGATCAGCACGGACAGGACACCGGCGAACACCGGGCGATCGATGAAGAATCTCGAGATGTTCATGGCGTCCCTCCCGGGTCGGGTTCAGCGGGTGGTGGTGTCGGAGGTGGCGACCGCCACCGCCCGCGGTGCGACCTTGGCGCCCGGTCGAATGCGCTGCAGCCCGTCGACGACGATCCGCTCGCCGGGCGTCAGCCCGTCGGTGACCAGCGTGCGGCCCTCGACGGTGGCGCCGAGGCGCACGCGGCGATAGGCGACGGTGTCGTCGTCGCCGACCACCATCACGAAGCGGCGGTCCTGATCGGTGCCGACCGCCTTCTCGTCGATGGCGATCACCGGTTCGGGCGCCGCCCGGCCGAGGCGCAGACGGGCGAACTGACCGGGCATCAGGCGCCCGTCGGGATTGTCGAACACCGCCCGCAGCCGCACCGTGCCGGAGCGCAGATCGACGACGTTGTCGACCAGTTGCAGCCGGCCGCGCCGCACCGGCGCGCCGGCCGCCTGGGTGGTCATCTCGACCGGGATGCGACCGATCTCGGTCGAGAAGTCGACGCCGGCCGGCAGACCGGCCAACGCCGCGGCGAGCGCGCCTTCGTCGGCGTCGAACACCGCGCGGATCGGATCGACCGACACCAGGGTGGCGAGTACCGGCGCCGCGGCACCGGCCCCGACCAGATTGCCGGCGCTCACTTCGATCCGGCCGACCCGCCCGCCGATCGGCGCGCGCACTTCCGTCCAGTCGAGATCGAGCCGGGCGGTGTCGAGCGCCGCCGTGGCGACCCGGAGATTGGCTTCGGCCGCCTGGAATTCGGCGACCCGCTGGTCGAGCTCGCGCTGCGACACGGCGTTGCTGCCGACCAGGATGCGGCTGCGCTGCTGCTCCTTGGTCGCGAGATCGAGCCGCGAGCGGGCCGCCGCGACCTGGGCCTCGGCGCCCTCGACCGCCGCGACATAGGGCGCCCGGTCGATCGCGAACAAGGGATCGCCGGCCTTGACCAGCGCGCCCTCGCGGAAATTCGCCCGTACGATCGCCCCGGCGACCCGCGGCCGCACTTCGACCCGCTCGACCGCTTCGAGTCGGCCGGAGAAGTCGCTCCAGATCGCCGCGTCGCGGCGTTCGACCACCGCGACCGAGACCGGCACCGCCGGCGGGAGGGCGGCGGCGACCGGCGCCGCCGGCTTGGGCGTCGCCCCCGAAGCGGAGAGATCGAACAGGGGCACGGCGCCGCCGAGGGCGGCGACGATCGCCACCCCGGCCCCGAGGAACCAGCGGGTACGAGACCGGCGAGCGGCGGGCGGATTTGGCGGAGACAGGGACGCGGGCGATGGGGTCATGGCGATGTCCTCGATCGGCGGGCGGCGGAGCCGGCGGTTGACGGAAAGGGTGCGGCGGCGGCCGAAGCCGTCGCCGCACCCGAAGTCGGATCTCCGCGCCGGTTCAGGCACCGCGGAGATCGGGGGGAGCCATCCGCCGACCGTCCGGGGGGGCGGGAGATCGACGGATGCGGACCGGGGGATCAGCGCGGGAAGTTGCGCTCGACGACGGCGCGCTCGGCGTCGGTGAGACCGACCGAGGGGGCGACGGTCGCGGCCTGGCGGCCTTCGACGATCGGCTGCGACACCCGGGTCGCTTCCGTGATCGACACCACGGCGCTGTTCGGGTTGACGGTGTCGGCGAGAGCCGAACCGAGCGAGGCACCGAGGACGGCGACGGCGAGAACGGTGGAGAGGGTCTTCATGGGGAATGGTCCTTGTCTGAGATCGCCGCAGCGCGGCGCGATGTTCGGTTCCGGCCGCTGGGCGGCCGACTTTTGATCGGGCCGCGGTGCGGCCCGGAGTTCAGCGCGGGAAGTTGCGCTCGACCACGGCACGCTCGGCATCGGAGAGACCGGCCGACGGGGCGACGGTGGCGGCCTGACGGCCTTCGACGATCGGCTGCGACACGCGGGTCGCTTCCGTGATCGACACCAGGGCCGAGTTGGCGTTCGGGGTGTCGGCGAGAGCCGAACCGAGCGAGGCACCGAGGACGGCGACGGCGAGTACGGTGGAGAGGGTCTTCATGGGGAATGTCCTTGTCTGGGTTCGCGGCTGCGCGGCGCGATGTTCGATTCCGGCCGCGGGGCGGCCGATATTTTGTTCAGGCCGCGGGGCGGCCCGGAGTTCAGCGCGGGAAATTGCGCTCGACGACGGCGCGCTCGGCGTCGGTGAGACCGACCGACGGGGCGACGGTGGCGGCCTGACGGCCTTCGACGATCGGCTGCGACACGCGGGTCGCTTCCGTGATCGACACCAGGGCCGAATTGGCGTTCGGGGTGTCGGCGAAGGCCGAACCGAGCGAGGCACCGAGGACGGCGACGGCGAGAACGGTGGAGAGGGTCTTCATGGGGAATGGTCCTTGGCTGAGATCGCCGCAGCGCGGCGCGATGTTTCGATCAGGCCGCGGTGCGGCGGGATGTTGGGTCGAGGCCGCGGTGCGGCCGCGGATCAGCGCGGGAAATTGCGCTCGACGACGGCACGCTCGGCGTCGGTGAGACCGACCGACGGGGCGACGGTGGCGGCCTGACGGCCTTCGACGATCGGCTGCGACACGCGGGTCGCTTCCGTGATCGACACCAGGGCGCTGTTCGGGTTGACGGTGTCGGCGAGAGCCGAACCGAGCGAGGCACCGAGGACGGCGACGGCGAGTACGGTGGAGAGGGTCTTCATGGGGAATGGTCCTTGTCTGGAGGGGCGCCGCGGTTCCGCCGCGGCCGGCCCCGGGGGATCAGCGGAAGAGAGTGCGTTCGACGACCGCACGCGCCGCGTCGGTCGGGCTCGCGGCCGGGACGAGGG
Source organism: Siculibacillus lacustris (assembly GCF_004328075.1). Taxonomy (GTDB): domain Bacteria; phylum Pseudomonadota; class Alphaproteobacteria; order Rhizobiales; family Ancalomicrobiaceae; genus Siculibacillus; species Siculibacillus lacustris. Next base: position 11,414 of record NZ_SJFN01000030.1, on the reverse strand, counting down.
TCACCGTCGGGCGGCTCTCGACGATCGGCGGGGCGATACGGGTCGTCTGGGCGATCGGCATCAGGGCAACCGCCGGAGCCAGCGGGCCGGCGAGCGCCGTCCCGAGCGAAGCGACGAAGCCGATCGCGACGATGGCCGGGGATTGGATCTTCATGGACTTCACTCCTCTGGTCGGGCGAGCGGGACGGCCACCCTGGGGTGGAGCCGGGCCGACCGCTGGTTCGGTTGCGGATCCTTCGGAACGGCGCCGCCGCGCCCCGAGGGGCCGCGGCACACACCTCCCCTGTCGGCGAAACCGGGGTTTCCGGCGGCGCACGGCGCGATCATCGAAAATTCTTCGACGATGGGGTTTTCCCGAAGGGTCCGAGTCCCTATCTCTGGTCTCGGTGGCGGCGGCGACGGAGATTACCGTCGTCATCCACAAACAGGATTACCATCATAATCCTGTTTGTCAAGCGATCCCGCCGCACCATTTTTCCAACTCGAATTTTTCAAGTCCGATCAGAGGCTTGGCCGACGCCTCGACTCGCCTCACGGAGCCCCTCCGGACGCCCTCGGCGACTTTTTTGGCGGAACATCGAAATTTTCTCGTCTCGCCCCGCAGAAATATCGCCGCAGAGCGCCCAGCGACACGTCCGGGGGCCGCGCACCTGCCGCCACCCGACGAGCGTCGGGGGTAGGCCGGCCCATCCGCCGCCCCCGCCCCGCCGGCTGCCGGCGCGCTGGAGTGCCGCGGCCCCCGCCCGCCGACCGACCTCGCCCCACGCCCCCCGGGCCGATCGGCGGCGCACGTGTCCCGCGGCGCGATGCGCGTCTGCCGCTCGGCCTCGCCGATCGAGATGCCGCGCGCGTGCCGCCCGCCGGCCCGCGCGACGCGCGTCCACCGGACCGGGGATCGACCGGAATTCCCGTTGCCCGTGCTGCGGTGATCGGCTATGTAGACCCGGTTCGCACCGGGTCGGCTTCGGCCGGGAACGAACGCCTGACGGTCACGGCTCCGGCCGCGCCAGGAGAGCACCCGTAGCTCAGCTGGATAGAGTGCTGCCCTCCGAAGGCAGAGGTAAGTCAAGCCTACCGGGTGATGAGTTTGATAAACGAAGCAAAATCAATGTTTTGATGACGCTTCAAAATGTGAGTTTCTCTGATCCGTGGCTGCGGAAGCACTGCGGAAGCAAATTGGAAGGAGGTTGTGGAGAGCTGTCGGCGACAAAAAGCTGGGGTGAAAGCCATGCCCTTGTGTCAGTCGAATCGACGTTGAGAGTTTTGTGTTTGAGGTTGACCCCGTTCAGGCTCAGGCACTATCGAGTTCCAAGATGCACCCGTAGCTCAGCTGGATAGAGCGCCACCCTCCGAAGGTGGAGGCCACACGTTCGAATCGTGTCGGGTGCGCCACTTCTTCCAAGACTTATAGCGGCACTCGGTTTCTGCCCTGCTCGACCTGCATCCCAGAAGGTCTGGAGCGTTTAGCAAACCAGTTGCGCGCCCGTCCCACTCATACAGCCCCGGCATTTTCGTCAGTAGCCCGCCGTCCCTTCCGGCGCTCGCTCCCTACCGTCACAAGCTCCCATGCGGCTGACAGGTGGCAGAAGGAACATGACGTTTCACTTGTCGAGCGTCGATTGTCACTCTACGCTTGAGGTGACGAAGCCACGAGGAATCGATGGACGATGCACCCAGGAACGACCGTCCGCCAGGACTGCGTTGAAAGGAACGGGCTAAGCGTCACCGACGCGGCGCGAATCCTTGGCGTTGATCGACAGACGCTCAGCAATCTGCTGAACGCCCGGTCGGGCATTTCGCCTGAGATGGCTGTTCGGCTGGAGAAGGCGTTCGGCACTTCAGCGCGCGAATGGCTGCTCCGGCAGCTCGATTATGAGTTGGCCGAAGTCATGCGGCGAGCCAACAAAATCAAGGTCGAGCCTTTCCGTGCGTCGACAACGGAAAGTGGTGGAAGCGAATGAACGCGGTCGAAATCGAAGAGGCCATATCGGCGCTGGCGGAGCAGCCTTTCGACGCCGACGAGTTCCCCTACGCGTTTCTCGAGGCCTTCGGGAACAAGGAGACGACCCTCAAACGCTTGCGCAAAGGCGAGTCCAACAAGTCGGATCTCGGCGGCGTGCTTCAGACGAACAACATCCACATCGCCACCTGCAGACTGGGTGATGTGACGCGCACGCTTGAGGCGTTGAAGGCGAGCCCGGCCACGGCCCGGGCGAAGGCACGCTTTGTGCTGGCGACGGACGGCGACCTGTTCGAGGCCGAAGACCTCACGACTGACGACGCGCTGATTTCCTGCACCTATGCCGATTTCCCGAACCACTTCGGTTTCTTCCTGCCTCTGGCCGGGATAACCACGGTCAAGCAGGTCCGCGAAAGTTCGTTCGACATTCGTGCGACGAGCCGTCTGAACCGGCTCTACGTCGAGCTGCTGAAGGACAATCCGGAGTGGGGCACCGCGCAGCGCCGACATGCCATGAACCACTTCATGGCGCGGCTGATCTTCTGCTTCTTCGCGGAGGATACCGATATCTTCAACGGCACGCGTGCCTTCACATCGGCCGTCGAGACGATGAGCACGAAGGATTCGGCCAACACGCACGAGGTGATCAGCACGCTATTTCGCGCGATGAACACCAAGTCCGAAGAGCGCGCCGCTGGCGTTCCGCGCTGGGCCGAGGGCCTTCCCTATGTGAACGGCGGGCTGTTTTCCGGCAGCACGGATGTGCCCCGGTTCAGCCGCATTGCCCGATCCTATCTGCTGCATATTGGCAGCCTCGATTGGAAGAAGATCAACCCGGACATCTTCGGGTCGATGATCCAGGCGGTGGCCGATGATGACGAACGCGGCGCGCTCGGAATGCATTACACCAGCGTGCCGAACATCCTGAAGGTGCTGAACCCGCTCTTCCTCGACGATCTGCGCGAGAAGCTGGACGAGGCTGGCGATAATGCGCGCATGTTGCTCAACCTGCGCAAGCGCATGTCGAAGATCCGCGTGTTCGATCCGGCCTGCGGCTCGGGCAATTTCCTCGTCATCGCCTACAAGGAAATGCGGGCCATTGAGGCGGAGATTAATCGCCGCCGGGACCAACCCGACCGGCGCTCGGAAATCCCGTTGACGAACTTTCGCGGGATCGAGCTGCGGGACTTCCCGGCCGAGATTGCGCGTCTGGCGCTCATCATCGCGGAATACCAGTGTGATGTGCTCTATCGCGGCCAGAAGGAGGCCCTGCGCGATTTCCTGCCGCTCGACGCGCACAACTGGATCACCTGCGAGAATGCTCTGCGCCTTGATTGGCTGAGCATCTGCCCGCCCACGGGAACTGGCGTGAAGCACCAGGCCGATGACCTGTTTCATGCGCCGCTCAACCAGGCGGAGATCGATTTTGAGAATGAGGGCGGCGAGACCTACATCTGTGGCAACCCGCCTTATTTGGGAAGCCAGTGGCGCAATAGTGAGCAGCAAGAGGACATGGATCGCATTTTCAGTCCTCTGACAAAATCCTACAGGGACCTCGACTATGTTGCCTGCTGGTTCATGAAGGCTGCACAGTATAACCAAACCGTGAATTCAAAAGCAGCTTTCGTCGCTACAAAGTCTGTCTGCCAAGGAATACAGGTGGCGATGCTATGGCCGCTAGTATTTTCACGCGGGATGCATATATTTTTCGCGTACAGACCGTTTCAGTGGCAAAATCTCGCAAAGTCAAACGCGGGCGTAACTTGCGTGATCGTAGGAATTTCTAGCGAAGTTGGCAGTGATAGACGGCTCTTTGACGGAGACGTTGAGATAAGGACCAAAAACATCGGTCCATATTTGATTCCGATGTCTAATGTTATTATTCATAAATCATCTAGCCCTCAAAATGGCCTGCCCGTTATGGACTACGGCAACAAGCCATCCGACGGCGGACATCTGATATTGGATAAGGCGGAAGTTGATAGACTTCTTGAAAGCCATCCCGCATCTGCGCAATTTGTTCGTAAATATGTTGGTGCGCAAGAATTCACCAAATCAACATTTCGGTATTGTCTATGGATTGAAGACAGCGGGTTGGCAGAAGCGAGAAATATTGAACCGATTCGTCAACGTCTTGAGGCGGTGGCTGCGGTTCGCTCAAGTAGCAAAGGGTTGCAGTCTAACGGGAACGCTGGATCACCACACCGATTTGTCTACGCACCTCACACTTCTGGACGGGCGCTTATTGTTCCGTCAATCACGTCTTCGAACAGAGATTATCTACCATGCGGATTCGTAGAGGACGACACTATAGCTTCGAATAAGTGCGCCGTGGTGTACAATGCTGATATCTGGCTTTTAGCTATTGTGGCCAGCACTCTGCATGCTCAGTGGGTAGCAACTGTCTGCGTGCGGATGCGGAACGACTATTCGTATTCAAATACCTTGGGGTGGAACACATTTCCCTTTCCAATGCTCACGATGAAAAACAAGGCAGACCTTACTCGTTGTGCGGAAGATATTCTTCTTGCCCGGGAGGCGCATTTTCCGGCGACGGTCGCAGACCTTTATGAGCCTGAGACCATGCCCGACGATCTTCGCGCTGCGCATGACCGCAATGATGAGGTGCTTGAGCGTATTTACATAGGCCGCCGCTTCAAGAATGACACTGAACGACTCGAAAAGTTGTTCGAGCTCTATACAAAAATGTCCGCTAGCCCGGAATCCTCCAAGAAGGCGACAACCAAAAAGAAAGCGGAGGCACGCGCATGACCGATCCCATCAAGTCAGTGCCCTCCGTTTCGGTTCGGTACGCCTCCAACGGCAGCTCGACCAAGGCGAACGAGTTCGGCATGCGGCCAATGCAGGAGCGCGCGTTCGAGAAGCGCGGCGAGCAATATTTGCTGATCAAATCGCCGCCAGCCTCGGGCAAAAGCCGCGCGCTGATGTTCATCGCGCTCGATAAGCTGACCAATCAGGGCGTGAAGCAGGCCATCATCGTCGTACCGGAGAAATCCATCGGCTCCAGCTTCCATGACGAGCCGCTGAGCAAGCACGGATTCTGGGCCGACTGGCACGTCGAGCCGAAATGGAATCTCTGCGATGCTCCCGGCAATGACAATGGCGGGAAGGTCAATTCGCTCGGCGCGTTCCTCGAAAGCGGCGACAAGGTGCTGGTCTGCACCCATGCGACGTTCCGCTTTGCCATAGACAAATTCGGGGTCGCGGCTTTCGATGACCGACTGATCGCGGTGGACGAATTCCATCACGTCTCGGCCAATCCCGACAACAAACTCGGTATCCATCTGGGCGATTTCATCACGCGCGACCGCGTGCATATCGTGGCGATGACCGGATCCTATTTCCGGGGCGACGCCGAGGCAGTGCTGGCGCCGCAGGACGAAGGCAAGTTCGAGAGTGTCACCTACACCTATTATGAGCAGCTCAACGGCTATCAATATCTGAAGCAGCTCGACATCGGCTATTTCTTCTATTCGGACTCGTATGCCGACGACATTCTGAAGGTGCTAAACCCAGCCGAGAAGACGATCATCCACATCCCGAACGTCAATTCGCGCGAGAGCACGAAGGACAAGATCAAGGAGGTGGAGCACATCATCGAGGAGCTGGGCGCCTGGCAGGGGACCGATCCGGCCACCGGGTTCCAACTGGTCAAGACGCCGGAAGGCCAGATCCTGCGTATTGCCGATCTGGTCGATGACGATCCAACCAAGCGGGATCGCGTGTCCGCCGCGCTGAAAGACCCTACGCAGAAGAACAATCGCGATCACGTCGACATCATCATCGCGCTGGGCATGGCAAAGGAAGGCTTCGACTGGATCTGGTGCGAACACGCCCTGACGGTTGGCTACCGCTCCAGCCTGACCGAGATCGTGCAGATCATCGGTCGCGCCACCCGTGATGCTCCGGGTAAGACCCGCGCCCGCTTCTCAAACCTGATTGCCGAGCCTGCCGCCGCCGACGACATCGTGACCGAAGCAGTGAACGACACGCTGAAAGCGATCGCGGCGAGCCTGCTGATGGAGCAGGTGTTGGCCCCTCGCTTCGAGTTCAAGCCGAAGAAACCGCAAAACGAGCCGACGCCGGGCTTTGACTATGGCGAGGGCGGCTACGATCCGAATAAGTGCAACGTCGGCTTCAACGAGGAATCCGGCAAGTTCCAGATCGAGATCAAGGGCCTGGCCACGCCCAAGAGCGAGGAAGCGACGCGCATCTGTCAGGAGGATCTGAACGAGGTGATCGCAGCCTTCGTGCAGGACAAGACGACGATCGAACGGGGCCTGTTCGACGAGGAACTGGTTCCCGAGGAACTGACCCAGGTGCGCATGGGCAAGATCATCAAGGACAAGTTCCCGCAGCTCGACGCCGAGGATCAGGAAGCCGTGCGGCAGCACGCCGTGGCGGCGCTGAATCTGACCCAGAAGGCGAAGGAGGTTGCATCCGCCAGCTCGCTCGGCGAGGAGAGCGCGAATACCGCCTTTGTCGATGGCGTCCGCAAGTTTGCGATGGATGTGCGGGAGTTGGACATCGACCTGATCGATCGGGTGAATCCGTTCGGCGAAGCCTACGCCATTCTCGCCAAGACGATGAGTGAGGAGAGCCTGAAGCAGATCGCCGCGGCGATTGCCGCTAAGCGCACCAGCTTGACGCCGGAAGAGGCGAAGGTGATTGCCAAGCGCGCCGTTGAGTTCAAGCGGGAACGCGGGCGTCTGCCGTCGATCAGCTCGGCCGACGCTTGGGAGAAGCACTTGGCTGAGGGCGCCGCAGCATTCGTCCGCTTCAAGGATGAGGGCCGCTATGAGTGACTTCGATCTTGACCAACTACGCGACGAACTGGCGGATTTCGCGCAGCCGGGAAAGAAGGGCGGACGTTCGCCCCGCGAGGAACGCATCATTGCGGGCTTCGAGGAAATTCAGCGCTTCGTCGAGAAAAGCGGCCACGCTCCGCGCCACGGCGAGGACGGCGACATATTCGAACGGCTGTATGCTGTGCGGCTTGACCGACTGCGCGCACTGGGGGATTGCCAGTCCCTTCTGACGCCGTTCGATCACCAGGGACTGCTGGCGGGCGCGCCTGCGGCGTCCGTCGCGCCTGCGGACTCGATGGACGAGGATGAACTGCTCGCCGAACTGGAAGGTGCGGCGGGTTCGTCTGACATCACCCAACTGCGCCACGTGCGCACCAGCGCCGAAAAGCGCGAAGCCGAGGAAATCGCCAGTCGGGAAAAATGCCTCGATTTCGAGACGTTTAAGCCCCTGTTCCAACAGGTGCAAAGCGACCTTGAAAATGGGCTGCGCACGACCAGGCGTTTCGTAAAAGATGCGGGCTTCCTCAAAGCCGACATTCAAATCGGCCAGTTTTTCATCCTTGGCGGCCAGACTGCCTATGTCGCCGAGGTCGGCGAACCCATAAAGGCGCCGAATGGGGAAACCGACGCGCGGCTCCGGGTGATCTATTCCAATGGCACCGAGAGCGATCTGCTGCTGCGGTCGCTCCAGCGTGCCCTTTACAAGGATGAGGCCGGTCGGCGGATCACAGAGCCCAGCGCCGGGCCGCTTTTCGACGACCAGACCGGTGACGGCGATCAGGCCAGCGGCACGATCTACGTGTTGCGTAGCAAATCTGATCATCCGTTGGTGGTCGCCAACCGGGAAATTCTCCACAAAATCGGCGTGACAGGTGGAAGCGTGGAGCGCCGCATCGCAAATGCCCGCCTAGACCCCACCTATCTCATGGCCGATGTCGAGATCGTCGCCACTTATGAACTCTACAATGTCAATCGGGCAAAGCTCGAAACCTTGATCCACAAGGTCTTTGGCGCCGCGCGCCTCGATGTTGAAATCAAGGATCGCTTCGGCCAACCGATTGTGCCCAAGGAATGGTTTCTAGCTCCCCTGTTCGCCGTCGATGAGGCCGTCAGCCGAATCAGGGACGGCACGATCACCGGCTACGTCTACGACCCGAAGACAGCGAAACTGGCGCTCGCCTCGGCGCTTGATCGGTGAGGAAGATGCCCCGAGAGAATGGGCCATGGCCAAGAGCCAGTTCGCCATTCTCTTCGCGGACCGCTTCTACTGATATTTGTTGAGGTTATCGATAATATATAGAAGAAATAACCGCAAAGAAGCGACTTCGTCTATTGAAAGCCCCTGGGATGCGGAAGCATTTATTTCATCGCGTATCGCAGCGACCGATTTGGCCTTTGCGATGGCGTCGGGGGTGAGCCGGATCAGAGTGCTACGGCGGTCTGCGGGATCGGTTTCACGGCTGATCAGCCCATCCCGTTCCATACGCGCGAGATTCACGACCATCGTTGGCTGCTCGGTGCCTACAATTTCCACCAAAGACTTTTGCGAGCGCGCGCAGCCGTCCTCCAACGCCAGCAGCACCGGGAATTGAGCAGGAAGTACTCCTAACTCCCGCAACCGGCGCTCCATTGTTCGGTTGAAGGCGCGCGCAGCCTTGTTGGCAAGATAGCCGATCGGGGAAGCCGATTTTGCCGTCATAGGGCCTTGCATCCTTTCGCATAGATATCTATGTATATTGCATTGATATCTATATAGAGGCTTGGCGATGTCGACTCAAGCGATCCCCGAGGTGGCGATCATAGGTGCTGGCCCCGCAGGGCTTACCGCCGCGCGGATATTGCAGATGCACGGAATAGCGGTCCGCGTGTTCGAAGCGGACGTATCGACGGATGCTCGCGATCAAGGAGGGACGCTCGATCTTCATGCCGATTCCGGCCAAGTTGCTCTCGATCGCGCTGGGTTGCTCGGAGTCTTTCGCCTTCAAGCCCGTCATGAAGACCAAGAACTCAAGGTCCTGGACTATAAGACAGCAAATCTGCTGATCGACGACAGGCCAGACAAACAAACTGGCGGAAGACCAGAAATTGATCGAAAGGCCTTGCGCGACTTGCTTTTGTCCTCGCTTGAAACTGGCACGGTAACGTGGGCGACAAAACTCAAAGACGTCATAAGCGATAGCGGCGGGCGACACCTCCTGCGCTTTGCTGATCAAACCATCGGCCCGTTCGACCTCGTTATTGGTGCTGACGGGGCATGGTCAAAGGTTCGCCTCGCTTTGTCCTCTGTCAAGCCCGCTTATACCGGAATCACATTTATCGAATTTTGGATCGACGACGCGGATCAACGACATCCCGATCTGGCCCGACTGGTTGGGCATGGAACGATCATGGCTATCCATGAGAGTAAGGGCATCGTCGCCCAGCGTAACGCCCATGGCCATTTGCGTGTTTATGCCGTGCTTCATGCTGCGGAAGACTGGCTGGCCGCCAGCCAAATCGATGCTTCCGAACCGCATCTTCTTAAGCGGTCCCTCAAGACGCTGCTCCCTGAATTGGCCCCCTCGTTGGCCGCGCTCATCGACGAGTCCCGCGATGTTGCGTTTGTCCGCCCGATCGTTGCCCTGCCGACTGATTTCCGGTGGACGCACAAGCCGGGCCTGACTCTGATCGGCGATGCAGCACATGTCATGCCTCCCGTCGGTCTGGGTGTGAATCTGGCCATGTTCGATGCCGCTGAACTCGCGACCAAGCTTAAGTTCGGAGAGGAATGGGATCAAGACCTCCAGGCTTTCGAGACCGCGATGCAGGATCGAGCAAATGCTCATGCGCGTGAAGCGCAAGAGGGATTTCTGGAGATGTATGGCCGCGACGCGCCTCGGGCGATCCTCGAACACTTGCAACAGCGCCGGAATGACCAATGAGTTCGCTGAACGATTGGCGATGAACGTACAAAATTATGATCAAGAAGATGGGATTCTGCCCTTCTGATCTTTGGATTTACCGGAGCCCTCGCGGCTCACTTTTCGCGAGCCGGAGAAGGACGCCTCAATATGACAGCCCCTAATAACAGCCTGAAATTCGATGCCGCATATCGTGCCCCCTTGACCTTTTGGGGGGATATTCGCGTCCCGAAGGAAGTAAAGGGTTTCGCTGCACAGCACCCGGCTGCGAAAGTACTCGAACTTGGATGTGGAATCGGTCGATTCTCGCAGTATATGGCTGAACAGGGCTTAACCGCGCTTGGCGTCGATTTTTCACCCGTGGCCATAATGAAGGCACGAGCGCGTACCGCGCAAAAGCCGCTCCGGGCCTCCTATTTGGTCGCGGATGTCACCAAGCTCGACCTTCCAGACAGGCCTTTCGATATCGCGTTTGATATCGGCTGCTTCCACTGCCTCAACAGCGAGGATCAGACGGCTTATGTGTCTGGATTGGCATGTCACATGCGGCCGGGAGCCACACTTCTCCTATGGACAATGGATGCGGCACCAAGCGGCTTGGTGCTTTTACCCAGCCTCGTCAAATCAGTTTTTGAAGAACATTTTTGCCTGATCAAAGCCAACAAAAGCAGACGCCGTTTTGCCGCATCTCACTGGTTTTGGCTCGAACGACGTGACGGTTGAGATTCGCTACCTCCGCTATTTTGTCGCCGCAGCGGAACACGGCAGTTTCCGAAAAGCTGCGTGTGTGCTCAATGTTCGAGTGTCGGCCGTCAGCCGCCGAGTTCGCGATCTTGAGGATCAACTCGGCGCATCCTTGTTCCAGCGCCATGCTGGCGGAGTTTGCCTCACTCTCGCAGGGCAACGGTTCCTGCGCAGGGTGCGCGTAGCCCTACAACAGATCAGCGATGGTGCGAAAGACGTAGCCGCAATCGGTCGTGCCCAGGAAGGCGGTATCAAGGTCGGGATCTTCTCATCGCTGGCGTCGGGCTTCCTGTTCGAGTTGCTGCGAGCATACGACAAAGAGCATTCGGGCGTTCTCGTCGAACTGGTCGACGGCAATCCAGCAGAGCACGTCTTGGCTGTGCGTCAGCTTCGATTGGATGTCGCCTTCATCACGGGAACGGCGACGTGGGACGATTGTGAGACCGAACATCTTTGGTCGGAACGAGTCTTCGTGGTTTTGCCATGCGCTCATCGGCTCGTCGCGAAAGACGAGGTTAGCTGGCACGATCTTTCCGGCGAGAGTTTCATCGTCAGCGACGCTGCACCCGGCCCGGAGATCCACGATTATCTTGTGCAGAGGCTCGCCGGACTCGGCCACCACCCAGCGGTTCATGCGCATTATGTCGGGCGGGACGTCTTGCTGTCGATGGTCGCTGTGGGACGTGGGCTAACACTCACCAGCGAGGCAACGACAGCCGCGCAAATCCCTTGTTGTTGATTTCCGCGGAGAACTGACCCAGGCGGCAGGGATTTTTCCATCGAGAATTGACCCATGTTTGAACCTCCTCCCTCGCCACTGGTGCGGGGGACAGCGGAGTGATCGACATGGAGTTATTGAGCGTCATCCGGCGCTGGCACTATCGGGATCATTTCTCGATCCGAGAGATTTCCCGGCGCACCGGGCTTTCGAGGAACACGGTCCGCAAGTACCTGCGGTCCGACAGCGTCGAGCCTCGGTTC
>NZ_SJFN01000029.1 GCF_004328075.1 Siculibacillus lacustris | reverse complement strand
ATATCCGAGAGGAGATGGAGGCTCGTGGCGTCACACCGATGATCCCGATGCGGCGAAGCCGCAAGATCCAGATCCCCGTCGATGACCACGTCTATGCCCTGCGAAACAGGATCGAGCGCTGCTTCAACAAGCTGAAGAACTTCCGCCGCCTCGCCACCCGCTACGACAAGACCGCCGACAGCTACCTCGGCTTCGTCCTCATCGCTGCTGTCCGCCTATGGACGCGCGTATTCGTCAACAGGACCTAACGTTGATGTGACGTGGCGATGAAAGGTTGTTCTCGATTAAAAATACTCGGATCTCGTCACGAATATCATATGACGCAGCGTAAGAACGTCAAACGGCTGTCGCCCTGGGCGCGCGTATCGACGGTCTCCCATCCCGCCCCCGGTTCGAGCTCGGCCGCGGCGCTCTCTTCGACCACCGCCAGCCCGCCGTCGCGCAGCCAGCCGCCGGCGGCCATTGCTCGCAGCGCCGCATCGGCGAGGCCGCGGCCGTAGGGCGGATCGAGGAAGGCGAGGTCGAAGGGCTCGAAGGCGCCGCGCTCGCCGAGTCGCGTGGCGTCGCGGCGCCACAGCTTGGTGGCGCCGGTCTGCTGCAGCGTCTCGACATTGGTGCGGATCAGGCCGCGCGCTTCGGCCGCCTCTTCGACGAACAGGCAGAACCGGGCGCCCCGCGACAGCGCCTCGAGCCCGAGCGCGCCCGTCCCGGAGAACAGGTCGAGCACCCGGGCGCCGTCGATCGGGTCGCCGTGGGCATGCACCAGGATGTTGAACAGGCTCTCGCGCAGCCGGTCGGAGGTCGGCCGGATCGCCTGCGAACGGGGGGCGGCGAGCGTCGCCCCCCGGAACCGCCCGCCGACGATCCTCATTTCGGCGTGCGCGGCGACGGTCCGCGACCGCCCGGTCGCTTGCCGAAGCCGCCGCCCTTGCCACTGCCGCCCGGGCCGCCCTTGCCGCCCCCGGGGCCCTTGGCGCCGGGCGGTCCCTTGGGACCGGTGCGCCCGCCCGGGTTCATGCCGCGGGGACCCTTCGGCCCGAAGCCCTCGACCCGCACCGGCGCGCTCTTGCGCGCCTCGCCCGTACCACCGGCACTCCTGCGCGCCTCACCGGCGCCCTCGCCGTCGCCCGACGGACGCGGCCGGTAGGAGCTCGACTTCGGCGCCCCGCCGTCCGAGCGACCTTGGTAGCCTTCGCGCTTGGGCGGTCCGGCATCCGAACGGCCGCGATAGCCTTCGCTGCGCGGGGCGCCCCCCTCGGGACGGCCGCGATAGCCTTCACTCTTCGGAGCGCCGCCTTCGGGGCGTCCGCGATAGCCTTCGCTCTTCGGGGCTCCCCCCTCCGAACGCCCGCGATAGCCCTCCGAGCGCGGCCGCTCGCCGCCCTCGTCGCGCTGCGCGGACCGTCCGCGGTAACCCTCGCTCTTCGGCGGCCCGGCGTCGGAGCGACCCCGGTAGCCTTCGCTGCGCGGCGCTCCACCCTCGGGACGGCCGCGATAGCCGTCGCTCTTGGGTGCGCCGCCTTCCGACGACCGGCCCCGGTAGCCCTCGCTCTTGGGCGGCCCGGCATCGGAACGACCGCGATAGCCTTCGCTGCGCGGTGCACCGCCGTCGGGACGGCCGCGGTAGCCCTCGCTCTTGGGGGCACCGCCTTCAGAGCGCCCGCGATAACCTTCCGAGCGCGGCCGTTCGCCGCCCTCGTCGCGCTGCGCCGAGCGCCCGCGATAGCCTTCGCTCTTCGGCGGCCCGGCATCGGACCGGCCGCGATAGCCCTCGCTGCGCGGTGCCGCGCCCTCGGGACGCGGGCGGAAGCCCTCGCCCTTCGGCGGCCCGGCGTCGGACCGTCCACGGTAGCCCTCGCTGCGCGGCGCCGCCCCGTCGGGACGGCCGCGATAGCCTTCGCTCTTCGGCGCACCGCCCTCGGAGCGGCCGCGGTAGCCTTCGCTGCGCGGCGCGGCGCCTTCGGGACGACCCCGGTAGCCTTCGCTCTTCGGCGCGGCCCCGTCCGGACGGCCGCGGTAGCCGCCGCTCTTGGGGGCGGCGCCGTCGGGCCGGCTGCGGAAGCCGGACGGCCGCGGCCGCTCGCCGCGGCCTTCGCCGCCGCTGCGGTCGCCGGTGCCGATGAATTCCATCTTGGTGCGCGGCGTGCGCTCGCGCGGGGCGTCGCCGTCGCGACGGCGGCCGTCGTTGCCGTCCTCGCCGCGGGTGAAGGCGCGGATCTTGCGCTTCGGCGCCTCTTCTTCGTCGCTCTCGCCGCCGGGGATGTGGTGGACGATCGGCGCTTCGAAATCGGCGCCGGATTCGGCGACCAGCCGCTTGCCGAGCTGATCACGCAGCACCCGGCCGCGGATCTCGCGGATCTCGCCCTCTTCGAGGTCGGCCAACTGGAACGGCCCGAAGGAGATGCGGATCAGCCGGTTGACGGTCAGGCCGAGATCGCCGAGGACGCGCTTGACCTCGCGGTTCTTGCCTTCGCGCAGGCCCATCACCAGCCAGGTGTTGTGGCCCTGGACGCGGTCGATCTCCGCCTCGATCGAGCCGTAGTCGACGCCGTCGAGCGACACGCCGTGCTTCAGCTCGTCGAGGGCCGCCTGTTCGACCTCGCCATAGGCCCGCACCCGGTAGCGGCGCAGCCAGCCGGTGGCCGGCAGTTCGAGGACGCGGGCGAGGCCGCCGTCGTTGGTCAGCAGCAGCAGGCCTTCGGTGTTGATGTCGAGGCGACCGATGGTCACGACCCGCGGCATGTCGACCGGCAGCACCGAGAACACCGTCGGCCGGCCCTCGGGATCGTGGGTGGTGGTGACCAGACCGCGCGGCTTGTGGAACAGCCACAGCCGGGTGCGTTCCTTGGTCGGCAGCGCCTTGCCGTCGACGGTGACGCGGTCGCGCGGGCCGACGGTCACCGCCGGGGTGGTCAGAGTGCGACCGTTGATGGTCACTCGGCCGGCGGCGACCCAGTCCTCGGCCTCGCGGCGCGAACACAGGCCGGCGCGGGCCAGCACCTTGGCGATGCGCTCGCCCTCCAGCGGCGCCGGCTCGGCGGCGCGCTTGGCCTTGGCCGGACGCGGCGCCGGCGCCGCGGCGACCACGGCGGGCGCCTCGTCATCGCCGTCGTCTTCGTCGAGATCGAGCGCCAGATCGTCGTCGTCCTCGTCGTCGAAGGCGTCGAGGGCTTCGATCACCTCGAGCGTCTCGTCGTCGTCGACCTCGGTCGGTGCGCCGTCGATCGGCTCGGGCGTCGCCGCGGCGACTTCCGCCGGTGCCGGCTCGGTCGCCGGGCTCGCCGGCGCGATGGCCGGGGTCGTGTCGGTCCTCGGCGCCGCCGTCGCGGGGGTGCCGTTGGTGTTGGTGTCGGCGCCGGCCTGCGGCGCTCCGTCGGTGTCGGTCTCGGAAATCATGATCATCCGGCCTTACTAGACGAAGTCGCCGCGAAGTGTAAGCGTTCCGACGCCGCGAGCGGGACTCACACCGCGGTCGCCCTGAAATTCGACCGCGATCGGCCTTCTCCGACCCGGCCCCGCCCTTCACCTCCGTCGTCCGAGGTTCCGATGATCTTCCGCACCTTCATGCCCGAGGCCCTCGCCGAGGCGCGCGCCGCCGCCGCGGAGGGGGAAGTACCGGTCGGCGCGGTGGTGGTGGCCGGCGACGCGGTGATCGCTTCGGGGCGCAACCGCACCCTGACCGACCGCGATCCGACCGCCCATGCCGAGATCGTCGCCCTGCGCGCCGCCGCCCGCCGTTTCGGCACCGAGCGGCTCGGCGGCTGCGACCTGTGGGTGACCCTCGAGCCCTGCCCGATGTGCGCCGGGGCGATCTCGCTCGCCCGCCTGCGCCGGGTCTATTACGGCGCCGCCGATCCCAAGGGCGGGGCGGTGGAGAGCGGCGTCCGCCTGTTCGCCTCGCCGACCTGCCACCACGTCCCCGAGGTCTATTCGGGCATCGCCGCGGGCGAAGCCGGCGATCTGCTCAAGGCCTTCTTCCGCGACCGCCGCTGAAGTCCCGTCAGCCGCGCCGGCGCCGGGCCAGCAAGCCGCGCTTCTTGGGCGGTTCGATCGCCGGCAGCGGTTCGGTGTGGACCGCCTCGAGCAGGCGGCCGAGCCGGCGCTTGGTCTCCTCGCGCAGGCCCTCGCCGGCCGCCAGGATCGCCTTGGCCTCCAGGAAGTCGAGCACCCGGATGTGGCCGACCGCCGGGCGGAGCAGGATGTCGGGCCGGCGCTTGTCGAATTTGGCGGCGGCGATCTGCTGCATCAGCAACTGGCTCGCCCCGAACATCGCCTCGAGCGCGCCGGGCACGGTGTGGCCGTCCTGCAGCTCGGGGAAGGACACCACGTCGACCGCCAGGACCACGTCGACCTCGCGGGTCAGCACGTCGACCGGCACCGGGTTCATGATGCCGCCGTCCATCAGCACCCGTCCGTCGATCACCACCGGCTTGAACAGCGTCGGGATGGCGATCGACGCCGCCACCGCGCGGCGCAATTCGCCGGTGGTCAGCACCACTTCGCAGCCGCCGTAATAATCGGTGGCGACCACCGCCAGCGGGATCGGCAGGTCCTCGAAGGTCGGCCGAAGCGCGTCGCCGACGTAAGCCGTCAGGATCTTCTCCGGCGACAGTTGTCCGAGGCCGATGCCGCCGGTCAGCAGGTCGCCGAGCCTGCGCGGCCGCAGCGTCCACAGCTTGGCCAGCGCCGCCGAGCGATTGCCGAAACTCTCGAGGGTGCGTTCGCGGATCTCCGCCGCCGACAGGCCGCCGGCCCGCGCCGCGCCGATGATCGCGCCGATCGACGTGCCGGCGATCGCCGTCGGCACCAGTCCGAGGTCGTCGAGGGCCTCCAGCACCGGGATATGGGCGATACCGCGGGCGCCGCCGCCGCCCAGCACGACTCCGATCCGAGGTTCCGTCATGTTCCGACTACTCCCCTGCGGGTGGCTCTCCCCGAGATGGGGATCGGCCGGGCGGAAGAGAAGGCTCAGCCGCCGGAAAACAGGAACGGCAGCAAGGCCGCCGCCACCGCCGCGGGCGCCTCCTCGGCGAGGAAGTGGCCGGCGTCGATCGCCTGCCCGTCGAGCGGCGTCCCGGGCGCCAGGAAGTCGCGCCACACGGTGAGCGGATCGGCCGCGGCGTCGGCCGGGAAGCCGGCGGCGCCCCACAGCACCCGCGTCGGCACCGCGACCCGTCGCCCGGCGAGCCGGTCGGCTTCGTCGTCGGCGCGGTCGATGGTCGCGCCGGCGCGATAATCCTCGCAGGTCGCGGCGATCCGCTCCGGCACCGCGAAGAACGCCCGGTAATGGGCGAGCGCCTTGGTGTTGAAGGGCGCGAGGCTCTTGGCCGCGGTCCAGGCGGCGAGCGTATGGTCGATCCAGGCGCGCGACGAAGCGGTGAGCAGCGTCTCCGGCATCGGCGCCGGCTGGGCCAGGAACATCCAGTGATAGACCCGCAGCGCCAGCGCGGCGTCCATCCGCGCCCACATCGTCGCGGTCGGGACGATGTCGAGCAGCGCCAGCCGGGTCGGCCGATCGGGATGGTCGAGAGCGAGGCGATGGGCGACCCGCGCGCCGCGATCGTGGCCGACCACCGCGAAGCGCGTGTGCCCGAGCTCGTCCATCAGCGCCACCACGTCCGCCGCCATCGCCCGCTTCGACATGGCCTTGTGTGCGGCGTCGATTTCGGCGACCCCGGACCAGCCGTAGCCGCGCAGATCCGGCAAGATCACCCGGAAGTGCTCGGCCAGCGCCGGCGCGACGCGGTGCCACATCACGTGGGTCTGGGGAAAGCCGTGCAGGCAGACCAGCGGCGGCGCCTCCGGCCGGCCGCCGATCCGCGCGAAGATCTTGACCGCCCCGACGTCGACGGTGCGGGCCTCCCAGCCGGGATAGAGATCGACGAGATCCATGGTCGCCCCCCTCGCGCCGTCGCCTCGTCCGGGACGGCGTCTGCGGGGAGCTTACGCCGCCGAGCCCGGCCCGGCGAGAGGGGCGGCGGATTCGCGCTCGATCGCCCGCCGGCCGATGTCGCGGCGGCAGAAGCCGTCGGGCCAGTCGATCGCCTCGACCCCGGCATAGGCCCGCGCCGCGGCCTCGCCGACGCTGGCGCCGCGCGCCGTGACGTTGAGCACCCGCCCGCCGGCGGCGACGAGGCGATCGCCGTCGCGCGCCGTGCCGGCGTGATGGACGGTGACCCCCGGCAGGGCCTCGGCCGCGGCGATGCCGCGGATCTCCGAGCCCTTGGCGTAAGTCCCGGGATAGCCGCGGGTCGCCATCACCACGGTCAGCGCCGCGGTGTCGGCGAGGCGCACGGCGCGCGACGCCAGCGTGCCGTCGGCGGTGGCTATCAGCAGATCGAGGAGATCGCCGTCGAGCCGGGCCAGCATCACCTGGGTCTCGGGATCGCCGAAGCGGGTGTTGTATTCGATCAGCTTCGGTCCGTCGGCACCGATCATCAGACCGGCGAACAACACGCCCTTGAACGGGCAACCTTCGGCCTTCATCGCCGCCACGGTCGGGCGGATGATCTCGGCCATCACCCGCTCGCTCATCGCCTCGGTCATCACCGGGGCCGGCGAATAGGCACCCATGCCGCCGGTGTTGGGGCCGCGGTCGCCGTCGAAGGCGCGCTTGTGGTCCTGGGCCGAGGCGAAGGCCAGCGCCGTGTCGCCGTCGCACAGCGCGAAGAAGCTCGCCTCTTCGCCGATCAGCATCTCCTCGATCACCACTTCCGCGCCGGCCGCCCCGAAGGCCCCGGAGAAACAGTCGACGACCGCGGCTCGGGCGTCCGCGAGGGTCTCGGCGACGGTGACGCCCTTGCCGGCGGCGAGCCCGTCGGCCTTGACGACGATCGGCGCGCCGACCCGGTCGAGATGGGCGAGCGCCGCCTCGCGGTCCGAAAACCGGCCGTAGGCGGCGGTCGGGATCGCCCAGCGCGCGCAGATGTCCTTGGTGAAGCCCTTGGAGCCTTCGAGCCGCGCGGCGGCGGCGCTCGGCCCGAAGGCGGCGATGCCGACCGCGGCGAGCGCGTCGACGATGCCGGCGACCAGCGGCCCTTCCGGCCCGACCACCACGAAGTCGATCGCTTCCGCGCGGCAGAAGGCGATCACGCTCCCGTGGTCGGCGACGTCGAGGGCGACGCAGGTCGCGACCCGGGCGATGCCGGGGTTGCCGGGGGCCGCCCACAGCCGGTCGAGGCGGGGCGAGCGGGCGAGCGCCTGGGCGAGCGCATCCTCGCGTCCGCCCGAACCGATCAGCAGCACGTTCATGGGATCTCTCTCCGAAGCCGGTCCGTCGCCGTCGCCCGCGATCTAGCAGCCGCGGCGGGACGCGTCGAGTCCGCGTGGACGCCGGCCGCGAGCGGTGTCGGCGCGGCTTGACGGCGCCGCGGTTTCGGCCCACCTCGGAGACGACGCCGTCTCCGGAGAGCCCCATGATCGCCCGTCCGTCCGAACCGCCGTCCGCCGGCACCGTCGCCGACGCCGAGCGCGGCCATTGGGCCGATACCCTGCTGCCGCGCGCCGTTCGGCCCTATGCCCGGCTGGCCCGCTGGGAACGGCCGATCGGCTGGTGGCTGTTGTTGTGGCCGTGCTGGTGGTCGGCGGCGCTGGCCGCCGATGCCGCCGGCCGCCCCTGGCCGAAACCGCTCCACCTCGCTCTGTTCATGATCGGTGCCATCGCCATGCGCGGCGCCGGCTGCACCTGGAACGACCTCGTCGATCGCGACATCGACGCCGCCGTCGCCCGCACGCGCTCGCGGCCGATCCCCTCGGGTCAGGTGTCGATCCGCGCCGCCTGGGCGTTCCTCGGGCTGCAGGCGCTGGTCGGGCTCGTGGTGCTGGTCCAGTTCGACCGCTTCACCATCGTGTTGTGCCTGTCGTCGCTGGGGATCGTGGCGATCTATCCCTTCATGAAGCGGATCACCGACTGGCCTCAGGCCTTCCTCGGCCTCGCCTTCTCCTGGGGGGCGCTGGTCGGTTGGTCGGCGGCGCTGCAGCGCCTCGACGTCGCGCCGGTGGTGCTCTACCTCGGCTGCATCCTGTGGACCATCGGCTACGACACCATCTACGCCCACCAGGACAAGGAGGACGACGCCATCGTCGGCGTGCGCTCGACCGCCCGCTTCTTCGCCGGCGCCACTCGCCGCTGGCTGGTCGGGCTCTACGGCGCAGCGATCCTCTGCCATGCCGGGGCCTTCGCCCTCGCCGGGGTCGGGCTTCTCGCCTGGATCGGGCTCGCCGGCTTCGCGCTTCACCTCGCCTGGCAGGTGATCCGCCTTGACATCGACGACCCCGACGCCTGCCTCGCGCTGTTCCGCGCCAACCGCTGGGCCGGCTGGATCCTGTTCGCCGGTCTCGTCGCCGACGGCCTGCGCCGGCTGTGACCCGCCAAAAGAAACGACCCCGGAGCGGGGTCGCGCGCCGGGGTCGAGGGACAGGGGGTACGTCGTTGGTTCGACCGTGCGTTCAGTCGCGGCCGAAGATCTCGTAACCGTCGAACACCACCGGTTCGCGCGGCGGCACGCCGACCTTGCGGCGGGTGAGGAAGCGCGGCCGCCTTCCGGCCAGCACCGAGCGCCGACGCCGCGGCCGCGGCGCGCCGACCGTCACCGCGCCGAGCCGGGTCTCGATCGCCCGCCACGAGCCGTCGCTTTCGACCAGCAGCATCGGCAGCGCCAGAGCGCGCGACCACGCCTTCCAGTCGGCGGCGACGTCGTCGAGGTCGTCGGCGACCGACAGCGGCAGCGACAGCTGCGGGTCGCGGTGCAGCAGTTCGATCACCACCCGGCCGTCGGGGATCGTCTCGCCGTGGGCGCCGACCCGATCGGGCAGGATCCGCACCGCCACGCCTTCGAAGGCGGTCATCGGCAGTTGCAGGTCGATCGGCAGGCCGGACGGCAGGTACCGGCAGACATGGGCGACGTGGGCTTCGAGGAAGACCACCGCCGCGCCGAGCGGCCGGCCGTCACGCGGATCGATCCCGGTATCGTAACGAAAGCGTTGCGGCAGGGAGAAAGGGTCGAGCCGCACCGGTGCGAAGGTCTGCGATTCGTCGACCCTCGTCGTCTTGGACTGACGCATCGAAATCGCCTCCTGCGGGGGTGTGTTCGTCTTGCGAAGACATCGCTCTGTGAGGACGATACTGCTCCCGGGGGGCTTGGATCCGACTTAACGAAGCTGGTTGAATTTTGGTTGACGCCGCGCAGGGTTATCAGATCCTCACCGATCTTCGCCGCGCCTCTCCCCCCGCCGCGCCGCGCTTCGTCATCGCCCTTGTCGCCGGCCGGCCGGCCACGTAAACGGGACAGGACATGCCGGCGCAGCCCGCGCCCTTCGGAGAATTCGTGATGCCCGATGTGCTCGATCAGTCCGAGCTGAAGGAGAAGGCCCACCGTCTCGTCGCCGCGGCGATCGCCGCCGGCGCCGACCGCGCCGATGCCGTGGCGGTGCGCGGCGTGTCGCTGTCGGTCGGGGTCCGCCTCGGCGAGGTCGAGGACAGCGAGCGCTCCGAGGGCGACGACTTCGGCCTGCGGGTGTTCGTCGGCCGCCGTCAGGCGACGATCTCGGCCAACGTCTTCGCCGATCCCGCCGGCCTCGCCGCGCGCGCCGTGGCCATGGCCCGCGCCGCGCCGGAGGATCCCTTCGCCGACCTGATCGATCCCGATCTGCTCACTCGCGACTTCGTCGACCTCGACCTGCTCGATCTCGGCACGCCGTCGGCCGCGGAGCTGACCGCCCGGGCGCTCGCCACCGAAGACGCTGCCCGCGCCGTCGCCGGCGTGTCCAATTCCGGCGGCGCCAGCGCCTCGTGGTCGCTCGGCGGCCTGGTGCTGGTCACCTCCCACGGCTTCGCCGGCGCCTGGCTCGGCTCGCGCCACGCCCTGTCGGTCACCGCCCTCGCCGGCTCCGGCACCGCCATGGAGCGCGACTGGGCGGCTTCGTCGAAGATCTTCGCCGAAGATCTGGAGACGCCCGAGGAGATCGGCCGCCGCGCCGGCGAGCGCGCCGTGCGCCGCCTCAACCCGCGCCAGATCGACACCCGGGTCGCCACCGTGGTGTGGGAGCCGCGCGCCGCCACCGGGCTGGTCGGCCATCTCCTGTCGGCGATCAACGGCGCCGCGGTGGCCCGCCGCACCTCGTTTCTGTCCAAGGCCCGCGAGACCGCGGTCTTCGCCCCCGGCGTCACCATCACCGACGACCCCTATCGCCGGCGCGGCCTGTCGTCGCGGCCCTTCGACGGCGAAGGCGTCGCCGGACCGGTGCTGAACCTCGTCGAGGACGGCATCCTGCGGCACTGGCTGCTCGACGGCGCCTCGGCCCGCGAACTCGGCCTCGCCACCAACGGTCGCGCCGCGCGCGGTACCGGTTCGCCGTCGCCGGGCTCGACCAACGTCACCCTGCAGCCCGGCCCGACCGGCCGCGACGCGATGATCCGCTCGATCGATGCCGGCCTGCTGGTCACGGACATGATCGGTTCCGGCGTCAACGGCATCACCGGCGACTATTCCCGCGGCGCCTCCGGCTTCTGGATCGAGAAGGGCGAGATCACCCATCCGGTCAGCGAGGTCACGGTGGCCGGCAATCTGATCGACATGTATGCGCGCCTCGTCCCCGCCGACGATCTCGAACATCGCTTCGGCATCGATACGCCCAGTGTGATGATCGAGGGCCTGACCATTGCCGGACGCTGACCGCGGGATCGCCGACGCCGACACCGACGCCGATCTCGCGCTCCTCGCCGGCGCCGCCCGGGAGGCCGGCGAGATCGCTCTCGGCTTCTTCCGGCGCGACCCGACGGTGTGGACCAAGAGCGGCGGCTCGCCGGTCAGCGAGGCCGATCTGGCGGTCGATCGCCACCTCGTCGAGGTTCTGCGGACCGCCCGACCCGACTACGGCTGGCTGTCCGAAGAGACCGCCGACGGCCCCGAGCGCCTCGATCGCCGCCGCGTCTTCGTGGTCGATCCGATCGACGGCACCCGCGCGTTCCTGCGCGGCTCCGATATCTGGGCGGTGTCGATCGCCGTGGTCGAGGACGGCCGCCCGATCGTCGCGATGCTCCACGCCCCGGCGCTCGGCACCACCTGGGCGGCGCGGATCGGCCGCGGCGCCTGGTGCGACGGCCGCCGTCTGGCGGTGATCGACCGCAGCGAGCTCGCCGGCGCCCGGGTCGCCGGCCCGCGCCGCTATCTCGATGCGCCGGCCCTGATCGCCGCCGGATTCGCCGCCCACGACGTGGTGCCGTCGCTCGCCGTGCGGATCGCCCGGGTCGCCGACGGCGCCCTCGACGTGGCCTATGCCACGCGCAATGCTCATGATTGGGATCTTGCCGCCGCCGACCTTTTGGTGCAGGAAGCCGGAGGTCGGTTCACCGTCCCGAGCGGTGAACCTCTGCGCTACAACCGGGCGGTCCCGCACCATCCGCCGTTGGTGGCGGCCGTCCCCGGCCTCCACGACGCGGCGCGGATCCTGCTCGCCCGGCTCGAGGGCATGGCGGCGTGAGCGGGGGCGAGCGTCGCGTTCCGGAAGATCAACGGGAAAGGCCACGACCATGAGCAAGAAGAAGCAACTGCCTCATCTCGTCCTGGGCGGCGAACTCGTCGACCTGCACGGGACCGAGTTCCGCGACCTCTCCCATGTCGAGCTGGTCGGCCTGTTCCCCGACTACGATTCGGCGCGGGTCGCCTGGAAGGCCAAGGCCCAGGCCACCGTCGACAATGCCCACATGCGCTATTTCATCGTCCATCTCCACCGGCTGCTCGATCCCGATCACGAGCATTGAGCCGGCGGTCGCCGCGCCCGGCGCCACGGCGGCCGTGACGGCGACGCCGTTCGGCGCTAAGGATCGCCGGCGACACGACCAGCGAGGACGAATTCGACCCATGATGCCGATGCCGAGGCGCGACCGACGGTCCCGGGCCGCCCACCCGACGCGCCCTTGCGGCCTGCGTGCGGCGTCCTTGCCGTGCCGCGGAGCCCGCCCGCCATGCTGAAGCGCCTGCTGCGCCGCGAGGGCTTCCGCAATCTGGTGGGGTCGCTGTTCGCCCGCTATTTCCGCTTCGTGCGCCGGAGCACCCGCCTCGTCGTCGAACCGCCCGACTATTTCGCGAATCTCGGCGGACCGCAGCCGCTGATCGTCGCCATGTGGCACGGCGAGCACTTCATGACGCCGTTCATCAAGCCCGACGACAGCTGGCGGGCGAAGGCGATGATCTCGCGGTCGCGCGACGGCGAGATGAACGTCATCGTCTGCGAGAAGCTCGGCATCGGCGCGATCCGCGCCTCGGGCGGCCGCTCCGGCGACGAGGTCCGCCGCCGTGGCGGCGTCGCCGGCTTCGTCGCGGCGTTGCGCGCCCTGGAGGCCGGCGACGTCCTGTGCATGACCGCCGACGTGCCCAAAGGCCCGGCCAAGGTCGCCGGCGAAGGCATCGTCCAGATCGCGCGGCGCTCCGGCGCGCCGATCGTCTGTGTCGCCACCGCGACCACATGGCGACGCCGCATGACCCGCTCCTGGGACTCCGCCGCCTTCAATCTGCCCTTCGGCCGCTTCGCCGTGGTCTTCGCCGAGCCGATCCGGGTCGCCGCCGATGCCGATGCGGCGGCGATCGAGTCCGCCCGCCGCGCCGTCGAGGCGAACCTCAATCGGATCACCGCCCGGGCCTATGAACTGGTCGGGGGCCGCGATGTCTGATCGCTTCGGCGATGCCGTCCTCGCCGCCTATCGCGGCCTCGGTCGGGTCCTGGCCCCGGCCCTGCCGCTCCTGCTCGCTCGGCGCACCCGCGCCGGCAAGGAAGATCCGACCCGCCGCGGCGAACGCCTCGGCCGGCCGGCCAAGCCGCGCCCCCGAGGTCCGCTGGTGTGGGTCCATGCCGCCAGCGTCGGCGAGACCGTCTCGGTTCTGGCCCTGGTCGAGCGCCTGATTGCCGCCGGCACCGCCGTGCTGGTCACCACCGGCACCGTGACCTCCGCGGCGATCGCCGCCCAGCGCCTGCCGGCCGGGGCCTTCCACCAGTTCGTGCCCTTCGACGTCGCCCCCCATCTCGGCCGCTTCCTCGACCATTGGCGCCCCGGTCTGGCGATCTTCGTCGAATCGGAGATGTGGCCGACCACCGTGCTGGAACTGGCCGATCGCGCGATCCCCCAGGTTCTGGTCAACGCCCGCCTGTCGGAACGCTCCGCCCGGCGCTGGGGTCTGGTCGGCGGCACCGCCCGCGCGCTGTTCGGCCGCCTCGCCGCGGCGCTCGCCCAATCGCCCGGCGACGGCGCGCGGCTCGCCGCTCTCGGCGTCGGCGACGTCCGGGTGGTCGGCAACCTCAAATACGACGGCCCGCCGCTCGGCGCCGACCCGGCCGAACAGGCCCGCCTCGCCGCGGCGATCGGTGCGCGGCCGACCTGGCTCGCCGCCAGCACCCATCCCGGCGAAGAAGCGATCGCGGCGCAAGTCCACGCCGCCGCCGCGGTCCACCTTCCCGGCCTCCTGACGGTGATCGCCCCGCGCCATCCGGTCCGTGGTGACGAGATCCGCCGCGAGCTCGCCGGGCGCGGCCTCACCGTCGCCTCGCGCTCGCAGGGCGAGACCCCGACCGCCGCAACGGACGTCTTCCTCGCCGACACCATCGGCGAGATGGGGCTGCTCTACCGCCTCGTGCCGATCGCCTTCGTCGGCGGCTCGCTCGCCGACAAGGGCGGGCAGAACCCGATCGAGCCGGCCCGCCTCGGCTGCGCGGTGATCCACGGCCCCAGCACCCGCAACTTCGCCGACGTCTATCGCGACCTCGACGCCGCCGGCGGCGCCACCGCGATCACCGATGCCGCCGGCCTCGCCGCCGCGGTGGTCGCGGCCCACGGCGCCCCCGACGACCGTGCCGCCACCGTCGAGCGCGCCCGCGCCGTGGTCGCGGCGGCGACCGGCGCCCTCGACCGAACCATGGCGGCGCTCGCCGCCCCGCTCGCCGCGGCGCTCGCGAAGGACCGGGAATGATCGCCCGGGCGCCGCGGTTCTGGACCACCGGCGGTCCGCTCGCGCTGCTCGCCGCCCCGATCGCCGCGATCTGGGGGGCGGTCGCCGCCCGCCGCATGGCCGCACCTCCGCGCGCCGTGGCGCCGATGCCGGTGATCGTCGTCGGCAACTACACCGCCGGCGGCGCCGGCAAGACCCCGACCGTCCTCGCCCTGGTGCCGCTGCTGCGCGCCGCCGGCTTCACCCCGGCGATCCTGTCGCGCGGCTGGGGCGGCTCGGACACGGGCCCCCGGTTGGTCGATCCGGCGTGCGACGACGCGAGCCGGGTCGGCGACGAACCGTTGCTCGAAGCGGCGATCGCCCCGACCGTGGTGTCGCGCGACCGCATCGCCGGCCTCGCCACGGTCGCCGCCACCGGCGCCGACCTGCTGATCCTCGACGACGGCTTCCAGAACCCGGCGCTCGCCCGCGACCTGCGCCTCGTCGTGGTCGACGCCGGCGTCGGCATCGGCAACGGCCGGGTGATCCCGGCCGGACCGCTGCGGGCGCCGCTCGGGGTGCAACTGGCCGCCACCGATCTGATCCTCCTGGTGGCGAGCGACGAGCCGCCGGCCGCCTCGGTCGCGCCGCTCCGCGCCGCCGCCGCCGCCCGCGGCGTGCCGGTGCTCGGCGCGCGTCTGGTGGCGCGCGCGCCGGAGGACGTCGCCGGTCGGCGGGTGCTGGCCTATGCCGGGATCGGACGGCCGGAGAAGTTCGCCGCGGGTCTCGCGGCGGCCGGCGCGACGGTGGTCGATCTCGTCGCCTTCGCCGATCATCGCCCGCTCGACGAGGCCGATGCCGCGCGCCTGCTCGCCCGCTGCGCCGTCGGGAACCTCGTGCCGGTGACCACCGAGAAGGATGCGGCGCGCGCCCGCGGCACGCAGGGCGACGCGCGCGCGCGGCTGGCTGCGGCGTCGGTGGTGTTCGCGGTGGATCTGGTGGTCGACGATCCGGCGGCGCTGGTCGCGGCGATCGTCGCGGCCGTTGCCCGGCGCCGGGGCGCCTGAACGCGCCGCGGCTCGTTCGGCGATCGGGCCTCAGCCCTGGCCGGTGACCTGCAGATGGCGGTCGAGCGAGGCCTGCGCGTCGACATAGGCCTCCTGGCGCTCGACGCTCCAATATTTCAATTCGTCGATCGGAATCGTCCGTCCGGTCACGGCGCACACGACATGGGTGCCGTTGGCGATGATCTGGAAATCTCCGTCGAGATAGCGAACCACGGCCTGGCCGTTGTTGCGGGGGAGTTCGAAGCGATTCATGGAGCGTCCGAATGGCGGTGCGGGAAGACTGAGGGGCGAGTGTACGCGCGCCCGTGCCTCGACGCCAATCTTTCCTCCCGGCCCGCCGTTCGACGATTCGGCGAGACCCCGGAAACGACAGAGGCGGCGGAGACGGTAACCCGTCGCCGCCGCCCCGAAAGGTCGGTCGTCACGCTCTCTCGCCGTGCGCGCGCACGGCGATCTGCGGATCAGCCCTTGACGTAGGCCGGAGCCGGAGCCGGAGCCTTGGCGCAACCGGCGATCGACAGGCCGGCGGCGGCGATGAGCGCGAGAACGACGATGCGAGTGGTCTTCATGGAATCTTCCCCCTGGGGTGCGTTGCGATTCGCAGGCTAGCACGACCGCAGCCTGAGGGAATCCACTGGTTGACCTCGGGGATTCCGCGGGATTCCGCGATCATCGATTGTTTGCCGGTGTTGCCGAAATGACTCGCCGCGCCCGCCGCACCGGCGGGGGCCGTCGGGTGATCGCCGCGGCGGCCGCGGGAGGCGCCGCGGTCGCCGCGGGCTCGGCGTCCACCGCCGGCACGTCGGCCGCGAGCGGTTCCGCCGAAGTCTCGTCCGGCGGCGGCGAGGTCCGGGGGCCCGGGGCGGGCAGGGCGCCCGGCGTCGGCGCCTGATGCTGCAGCACCATGCGCTCGGCGTCGCGCCGCCGCACGCCGTCGAGGATGGCGCCGACCCGGTCGTCGTCGAGGCCGAGCGCCTTCAGCGTCTCGCGTCCGAACACCAGCGCGGATTCGAAGGTCTCGCGGACCTGGAAGTCGACGTTGCGGTCGAGCAGCGTCAGGGCATGCGCCCGGTCGTAGGAGCGCGCGAACACCCGGGTCAGTGGGAATTCCGCCTTGACCAGATCGACGATGCGGTTGGTCGTCGCCGGCGCCTCGGTGGCGATCGCCACCAGCTTGGCCCGCCCGACTCCGGCGGCCCGGAGCACGTCGAGGCGGGTGCCGTCGCCGTAATGGATCTTGAAGCCGAAGCGACCGGCCGAGCGGATCATCGCCGGGTCGGTGTCGATGATCGTCAGGTCGATGCCGTCGGCGACCAGGAACTGGCTCAGCACCTGCCCGAAGCGGCCGAAGCCGATCAGCACCACCTGGCCGTCGGATTCGACCAGATCGGCGTCGATCTCCGGGGCGGGATGGCGCCGCAAGAGCAGCCGGCGCAGGCCGACCACCAGCGGCGTCGCCGCCATCGACAGGGTCACCACGGTGATCAGGCCCGAGCCGAGCACCGCCGGCATCACCTTGGCCGACACCGCCGCCGAATAGAGCACGAAGCCGAACTCGCCGCCCTGGGCCAGGAACAGCGACACCCGCACCGCGTCGGCATGACCCGAACGAGCGAGCCGCATCACCAGATAGAGCACCACCACCTTGACGACGATCAACGCCGCCACGCCGCCGAGGATCTGGTCCCAGTAGCCGGCGATCACCTCGAGGTCGACGGTCATGCCCACCGACATGAAGAACAGGCCGAGCAGCAGGCCGCGGAACGGTTCGATGTCGACCTGCAACTGGTTGCGGAAGTTCGATTCGGCGAGCATCACCCCGGCCAGGAAGGCCCCCGTGGCCATCGACAGACCGGCCAGCGACACGAGGCTCGCCGCGCCGATCACCACCATCAGCGCCGCCGCGGTCATGATCTCGCGCGCCCCCGAAGCGGCGAGCAGGCGGAACATCGGATTGAGCACCCAACGCCCGATCGCCACCACCCCGCCGACCGCGGCGATCACCTCGAGGAGGGCGCGGGCCGGATGCTCGCCCCCAGAGGCCGGCTGCGGCGACAGGAGCGGCAGCAGCGCCAGCAGCGGCACGATCGCCAGATCCTGCATCAACAGGATCGCGAAGGCCTTGGAGCCGAAGGTCGTCTGGGTCTCCGAGCGCTCCTCGATCATCTGCATCACCAGGGCGGTCGACGACAGCGACAGCCCGACCCCGGCGACCAACGCGCCCTTCCACGACAGATCGAACAGCGTCATGGCGAACCAGGTCACCGCCACCGCGGTCGCCACGATCTGCGCCGTGCCGAGGCCGAAGATGTCGCGCCGCATCGACCACAGTCGCGACGGCCGCAGTTGCAGGCCGATCAGGAACAGGAACATGACGATGCCGAGCTCGGCGAACTGCATGATCTCGGCCGGGTCGACGAACAGCCGCAGCACCGCCGGGCCGATCACGATCCCCGCCGCCAGATAGCCGAGCACCGACCCGAGCCCCAGCCGCTTGAACAGCGGCACCGCCACCATCGCCGCGGCGATCAGCAGCAGCGGCCGCGCGAAGGGCACGGCGGCGGGCAGGGTCACGGCGGCGACTGTGGCATCCATCGGCGGGCTTCCGGCAGTGGGCACGCCTCCACCGACCGGGCTCACCGTGAGGTGGCTCGGGGCCGAGGCGCGAGGCAGGACGACGAGGCGGCGTCGGGGCGACGCCACGGCCGGAAGACTGGTCGGCGGATGTGGCATGGAGAAGGCCGAAAGCGGGCGATCCCCACCCGGCGGCGCCTTCTTGGTTACCCGCCGGCGGCGCCCGGAGGGCGGACATGCGACGGCCCGCGCACCCTTCAGGGACGACGCGGGCCGGAGCGCAGGCGCGAAGGGTCGTTCACTCGGCGGCGTGCGGGTGTCCGGCGATCACGTCGGCGGCTTCGCCCTCGTCCTCGTCACCGACCGGGCGGGTGTTGGTGAAGGGATCGAGCAGCAGATAGACCACCGGCGTCATGTAGAGGGTCAGCACCTGCGACACGATCAGGCCGCCGACCACCGCCAGACCGAGCGGCTGGCGCAGCTCGGCGCCGGCGCCGACGCCCAACGCGATCGGCAGCGTGCCGAGGATCGCCGCGAGGCTGGTCATCATGATCGGCCGGAAGCGCAGCAGACAGGCCTCGTGCACCGCCTCGACCGCCGACAGGCCCGAGGCCCGCCGCTCCACCGCGAAGTCGACGATCATGATCGAGTTCTTCTTCACGATGCCGATCAGCATGATCATGCCGATCATCGCGATCACCGACAGGTCGAGCTTGAACAACTGCAGGGTCAGCAGCGCGCCGATGCCCGCCGACGGCAGGCCCGACAGGATGGTGATCGGGTGGATGAAGCTCTCGTAGAGGATGCCGAGAACGATGTAGATCACCAGCACCGCCGCGAACACCAGGAGCCCCTGGCCGGCGACCGCGTCCTGGAAGATCTGGGCGGTGCCCGAGAAGCCGGTCGCCACCGTCTCCGGCAGGCCGACCTCGGTCTGGATGGTCTGGATCGCCGCGACCGCCTGGGACAGCGCGGTGCCCGGCTGCAGGTTGAACGAGATCGTCACCGACGGCAGCTGGCCCTTGTGGTTGACCAGCGTCGGCGCCGGGGCTTCGCGCACCGTGGCGATCGCGTCGAGCGGCACGGTCGCCCCGGCCGGCGTCTTGATCGTCAGCCGGCGCAGCTTGTCCGGCCCGGTCGTATAGACGTCGGCGGCCTCGAGGATCACCGAATAGCTCGAAGTGTCGGTGAAGATGGTCGAGACCACCCGCGTGCCATAGGCCGAATAGAGCCGCGAGCGCACCTGATCGACGGTCAGCCCGAGCTTGGAGGCGCGGTCGCGATCGATGTCGACGATCGCCTGGCGGCCCTTGATCTGCAGATCGGAGGAGACGTCGAGGATACCCGGCACCTGACGGATCCGGCTCTCGAGTTTGGGCGCGATCTCCTTCAGTTCCTGGAAGTCGGCCGCCTGGATGGTGTATTGCCACTGCGCCCGCGACGACATCGTGCCGATGTTGATGTTCTGGACGTTCTGGAAATAGGTGTTGATGCCCGGCACCGCGGCGGTCGCCTTGCGCAGCCGCTGGATCACCTCGTCGGAGGTCGCGGTGCGCTCGCGCTTCGGCTTCAGGGTGATGAACATCCGCCCCGAACTCTGGTTGGCGCCCTGCGAGCCGGCACCCACCGTCGACATCACGCTGATCACGTCGGGATCGGCGCGGATCACGTCGGCGACCTCGTTCTGACGCGCCGCCATCGCCGTGAAGGCGGCGTCGTCCGGCCCCTGGGTCGAGGCGTTGAGCATCGCCGTGTCTTCCTGGGGGAAGAAGCCCTTGGGGGTCACGCCGTAGAGCTGGACGGTCCAGGCCAGCGTCGCCGCCAGCACCACCAGCATCAGCCATTTGGCCTTCAGCACCACGTCGAGGGACACCGAATAGAACCGCGTGATCGCCGAGAACAGCGCGTCGAAGCCGCGCACCACGAAGTTCGGGCGGCGGTGGAGATGGTTCTCGTCGATCACCCGAGCCGCCAGCATCGGCGTCAACGTCAGCGACACCGCGCCGGAGATCAGGATCGCCAGGGTGATGGTGACGCCGAACTCGAAGAACATCCGGCCGACCACGCCGCCCATGAACAGCACGGGAATGAACACCGCCACCAGCGAGATGGTCATCGACACGATGGTGAAGCCGACCTCCTTGGCGCCGATGAACGCCGCGCGCATCGGCGGTTCACCGAGTTCGACGTGGCGCATGATGTTCTCGAGCATGACGATCGCGTCGTCGACCACGAAGCCCACCGCCAGGGTCAGGGCGAGCAGCGAGATGTTGTCGATCGAGAACCCGAACAGGTACATGCCGGCGAAGGTGCCGATCAGCGACACCGGCAGGGCCAGCGCCGGGATGATCGTCACCCGCGCGGATTTCAGAAACAGGTAGATCACCCCGATCACCAGCATCATGGCGATCGCCAGCGTCACTTCGACGTCCTCGATCGACGAGCGGATCGAGATCGAGCGGTCGTTCATCACCTGCACGCTCATCGCCGGCGGCATGTCGGCGGTGATCGACGGCAGCACCGCGCGGATCCGGTCGACCACCTCGACGGTATTGGCGTCGGGCTGACGTTGGATCGCCAGCATGATGCTGCGGGTGCCGTCGAGCCAGGCGGCGACCTTGTCGTTCTCGACGCTGTCGATCGCCTTGGCGACGTCGCCGACCCGCACGGGCGCGCCGTTCTGCCAGGTGACGATCACCGGCATGTAGCCGCTCGCCCGGTCGATCGGTCCGGTCGCTGTCAGCGTGGTGCTGCGCGACGGTCCGGTCAGGGCGCCGACCGGCGAATTGGTGTTGGCGGCGGCGATCGCCGTCTTGAGGTCGTCGACGGTCAGGCCGCGGGCGGCGAGCGCGTCGAGATCGGCCTTGATCCGCACCGCGTATTTCTGGGCGCCGTAGACGCTGACCTGAGCGACCCCGGGCAGGGTCGACAGGCGCTGGGCGATGTTGGTCTCGGCATAGTCGTCGACGTCCGACAGCCGCATCACGTCCGACTTGGCGGCGACGAACAGGATCGGCTGGTCGGCCGGATTGACCTTGCGGAAACTCGGCGGCGACGGCATCTCGATCGGCAGCTGACGGGCCGCCGCACCGATCGCCGCCTGGACGTCGAGGGCGGCGCCGTCGACCGGTCGGGCGAGATCGAACTGCAGGGTGATGCTGGTCTGGCCGGTGGTCGACACCGACGACATCGAGGTCAGGCCGGCTATGCCGGAGAACTGACGCTCGAGCACCGAGGCGACCGAACTCGCCATGGTCTCCGGTCCCGCCCCCGGCAGCGAGGCGCTGACCGAGATGGTCGGGTAGTCGACGCGCGGCACCGCGGCGACCGGCAGTTGCTTGTAGCCGAACAGGCCGGCGGCGACGAAGGCGACCATCATCAGGATGGTGGCGACCGGGCGGCGGATGAAGGGAGCGGAAATCGACATGGCGGTCACGACCCCGACTTGGTCGGCGTCGGCGTTTCGGGCTGGCCTTCCGCCGTCTTGCCGATTTCGAGCGAGGCGCCGGGGAACAGGCGCAACTGACCGTCGGTGACCACCCGATCACCGGCGGCAAGGCCGCGGCTGATCACGCTCGAACCGTCGATGGTGCGGTCGATCGACACCCGCCGGACCTCGGCGGTGTCGCCGGTGCCGACGACATAGACGAAGGGGCCGGCCTGACCGAGCTGCACCGCCGAGTCAGGCACGGCGATCGCCTGCGGATCGGTCTGCAACACCACGCGGACCTGGACGAATTCGCCCGGCAGCAACTGTTCGTCGGTGTTGACCACCGCAGCCTTGACCCCGAGCGTGCCCGAGGTGACGTCGAGGGTGTTCTCGATGAACGCGACCTTGCCGGTGAGGGTGCGGCGGCTGCCGGGCTGGACCACCGACACCGGCACGTCGCCGGCCTTCATCGCGGTCCGGAGTGCGGTCACCGCCGACTGCGGCACCGCGAAGGAGACGTAGATCGGATCGAGCTGATTGATTGTCGCGAGCAGGGTCGAATCCGCGGCGCGGATCGACGACCCCGGCTTCAGCGGGATCGACCCGACCCGTCCGTCGATCGGGCTCTTGATCTCGTAATAGGAGGCCTGGACCACCAGATTTTCCAATGAGGCGCGGTCGGCGGCGATCGTCGCGTCCTGGGCCGCGACCAGGGTCTTGGCCGATTCGAGATCGCGGGCGCTCTTGGTCTTGGTCGCGACCAGTTGTTCGGTGCGCTCGAGGTCGGAGGCGACCAGCGTCGCCTGGGCCTGATCGCGCAGCAGCACCGCGCGGGCCTGGGCGACCTGCGCCTGGATCGCCCGCGCGTCGAGCCGGAAGATCACCTGACCGGCCTTGACCCGGTCGCCCTCTTCCGCCCCGACCCATTCGATCTGGCTGTCGATGCGGGTCTTGACCGGGATCGAGGCGATCGCCTGGGCGGTACCGACCACGTCGAGCACCGTCGGGATCGCCCGGGTCGACAGCGTCGACACCTTGACCGGCACCGGCGGGCGCTTCGGCGCCGCCTTGGCCAGCGACGCGGCCGCCGGCTTGGCCGGGTCGGCGCTCTGCGCCCACGGGCCCGGCCCCGACCCGAGCGCCAGCGGCGCGGCGAAGACGAAGGCGGCGAGGCCGAGGTGGCCGAGGCGGACGAGTGACGGCGATCGACGCGACATACGGATCTCTTCCGAAGCAAGGGAGCGGCGGCGGTGCTGGCCCCCCCGAGGCGGAGCCTCCGGGAGAATGCACCATACCTCCTTAAGTCCCGTTACGGATCATGTACATGTCAGTCAGGTCACGGTAGCCGCGGAATCGGGCGATTCCGCCATGAATTGCACGCACGTCCGCCCTCGCGGCGATCACGTTGGTGTGTGCGCTGCAATGCTCCCACCGAGGCTGGCAATCGCGTGCGACTACGCGCGCGGCGACGTGACGCCGCCGCGTCCCGGCTCGGACGGGTCCGGCCCGCCTCAGCGGCGGGCGTCGGTGCCGCCGACCGTCAGGGCGTCGATCCTGAGCGTCGGCTGGCCGACACCGACCGGCACGCCCTGGCCGCCCTTGCCGCAGGTGCCGATCCCGGGATCGAGCATCAGGTCGTCGCCGATCATCTTGACCCGGGTCAGCGCGTCGGCGCCGTTGCCGATCAGCATCGCCCCCTTGACCGGGTGGACGATCTTGCCGCCCAGCACCCGATAGGCTTCGGTGCATTCGAACACGAACTTGCCCGAGGTGATGTCGACCTGCCCGCCGCCGAAATTGACCGCATAGATGCCGTCGGCGACCGAGGCCAGGATCTCGCCCGGATCCATCGATCCGGCGCGCATGAAGGTGTTGGTCATGCGCGGCTGCGGCGGATGGGCATAGGACTGACGGCGGCCGTTGCCGGTGGGGGCCACGCCCATCAGGCGGGCGTTCTGGCGGTCCTGCATCAGGCCGACCAGGATGCCGTCCTCGATCAGGGTGGTCGAGCCCGACGGCGTGCCCTCGTCGTCGAAACTGATCGAGCCGCGCAGGTCGGGCAGCGTCCCGTCGTCGACGATGGTCACGCCGGGCGCCGCCACCCGCTCGCCCATCAATCCGGCGAAGGCCGAGGTCTTCTTGCGGTTGAAGTCGCCTTCGAGCCCGTGGCCGACCGCCTCGTGCAGCAGCACGCCCGGCCAGCCCGGCCCGAGCACCACGTCGAAGGTCCCGGCCGGGGCCGGCTCGGCGGCGAGATTGACCAGTGCCTGACGCAGCGCCTCGTCGACCGCATGGCGCCAGCGCTCGGGGGTGACGAAGCGCTGGAAGCCCTCGCGCCCGCCGAAGCCGTGGCTGCCGCTCTCCTGGCGCGCGCCTTCGCCGACGATCACCGAGACGTTGAGCCGCACCAGCGGCCGCACGTCGGTGAAGCGCTGGCCGTCGGGGCGCAGGATCTCGACCACCTGCCAGGTGGCGGCGAGCGAAGCCGAGACCTGCCGCACCCGCGGGTCGAGCGCCCGGGCATGGGCATCGATCTCGGCGAGGAGTTTCGCCTTCTCCTCGAAGGTCGGCGCGCCGATCGGGTTGTCGTCGCGGTAGAGCCGGGCGTTGGTCTTGCCGGGCGCCGCCGCCCAGGTGCCCGAACGGCCACCGCGCACCGCCGAGACGGCGTCGGCGGCGCGCTTCAGGGCGCTCTCCGAGATCTCGCCGGAATGGGCGAAGCCCGAGACCTCGCCGGTCACGGCGCGCAGGCCGAACCCTTGCGTGGTGTCGAAACTCGCGCCCTTGAGGCGGCCGTTGTCGAACACCAGCGATTCCGACTGGCGATATTCGAGATAGAGCTCGCCGTCGTCGGCGCCGTCGGTGGCCGCCGCCGTGATCTTCCGGGCGACCTCCGGATCGAGGCCGGCGGACGCGAAGAGATCGGTGGCGGGAACGGTCATGGGGGGCTCGCTTCGGTTCCGATGGGACGTGCTCCGATCAATCTAGGGCGCGAAGTCCCCGATTGCACGCCGTCGCACCGAAAAACGTCGCCCCTCACGGCAGCTTGTCGAAGCCCTCGCCGAAGCCCTTGAGCGCGATCGGGATGCCGATGCCCTCTTCCGGGGTCTGGAAGACGATGAAGGTCGCGGTGGTCCCGGCCTTGATCTGGTCGGTCAGCTTGTCGTCCATCACCACTTCGGCGATGCAGCCGTTGGGCAGGCAGCGCACGAAGGGGGTGCGGCCGACGTCGGCCTGATCGACCCTGAGCCCCAGCCCCGAGGGCAGCAGCACCCCGAGCGGCGCCAGGATGCGCAGGATCTTCTGCTTCTTGTCGGCGGTCTTCAGCACGATCACGCTGAGGCCGACGTTGGGCCGGTCCTCGGCGGTGACGTTCTGGATCAGCGCGCACTGCTCGGATTTGGCGCCCGGCGGCGTGTCGCAGCGGATCTGCCAGTCGCCGTACGACGACTTCACCGCCCCTTGCGCCAGAACCGGAGACGCCGTCGCGGCGATCAGCCCGGCGAACGCGACGGCCGCCGCGGCGAGACCGGCCCGGCGTCCCATGGTGTAGCGATGCGACATGTCTCGAAACCTCCGTCCGGGGCCGCCCCGGATCCCGTGCGCCGCCGTCGTGCGGGCGCGAATCGCGAGGGCGCCGCGACGATCGGAAATTGCCCCAAGCCGGCCCCCGTGGCCAGCCCCGCCGCCGCTCGCGCGGCGCAGCCCTCCTTGGGCGACGATCGTGGCGGCCTTCGGGCGGCGGCCGACGGCGAGCTTCGGTCGTCGGCGGCATCCGGTATTTTCCGGAGGGCGAGGATCCGACACCGTTGCGTCGGCGTTGGACCTGTGTGCATTCTTACGTAGTCGTTGACCTGGATCAAATCCGGGCGGGACGAAACGTCGCGCCGGGGCAACGAGCGCGACGAGCCCGATGGCGGCGAGGGGGCGACCCCGGTCGAACCCGACGGTCACGAGGAACATCCGAAGGCCGCGCCGGGAAGGCGGCGGCGTTCGACGAGAGGGGGCGGATCGATGCAGTCGAAGACGATGGTGGCCTGTCTGCCGACGATGCGGCGTGTGGGCGTCGTTGCGGCGCTCGCCGCCGGCGCCGGCGTCTTCGCCGCGACCGTGCCGGCCGCCGCCAACCAGCCGGTGCCCTGGCAGATGGGCATGCAGCCGGCGGCCACCGCCGTGCACGACCATATCCATTCCTTCGCCGCCTTCACTTTCTGGATCATCGTGCCGATCACCCTGTTCGTGGCCGGCCTGCTCGCCTATGTGGCGATCCGCTTCAATGCCAAGTCCAATCCGGTGCCGTCGCGCACCACCCACCACACCGGTCTCGAAGTCGCCTGGACGTTGATCCCGATACTGATCCTGGTGGCGCTGGCGATCCCCTCCTTCCGCCTGCTCTATGAAGAGGTGGTGATCCCGCCCTCCGACCTGACCATCAAGGTCACCGGTTACCAGTGGTACTGGGGATACGAATACACTGGCCTGATCTCCGACAAGCAGAAGCCGGTGACCTTCGATTCGGTGATGCTCGAGGACGCCAAGCGCAAGGATCCGATCCGCCAGCCGCGCCTGCTCGCCGTCGACAACGAGGTGGTGGTGCCGGTCGGCAAGGTCGTGCGCCTGCAGCTGACCGGTGCCGACGTCATCCATTCCTGGGCGATGCCGTCCTTCGGGGTGAAGATGGACGCCGAGCCCGGCCGTCTCAACGAGACCTGGTTCAAGGCCGAACGCCCCGGCGTCTACTACGGTCAGTGTTCGGAACTGTGCGGCCGCGATCACGCCTTCATGCCGATCACCGTCCACGTGGTGACCGCCGAGCAATACGCCGGCTGGGCCGAAGCCGCCCGCCACGATCTCGACGACGCCTATCGCCGTCTCGCCGCGGCGGTCGCCTCCGACGCGACCCGGCTCGCCACCCGCTGATCCCCACGCCGCGCGCCTCCCCCGCGCATTCTCAGGAGCTTCCGATGGCTCACGCCGACACCTATGCCGAGATCGATCCGGTCGACGGCGCCCATCACGACGCCGCCCATGGCGCGCCGAGCGGTGTGAAGCGCTGGTTGTTCTCGACCAACCACAAGGACATCGGCACGCTCTATCTGATCTTCGCGATGCTCTCCGGCGTGATCGGCGGCGCCCTGTCGATCGGCATCCGCATGGAGTTGCAGAACCCGGGTCTGCAGATCTTCTCCGATCCGCACCAGTTCAACGTCTACACCACCGCCCACGGCCTGGTGATGATCTTCTTCATGGTCATGCCGGCACTGATCGGCGGTTTCGCCAACTGGTTCGTGCCGATCATGATCGGCGCGCCGGACATGGCCTTCCCGCGCATGAACAACATCTCGTTCTGGCTGCTGCCGCCCGCGCTGCTGCTGCTGGTGCTGTCGATGTTCGTCGAGGGCCCGCCCGGCGGCAACGGCGTCGGCGGCGGCTGGACGATCTATCCGCCCCTGTCCTCGACCGGTCAGCCCGGCCCGGCGATGGACTTCGCGATCCTGTCGCTGCACATCGCCGGCGCCTCGTCGATCCTCGGGGCGATCAACTTCATCACCACCATCTTCAACATGCGCGCCCCCGGCATGACGCTGCACAAGATGCCGCTGTTCGCCTGGGCGGTGCTGGTGACCGCCTTCCTGCTCCTGCTGTCCCTGCCGGTGCTGGCCGGCGGCATCACCATGCTGCTGACCGACCGCAACTTCGGCACCACCTTCTTCAAGCCCGAGGGCGGCGGCGACCCGATCCTGTTCCAGCATCTGTTCTGGTTCTTCGGCCACCCCGAGGTCTACATCCTGATCCTGCCGGGCTTCGGCATCGTCAGCCACATCATCTCGACCTTCTCGCGCAAGCCGATCTTCGGCTATCTCGGCATGGCCTATGCGATGGTGGCGATCGGCGTGGTCGGCTTCGTGGTGTGGGCCCATCACATGTACACGGTCGGCCTCGACGTCGACACCCAGGCCTATTTCGTCGCCGCCACCATGGTCATCGCGGTGCCGACCGGCGTGAAGATCTTCTCCTGGATCGCCACCATGTGGGGCGGCTC
This sequence comes from Siculibacillus lacustris, assembly GCF_004328075.1. Taxonomy (GTDB): domain Bacteria; phylum Pseudomonadota; class Alphaproteobacteria; order Rhizobiales; family Ancalomicrobiaceae; genus Siculibacillus; species Siculibacillus lacustris. Next base: position 34,074 of record NZ_SJFN01000029.1, on the reverse strand, counting down.
GATCACCTTCCGCACCCCGATGCTGTGGGCGATCGGCTTCATCTTCCTGTTCACGGTCGGTGGTGTCACCGGCGTGCAGCTGTCCAACGCCGGCTTCGACCGGGTGCTCCACGACACCTACTATGTGGTGGCGCATTTCCACTACGTGCTGTCGCTCGGCGCCGTCTTCGCGATCTTCGCCGGCTGGTACTACTGGTTCCCGAAGATGAGCGGGTACATGTATTCGGAAGCGATCGGCAAGCTCCACTTCTGGGTGGCCTTCATCGGCGTCAACACGATCTTCTTCCCGCAGCACTTCCTCGGGCTGGCCGGCATGCCGCGCCGCTACGCCGACTATCCCGACGCCTTCGCCGGTTGGAACTACGTGTCGTCGATCGGCTCCTACATCTCCGGCGTGTCGGTGCTGATCTTCTTCTTCGGGGTGTGGAAGGCCTTCCAGGACAAGGTCCCGGCCGGCGACAATCCCTGGGGCGAGGGCGCGACGACGCTCGAATGGACCCTGTCGTCGCCGCCGCCCTACCACCAGTTCGAGACCCTGCCGGTGATCGGCGACGACGACGGGCATTGAGCGGGGAGGGGCGCGCCGTTTCGACCGCGAGTCCGAGCCCCCCCTCCCTGTCCCTCCCCCTCCAGGGGGGGAGGGGACCCGGTGGAGAGGGTCTTCGAAAACGACAGGTCGGCGCGGTGCAGAGCCGATTTGACGGGCGCCATGGCCCCAACGTCCCCTCCCCCCTGGAGGGGGAGGGACAGGGAGAGGGGGCTGGGCCTCTCGTCCCATCCCGCACCGAACGATCCGCAACCCGAGGAGACGCCCCATGACCGACATCGGCCTTTCCGCTCCGGCGCTGCGGATCTCGCTCGCCGCCCCGGCCGACTATTGGGCGCTGCTCAAGCCGCGGGTGATGTCGCTGGTCGTCTTCACCGCCTTCGTCGGCCTGTGGATCGCCCCCCATCGCGGCTCGATCGTCGTCGATGCGGTGTCGATCCTGGCGATCGCCGTCGGCGCCGGGGCGTCCGGTGCGCTCAATCAGTGGTGGGACGCCGACATCGACGCGATCATGACCCGCACCCGCAACCGCCCGATCCCCGCCGGCCGCATCGCCCCCGAGGAGGCCCTGAGCTTCGGCCTGACGCTGGCGGTCGGTTCGGTGCTGGTGCTCGGCCTCACCGGCGGCTGGCTGGCGGCCGGGCTCTTGGCCTTCACCATCTTCTTCTACGTCGTCGTCTATTCGATGATCCTCAAGCGCCGCACCGTCCAGAACATCGTCATCGGCGGGGCCGCCGGCGCTCTGCCACCGGTTGTCGCCTGGGCCGCGGCGACCGGATCGCTGGCCTGGGCGCCGATCGTGCTGTTCGCCATCGTCTTCGTGTGGACGCCGCCGCACTTCTGGTCGCTCGCCCTGGTGCGCAGCGACGACTATGCCCGCGCCGGCGTGCCGATGCTGCCGGTGGTCGCCGGCCCCGACGCCACCCGCGCCCATATCCTCGCCTACGCCGTGCTGCTCCTGCCGGTCGGCCTCTCGCCCTGGATCCTCGGCTTCGCCGGCCCGGCCTATGCGCTGGTCGCCGGCCTCGGCGGCCTCGCCTTCGTCGCACTCGCCGGGCTGGTCTACCGGCGGCGTGAGGGTGACGCCGCACGGCGGGCCTGCCGCCGCCTGTTCGGCTTCTCGATCGTCCATCTGTTCGCGCTGTTCGCCACGCTCGCCGTCGAGCGGGCGGCGGCGATGCTGTGAAGGAGACTGCGATGCCCGCCCCCCTGTCCCTCGAAGGCCATCGGCCGAGCGCCGAGGAGAGCCGCGCCCGCCGCGCCCGCAATCGCGCCATCGGCTGGGTGCTGGTCGGTCTGGTCGCCCTGTTCTACGTGATGACGCTCGCCAAGCTCGGGCTGCATCTCGGCGTCGCGGGGATGTGATGGTCGACGCGCCCGCCCGCCCGACGCCACGGCCGCCGACGCCCCGCCCGCGCAACGGGCCGGTGGTGCTGGTCTGCCTCGGCGTGACCTTCGGGATGCTCGGCGCCGCCTTCGCCTCGGTGCCGTTCTACCGTTGGTTCTGTTCGGTCACCGGCTACGGCGGCACGCCGTCGATCCGCACCCTCGCGCCGGAGGCCGCGAGCGATCGCCGTTTCGAGGTGCGCTTCGACGCCAACGTCTTCGCCGGCCTGCCCTGGCGCTTCGCGCCCGAGACGCCGTCGATCACCGTGCGCACCGGCGAGGTCGCCACCGTGGTGTTTCGCATCGAGAACCTCGCCGACGTCGAGACCCGGGGCCAGGCGGTGTTCAACGTCGCCCCCGCCGCCGCCGGGTACTGGTTCACCAAGCTCGCCTGTTTCTGCTTCACCGAACAGGTCCTGCAGCCGCACGAAGTGGTCGAGGCGCCGGTCACCTTCTTCGTCGATCCGGCGATCGACGGCGACAAGAACGCCCGCGGCCTCACCGCGCTGACCCTGTCCTACACTTTCTTCGCGGCGCCGACCGCCGGCCCGCGGGCCGCCGAAGCCGCCGTCCCGCCACCGTCGCCGCGCCCGGCGCTCTGACCCGCTCGATCGAGGGAGACCCCATGTCCCAGGCCCACGGCAAGACCCACGCCTACCACATCGTCGATCCGAGCCCCTGGCCGCTCACCGCCTCGATCGGCGCCTTCGTCCTGGCCTTCGGAGCGATCTGCCTGTTCCGCTGGCGGCTCGGCGAGCACCTCGATCTCGCCGGCATCGACTTCGCCAATCCCTGGCTGTTCCTCGCCGGTCTGGTGCTGGTGCTCTACACCATGGGCGCCTGGTGGTCGGACGTGATCGGCGAGGCCCATGCCGGTCATCACACGCCGGTGGTCTCGCTCCATCTGCGCTACGGCATGATCCTGTTCATCGCCTCGGAAGTGATGTTCTTCGTCGCCTGGTTCTGGGCGTGGTTCGACGCCGCCTTCTATCCGGCCGACCTCAAGCAGTACATGCGCACCGAGGTGACCGGCGGCGTCTGGCCGCCGCACGGCATCGAGACCTTCGATCCCTGGCATCTGCCCTTCCTCAACACCCTGATCCTGCTCCTGTCGGGCACCACCGTGACCTGGGCCCACCACGCCCTGATCGAGGGCGACCGCAAGGCGCTGCGCCAGGGCCTCGGCCTCACCGTGGCGCTCGGCCTGATGTTCACCACCCTCCAGGCCTATGAATATTCCCACGCCCACTTCGGCTTCGCCGGATCGATCTACGGCGCCGCCTTCTTCATGGCCACCGGTTTCCACGGTTTCCATGTGATCGTCGGCACGATCTTCCTCGCCATCTGCCTGATCCGCGCCAATGCCGGCCACTTTACGCCGAAGCAGCACTTCGGTTTCGAGGCGGCGAGCTGGTATTGGCACTTCGTCGACGTGGTGTGGTTGTTCCTGTTCGTGTGCATCTACGTCTTCGGCCGCGGCGCCGGCGGCCATTGACGGTGATCGGCGGTCGCGGGAGACTCCCGCGGCCGCCCGGCCGGGCTCGTCGCCGCCGGTCCTCCGGGAGCCTCCGTTGTCGCAGATCGATCCCTCCGCCGTCCCGCCGCCCGCCCGCGCCACCGCCGCGCCCCTCGCCGCCGCCCTGCTCGGGCGCTGCCCGGCCTGCGGCCGCGGCAAGCTGTTCCGCGGCTATCTCGCCCTCGAGCCGCGCTGCGAGGTCTGTGGGCTGGACACCGGCTTCGCCGATTCCGGCGACGGCCCGGCGGTGTTCGTGATCCTGATCGTCGGCTTCCTGGTGGTCGCGGCGGTGCTGTTCGTCGAAGTCCGCTGGTCGCCGCCCTATTGGGTCCATGGGGTGATCTGGCTGCCGACCATCCTGATCCTGACGCTGGCGGCCTTGCGCATCGCCAAGGCGGCGATGATCGGCCTGCAATATCGCCACGACGCCCGCGAAGGGCGGATCGCCGGCCCGCGGGATCCGCGCCCATGACCAGCGCGGTCCGCGCCCTGATCGCCCCGGCGATCGCCACGCTGGTGGCGGCGGCGATCCTCGCCGGCCTCGGCACCTGGCAGGTCCGCCGCCTCGCCTGGAAGCGCGACCTGATCGCCACCGTCGAGGCCCGCACCCGCGCTCCGGCGACCCCCGCCCCGAGCCTCCCGGAGGCCGCGGTGATCGATCCCGACGCTCTCGACTGGCGCCACGTGCGGATCGAAGGCCGCTGGCTGCCCGGCCTCCAGGCCCGCGTCCACGCGGTGGTCGGCGAACCGCACGGCCGGCTCGGCGGCCTCGGCGTGTTCGTGATGGCGCCGCTCGCCCGCGACGACGGCTCGATCGTCTGGATCAACCGCGGCTTCGTGCCGACCGCCCTGCCGCCGGGACTGAGCGTCGCCGCGCCGCCCGCCGGGCCGGTGGCGATCGAGGGCATCCTGCGCCGCCCCGAGCCGCGCGGCGCGATGACCCCGGCCGACGATCGCCCGCACGATCTGTGGTTCGTCCGCGATCCGGCCAAGTTCGCCGCCGACTTCGGCCTCGATCCCGCGCGGGTCGCGCCCTTCACCATCGATGCCGACGCCTCGTCGACCCCGCCCGGCGGCCTTCCCCAGGCCGGCGAGACGCGGGTGACCTTCGCCAACGACCACCTCGGCTACGCGATCACCTGGTACGGCCTGGCGCTCGCCGCGCTCGGGGTCTTCGGCGTGTTCGCCCGCGGGCGCCTTCGGGGGCGGTGAGGGGAGGCGCTCGGGGCGCCGGCGCGTCTTCCGAACCGATCGAGGGCCGCATACCCCCCTCCCTGTCCCTCCCCCACAAGGGGGGAGGGAACGATCGGGGCAACGCCTTTTGAAACGATCGGCACCGGGGTCCGATCGCCCTCGCCACAACGTCCCCTCCCCCCTTGTGGGGGAGGGACAGGGAGGGGGGTGAGCCGCGCCGATGGTGAGCGGGTGAGCGGATCGCCCCCGCGCCTACTGCGCTGCGGCGCGCAGCGAGCGGCCGAGCAGGCGGCGGGCGTCTTCGGCAGGCATCGGCTCGCCCAGCGCCCAGCCCTGGGCATATTCGCAGCCCAGCGCCTTCAACTGCTCGACGTCGGCCGGCGTCTCGGCGCCCTCGGCGATCACGTCCATGCCGAGGTCGTGGGCCAACGTGACGATCGAGCGCAGCAGCACCGGCCGCTCCTTGGCCGTGCCGCGCACGAAGGACTGGTCGATCTTGATCGAATCGAAGGGGAAGCGCTGCAGGTAGGACAGCGACGAATAGCCGGTGCCGAAGTCGTCGAGCGCCAGGCTGGTGCCGAGCTCCTTGATCCGCTCCAGAACCTTGGCGGCGTATTCCGGGTTCTCCATCACCAGGCTCTCGGTGACTTCGATCTTCAGCGTGCCGCGCGCCACTTCGACCCGGCTCAACACCGCCTTGACGTCGTTGATCAGATCGTGGCGCAGCAACTGCCGCGACGAGACGTTGACCGAGCAGAACACTCCGAGGTCCGAGCCGTATTCCTCCTGCCACGCCGACAGCTGCCGCGCCGCCTTCTCCAGGACCAGCAGACCGAGCGGGATGATCAGGCCCGAGCGTTCGGCGATCGAGATGAATTCCGAGGCCCCGAGACGCCCGCGCTTGGGATGCTCCCAGCGCGCCAAGGCCTCGAAGCCGGCGATCGAATCGTCGGCGAGGCGGATGATCGGCTGGTAGAAGACCTTGATCTCCTCGCGCTCCAGCGCGCGGCGCAGATCGGATTCGATCGCCAGGATGTCGACCGCGTGCTGGCGCAGGCTGGCGCGGAACACCTCGATGCGGTCGCCGCCCAGTCGTTTGGCGTGATACATCGCGATCTCGGCATCCTTGACCAGATCGTCTTCCTTCTTGGTCGCCGCGTCGAAGATCGCCACGCCGATCGAGGTGGTCAGGAACACTTCCCGCTCGCCCAGCGTGATCGGCGCCTTGAGGGTGCGGCGGATGCCGTCGGCGAAGGCGGCGATGCGCTCCGGTTCGCTCTCCGAGATCACCACCACCCCGAACTGGTCGCCGTCGATGCGCGCCAGCGTGTCCTGCGGCTTGACCTGACGGGCCAGCCGTCGCGCCACGGTGAGCAGCATCGAATCGCCGATCGACAGGCCGAGGCTGTCGTTGACGTTCTTGAAGCGGTCGATGTCGATGATGATCAGCGACGGCCGCCCGACCCCTTCGGCCCGCGCCCGCACGATCGCCGAGGTGATCCGGTCGAAGAACAATTCGCGGTTGGGCAGACCGGTCAGATTATCGTGAACCGCGTCGTGCAGCAGCCGTTCCTCGGCGGTGTGGGTGTCGGTGACGTCGATCAGCGTGCCGACGCAGCGGATCACCTCGCCGTCCGAGCCGATCACCGGCCGCGCCCGAAGCTTGAACCAACGGAAGTGCCCATCGCGGCAACGCAGGCGGAAGGTCACCGAGACCCGGCCGCGGCGTTGTTCGACCACCGCGTCGAGGGTCGAGCGGAACGGGTCGCGGTCCTTGGGGTGGAGGATCTCCAGCCAGTCGCGGGCCGCCGATTCGAGCGTGCCCGGTTCGACGCCGAGCAGATCCTCGACCTCCGGGCTCGCCCAGATGTGGTCGCGCGACACGTCCCAGTCCCAGATCATGTCGCCCGAGCCGAGCAGCGCCAGCGCCCGCCGTTCGGTCTCGCCGCTCGCACCTTGGGTGATGCCGCCGCCGGCGAAGGCGTGCTGCATCACCGTGAAGCCGATCAGCATGACGATCAGCACGAGGCCGGCCGCCAGCGCCGGCTGCACCGCGTCGTTGTCGAGCCCGCCCGACACCGTCAGCCCGGCGGCGAGGAGCCAGGCGGTCAGCAGCACCCAGGTCGGGATCAGCATGATCGCCCGGTCGTAGCCGTGGGCGGCGAGATAGGCGATCAGCCCGGCCCCGACCACGGCGAGGACGCCGAGCACGATGCGGGCGATGCCCGAGGCGATGGTCGGATCGATCACCGCCACCCCGACCAGACCGAGCAGCACCACCACCGCCGCCGCCACCATGTGGCTGTAGCTGACGTGCCATCGGTTGAGGTTGAGATAGGCGTAGAGGAACAGCACCAGCGTCGTCGCCAGCATCACCTCGGCGCCGGCCCGGTAGACCTGATCGGCCCCCGACTGCAGGCGGAACAGTTTGTCCCAGAAGCCGAAGTCGATGCACAGGTAGCCGAGCACCGCCCAGGCCATCGCCGCCGTCGCCGGGAACATCGCCGAGCCCTTGACCACGAACAGGATGGTCAGGAACAGGGCGAGTAGGCCGGAGATGCCGAGGATGATGCCGCGGAACAGGGTATAGGCGTTGACGCTGTCTTTGTAGGCGTCGGGCTCCCACAGCACCAGCTTGGGCAGCCGCGGCGACTTGAGCTCCAGCACCACGGTGACCACGGTGCGCGGATCGAGGGTCACTAGGAACACGTCGGCTTCCTGGTTGACCTGACGCTCCGGCGCCAGCCCTTGGCTGGTCGAGATCGACTGGATCCGCGAGGCGCCGAGATCGGGCGACAGCACGCCCGAATCGGCGAGCCGGAAGAACGGCGCCACCAGCAGGCGGTCGATCTGTTCGTCGGTGTTGTTCTTGAGCGCGAACACCACCCAGTCGCCGTCGCCGGGCTGGACCGCGCGCACCTCGATGCGCCGGACGATGCCGTCGGGACCCGGCGCTGTCGACACCTGCAGCCGCTCGCCGACCCCGGTGCGCAGCTCGACGACATGGGTCAGGTCGAGCGCCGGCACGTCGAGCGGCACGGCGATCGGCTCGACCGCCCCGGCGCCGACGACGGCGAAACAGAGCGTCAGGAACGCCGTGAGGCCGACGATGATCGCGCGCAGACGTCGCAATGGATGGTCCTTCCCCTCGGCGCACCGTGGGTGCGCTCGGATTGCGAAACGAGTGTTAGCGACTGCCCCGGCGCCCGACAAGCGAATGTCCGCCGCAACTCACCGCCCGCGCGCCTCGCGCGGATCCCGACGCCCATCCGACAGCGGATCGCCGGCCACCAGGCCCCACAGCAGATGATCGCGCCACGCGCCGGCGATGCACAGATAGCTGCGAGCGAGACCTTCGCGGGAGAAACCGACCTTTTCGAGGAGGCGGATCGACGCGGCGTTGCTGGGCAGGCAGGCCGCTTCCAACCGGTGCAGCTTGAGGGTGTCGAAGGCGAAGCCGGCGACCATCGCCACCGCTTCGGTCATGTGGCCGCGCCCGGCGTGAGGCATGCCCATCCAGTAGCCGATGGTCCCGGTCTGGGTCACGCCGCGCCGCACCTGCGCCAGGGTGATGCCGCCGAGCATCTGCCGATTGCGCCCGTCGAACACCAGGAACGGGTAGGTCGAGCCCTCATGGATTTCGTTCAGGTAGCGCTTGATGCGGCGCCGGAAGGCCGGGCGGGAGAGGTCGTCGTCCGGCCACAGGGGCTCCCACGGCTCCAGGTACTCGCGGCTGCGTTCGCGCAGCGACGCCCATTCGGGATGATCGGCGAGCGCCGGCACCCGCAGCACCAGTCGTTCGCTGCGCAGGATCGGCAGAGGATCGAGGGAGACGACGCGGAGGAAACTCATCGCCCGATCCCCCTCACACCGCGGCCCGAATCCGCCGGGCCATCTCGGCGCCGTCGAGCGCGCCGTCGACCGGCCCGATCAGGGCGAGCGTCGGCGTCGACCCGCAGAAGATCGCGCCGGCCAGCGTCCGCACCCGTTGCAGATCGACAGCTTCGATGTCGGCGATCACCTCGCGGGTGGTCAGCGGCCGCCCCCAGATCAGGCATTGTCGGGCGATCTGGCTGGCCCGCGCCGACGGGCTCTCGAGGCTCATCAGCAGGCCGGCGCGCAGCTGCGCCTTGCCGCGGGCGAGCTCGGCCTCGTCGAGGTCGTGGACGATTCGCGCCACCTCGTCGGCGATGCCGCCCATCAGCCGGGCGAGGTCGTCGGCGCCGGTCGCCGCATGGATGCCGAACAGCCCGGTCTCGCGATAGCCCCAGTGGAAGGCCGAGATCGAGTAGCACAGGCCCTGCTTCTCGCGGATCTCCTGGAACAGCCGGCTCGACATGCCGCCGCCGAGCACGGTCGCCAGGATCTGAGCGGCATGGGCGTCGGGCGCGGTCTGGGCGCGGCCCTCGAAGGCCAGGGTGACCTGGGCCTCCGACAGATCGCGGTTCTCGGCGACGTCGCCGCCGCGATAGATCGCCGGTTCCAGCGCCGGGGCCTCGCCGGCTGCGAAGCCGCCGAAATGCGCCTCCGCCAGCCGCACCACTTCGGCGTGGTCGACCGCACCGGCCGCCGCGATCACCGTCTGGGAATGGCGGTAGTGGCGCTCGAGATAGGCCGCGAGCGCGTCGCGGCGGAACGACGCCACCGTCTCGGGGGTGCCGAGGATCGGTCGGCCGATCGGTTGGTCGGGGAAGGCGCGTTCCTGCAGGAGGTCGAACACCAGATCTTCCGGCGTATCGTCGGCGGCGCCGATCTCCTGCAGCACCACGTGCTGTTCGCGCTCGAGCTCCTCGGCGTCGAACACCGACGCGGTCAGGATGTCGGCCAGGATGTCGACGGCCAGCGGCAGGTCGTCGGCGAGGATGCGGGCGTAGTAGCAGGTGTTCTCGACCGAGGTGGCGGCGTTGATCTCGCCGCCGACCGCCTCGATCTCCTCGGCGATGCGCTTGGCCGAACGCCGCGTCGTGCCCTTGAACGCCATGTGTTCGAGGAGATGGGAGATGCCGTGTTCGCTCGCCCGTTCCGAGCGCGATCCCGCACCGACCCAGACGCCGACCGACGCCGTTTCGAGGTGGGGCATGGTCTCGGTGGCGATGGTCAGGCCGCTCGCCAGGGTCGTCACGTCGACGGTCATTCCCACTCCGTTGCTGGTGCCGCGCGCCGCGGCCTTGCCGGTCACGCGATCACCGCGCGCGATCGTCGTTCCACGAAACGTTCGATTTCGCCGAGGTCGGCGGGCACCACGGTGAAGTGCTCCTCGCGCTCGAACAGCCCTTCGAGCCGCGCCGGCAGGCCGGGGCGCACCCCCGTGGCGGCTTCGACCGCGTCGGGGAACTTGGCCGGATCGGCGGTCGACAAGGKGATCATCGGCACACCCTCCTCGAGGAAGCGCCCGGCCACGGCGATCGCCACCGCGGTGTGCGGATCGACCAGCCGGCCGGTCGCGGAAAGCGTCGCGGCGATGGTCGCCGCGGTCTCCGCCTCGTCGGCCCGTCCCGAGGAAAAGCGCGCGCGGATCGCCGCGAGGGCTTCGTCGGGCAGGGTGAAGGCCCGCGCCTGGGCGAGGCCGGCCATCAGCCGCGCCACGCTCGCGCCGTCGCGGCCGGTCGCCTCGAACAGCAGCCGCTCGAAGTTCGACGAGATCTGGATGTCCATTGACGGCGAGGTCGTGGCGATCACCTCGCGCTGGGCATAGACCCCGGTCTCCAGCGTGCGGTGGAGGATGTCGTTGACGTTGGTGGCGATCACCAGCCGCTCGATCGGCAGGCCCATGCGGGCCGCCACCCAGCCGGCGAAGACGTCGCCGAAGTTGCCGGTCGGCACCGTGAACGACACCTTGCGATGGGGGCTGCCGAGCGCCGTCGCCGCCACGAAATAATAGACCACCTGCGCCACCACCCGCGCCCAGTTGATCGAATTGACCCCGGTCAGGCCGATCCGGTCGCGGAACGAGAAGTGGTTGAACATGCCCTTGAGCAGCGACTGGGTGTCGTCGAAGGTGCCTTCGACGGCGATCGCATGGACGTTGTCGTCGGCCGCGGTGGTCATCTGCCGGCGCTGCACGTCGGAGACCCGGCCGTGCGGATACATGATGAACACGTCGACCCGCTCGCGGCCGCGGAAGGCCTCGATCGCCGCGCCGCCGGTGTCGCCGGAGGTCGCCCCGACGATCGTCGCGCGGAGACCGCGTTTTGCCAGGACATGGTCCATGACGCGGCCGAGGAACTGCATCGCCACGTCCTTGAACGCCAGCGTCGGACCGTGGGACAGCTCCAGCAGGAAGTGATTCGCCCCGATCTGGACGAGCGGCGTCACCGCCGGATGGCCGAATCCGGCGTAGCTCGCCTCGATCATGGCGGCGAGCTCGTCGGCCGGGATGTCGTCGCCGACGAAGCGCGAGACGATCGCCAAGGCGACCTCGGCATAGGGCCGTCCGGCGAGATCGGCGATCTCCGCGGCGGAGATCTCCGGCCAGCTCTCCGGAACGTAGAGGCCGCCGTCGCGGGCGAGCCCGGCGAGCAACACGTCCGAGAATCCGAGGACGGGCGCTTCGCTGCGGGTGGAGACGTAACGCAAGGCTCGGTCCTCGGTTAGCAAGTGGAAGGACGCCGCCGGCCGATGCGGCCGCCGGACACTAGGCCGCGCCACGGGTTCGGGCAAGCATCGTTCGTCCGGCCGCCGGTTCAGCCGTGCCCGGCATCGCGCGACAACAGGCCGATGTCGATGCCGAGCTTCTTCAGGGCGCGGTCGTACTTGCGGTCGAGATCGGTGTCGAACACCAGTTCGGGATCGGCCGGGCAATGCAACCAACCGTTCCACTGGATCTCGCTCTCCAACTGTCCGGCGCCCCAGCCGGCATAGCCCAGCGCCAGCATCGCCCGCTGCGGTCCGCGCCCGTCGGCGATCGCCTTCAGCACCTCGAGCGTGGTGGTCAGCGAGAAGCGTTCGTCGATCGGCAGCGTCGCGTTTTCGGCGAAATAGTCCGAGGAATGCAGCACGAAACCGCGCGAGGTCTCGACCGGTCCGCCGGTCTGGACCCGCATGGCGCGGGCCAGCGGCGGCAGGGTGATGCGCTCGTCCTCGGGGATCACCTCGAGCTGGACCAGCAGGTCGGCGAAGGACGGCTGCGGCGAGGGCTGGTTGAGGATCACCCCCATCGCGCCGTCCGCGGAATGGGCGCAGAGATACACCAGGGCGCGCTCGAAGCGTTTGTCCTCCATACCCGGCATGGCGATCAGGATCTGACCGTCGAGGAACTGCGGTTCCCCCTCCGTCGCGCTCTTGCCCATCGCTCCGATCCTCGTTGTCGTCGGCTCGCGGACCCCGAGGGGCCGCGAGCCGCCCGGCAGCCTAGCGCCGCGCCGCGGGTTTGAACATAGTGCGCCCGAATCGGTCGGACGACCCCGGGATCCGCGCGTCGCGCCGCCCCTCCTCACGCCGAGATGACCGTTTGTCGTCGAGGCGTGATGGGACGCCGCCGGGCCCGCCGTCTAGAGTGTCGCCATGTTCGACGTCCGCTCCACCCGTTGCCCCTCCGCCCCGCCGCGCCCCCGCCGGCCGCTCGGCCTCGCCGTCGCCGCCGTGGCGCTGGTCGCCGCCGGTCCGGCCGCCCATGCCGCCCCGCCGCAACCCGCGCCCGGCGCGGTGCTGCGGCTGATCTCGGCCGGCACCCGCGACGGCCGCCCCGATCTCGGCCTGGAGATCGCGCTCGCCCCCGGCTGGAAGACCTTCTGGCGGACGCCGGGCGATTCCGGCATTCCGCCGACGATCGATTCCGCCGCCTCGCGCGGCCTTGCCGGCCTCGAGGTCCGCTATCCCGTCCCCGCCCGTTTCGGCGATCCCGGCGCCGAGTCCCTCGGCTACGTCGCGCCGGTGATCCTGCCGCTCGAGGTCACGCCGCGCGATCCCGCCCGCCCGGTCGCCCTCGATCTGAAGATCCTGATCGGCATCTGCCACGACGTCTGTCTGCCGCTCGAGGCCCACCTGACCCTCGATCTCGCCACCGCGACGGCCGACCCCGACGCCGCTGCCCGCCTCGCCGCGGCGCGCGCCACCGTGCCGGTGGCCGCCGGTCCCGCCGATCTGCCCGACGTGGTGCGGCTCACCCGCGACCGCACGGCTCGGCCCGAGACGATCACCGTCGAGTTGGCGATGCCGCCCGGGCCCGACCGAGAGTGCGACGTGCTGGTCGAAGGTCCCGATCCGACCTGGGCCCTGCCGCAGCCCGAGAAGGTCGCCGAGAGCGCCGGCCGCGAGCTCTGGCGTTTCGCCCTCGACGGCGTGCCGTCGGGCGGCGCCACCGATGCCGCGCCGCTGCGCTTCACCGTGCGTTGGGGCGATCGCGCCGTCGAACGCGTCGTCCGCCTCGACGTGGCCGCGGTCACGCCCTAGATTCGGCCGCGACGCCGCCGGTGGCGATCCCCGCACCGGCCGATCTCGGAGAGCTCCCATGACCATCGCCGTCGGTGACCGCCTGCCCGCCGCGACCTTCAAGACGATGTCCGCCGAAGGTCCCAAGGACGTCACCACCGACGAGATCTTCGCCGGCAAGAAAGTGGTGTTCTTCGCGGTGCCCGGCGCCTTCACCCCGACCTGTTCGAAGACCCATCTGCCCGGCTACGTCGCCGAGCACGACGCCATCCTCGCCAAGGGCGTCGACACCATCGCGGTGACCGCGGTCAACGACGTCTTCGTGATGACCGCCTGGGCCGAGGCCAGCGGTGCGGCCGGCAAGATCCTGTTCCTCGCCGACGGTTCCGCCGCCTTCGCCACGGCGATCGGCCTGACCCTCGACGCCACCGCCGCCGGCCTCGGGATCCGCTCGCAGCGCTGGTCGATGCTGGTCGACGACGGCGTGGTGCGCGAGTTGAACATCGAACCGCGCCCCGGCGTCGCCGAACTGTCGGGCGCCGCCTGCATGCTCGGTCAGCTCTGAGGCGTCGCGTCGCGATCGGCGGCGATCACCAGGTCGAGCACCATCTCCTCGACGGCGACGTCGATCGGGGTGTGCCCGGCCGGTTCGCCGTCGATCTGCACCGCGCCGGCGCCGTCGATCCGCACCCGCGCCACCGGTCCCGACACCACGTTGGCCGCGCCTTCGAGCGCGCCGCGGGCGATCTTCAGCACCGCCGCGGCCAGCGCCGCCGGGCGGTCGTCGATCAGGCCGACGAAGTGCAGCCCCGCCCGATCGCAGCCCGTCTCGCGGGTCAGCACGAAGGGTCCGCCGTAATGGCGGGCCTTGGTGACGATCGCCGTGGCGCAGGTGACGTGCCGCGGCTCGGTCGCCCCGGGCGCCCACAGGGTCACCTCGAAAGGCGCGCGCCGGTGGATCGCCAGCCGCAGCGCCGACAGCACGAAGGCGAGCTTCTTCAGGGGCTTGAAATGCCGTGCCTCGACCGCCGCGACCACTTCGGCGTCGAACCCGGCCGAGGCCATCAGGAAGAACGGCCGCGCCGCGCCGTCGCCGCCGGCCACGGTGCCGAGATGCAGCGGCCGCGTCCGTCCCGCCGCCACCGCCGCGGCGATCGCCTGGGCCGAGCGCGGCAGGCCATATTCGTGGGCGAGCACGTCGGCGGTGCCCTGCGGCACCACCACCAGCCGCGGCAAGGGACGGTCGCGCCGCGCCGCGAGCCCGCCGACCACCTCGTTGACCGTGCCGTCGCCACCGGCCACCGCCACCGTGTCGACGTCGAGATCGGCGACCCGCGCCGCCAGATCCCCCGGCGCCCGGCTGGTCAGCGTCTCGACCGAAGCGCCGTCGCGGGCGAGCATGCCGGCGAGCCGGGCCAGCGCCCACGGGTCGTGGCGGCCGGCGGCCGGATTGACCAGGAGCGCGATGCGCCGTGCGGGCGCCGCCGCCTCGGTCATGCCGCCGGGTCCGGGGCGCCGGAGGGGGCGGACCGCCGGCGGAACGGCGCCATGCCCTCGCGCGCCAACTGGTCGGCCCGTTCGTTCTCGGGATGGCCGGCGTGGCCCTTGACCCAGTGCCAGGCGACGGTGTGACGGGCGATCGCCAGATCCAGGCGCTGCCACAGATCGACGTTCTTCACCGGTTTCTTGTCGGCGGTCTTCCAGCCGTTCTTCTTCCAGCCGTGGATCCAGCCGGTGACGCCGCCCTTGAGGTAGTTGGAGTCGGTATAGAGGGTGATGATGCAGGGGCGGGTCAGCACTTCGAGCGCGGCGATCGCCGCCATCATCTCCATGCGGTTGTTGGTGGTGTCGGCCTCGCCGCCCTTGAGTTCCCGCTCGTGCTCGCCCCATTGCAGCACCGCGCCCCAGCCGCCGGGGCCGGGGTTGCCCGAACAGGCCCCGTCGGTGTGGATCACCACCGGCGTCGGTTCCGTGGTCTCGCTCATCGCTCGAGCCCGTAACCGGCCGGATCGGCGATCGAGCGATGGAAGCGCATCTTGCGATGATACTCGAGCGGATCCTTCGGCGTCACCCGGGCGCCCGGCGGCACGTTCAGCCAATCGTAGAGCCGGGTCAGCAGGAAGCGCAACGCCGAGCCGCGGGACAGCAACGGCAGCGCCGCCGCTTCGCGCGGCTCGAGCGGCCGCACCCGCTGGTAGCCGGCCAGCAGCGCCCGCCCCTTGGTGATGTTGAACGACAAATCCGGCTCGAAACACCACGAATTGAGGCACACCGCGACGTCGTAGGCGAGCAGGTCGTCGCAGGCGAAATAGAAGTCGATCAGCCCCGACAGGCGCTCGCCGAGGAAGAACACGTTGTCGGGAAACAGATCCGCATGGATCACCCCGACCGGCAGATCGCTCGGCCAGGTCGCCTCGAGCACCGCGAGTTCCGCCTCGATGTCGGCGGCGAGCCCCGGCGCGACCTCGTCGGCGCGCGCCCGCGAGCGCTCCCACAACGGCCGCCAGGCGCCGATCGTCAGCGCGTTGGGCCGGCGGATCGCGAAGTCGAGACCGGCCAGATGCATCCGCGCCAGCGCCTCGCCGAGGAGCTCGCAGTGGTGCGCGGTCGGCCGCCGCACCCAGACGCCATCGAGGAAGGTGACGATCGCCGCCGGCCGGCCCGCGAGGACTCCGAGCGCCTTGCCGCCGCGATCGGCGACCGGCAGCGGGCAGCCGAGCCCGGCGCGGGCCAGATGTTCCATCAGCCCCAGGAAGAACGGCAGGTCGCGCGCCTCGACCCGCTTCTCGTAGAGGGTCAGGATGAAGCGGCCGGCTTCGGTCTGGAGCAGGAAGTTGGAGTTCTCGACCCCTTCGGCGATGCCCTTGCAGGACACCACCCCGCCGATGTCGTAGCCGGCGACGAAGGCGGCGAGCTCCTCGTCGGAGACGTCGGTATAGACGGCCATGGATTCACTCGGCTCCGGCGGCGGGCTCGCGCAGGGCGCGCGGCAGGACGAAGACCACGGTCTCGTCGGCGGTGCGCACCGTCTCCACCCGCACCTCGTGGCGGGTGGCGAAGGCGGCGATGACCTCTTCGACCAGCACTTCCGGCGCCGAGGCCCCGGCGGTGATGCCGAGCCGGGTGATGCCGGCGAAATCGGCCCAGTCGATGTCGGAGGCGCGCTGCAGCAGAACCGCCTTGCAGCCCTCGCGCTCGGCGACCTCGCGCAGGCGCTGCGAATTGGACGAGTTCGGCGCGCCGACCACGATCATCGCCTCGACCTGCGGCGCCACCGCCTTGACCGCCTCCTGGCGGTTGGTGGTGGCGTAGCAGATGTCCTGACGATGCGGCCCGACGATCGCCGGGAAGCGCTGTACCAGCACCGCGACGATCGCCGCGGTGTCGTCGACCGACAGGGTGGTCTGGGTGGTATAGGCGAGTCCGCCGGAATCGGGCGGCGTCACCGTGCGGGCGTCGTCGACCGAGGTCACCAGGGTCACCGCCCCGTCGGGCAGTTGCCCCATCGTGCCGATCACTTCCGGATGCCCGACGTGGCCGATCAGCAGCACGTGGCGGCCGCGTTCGTGATGGCTCTCGGCACCGCGGTGGACCTTGGTGACCAGCGGGCAGGTGGCGTCGAGCCAGGTCAGGCCGAGGGCGTCGGCGGCCTCGGGCACCGACTTGGCGACGCCGTGGGCCGAGAACACCACCGGCCGCGAGCGGTCGGGGATCTCGTCGAGCTCTTCGACGAACACCGCGCCCTTGGCCTTCAGGCTCTCGACCACGAAGCGGTTGTGGACGATCTCGTGGCGGACGTAGACCGGCGCGCCGAAGCGGGCGAGCGATCGTTCGACGATCTGGATCGCCCGGTCGACGCCGGCGCAGAAGCCGCGCGGCGCGCACAGGAGAATGTCGAGGGCGGGCTTGTCGGGCATGACTCGGGGTTCGATCCTGGGGCGGCGACGATCACGGAATAGAGGAAGCCGCCCCCCCGGTGTCAAGGACGCCGGCGCCGCGGCGGCGGCTTTTCCGCGCCCGTGCCGGGAAGGTGAGCCGGCGATCGTCCCGCGGGGCCTTGGCGGCTCCCGCGAGGCGCTGCTATAGAGAAGCCCGACGCTTCCCCGGCGCCGTAAGGGAGTAACGGGTCCCATGGCTGCGTGTATCACGGTCTTCGGTCGGACGGCGCGCGCCGTCGTCGGTCGCACTCTCCGGCTCGCCGGTCTCGTCGCGCCCCTGGCGCTGGCGGCCTGCGGCGCCACCGAAGGCATCGGCGGCAAGCTGCTCACCGGCGTGCTGGGTGACGAGCCCAAGCCGATGGACCCGGCGCTCTATGCCGCGACCCCGGTCTGTCCGGAGATCGGCATCCGCGAGGGCACCGAATTCATGCCGGTGTTCGATCCCGGCAAGTTCGGCGATCCGGCGGCGATCCGCTTCCAGGCCAACGTCCAGCGCGTCGCCCGCGACTGCGAGGCCGAGGGCGATCGCCTGCGGGTGCGGGTCGGCGCCGCCGGCCGCGTGCTGTCCGG
This sequence comes from Siculibacillus lacustris, assembly GCF_004328075.1. GTDB lineage: Bacteria > Pseudomonadota > Alphaproteobacteria > Rhizobiales > Ancalomicrobiaceae > Siculibacillus > Siculibacillus lacustris. The sequence goes on along the minus strand of NZ_SJFN01000029.1, from coordinate 16,553 downwards.
CCCCAAGGGCGCGGTCGGTTCGGTCACCGTGCCGGTGCGGGTCGTCGTCACCCTCGGCGACAAGGTGCTCTATTCCGGTCTCACCACGGCGAACGCCGACGTCCAGGCGCCGGACTATTCGGCGCTGTGGTCGATCGTCGATTCCAACGTCCTCTTGTCGATCGCCGACAGCCACGACGCGACGATTCTGGTCGGTCTCGACGGTCACCCCGATTCCAAGGTGGCCAAGGGCAAGGCCAAGCCGGCGAAGAAGCCGGTCTCCAAGCCCTGAGCCGAGGCGCCGCGTCGCGCTGCCGACCGCGGTCGCACGGGGGAGGTTGACGGCTCGCCGGCTTGTCTCTAACGATCGGACCACGGGTCGGAGTCGCGCCCCGTTCGTGCCGCGGGCGATCAGTCGCCCGTCGCGCGGTCAGCCCCGGCGGGAGAGCTCGGGCCGCAGACGGGAGATCCCGTGCGGTCCGGCGCCGAAGGAGAAACCGCCCCGGAAACTCTCAGGCCGACGGGACCGCGGGGGCGAGCGACACTCTGGAAAGCAGCCGAGGGCGAACGCCTTCGGCTCACCGAAGGAGTAACCGGCGCCCGAACGGGCCTCCCGGGAAACTCTCAGGTCGTCCGACAGAGGGGGCGCGCACGGATCGATTCGATCCGCTCGCCGCGCATGCCTCGAACGGACCGGAGCCCGATGACCGACCCCACCGACACCCCCTTGCCGACGCCCCTCCACGCCGCCCATCTCGCCCTCGGCGGCCGCCTCGTGCCCTTCGCCGGCTATGCCATGCCGGTGCAGTACCCGACCGGCATCCTCGCCGAGCACCAGTGGACCCGCGCCCACGCCGGCCTGTTCGACGTCTCGCACATGGGTCAGGCCCGCCTCGTCGGCCCCGACCATGCGACCGTCGCCGCGGCTCTCGAGGCTCTGGTGCCCGCCGACGTCGCCGGCCTCGCCCCCGGCCGCCAGCGTTATTCGCAACTGCTGGCGCCCGACGGTGGCATTCTCGACGACCTGATGTTCGCCCGCCCGCTCGGTGCCGACGGCACCCTGGCGCTGGTGGTCAACGCCGGCTGCAAGGCTGCCGACTACGCCCACATCGCCGCCCATCTGCCGCCCGACGTCGCCCTGGAGATCATCGAGGACCGCGCCCTGCTCGCCCTGCAGGGGCCGGAGTCGGAAGCTGTGCTGGTCGCCCTCGGCGCGGCGGTGGCCGATCTGGTGTTCATGGACGTGCGCTCGCTCGAGGTCGCCGGCCTCCCCGTCGATCTGTCGCGCTCGGGCTACACCGGCGAGGACGGCTTCGAGATCTCGGTCGCCGATTCCGACGCCGTCGCCCTGTGGTCGGCCCTGCTCGCCGACCCGCGGGTCAAACCGATCGGCCTCGGCGCCCGCGACAGCCTGCGCCTCGAGGGCGGCCTGTGCCTCTACGGCCACGACATCGACGTGACCTCGAGCCCGATCGAAGCCGGCCTCGCCTGGTCGATCCAGAAGCGCCGACGCCTCGGCGGCGGCTTCCCCGGCTTTGCGCGCATCGCCCGCGAACTCGCCGAGGGTCCCGCCCGCACCCGCGTCGGCCTGATCCTCGACGGCCGCCAGCCGGCCCGCGAAGGCGCCGAGATCGCCGCGACCGACGGCACCATCGTCGGCCGCGTCACCTCCGGCGGCTTCGGCCCGACGCTGGAGAAGCCGGTCGCCATGGGCTGGATCGATCCGGCCTTCGCCGCAGTCGGCACCGAACTCGCGGTCCTGGTGCGCGGCAAGCCGCTCCCCGCCCGGGTCGCCGCATTGCCTTTCGTTCCGGCGCGTTTCCGCCGTTGATCACCTCACCCGTTCCCCATCGGCTCTCGTTCCCGGAGACCCCAGCCATGAAGCTCTACACCAAGGACCACGAGTGGATCGCCATCGACGGCGACGTCGCGACCTTCGGCATCACCACCTATGCCCAGGAACAGCTCGGCGACGTGGTGTTCGTCGAACTCCCCGACGTCGGCAAGAAACTGGTCAAGGGCGGCGAGGCCGGCGTGGTCGAATCGGTCAAGGCGGCGAGCGAGGTCTATGCGCCGCTCGACGGCGAGGTGATCGAGGCCAACCGCCGGCTGACCGACGATCCCGGTCTGGTCAATCTCCAGCCCGAGACCGACGGCTGGTTCGTCAAGATCCGCCTCGCGCCCGGCACCGACACGTCCGAGCTGCTCGACGAGGCGGCCTACGAGGCCTTCGTCCAGACGCTCTGAGGGGCGACGGATGCGCCGAGCCCCCCTCCCTGTCCCTCCCCCTCGAGGGGGGAGGGGACGAACACAGGGGCGCGGGGACTCGTGAAGGCGCCGAGATTCGCCGGGTCTCGGAGACTCGACAGGCCTCGCGGTCCGAAGACCCCCTCCCCAGGGTCCTCTCCCCCCTCGAGGGGGAGAGACAGAGAGGGGGGTGACGGCCTCGCCGCGCGTCGTTGCTCGATCGAACCGCCCAGTACCCCTCTCCCTGTCCCTCCCCCACAAGGGGGGAGGGGACGAACACAGGGGCGCCGGACGGAATCGCCGCCCCGTATGCCCCTACGCCCGGCCCCTTCGGCCGAGCCTGAACCACACCGGCGACCGCAGCGGTCGCGACCGATGGAGACAGCGATGCGCTATCACCCCCTGACCGACGCCGATCGCGCCGACATGCTGGCCCGCATCGGCGTATCCGGCATCGATGCGCTCTATGCCGACGTGCCCGCCGACGAACTCCTCGCCGGGTTCCTCGATCTGCCCAAGGGGCGCGGCGAGCTCGAGGTCGAGCGGGTGATGGGCCGCCTCGCGGCGAAGAACCTGGTCGCCGGATCGGTGCCGTTCTTCGTCGGCGCCGGCGCCTATCGCCACCACGTCCCGGCCAGCGTCGATCACCTGATCCAGCGCTCCGAGTTCCTGACCTCCTACACGCCCTACCAGCCCGAGATCACCCAAGGCACGCTCCAGGTCCTGTTCGAATTCCAGACCCAGGTGGCGAACCTCCTCGGCATGGAGGTCGCCAACGCCTCGATGTACGACGGCTCGACCGGCACCGGCGAAGCCGTGCTGATGGCCCATCGCCTGACCGGCCGCCGCAAGGCGGTGCTGGCCGGCGGCCTCCATCCCCACTATGCCGCGGTGGTCCGCACCCTCTCGGAAATGGCCGGCGACGCCGTCGTGACCCTGCCGCCCGACCCGACCGCCACCGAGGACCTGCTCGCGGCGATCGACGCCGAGACCTCCTGCGTCGTGGTCCAGACCCCGACCGTCTTCGGCCATCTCGTCGACCTCGCGGCGATCGCCGACAAGGCCCATGCGGTCGGTGCGCTGCTGGTCGCGGTGGTCACCGAAGTGGTGGCGCTCGGGGCGATCGAGCCGCCGGGGGCGCAAGGCGCCGACATCGTCGTCGCCGAAGGCCAGAGCCTCGGCAACCCGCTCGGCTTCGGCGGCCCCTATGTCGGCCTGTTCGCCACCCGCAAGAAGTTCGTTCGCCAGATGCCCGGCCGCCTCGCCGGCGAGACCGTCGACGCCGAGGGCCGCCGCGGCTTCGTGCTGACCCTGTCGACCCGCGAGCAGCACATCCGCCGCGAGAAGGCGACCTCGAACATCTGCACCAACGCCGGGCTCTGCGCGCTGGCCTTCTCGATCCACCTGACCCTGCTCGGCGAGGCCGGCCTGTCGCGGCTCGCCACCCTCAACCATCAGGCGGCGGTGGCGCTCGCCGATGCGCTGGGCGGCATCGCCGGCGTCGAGGTGCTCAACGACACGCTGTTCAACGAGTTCACCATCCGCCTGCCCGGCGACGCCGCGGCGCTGGTCGAGCGGCTGGCGGCAAAAGGCATCCTCGCCGGCGTGCCGGTGTCGCGGCTGTTGCCCGGCGCCGGCCTCGACGACCTCCTGCTCGTCGCCGTCACCGAGACCGTCACCCCGGAAGACCGCGCCGCCCTGGTCGCCGCGATCCGCGCCGCCATCTGAACCCGAGGAGCTTCCGATGCCCATGAACGATCAGGGTCGCCCCTCGCGTCCGACCTCTGCCGCCGCCGAGACCGCCGCCCCGCGCGGCACCTTCACCGGCAATCGCGCCCTCGACCTCGAAGAGGCGCTGATCTTCGAGATCGGCCGGCCCGATACCTCCGGCGTCGATCTGCCGGCGCCGAGCGCGGCCAAAGCGCGGCTCGGTTCTCTCGCCCGCAAGGCGCCGCTCGGCCTGCCCGGTCTCTCCGAGCCCGAGGCGGTGCGCCATTACGTGCGGCTGTCGCGGCGCAACTATTCGATCGACGCCGGGCTCTATCCGCTCGGCTCCTGCACCATGAAGCACAACCCGCGGCTCAACGAGAAGATGGCGCGGCTCGCCGGCTTTTCCGACGTCCATCCGCTGCAGCCGACCTCGACCGTGCCCGGCGCGCTGGAGCTGATCGGCGAGGTCGGCCGCTGGCTCACCGAACTCACCGGCATGGCGGCGGTGGCGATGTCGCCGAAGGCCGGCGCGCACGGCGAACTCGCCGGGATGATGGCGATCAAGGCGGCGCTGAAGGCCCGCGGCCTCGACAAGCCGGTGGTGCTGGTGCCCGAGAGCGCCCACGGCACCAACCCGGCCACCGCCGCGGCGATCGGCTTCGAGGTCCGCGCCGTGCCGGCCCGCGCCGACGGCACGGTCGGGGCCGCCGACGTGCGCGCCGCGATCGACGAGCGGGTCGGGGCGATCATGCTGACCAACCCCAACACCTGCGGCATCTTCGAACCCGAGGTCGCCGAGATCGCCGCGGCGATCCACGAGGCCGGCGGCTATTTCTACTGCGACGGCGCCAATTTCAACGCCATCGTCGGCAAGGTCCGGCCCGGCGACTTCGGCGTCGACGCCATGCACATCAACCTGCACAAGACCTTCTCGACGCCCCACGGCGGCGGCGGGCCCGGCGCCGGCCCGGTGGTGCTCTCCGAACGCCTCGCCGCCTTCGCGCCGCTGCCCTTCGTGCGGGTCACCGACGGCGAAGCGGTGCTGGTCGAAAACCCCGAGGACACCGCCGACGGCGAGACCCCCTACGGGCGGCTGACCGCCTTCCACGGCCAGATGGGCATGTTCACCCGCGCCTATGCCTACATGCTCAGCCACGGCGCCGACGGGCTGCGCCAGGCTTCCGAAGACGCGGTGCTTTCGGCCAACTACCTGCGCGCCTGTCTGTCGGACGTGATGACGCTGCCCTTCCCGGATCATCCGTCGATGCACGAAGTGCTGTTCGACGATCGCTTCCTCGACGGCACCGGCGTCACCACCCTCGACTTCGCCAAGGCGATGATCGACGAAGGCTATCACCCGATGACCATGTATTTCCCGCTGGTCGTCCACGGCGCCATGCTGATCGAGCCGACAGAGAGCGAATCCAAGGCCGCGCTCGATCTCTTCGCCGCGACCTTGCGCGATCTGGTCTTCGCCGCGACCGGCGGCGATTCCGAACGCTTCACCGGCGCCCCGCGCTTCGCCCCGCGTCGCCGCCTCGACGAGACCCGCGCCGCGCGCAGCCCGAAACTGCGCTGGGACAAGCCCGCCGCGGCGGAGTGAAGTTTCCCGGCGAACGATCGATCGGCAGACCGATCCGCGCGCACCGATGTGAAATCGCGACGTTTCCTTCCCGCCCGGGGCCGCTCGGGCGGGATTTTTTTCACCCATCGGCGGGGTGTTTCGGGTCGTGAGGGGAAGGATTTTCCGCCTCTTGCGTAGGCAGATGCAATCGACGACGGCAGAGGCGTGAAAGTCCGCCGTCGGTCGCCGGGTAGCGGCTATTCCGGGATCGCAATTGTACAGGAACATCGTTTCGGATAGTCAGGCGGACTTTCCGCGACTTGTCGCCGTGGACCGAATACGAGGGATCCCTCATGACCGCATCGGGAAACACGCCACCGGTTTCGTCCTCCGCCAGTCGAGTGCTGTTCGCCAGCCTGATCGGCACGACGATCGAGTTCTTCGACTTCTACATCTATGCCACCGCCGCGGTGATCGTGTTCCCCAAGCTGTTCTTCCCCGGCTCGGATCCGGCTTCGGCGGTGTTGCAGTCCTTCGCGACCTTCTCGATCGCCTTCTTCGCCCGGCCGATCGGCGCGGCGATCTTCGGCCATTTCGGTGACCGCATCGGCCGCAAGGCGACTCTGGTCGCGGCGCTGATGACCATGGGCCTGTCGACCATCGCCATCGGCGTGCTGCCGACCTATGCCACCGTCGGCGTGGTCGCGCCCTTGCTGCTCGCCCTGTGCCGGCTCGGTCAGGGCCTCGGGCTCGGCGGCGAATGGGGCGGCGCGGTGCTGCTCGCCACCGAGAACGCACCGGCGGGCAAACGCGCCTGGTACGGCATGTTCCCGCAGCTCGGCGCGCCGATCGGCTTCATCCTGTCGAACGGCAGCTTCCTGGCGCTGTCGGCGTTGCTCAGCGACGCCGAGTTCTTCGCCTGGGGCTGGCGCCTGCCGTTCATCGCCTCGTCGATTCTGGTCTTCGTCGGATTGTGGGTGCGCCTGCGCCTGACCGAGACGCCGGACTTCCTCGCCGCGGTGGCCAAGCGCGAGCGCGTCCGCGTGCCGATCGCCGGGGTCTTCGCCGAGCACAAGCTGCTGCTGCTGTGGGGCACCGTCGGGGCGATCGCCACCTTCGTGCTGTTCTACATCATGACCGTTTTCGCCCTGAACTGGGGCACCACGGCGCTGCACTACACCAAGTCGACCTTCCTGCCGCTGCAGTTGATCGGTGTGTGCTTCTTCGGCCTGATGATCCCGGTCTCGGCGCTGGTCGCCGATCGCTTCGGCTATGCCCGGACGCTGATCGGAACGACGGTGGCGATGATCGCCTTCGGCTTCGCCCTCGGCCCGATCTTCGGCTCCGGCTCGACCCTCGGCGTGCTGGCCTTCCTGATCCTCGGCTTCTCGCTGATGGGCTTCACCTACGGCCCCCTCGGCACGGCGCTGGCCGAGCCCTTCCCCGTGGCGGTGCGCTACACCGGCGCGTCGCTGGCCTTCAACCTCGCCGGCATCTTCGGCGCCTCGCTCGCCCCCTACTTCGCCACCACCCTGGCGCTCGGTTGGGGCCTGCAGGCCGTCGGCTGGTACCTCGCCGCGGCCTCGGCGCTGACCCTCGTCGCGCTCTTGATGCTGGAGCGCGGCCACGACCCGGTGATCGGCGACGCGGTGCCGGAAGCGGCGGAGTGAAAACCCGCCTGTTTCGACATCGGAGCGCCCGTCGAGCGATCGGCGGGCGCTCTCGTCTTTCACCCTCGCGGACGAGCGTCGGCGTGGCCTCTCACCCCGCCACCCGGATCCCGATCGACGCCAGCATCGCCGCCTGCTGGTCGCGGCCGACCACCAGGCCGTGGAAGGAGAACACCTCGGCCAGCGGGAAGCTGTCGAAGGTGGCGCCGCTGAGATCGGCTTCGTCCAGCGTCGCACCGGTGAAGTCGGCGTTGTGCAGCACCGAGCCGCGGAAGCTCACCCGGGTGTAGTTGCCGCGCGAAAAATCGACGTCGCGCAGATCGCAGCTCTCGAAGACGCTGGCTTCGTAGTTCGCCTGGGCGAAGGCCGCGAACTGCATCCGGCAGTCGCGGAACCGAACGCTGCCGACCAAGAGTTGCTTGCCGATGTGACGATGGACCTCGGCATCGAACTTCAGGCCGAGGCAGGCGCAGCGGACGAAGCTCGTTTCGAAGGCCTTGCCCTTGTCGATCAGGTTGTTCGACAGGCCGCAGTCCTCGAACAGCGCCTGCGACAGGTCGCAGAACCGCCAGCTGATCGGCCGCGAATCGCCGCCGCTGCCGAATTTGCAGCCGATGAACTTCGCCTCGCGAAATTTGCTGCTGGCGAAGCGACAGTCGAGGAATTCGCAGGCGACGAAACGGCTGCCTTCGAAGTCACAGTCCTGGAAGGTGCAGGCGGTGAACCGCCGATCGCGGATCTCGACGCCGAGAATGTCCTCCTGGCGGAAGCTCAGATCGTCGACACGCGCCTCACCGGCCACGGCGATCGAAAAGGGCGACGGGACGGCGCCGGGCATCCGCGAGGACCTTACCAAAGGGCGAGGCTTCGCCGCGCCGCCGGTTACTGGAACGCCACTTCCTCGAAGCTGCGGAGCTTCCTCGAGTGGATCTTCTCGGCGGGCTGGGCGCGCAGTTTCTCCATCGCCCGGATGCCGATCCTGAGGTGCTGGCCGACCTGGCGCGAATAGAACTCGCTCGCCATGCCGGGGAGCTTCAACTCGCCGTGCAGCGGCTTGTCGGAGACGCACAACAGCGTGCCGTAGGGCACCCGGAAGCGGAAACCGTTGGCGGCGATGGTCGCCGATTCCATGTCGAGCGCGATCGCCCGCGACTGCGAGAAACGTTCGATCAGCTCCTGCTGGTCGCGCAGTTCCCAGTTGCGGTTGTCGATGGTCGCGACCGTGCCGGTGCGCATCACCGTCTTGAGTTCCCAGCCGGTCAGCCCGGTGACTTCCGCCACCGCCTGCTCGAGCGCCACCTGGATCTCGGCCAGCGCCGGGATCGGCGCCCACAGCGGCAGATCGGCGTCGAGCACGTGGTCGTCGCGGACGTAACCGTGGGCGAGCACGTAGTCGCCGAGCTTCTGGGTGTTGCGCAGCCCGGCGCAGTGGCCGAGCATCACCCAGGCGTGGGGACGCAGCACCGCGACGTGATCGGTGATGGTCTTGGCGTTGGACGGGCCGATGCCGATGTTGACCATGGTGATGCCGGAATGGCCGCGCCGGGTCAGGTGATAGGCCGGCATCTGCGGCAGCCGCACCGGCGCCGTGCCCTCGACCGGACCGGCGACCCCGCGCCGCCACACCACGTTGCCCGGCTCGACGAAACTCTCGTAATCGCTCGCCGGATCTTCGATCGCGGCGCGGGCGAAGGCGATGAATTCGTCGATGTAGAACTGGTAGTTGGTGAACAGCACGTAGTTCTGGAAATGCTCCGGCCGGGTCGCGGTGTAGTGCGCCAGCCGGTGCAGCGAATAGTCGACCCGCGGCGCGGTGAAGGGGGCGAGCGGCCCGACCCCGCCGCGATTGGCGAAGGTGCCGTTGACGATCGCGTCGTCGGTGACGTGCAGATCCGGCACGTCGAAGATGTCGCGCAACGGCCGTCCCAGCCGCTCGGCCACTTCGAAGGACAGCGGCGTGTCGCTGAGCAGGGCGAAATGCAGCGGGATCGGCAGGTCCGACAGGCCGATCTCGACGCCGACGCCGTGGTTCTTCAGCAGTTGCTCGATCTGCACGCCGAGATAGCGGGAGAACAGATCGGGCCGCGTCACCGTCGTCGAATAGGTGCCCGGCGCCTGGACGTAGCCGAAGGCGAGGCGCGAATCGAGCCGGGCGTGGGTGTCGATGGTGATCCGGATCTCGGGATAGAAGGCGCGGACGCGGCCTTCCGGCGCTGCGCTCGCCACCAGCGCCCCGAGGCGCTGGTTGAGGAAGGCGATCGAGCGGTCGTAGAGGTCGATCAGGCGGGCGACCGCCGCCCCCGCATCGTCGAAGGTCTCGAAGGCCACCGCCTCCGGAGTGTCGATCGCCACCGGATACATGCCCACCCCGCCTCCGCCCGTTCGCCTCACGCCACCTTGGCCGGCGCGTGCCGGCCGACCACATCGGCGAGGTCGCGCATCGTCGAGAACAGCGCCGAGGCCCCCGCCGCCCGCAGCCGTTCGCCCTGACCGGCGGTGACGTGAGCGCCGCCGGTGAACCCGACCACCCGCATCCCGGCCCGTCGCGCCGCCGCGACCCCGGTAGGCGAATCCTCGACCACCAGACAGTCGGCCGGATCGACGCCCATCTGCGAGGCGGCGAACAGGAACACGTCCGGCGCCGGCTTCGGCCGCTTGACCTGGCTCGCCGAGAAGATGAACGGCGCGAACAGATCGACCAGACCGGCGGTCCCGAGATTGGTGACCAGCGACGGCATCTGGGTCGAGGACGCCACGCAATAGGGATGCTCGAGCGACGACACCGCCGCCCGCACCCCGGCGATCGGCTGCAACTCGCGGGCGAACAATTCGCGCACCTGGACCGTGTGCGCCTCGAGGAAGCCCGGCGGCAGCGGCCGGCCGAGTTCCCGCTCCAGGGTCTCCCAGACCTCGCGGGTGGTCATTCCGGCGAAGCGCCGGCACACCTCCTGGGTCGAGATCGCCAGGCCGAGCGCCGAGATCGCCTCGGCTTCGGCACGGGCGGCGAGAATTTCGGAATCGACGAGGACGCCGTCGCAATCGAAGATGACGAGCATGGATTCCCCGGGCTCGGTTGGAAGGACCGTCCTTTTGTAGGGGGGGATCGAGGCGCCGGAAAGACCCCGCCGACCGATTTCCGCGACGAGAGGCCTTTACCCGGCCTTTACCGCGATCGTTGACCATGTGGGCTGGTGAGTATCCGCGTATCAGTCGAGTGGCGTCCATGTCTCAGTCGCGTATCCGGTCGGCCCCGTCCGGCCAGACTTCCGCAGCGGTCTCAACGACCGACGCCCTCAGCCCCTACCTCGACACGGTGTTGATCGGCGACAGTATCGCCGAGCTCGAGAAGCTCCCGCCGAAGTCGGTCGATCTGGTCTTCGCCGATCCGCCCTACAACCTCCAACTGGCCGGTGCTCTGCATCGTCCCGACCAGAGCCTGGTCGACGCGGTCGACGACGCCTGGGACCAGTTCGACAGTTTCGCCGCCTACGACGCCTTCACCCGCGCCTGGCTGATGGCGGTGCGCCGGGTCCTGAAGCCCAACGGCACGATCTGGGTGATCGGCAGCTACCACAACATCTTCCGCGTCGGCACCATCCTCCAGGACCTCGGCTTCTGGATCCTCAACGACGTGGTGTGGCGCAAGACCAACCCGATGCCCAACTTCAAGGGCCGCCGCTTCCAGAACGCCCACGAGACGCTGATCTGGGCCGGCCGCGACGAAGGCGCCAAGACCTATACCTTCAACTACGATGCCCTGAAGGCCTTCAACGAAGACACTCAGATGCGCTCCGACTGGCTGATCCCGATCTGCTCGGGCGGCGAGCGGCTGAAGGACGCCGAGGGCGACAAGGTCCATCCCACCCAGAAGCCCGAAGGCCTGCTCCACCGCGTGCTGCTCGCCTCGTCGAACCCCGGCGACGTGATCCTCGATCCGTTCTTCGGCACCGGCACCACCGGCGCGGTCGCCAAGAAGCTCGGTCGCCGCTTCGTCGGCATCGAGCGCGACGCGACCTACGCCGAGGCCGCCCGCGCCCGCATCGACGCCGCCCGGCCGCTCGACGCCGAGGCGCTGGAGCTGATGCGCGGCAAGCGCGCCGAGACCCGCATCCCCTTCGGCACCCTGATCGAGGCCGGCCTGATCGCCGCCGGCGAGATCCTCACCGATGCCCGCGGTGCCGTCCTGGCCCGGGTCCGCATCGACGGCTCGCTCGAATCGGGCGGCGTCACCGGCTCGATCCACCGGGTCGGCGCCGTCCTCCAGGGGGCGGAAGCCTGCAACGGCTGGACCTATTGGCACGCCTCCCGCGACGGCCGCATCGTCGTCATCGACGAGTTGCGCCAACGCATGCGCGCCTCCCTCGGCACCAGCGCCTGAACCGCGACGACGGTCGGAGGCCGACGCCTGCGACCGTCAGTCGCCGCGCGCCGCCGCGATCGCCTTGCGGAACAGGCTCGGCAGGGCCTCGCCGTCGACCGCACTCGCGGCCGACCACCAGTGGCCCTCCGGCGCCGCCACGCCGGCGGCGATCTCGCCGCGCATCACCGTCAACTCGAGATGGAAATGGGTGAAGGTGTGGGCGACGGTGCCGATCAGCCGCCGCCAGCGCCCGGCGAGCGGCGGCGTCGCCGCGTCCTCCGCCGCCCCCGATCCGACCACCCGCCACACCGTGCCCGGCGGCTCGCTCATCCCCCCGAGCAGGCCCTTGGGCGGCCGGCGGCGCAGGAGAATCGACCCGTCGGCGCGGATCGCCACGAAACAGGTGCCGGTGCGGATCGGCCGTGCCGCCTTCGCCGCCCGCCGCGGCAGGGTCTCTGCAATTCCCTGGGCCCGGGCCCGGCAGGCCGACGCCCACGGGCACAGCGCACAGGCGGGCTTGCGCGGCGTGCAGATCGTCGCCCCGAGGTCCATCGTCGCCTGGGCGAAGTCGCCGGGCCGCGTCGCCGGCGTCAGCGTCGCCGCCGCCTTGCGGATCGCCGGCTTGGCCGCCGGCATCGGCTCTTCGATCGCGAACAGCCGCGCCACCACCCGTTCGACGTTGCCGTCGACCACCGTCGCCGCCTCGTCGAAGGCGATCGCCGCGATCGCCGCCGCGGTATAGGGGCCGATGCCCGGCAGATCCGCGAGTTCCGCGGCGGTCTCGGGGAAGCGGCCGCCGTGGACCGCGACGATCCGTTCGGCGCAGGCCTTGAGGTTGCGGGCGCGGGAATAGTAGCCGAGCCCCGCCCAGGCCTTCATCACCTCCTCGTCGGGCGCCGCCGCCAGGTCCTCGACCCGCGGCCAGCGCGCCGTGAAGGCCTCGAAATAGGCCTTCACCGCCGCCACCGTGGTCTGCTGCAGCATCACTTCCGACAGCCATACCCGATAGGGATCGGCGCGCCGCCCCGCCGCCTGTTCGGCCGGCCCGACCCGCCACGGCAGGCGGCGGTGGTGGCGGTCGTACCAGGCGATGAGGTCGGCGGCCGAGGCGGGGGGAAGAGCGGCGGGCGGCGGGGTAGGGGAGGGTGAGGTCATCCCCCCGACCTAGCGCGCCGCGCCGCGTCGGGGAAGGGCCGCCGGCGGGGAGAACACGGCAATCGCCTGGGAGCCTCACCCGCCCTCGGCCGTCATCCCCGGCTGGAACCGGCGTCAGCCGGCGGAGGGGAAGGGGATCCATGGGGTACGTTGGAAGGCCTTCGCGTTTCCCGTGTTGCCTCTGGGTCCCCTTCCCGCGCCCTGCGGGCTCGCCGGGGACGACGGTCGGTGCGGGATGCGGCGAACCGGGGTGTGTGGGCTTCGAAGAACCCTGGCGGCTCGATTCACGCGATCGGCATCGTTCGGCGCCGGACCCGGCGGCCGATCGTCTTGTTTCCGCCCACGAACACCCCCACACTGACGACATGAAGACGCCCGCTGCTTCGTCCGCGACCCCGTGTGCCGCCCCGCGTGGTCGCCGCGGCGCCACGGCGGTCTCCGAATATCTCGTCGAACTGCTGAAGCCCGCGGCGCGCAAACGCGGTTTCGCGGGCGTCGACCTGTTCACCCGCTGGCCGGAGATCGTCGGCGCGGCGCACGCCGCCGGCACCCGGCCGGAACGTCTGTCGTGGCCGCGCCGCATCGAGGACGGCGGCGAGGACGGTTTCGAACCGGCGACCCTGACGGTGCGCTGCCAGGGCGGCCGCGCCCTGTTCTTCCAGCACGAGGTGCCGCAGATCCTCGAGCGGATCAACGCGGTGTTCGGCTTCCCCGCGGTCGGCCGCATCCGCATCGTCCAGCGCCCGATCGAGACCCGCGAACGCCCGCGCCCGCCGCGCCTGCGCGCCCTGTCGGCGGCCGAAGAAGCGCGCATCGCCGCCCTCACCGCGCCGATCGCCGACGACGGCCTGCGCGAGGCACTCGCCCGCCTCGGCCGCGCCGTGGTCGCCGCCCCGGAACGCAAATGACTACGCCCGCTCGCCGCCCGGTTTTCCCCCGAATCCGGCGATAACGTTCCCGCGAGGCGTCGCCGAGGGGGCGACGTCCGGCGCCGTTCGGGCTATGGATGAGGCACGTCCGGGTGGACGGCCCCACCGGTGATCCGCGCGGGTCCCGCCGCCTCGCGCCTCTGCAACAAGGATCTCGCCTCGTGACGATGTCTCGCCGCCACTTCCTCGGGACCTCCGCCGCCGTACTCGGCGCCGCGACCCTCGCCGCCTCGCCCGCCGCCGCGCAAGGGGCCTATGACACCGCCGAGTTGCTCAAGGCCGGCCCGCTGCCCGAAATGGTGCTCGGCAGCGCCGATGCGCCGGTCACCGTCGTCGAATATGCCTCGATGACCTGCGGCCATTGCGCCCATTTCGCCGAGACGGTGTTCCCGACCCTGAAGTCGAAATACATCGACACCGGCAAGGTCCGCTTCGTGTTCCGCGAGTTCCCCCTCGACCCGATCGCCGCGGCGGTGTCGATGCTGGTGCGCTGCTCGCCGCCGGACAAGTTCTTCGACGTGCTCGACGTCTATTTCGCCAAGCAGCGCGAATGGATCGATCCCAAGGCGCCGGTCGACGCGCTCTCGCGCTTCTCCAAGCAGTTCGGCTTCACCGATTCGACCTTCCGCGCCTGTCTCGGCGATCAGAAGACCCTCGACGGCCTCAACCAGACCCGCACCCGCGGCGCCGACGTGTTCGGCATCGACGGCACCCCGACCTTCTTCGTCAACGGCCGCAAGATCGTCGGCATCTCGACGGTCGAGGAGCTCGACAAGGCTCTGGCCCCCGTCCTGAAGTGAGGCCTGCGGCGGCGCGCGACCCGCGCGCCGCGTCTCGGCCCGGCCCGGCCCGAGCCGAGGAGACTGCCGGTGGTGAAGTTCACCAAGCTCAGGTTGCTCGGGTTCAAGACCTTCGTCGAGCCGACCGAGTTCCGCATCGAGCCGGGGCTGACCGGGGTGGTCGGCCCCAACGGCTGCGGCAAGTCGAATCTCGTCGAGGCGATGCGCTGGGTGATGGGCGAGAGCTCCTACAAGAGCATGCGCGCCTCCGGCATGGACGACGTCATCTTCTCCGGCTCCGGCCGCCGGCCCGGGCGCAACTCGGCCGAGGTGACCCTGACGCTCGCCGACGTCGGCCCGCGCGCCGGCGCCGCCTTCGCCGATGCCGACCTGCTCGAAGTGACCCGGCGGATCGAGCGCGAATCGGGATCCGCCTATCGCATCAACGGCCGCGAGGTGCGCGCCCGCGACGTGCAACTGCTGTTCGCCGACGCCTCGACCGGCTCGCGCTCGCCGGCGATGGTCCGCCAGGGCCAGATCGGCGAACTGATCGCCGCCAAGCCGATCGCCCGGCGCGCCGTGCTGGAGGAGGCCTCGGGCATCTCCGGCCTGCATTCGCGGCGCAACGAGGCCGAGATCCGCCTCAAGGCCGCCGCCCAGAACCTCGACCGGGTCGAGGACGTGCTGGCCGAATTCGAGATCCAGCTGGAGGCCCTGAAGCGCCAGGCCCGCCAGGCGGCGCGCTATCGCAACCTCTCCGCCGAGATCCGCCGCGCCGAGGCGACGCTGTCGCTGCTGCGCTGGATCGATGCCCGCGACCGCGTCGACGAGGCCGAACGGGAGCGCGCCGAAGCCGACCGAAAGGCCGGCGAACGCGCCGTCGAGCAGGCCCGCACCGCCGTCGATCAGGCCACCGCCGCCCAGACCCTGCCGGCGCTGCGCGAAGCCGAAGCCGCCGCCGCCGCCGCGCTGCAGCGCCTGCGGTTGGCGATGGGCGAGGTCGACGCCGAGGAGCGCCGGATCCGAGCCCGCCTCGAAGAACTCGACCGCCGCCTCGTCCAGATCGCCGCCGACCTCGCCCGCGAGGAGACTCTCGGCGCCGACATGGATGCGGCGCTCGCCCGCCTCGCCGAGGAGGAGGACGAACTCACCGCCGCGGACCGCGACGTCGGCGCCGCCGTCGCCGAGGCCGAGGATCGGCTCGCCGCCGCGCAGGACGATCTCGCCGCCGCCGAATCCGAACTCGCCGGCCATCTCGCCGCCCTCGCCGACGTCACCGCCCGCCGCCGGGCGCTCGACCGCGACCGCACCGACGCCGACGCCCGCCGCGCCCGGCTCGCGGGCGAATCCGCCGACGTCGCCCGCGAACGCGCCGCGCTCGCCGCCGAGATCGCCGCCGGCGCCACCCCCGACGACCTCCGTGCCGAGGTCGAGGAGGCCGCGGCGATCGCCGCCGAAGCGGAGTTTTCGGTCGCAACCGCCGAGGAGGTCGAGGCCGCGGCGCGGGCGGAAGAGGATGCGGCGCGCGCCGCCCTGGCCGAGCGCGAGCGCGACCTCTCGCGGCTCGAGGCCGAGGCCAAGACGCTGGCCAAGATCCTCGACGTCGCCGCCGGGGTGCTGTGGCCGCCGATCCTCGACCGCATCGTCGTCGACGCCGGCTGGGAAGCCGCGCTCGGCGCGGCGCTCGGCGATGACCTCGACGTCTCCGACGCCTTGGCCGCCCCGGTCCATTGGGAAGATCCCGGCCCGGCCCTCGCCGATCCGGCGCTGCCCGAGGGCGTCGAGACGCTCGCTGCCCATGTCGCCGCGCCGCCGCTGCTCGCCCGCCGCCTCGCCCAGATCGGCGTGGTCACCCGCGCCGACGGCGCCCGCCTGCGCCGCCGTCTGCTCCCCGGCCAGCGGCTGGTCTCGACCGCCGGCGACCTGTGGCGCTGGGACGGGCTGACCGCCGCCGCGGACGCCCCGACCGCCGCCGCCCGCCGCCTGTCGAGCCGCAACCGCCTCGCCGAGCTCGAAGGCCAGATCGACACCGCCCGCCATGCCGTCGCCGACCGCCGCGGCGATCTCGACGCCGCCCGCCGCCGCCGCGAGGCCGCGGCGGAAGGTCTGCGCGGCGCCCGCGACGCGGTCCGCGCCGCCGCCCGCGCCGAGAGCGAGGCC
>NZ_SJFN01000028.1 GCF_004328075.1 Siculibacillus lacustris | reverse complement strand
AGCTCGCCGCCGGCGCCAAGCGCGTGCTGATCTCGGCCCCCGGCGAGAACGCCGACCTGACCGTGGTCTACGGCGTCAACCACGACAAGCTCACCGCCGAGCACCTGATCGTGTCCAACGCCTCGTGCACCACCAACTGCCTGTCGCCGATCGCCAAGGCCCTGAACGACGCCATCGGCATCGACCACGGCTTCATGACCACCATCCACAGCTACACCGGCGACCAGCCGACCCTCGACACCCTGCACAAGGACCTCTACCGGGCCCGTGCCGCGGCCTTGTCGATGATCCCGACCTCGACCGGGGCGGCCAAGGCGGTCGGTCTGGTTCTGCCGGAACTCAAGGGCAAGCTCGACGGCGTGGCGATCCGCGTGCCGACCCCCAACGTCTCGGTGGTCGACTTCAACTTCGTCGCCAAGCGCGCCACGACGGTCGAAGAGGTCAACGCCGCCCTGGTCGCCGCCGCCGACGGCCCGCTCAAGGGCGTGCTGGCCTACACCAAGGAGAAGCTGGTCTCCTCCGACTTCAACCACGACCCGGCGTCGTCCACCGCCCATCTGCTCGAGACCCGGGTGATGGCCGGCGACTTCGTCCGCGTGCTGTCCTGGTACGACAACGAGTGGGGCTTCTCCAACCGCATGGCCGACACCGCCGTCGCCATGGGCAAGCTCGTCTGAGCCCGACGGGAAACCCGAGCGAGGGCCGGCAATTGCCGGCCCTCATCGCGTCTCGACCATCAGGAGAAGAGCCATGAGCGCCTTCAAGACCCTCGACGATGCCGACGTGAAGGGCAAGCGCGTCCTCGTCCGCGTCGATCTCAACGTCCCCATGGAGAACGGCGTCGTCACCGACGACACCCGTATCCGGGCCGTTCTGCCGACCATCACCGAAATCGCCGACAAGGGCGGCAAGGTGATCCTGCTCGCCCATTTCGGCCGTCCCAAGGACGGGCCGGAAGCCAAGTCCTCGCTCGCCCAGCTGGTCGAGCCGGTCGCCTCGCGCCTCGGCCGCCCGGTCGCCTTCGCCGCCGATTCGATCGGCCCGGTCGCCGCCGACGCGATCGCCAAATTGAAGGACGGCGACGTCCTGCTGCTCGAGAACACCCGCTTCTACAAGGGCGAAGAGAAGAACACCCCCGAGCACGTGGCGGCGCTGGCCGCCCTCGGTGACCTCTACGTCAACGACGCCTTCGCCACCGCCCACCGGGCGCATGCCACCACCGAGGGCCTCGCCCATGTGCTGCCGGCCTATGCCGGTCGCTGCATGCAGAAGGAACTCGATGCCCTGACCAAGGCGCTCGAGGCCCCGACCCGGCCGGTCGCGGCGATCGTCGGCGGCGCCAAGGTGTCCTCGAAGCTCGAACTGCTCGGCAATCTGGTCAAGAAGGTCGACTATCTGATCATCGGTGGCGGCATGGCCAACACCTTCCTCGCCGCCGAAGGTGTCGCGGTCGGCAAGTCGCTGTGCGAACACGACCTCGCCCCGACCGCGCTGGAGATCGTCGAGAAGGCCAAGGCCGCCGGCTGCACCATCGTGCTGCCCGTCGACGGCCTCGCTGCGAAGGAATTCAAGGCCGGCGCCGCCAACCGGGTGGTCGTCAACGGCGACATCGCCGCCGACGAGATGGTGCTCGACGCGGGTCCGGCGTCGATCGCCGCGGTGATCGCGCTGCTCGCCAAGATCAAGACGGTGGTGTGGAACGGCCCGTTCGGCGCCTTCGAGATCCCGCCCTTCGACACCGCCACCAACGCCGTCGCCCGTGCGGTCGGCGCCAAGGCGGCGGCCGGCGAGATCATCGCGGTGGCCGGCGGTGGCGACACCGTCTCGGCGCTGAACCAGGCCGGCGTCGCCGACCAGTTCACCTACATCTCGACCGCCGGCGGCGCCTTCCTGGAATGGATGGAAGGCAAGGCCCTGCCCGGCGTCGAGTGCCTGCGCAAGGCCTGACGCGGCCCGCGGGGGGCGCGCCCCACGCCCCGCTCCCACTCTCCGACGGCCCGGACGCCACCCGCGTCCGGGCCGTCGTCTCATCGCCGCCATCACCACGCCCGATTCGCGGACGATCTGACGAGCCGGCGCGCACCCTCTCGTCCGCTCCCCGATCCCGCGCGCTGCGCGCCGCCTGCGAAGGACCGTTCCGTGACCCGCCTCTATCTCGTCACCCCCCGCGACATCGACCTCGCGACCTTCCCGGCGCTGCTCGAAGCGACGCTGGCCGCCGGCGACGTCGCCTCGCTGCTGGTCGCCCTCGACGCCGGCTCCGACATGACCCGCCGCCGCATCGCCGAGATCCTCGCGCCGATCGCCCAGGCCCGCGGCGTCGCCCTGCTGGTCCGCAACGACACCCGCGCCGCCGGTCGCGCCGGCGCCGACGGCGTCCACGTCGACACCGGCATCGCCGATCTCGCCGCCGCCCTCGACACCTTCCATCCCGACGGCATCGTCGGCTGCGGCGGCATCGCCACCCGCCACGAGGCGATGGAGGTCGGCGAGACCCGCGCCGACTACCTGTTCCTCGGCGACCTCGACCGCGCAGAAGAGCCGACGCCGCTGCCGCGCGCCCTCGACCTCGCCGAATGGTGGGTGCCGCTGTTCGAACCGCCGGTGGTGGTGATGGGCGGCAACGATCTCGCCTCGCTCGACGAGGTGGTCGCCACCGGCGCCGAATTCGTGGCGCTGCGCGACGCCGTCTGGAACCACGGGGAAGGCCCGGCCGCGGCGGTCGCGGCGGTCGAGCGCCGCCTCGCCGAGCTCGCCGCCCCGGCCGCGACCAAGCCATGACCCTCGCCCGCGCCGGATCGCTCGCTCTCCGCTGCGCCGTCGCGATCCTCGCCGGCGGCCTGATCGCGGCCGGCGACCCGCCGAAGAAGCCGACCGCCGCCCGTCCCGCCGCCCCCCGCGGCACCGCCGCGCCGGTGCCGCTGCCGCGCGCCGCCTTCACCCCGGCGATGACCGGCCTGCCGGTCGCGGTTCCGCTGCCGACCCTCGCCGGTTCGACCTTGACGCCGGTGCCGAGCGGCGACGAGCCGGGCGCCGACCCGGTCTATGCCGCCTTCCAGCGCGGCCTGTGGGTATCGGCCTTCGCCCAGGCCATCCCGCGCGCCGAAGCCGGCGACGCCGCCGCCATGACCATGCTCGGCACCCTCTACGAGACCGGCCTCGGCGTGCCGCGCAAGGCCGAGAAGGCCGCCGAGTGGTACCGTCTCGCCGCCGACCGCGGCGATCGCGAGGCCGCCGCCGCCCTCGCCCAGATGCTCCTCGACGGCCGCGGCATCGCCCGCGATCGCCGCCGCGCCTTCGCCCTGTTTCAGACCGCCGCCGAGAAGGACCAGCCGGTCGCCCTCTACGACGCCGCGGTGATGCTGCTCGACGGTTCGGTCACCGCCCGCGATCCCGCCCGCGCCGCCGCCTATCTCGGCCGCGCCGCGGCACTCGGCAACGTCGACGCGCAATATGCCTATGCCACGCTGCTGTCCGACCCCGAAGCGCCCGGCGCCGATCCGGTCGCCGCCGCGAAATGGATGCGCGAGGCGGCGATGGCCGGTTTCGAAGCCGCCGAAGTCGAATGGGGCCTGATGCTCGCCAACGGCCGCGGCGTGGCCAAGGACATCGATTCCGCCTTCGTCTGGCTCCATCGCTCGGCCCTGCGCGGCAACGCCATCGGCCGCAACCGCCTCGCCCGGATGTATGCGACCGGGCTCGGCGCCGGCTTCGATCCGGTCGAGGCGTGGAAGTGGCATATGCTCGCCAAGCGCCAGGGCCTGTCCGATTTGTGGCTGGAGACCCGCCTGTCGAACCTCTCCGCCGACGATCGCCGCCGTGCCGAGGCCGCCGCCGACGCCATCGACGGCGAGGCCGCGACCATCGCCCCGGCGCGCCCCGGCCCGGAGGACGACCTCGACGATCCGGCCGCGCCCGCCCCCAAGGAAGCCCCGCCGGCGGCTCGCTGACGCGCTTTTCGCTTGAACCGGCCCCGATTTCGTGATGACCAGAGGCCGACCCTTTTCCGGCCGCCGCCCGCGCGCGGCGCCGACCGTCGTTTCCCCCGCGGGAAGCGCGACGCCAACCACGGGATTCTTCGATGGCACGCTCCGCACTCCTCAACGTCATGGTCGACGCGGTCCGCAAGGCCGGTCGCGCGCTCACCCGCGACTTCGGCGAGGTCGAGAACCTGCAGGTCTCCCACAAAGGCCCGGCCGACTTCGTCTCGGCCGCCGACCGCAAGGCCGAGCAGATCCTGTTCGAGGAACTCTCCCGGGTCCGCCCGACCTACGGCTTCCTGATGGAGGAGCGCGGCGTCGTCGAAGGCTCCGACCCGGCCTTCCGCTGGATCGTCGACCCGCTCGACGGCACCACCAACTTCCTGCACGGCATCCCGATCTTCGCGATCTCGGTGGCGCTCGAACGCCAGGGCCAATTGGTCGCCGGCGTCATCTACAATCCGGTGATGGACGAGCTCTTCGTCGCCGAGCGCGGCGGCGGCGCCTTCCTCAACGACCGCCGCCTGCGCGTCGCCACCCGCTCCAACCTCGCGGAATGCGTGATCGGCTCCGGCTTTCCGTTCCTCGGGCAGGGCGATCACGGCCGCTTCCTCGCCGAAGCGCGCCTGGTGATGAACGAGGTCGCCGGCATCCGCCGCTGTGGCGCCGCCGCGCTCGATCTCGCCTGGACCGCCGCCGGTCGCTTCGACGCCTATTGGGAACGCGGCCTCAACGCCTGGGACATGGCCGCGGGAATCGTGATGATTCGCGAGGCCGGCGGCTTCGTCACCGACGCCGACGGCGGCGACCGGATGCTCGAGGCCGGCTCGGTGCTGGCCGGCAACGAAGAGGTCCGCAAGCGTCTCGGCGCGGTGCTCGCGAAGGCGTGATCGCCGGCGGTCGGGCGATCGGGCACCTTCGGGCGTCGATGTCGCGCCGCCGACGCGTTCGGCGTGCTTGTATCGACGCCCGCCGGCAGCCATGTTGGCGGAACCCGACGGAGCGAGGACGGCATGGCGCGCGACTACGACCCCCAACGGCTGTCGAGCCCGCAGGTGTTCCTGTGGCGGATGGTCATCTTCCTGGTCATCGCCGGCTTCGTGGCGGTGATCCTGAAGCGCCAGATCACCTTCGCCTTCATGGCCAATCCCGGCCTCAACGCCTTCATCCTGTTCGTGTTGGCGCTCGGCATCGTGCTCGCGGTGCGCCAGGTGATCCGGCTGTTTCCCGAGATCCGCTGGGCCAACGCCTTCCGCCGCCGCGAACCCGACTTCGACGCCCGCGGCCGGCCGCGCCTGCTCGGGCCGATGTCGGCGCTGATCGGTGACCGCGGCGCCGCCGGCATTTCGCCCGCGGTGCTGCGCTCGATCCTCGATTCGATCGGCATGCGCCTCGACGAGACCCGCGACATCACCCGCTACATCGGCGGCACCCTGGTGTTCCTCGGGCTGCTCGGCACCTTCACCGGCCTGTCGGAGACCGTCTCGGCGGTCGGCGACACCCTGAAGTCGCTCAATGCCGGCGCCGCCGATCTCGGCGCGGTGTTCGAGGACCTCAAGACCGGTCTCGCCAAGCCGCTGTCGGGCATGGGCGTGGCCTTTTCCTCCTCGCTGTTCGGCCTGTCCGGCTCGCTGATCATCGGCTTCCTCGATCTCCAAGCGAGCCAGGCCCAGAACCGCTTCTACAACGAGCTCGAGGACTGGCTGTCGACCGAGGCCGACCTCGACTTCGCCGACCACGACGCCCCCGCCGGCCGCGGCATCGCCGAGAGCCTGCGCGCCGCCGTCGAGCGCCTGACCCGCGTCGCCCAGGACGGCGGCGGCGGCAGCCGCGGCACCTCGGCGGCCCTGGTCGACCTCGCCGAATCGCTGCGCGGCCTGATCGGCCACGTGCGCGGCGAACAGGCCCAGATCCGCACCTGGATCGACGTCCAGGCCGAGGAGAACCGCCGCACCCGCGTCGCCCTCGAACGCATCGCCGAGGCCCTGGCCGGCAGTCCCGCGGCGACCCCGCCGGAAGCCGCGCCGACCATCCCGTCGCCGCCCGGGCCGCGCCCCGACCGACCGGGAGCGTGAGCCGATGCGTTCGCTCCGACGCCGCCGCGAAGGCACCATCGACTACTGGCCGGGCTTCGTCGACGCGCTGTCGACCCTGCTCCTGGTGATCATCTTCCTGTTGTCGGTGTTCATGCTGTCGCAGTTCTTCCTGTCGCGGGAGATCACCGGCAAGGACACCGCGCTCTCCAAGCTCAACCGCCAGATCGCCGAACTGACCGAGCTCCTGTCGCTGGAACGCGCCGGCAAGGCCGAGGACGACGATCAGATCAGCCAGTTGCGCGCCGGCCTGACCGGGGCCGCGGAAGATCGCGCCCGCCTCCAGGCGATGCTCGACCGTCAGCGCGCCGGGGCCGGCGACAGCGGCGCCGCGACCGCCGCCGCCGGGGCCGCCCTCGACGACGAACGCCGCCTCAGCCGCGAGGCGCTGGCCCGCGTCGAACTGCTCAACCAGCAGATCTCGGCCCTGCGTCGTCAGATCGCCGCGCTCGAACAGGCGCTTGACGCCACCGAGAGCCGCGACCGCGAGAGCCAGACCAAGATCGCCGACCTCGGCAAGCGCCTCAATCTGGCCCTCGCCCAGCGCGTCCAGGAACTGCAGAAATACCGCTCCGACTTCTTCGGTCGCCTCAAGGAGATCCTCGGCACCCGTCCCGACATCCGCGTGGTCGGCGACCGCTTCGTGTTCCAATCGGAGGTGCTGTTCCCGGTCGGCTCGGATCAGATCGACGACGCCGGCCGCGCCGCCGTCGATCGGCTGGCCGCCGCCGTGCTCGATCTCGAGCGCGAGATCCCGCCGGAAGTCGCCTGGACGCTGCGCATCGACGGCCACACCGACGCCCGCCCGATCTCCGGCGGCCGCTTCCGCTCCAACTGGGAGCTCTCCGCCGCCCGCTCGATCGCCGTGGTGCGCCGCCTCGCCGAGGACGGCGTCAGCCCGCGCCATCTGGTGGCCGCCGGCTTCGGCGAGTTCCAGCCGCTGGAGGAGGGCACCAGCGAAGAGGTCCACGCCCGCAACCGCCGCATCGAGATCCGCCTCACCGACCGTTGAAGCCCCGCACCTTCGGAGCGCCCATGAACGACGACGACGAACGCCGCGCCGGTTATCTGAGGCTCGCCATGGTCGCCCCGGCCGATCGTCCGCCGCTCGTCGCGCCGCTCGACGAACCCGTCGGTTTCGAGGACGCCGCCGACCGGCCGGACCTCGCCCGCCGTCTGCACCGGGTCCTCGCCTTCGACTTCGCCCACTTGCCCGAGATCGCCGATCTGTGGGTCGAGTCCTGGGCGCGCACGTTGCCGGCGATCGACTTCGAGGCCCGCCGCGTGTGGTTCTGCACCCATGTCGACGAGGCGCTGCGCAAGGGCGCGAAAATCCGTGTGGCGCTGGTCGAGACCGGCGACGTCGTCGGCTTCGTGCTGATCGATCCCGCCACCGGCTATCTCGACCAGATCGCCGTGCATCCGGATCTGTGGGGCGAGGGCATCGCCGAGGCTCTGCTCGATGCCGCCCGCGCGCTGTCGCCCGCCCGCATCCGCCTCGACGTCAACACCGACAATCCGCGCGCCGTCGCCTTCTATCTGCGCGAGGGCTTCCGCGAGATCGGGCGCGGCGTCAACCCGCGCTCCGGCCTCGCCACCATCGCGCTCGAATGGCGCCCCGGCTGAGGCGCGCCGACGCGAACGCCCGGCGCCGTCACCGGCACCGGGCGTCTCCGTTTCGATCGAAGTTCGATTTCAGCCGCAGCGCTTGAACAGATCGTCGAGCGCCTGCAGACGGCTGTTCATCGACTCGTTCATGGCGCGGGCCACCGGAATCGCCGCCAGCTCGATGCGTTTGCCGGTATGGAGGTCGACGCAGATCTCGCCGCCCGGACCGTCGACCGCCACGCCGCGCACGGTGGGCAGATCGGAGACCATCGAGGCGATGAGGTCGGTCATCTCGGTGACCGTGAGGCGGGCCTTGGAAAGAAGTTGCTCGGAATGAGCGATGCGCTCGGCGGTCATGGGTCGCAAGTCCTCGTTCCCGCCGTTGCCCTTGCGGCAACGGTCTTCGAATTCATGGACATCCTACACACCGGATCTTGAACCGATCTTAAGAACACGCCGGCCCGAGCGAAATATTTCGCTGAATGGGACGAGAGCGAGGGTCTCGGATCGTCGAAGTCTCGGGGCATCGACGGGAAGACCTCTGCGAGGGCTCATGCCGATACCACCGTTCTGTGGCCGGCCCTGATGGCTTTTTTGCGAATGCGAAGCGGCCGCGGTGGCGTCGCGCCTCAGGTCCGCTCCCGAAGCGGGACTCCGTCCCGATTTGGCACGGGTTCGCGCGCCCCCATCCCGAACCGAACGGCGCGCGATCGGCGGTGCCCACCGCCGCGCCCCGCGGCGAGGGCCGCCGGCGGTGGGTGTTAACCATGCCGCGAGGTTCCGGAGGAGCCTTTGCGCCGCCCGGCCCGGCGTGGCACTGCGCCTGCTATGCATCTCGCGACCATCCCGGAGGGAGACGCGTGGACCCGCGACCCACTCTTCGCTTATGATGCGTCGAGGAGAGCGCGAACGATGACTCAGGACGTCCCCATGGATTCCGACGACGGGCGCGGCGAAACCATCGACTTCGGAACACGTTTCGCCAATTCCGAGACGTTCCGGACCCTGTTTCGCGAAGGCATGGCACTGGTCGAGGAGACCGCGTCCTATCTCGACGGCCCCGGCCGCGCCGAGAGCCGCGGGTTGTCGCGTTCCGCCTCGCTGATCTACGCCACCGAGTCGATGCGCCTGACCACCCGGCTGATGCAGCTGGCCTCGTGGCTGCTGCTCCAGCGCGCCGTCAACGAAGGCGAGATGACCCAGGCCCAGGCCGGCGCCGAGAAGTCCAAGGTGCGCATCGAGAGCCCCAAGAGCGAGCGCTCCGGCCCCGGCTGGGACGAGGTGCCGGAGATGCTGCGGTCGCTGGTGGAACGCTCCCAGCGCCTCCAGGACCGCATCCGGCGCCTCGACGAGGCGATCTTCAGCGACGACCGCCCGGACGCCGAGGTCGCCCCCAATCCGGTCGGCGAGCAGCTCGGCCTCCTGACCCGCGCCTTCGGCTCCGACGACTGAGGCGCGGCCCCGCCGCCCTCCCCTCGCCCGATCCCGGCTCCACAGACGACGACGCCCGCGAAGGTCGCTTCGCGGGCGTCTCGATTCGGGACATCGACGGGCTCACTGCGCCGGGACGACGCCGTAGCCCATGGACGGATCGATCGGCTGACCGATCAGGAAGCCTGTGACCTCGTCGCGGTTCGGCACGCCGGCACGGCCGCCGAAGCGCGAGCACTTGATCGCCGAGACGGCGGAGGCGAAGCGCAGGGCTTCCGGCTCCGACTTGCCCTCGGCCAGCGCCAGGGCGAAGGAGCCGTGGAAGACGTCGCCGGCGCCGAGCGTGTCGACGGCATGGACCGGGAAGGACTGCATGCGGCGGACGACGTCGCCGTCGAGCCACAGCACGCCGCCCGAGCCGAGCGTCACGGCGAGGAAGGCGTCGGTGACGCCGTGCATCGCCTTGAGGCCCTTGATCGGATCGGAGATGCCGGAAGTGCCGCGCAGGCCGGGGGTGCCGAACACCACGTGGCTGGCGGCCTGCAGCATCTGCGGGGCGTCACCCTCGGCGCGGTCGCCGTCGAGCACGCCGGGGATGCCCTTGCGCTTGGCGGCTTCGAGCAGCGGGATGGCGATGGTCGGATAGCGGTCGTCGGTCAGGACCGCGTCGACGTCGGCGACCAGCGCGTCGGCGTCGTCGATCTCCGGCGGCGCGACATGGGGCGGATGCCAGGTCAGGATGGTGCGCTCGCCGTCACCGTCGACGATCGCCGAGCAGACCGGCGAGGCGCGGCCGGGGATGCGCAACACCTTGGAGGTGTCGACGCCTTCCTTCACCAGCCCCTGAATGATCATTTCGCCGATCAGATCGTCGCCGAGCGGCGCGAGCACTTGGCCCTTGCCGCCGAGACGGACGACCGCGACCGCGGCGTTGGCGCCCGAGCCACCGCCGATCGACGCGAAGTCCTTGGCCCGGCCCTTGGTGCCGCGCGCGGGCGCGGCGTCGAACCGGTAGATGAAATCCTGCACGGCGGCGCCGGCGACGAGAACGGTCGGCATGGGGGACATCTCACATTCGATTCAGCAAGAAATTCCTAGCACCCGAACTATTACCATTTCGAGACCGGTCGAACCCTCATGGTAGTCCTCCGAAGGAATTACGACTCGACGCGTACGCCTTGCACCGCGGCCTGAATTTCATCATCAGCTGCGCGGCCGGCGGCGCGCCCCCAGGCTGCCACGCCGCGCATCGGCCGAGGCGTTGGGAGACTGTTCGGCGGCGTGCGACAGCTCGTGGCGGAAGACGTCGCGCTTCTCGTGGATCGAGGCGATCACCGGCCCCATCGCCACGCCGAGCCCGACCAGCGCCGCTTCCGACAGCTGCAGGCTCGCTTCGATCGTCTCCGGCACCGCATGGGTCACGCCCTTGCGATAGAGCCGGCGGGCGTGCGCCGCGTCGCGGGCGCGGGCGATCAGCACGATGTCCGGCCGCAGTTTGCGCACCGCATCGACGATGCCGTCGGCCGCGGCGGTGGCATCGACGGTGACCACCACCGCCGAGGCCTCGGCGATGCCGCAACTGGTGAGGAACAGCGGATTGGCGGCGTCGCCGTAATAGACCGGTCGACCGGCCCGCCGCCCGGCCGCGACCACCGCGGCATCGCGATCGATGATCAGATGCGGCAGGCGGTGTTCGGTCAGCATGTCGGCGACCAGCGTGCCGACGCGGCCGTGGCCGACCACCAGCGCCCGCACCGCGCCGTCGACCGGCGGCACGATGGTGGTGACCGGATCGGCCGGAGCGTGGCGCTCGATCTCCCGCGACAGGCGCTTGCCGAGAAAGTCGAAGGCCGGAATCGCCGCCATCGACAGCGACACCACCGCGAGCACGTAGGACGAGGTCGCGGCGTCGACCAGTCGCAGCCCGCCCGCCAGCCCGACCACGATGAAGGCGAATTCGCCGCCGGCGCCGATCAGCAGGCCGGTCTTGACCGAATGGCTGAGCGGAATCCCGAAGGCCCGGGCGCCGAGCGCCGTCACCGCGGTCTTGACGCCGACCAGACCGAGGGCCCCGGCGACCACCGAGAGCGGGTGCGCCGCCACGAAGTCGAGATCGACGCTCATCCCGACCGAGAAGAAGAACACGCCGAGCAGCAGGCCCTTGAAGGGCTCGATGGTCGCCTCGATGGCGCGGCGGTATTCGGTCTCGGCCAAGAGCAGGCCGGCGACGAAGGCGCCGAGCGCCATCGACAGGCCGGCCAGCGCCGTGGCGACGCCGGTGGCGATGGCCACGAACAGGATCGCCGCCATGAACAATTCCGCCGAGGCGGTGTCGGCGACGGTGCGGAACAGCGGCCGCAGCAGCAGCCGCCCGGCGACGACGATCGCCGCGACCACCGCCACGCCCTGCGCAAGTGCCAGAGCGATGCCGAGCCAGATCGAACCGCCGTCGTCGGCGCCGCCCATGGTCTCGACCATGAACAGGATCGGCACCACCGCCAGATCCTGGAACAGCAGGATCGCGAAGGCGGTGCGGCCGGTGGTGGTGGACAGTCGCTTCTGTTCGGCCAGCACCTCGACCACCACCGCGGTCGAGGACAGCGCGAGACAGGCCCCGAGCACCAGCGCGGCCCGCGGCGACTGCCCGAACTGCAGCGCGAAGGCGCCGATCAACGCCCCCGACAGCAGCACCTGGAAGCCGCCGAGCCCGAACACCAGCCGCTTCAGCGACGACAGACGGGCGAGCGACAGTTCCAGGCCGATCACGAACAACAGGAACACCACCCCGAAGTCGGCGATGCCGGCGATCTCGTCGCGTTTCTCCACGGTGATCCAAGAGATCCAAGGAATTTCGGAGGTGAAGCGGGCGAGGCCGAACGGCCCGAGCACCGCACCGGCGAGCAGGAAGCCGAGCACCGACCCGACCTTCCAGCGATGCATCAGCGGCACCACCACCCCGGCGGTGCCGAGCACCACCAGGACATCCTTCATCACCGCGACGTCGAGCGTCGTTCCCGCCATGCCGTCTCCTCTGCGTGCGAACCGAATACGTAGTCTGGACCATCGCGACCTCCGGCGAAAGGCGCGAGGGCCGATCGGATCGACCTTGTGTGTACCAAGGTACAATAGTACAGATTATCCCATGCAGATCGAACGCATCCAGACCGGCATCCGGCTCGAGAAACGACTGGTCAAGGTCCTCAAGGGCCTCGCCGAGGCCAAGGACCTCGGCCTCGGCGACCTCGTCGAGGGCATCCTGCTCCACGCCCTGGAGGGCCGCGCGCCCTTCTCGCCGGCGACTCTGGAGATCGTCGCCAGCCTGCGCGCCATCTATGGGCTCGACCTCACCGCCGCCGACGCCCATCGCCTGGAGGAAGCGCCGTGACCACCCCCTCGCCCACCCACGTCGACCGCCGCTACGATTTCGTGCTCGCCCGTCCCATCGCGGCGGTGTTCCCGCTGTTCACGCCGCGCGGTGAAGAGGCCTGGGTGCCGGGCTGGGATCCGGAGTACCTGCACCCCATCGACGGGACGATCGGCGAGGGCTTGGTGTTTCGCACCGGGATCGGCGGCGAGTGCACGCTGTGGGCCTGCGTCGCGTGGCACCCCGAGGACCACCGGGTGCGATATGCCCGGGTCAGCCCCGACAGCCGCTTCGCCTTCGTCGAGGTCGCCTGTCGGGCGCTCGACGCCGCCACCACGCAAGTGACGGTCGCCTACGCCATCACCGCGCTCAACGCCGCCGGCGAGGCGGTGATCGCCGCGACCACGCCCGAGGTCTTCGCCGCGACCATCGACGGCTGGCGGCAGCGCATCGAGACCGCCTGGGCGGCCGAGACGGCGGGGACTGCGGCCTGACCTCGCCTCAGGCGAGCGCCACGCCATGGGCCGCGAGGTCGGCGACGAAGGCCGCCGGCGAGGTGAACAGCACCGCATTCAGCCCGACCGCGCGGGCGCCGGCGACATTGGCGGCGAGGTCGTCGACGAACAGGCAATCGGCCGCATCGAGACCATTGCGGTCGAGGAACAGCCGGTAGATCGCCGGATCGGGCTTGACCAACCCGACATGGGCCGAGACCACCGTGTCGCGAAAGCCGGTGAGAAACGGAAAGCGCGCCAGCGTCTCGGCGAACTTCTCGCTGGAGAAATTGCTGATCGCCCAGGTCGGCACGCCGCGGGCCCGGAGCGTCTCGAGGATCTCGACCATGCCGTCGATCGGCCCCGGTACCATCTCGTGCCAGCGCTCGTCCCAGGCACGGATCTCGTCGACCCAGTCGGGGAAACGTTCGATGCGTTCGGCGATCCCCTCGGCCATCGGCCGGCCGCGATCCTGCTCGAGGTTCCACTCGGCATCGCAGATCTCGGCGAGAAACCGCTCGGCGTCGGCGGCGTCGCCGAAGATCCGGTCGTAGAGAATGTGCGGATCCCAGCGCACCAGGACGTTGCCGATGTCGAAGACGACGTGGGTGACGACGGGCAAGGGGAGCCTCCTGGGCAGCGAATCGCCGATGGCGACGGGAGGCCGACCCTCGTCGCCATCTGCGTCGGAACGATGAAGCGAGCGACCGTCAGCGCCCGCGCTTCAGATCGGGATGCAGCGCCTTGCCCAGAACCTTGGTGTCGCGGCCGATCACGTGCTCGGTCGAGCCGACGATCAGTGGATCCGGGCCGACCAGCAGCGAGCGGTCCTTGTTGGGATAGGGCATGTTGATCAGGAAATGCTGCATGCAGTTGAGCCGCGCCCGCATCTTGTCGTTCGACTTGACGATCGTCCAGGGCGCGTCGGCGGTGTCGGTATAGAAGAACATCGCCTCCTTGGCCTCGGTATAGTCGTCCCACTTGTCGAGCGAGGCCCGGTCGATCGGCGACAACTTCCACTGCTTCAGCGGATCGTTCTCGCGGCTGGCGAAGCGGCGGCGCTGCTCTTCCTGGGTCACCGAGAACCAGTATTTGAACAGCCGGATCCCCGAGCGCACGAGCATCCGTTCGAACTCGGGGCATTGGCGCATGAACTCGAGATATTCGTTGGCCGAGCAGAAGCCCATCACCCGTTCGACCCCGGCCCGGTTGTACCAGGACCGGTCGAACATCACGATCTCGCCGGCCGAGGGCAGGTGATTGATGTAGCGCTGGAAGTACCACTGGGTGCGTTCCCGCTCGGTCGGCTTCTGCAGCGCGACGACCCGGGCGGTGCGCGGGTTGAGGTGTTCGGTGAAGCGCTTGATCGTGCCGCCCTTGCCGGCGGCGTCGCGCCCCTCGAACAGCATGATGATCCGCTCGCCGGTCTCCTCGACCCAGCGCTGCAGCTTCAGCAGTTCCCGCTGCAGCTCCAGCTTGTGCGCCTCGTAGGCGTGGTTGCGCATCTTGGTCTTGTAGGGGTACTCGCCGCTCTCGAAGACATGGGCGATCGCGTCCGGATCGCGCCGCATCTCGGCCAGCATGTGACGGGTCTCGCCGCCGTCCTTGGGGGCCCGCGCGATCGCCGGCGCCGCGATCGGCGCGATGGGCTCGGCGGGCTCGGCATTCGGAGCCGCTGCCGGTGCGGCGACGACCGCAACGGGCGCTGCCGGAGCAACGACGGCTTCGACCGGCGGCGGCGCGTCGGGAGCGACCGGCGCGGCGGCGCGGGGCCGACGGGGGGCGCGCGGCGGCCGATCGGCCGCGGCGACGCGACGGCGCCGCAGCGGAGCGGCGAGTTCGACGGGAGCGACGGCTTCCGCGGGCGGGACGGCTTCGTCGGGCGGGACGGGACGTTCGCTGATGAGCGTGTCGTCGACGCGATCGGAAGTCGTCATGGCCTGTCCTCGGTCCCTACCCGGGCGACGGATCGGATCGACCGTCGCACTCCGAACCGCAGACTAGACCCGCGACGGTTGCCACTTCCTTGATCGCACTGGAATTTCGGCGGATTTCAAGGGTTTTCCGACGAAGGACTCAGTCGCGGCAGTCGCAGATCGCCCGGTCGAGGCTGCCGTAGGTCGGGCTGCCGTCGCGGGGGATCGACACCCAGCCGCAGCGCGGCACCTCCGACCAGTCGCCGCCGCCACAGCCGTCGATCGGTTCGGAGACCACCACCGTGCCCTCGTCGCGGCCGCGCAGATAGAGCGTCGGCATCTCGCGGTCGGACGACCAGCGGAAGGCCCACAGCCGATCGCCGTCGGTGAAACAGGCGGCGAAGCGGAAGGCCTCGGTGATGCCGGCTTCCTTCTGCAACTCCAGCACCAGGCGCAGGGCCCGGGCGATCGCCCCGACCGGATCGGTCTCGAGACCCTGGCCGAGGGCGGCGAGAAAGATGCTCTCGGAATCGGTCGAGCCGGCCCGCGCCGAATAGAGCTCGTCGGGGATCAGCGCCTCGACCTTGCGGCGGATCTGCCTGTGGCCGCCGATCTGGCCGTTGTGCATGAACATGAAACGGTCGTGGACGAAGGGGTGGCAGTTGACCCGCGCCACCGCCGCTTCGGTGGTCGCCCGGACATGGGCGAAGAACAGACCGGAGCGCACCTGGGCGCAGATCGAACGCAGGTTCTCGTCGGACCACGCCGGCAGGGTCTCGCGATAGCAGCCGGGGATCGGTCGTTCGCCGTACCAGCCGATGCCGAAACCGTCGCCATTGGTGACGGTGCGAGCTTCCTGGGCGGCCAGAGCCTGATGGATCAGGGAATGATCGGGCCGGCAGACCAGATCCTCGAGCAGGATCGGGCGGCCGGTATAGGCGAGGAGACGACACATGCGGGCGAATTCCAGACGTCGACTTTGCCGAGAATCACAATGTACTGAAAACAGATGCTCGAATCTCGCCCAAAATGCGAATGGCACGCCTGCACTCTGCGTCGATCACGCAAACCGGTTCCGATCGCCGTCCCGGCCGGCGGCCGCCGCCCGCCGACGCCGCGACCATTGCCCCGGCGGCTGCGGATCGCTACATGATGCAGCGAGATCCGGCCTTTTCCGGAGAGCCGCGCGCGCCGCGAGCCCTCCCCCCGTTTGCGACCGTCCCGACGGATGGTCGATCCGAGAAAGCGACCTTCCATGGCGAGCTACCAGTACATCTATTACATGCACGGCCTGTCGAAGGCCTACCCCGGCGGCAAGAAGATCCTCGACGACGTCCACCTGCAGTTCTTCCCGGACGCCAAGATCGGCGTGCTCGGCGTCAACGGCTCGGGCAAGTCGACGCTGCTCAAGATCATGGCCGGCATCGACAAGGAGTACCAGGGCGAGGCCTGGGTCGCCCAGGGCGCCACCGTCGGCTACCTCGAGCAGGAGCCGCACATCGATCCGGCGCTGTCGGTGGTGGAAAACGTCAAGGTCGGCGTCGCCGACAAGACCGCGCTGCTCGACCGCTTCAACGAGATTTCCATGCAGCTCGCCGAGGATTATTCCGACGAGCTGATGGAGGAGATGACCGAGCTCCAGGACAAGATCGAGCATCAGGGCCTGTGGGATCTCGACAGCCAGGTCGAGATGGCGATGGACGCCCTGCGCTGCCCGCCGGCCGACGCCGACGTCGCCAAATTGTCGGGCGGCGAGCGTCGCCGCATCGCCCTGTGCCGGCTGCTGCTGTCGGCCCCCGACCTGCTGCTGCTCGACGAACCGACCAACCATCTCGACGCGGAATCGGTCGCCTGGCTCGAAACCCACCTGCGCGACTACAAGGGCGCGGTGCTGATCGTCACCCATGATCGCTACTTCCTCGACAACGTCACCAGCTGGATCCTCGAGCTCGATCGCGGCCGCGGCATCCCCTACGAGGGCAACTATTCCTCGTGGCTCGGCCAGAAGCAGAAGCGCATGGTCCAGGAAGGCCGCGAGGAGGAGGGCCGCCAGCGCTCCCTCGCCCGCGAGCAGGAATGGATCTCGGCGTCGCCCAAGGCCCGTCAGGCCAAGTCCAAGGCGCGCATCCAGCGCTACGAGGATCTGGTCCAGAAGGCCGCCGAGAAGCAGGTTTCGACCGCCCAGATCATCATCCCGGTGGCCGAGCGGCTGGGCAACAACGTCGTCCACTTCGAGAACCTGTCGAAGGGCTACGGCGACCGCCTGCTGATCGACGATCTGACCTTCAAGCTGCCGCCCGGCGGCATCGTCGGGGTGATCGGCCCCAACGGTGCCGGCAAGACCACGCTGTTCCGCATGCTGACCGGCCAGGAGCAACCCGACAAGGGCACCATCACCATCGGCGAGAGCGTCCAGCTCGGCTATGTCGATCAGTCGC
The DNA here is from genome assembly GCF_004328075.1 of Siculibacillus lacustris. GTDB lineage: Bacteria > Pseudomonadota > Alphaproteobacteria > Rhizobiales > Ancalomicrobiaceae > Siculibacillus > Siculibacillus lacustris. Next base: position 44,528 of record NZ_SJFN01000028.1, on the reverse strand, counting down.
GCGACGCCCTCGACCCCAAGAAGAACGTCTGGGAAGAGATCTCCGGCGGCAACGACGTGATCTATCTCGGCAAGCACGAGATCAATTCCCGCGCCTATTGCTCGACCTTCAACTTCAAGGGCGGCGACCAGCAGAAGAAGGTCGGGATGCTCTCCGGCGGTGAGCGCAACCGCGTCCATCTCGCCAAGATGCTGAAGACCGGCGCCAACCTGCTGCTCCTCGACGAACCGACCAACGACCTCGACGTCGAAACCCTGCGCGCGCTCGAAGAGGCGCTCGAGGACTTCGCCGGCTGCGCCGTGGTCATCTCCCATGATCGCTGGTTCCTCGACCGCTTGGCCACCCACATCCTGGCCTTCGAGGACGACAGCCACGTCGAATGGTTCGAGGGCAACTTCCAGGACTACGAGGCCGACAAGATCCGTCGTCTCGGCGCCGGCGCGGTGCTGCCGCACCGGGTGCGCTACAAGCCGCTGACCCGCTGAGGCGGCGTCCCGACGCGATAACGAAAGAACCGGTGGATCGCGGAGATCCACCGGTTCGAGTCGATCGTCGACAATTCGGAAGCTGAAACAGGCCGCGACGATCGTGTCGTCGCGGGCCCCGTATGCCCGACATCGATCACGATCCGATGACGGCCGCGATCGCACCCGTCCTCACGCCGCCACCGGCCGCCGGAACAGACCCCAGCGCAGATCGTGCCGCCGGGCGTTCCAGCCGAGCAACGCGGCGGCCACCGCCAGCATCAGCACGTCGCCGATCGGCGTGGAGAGCCAGATGCCGCGTTCGCCCAGCAGCGACGGCATCGTCGACAGGAGCGGCAGTCCGATCGCATAGGTGCGCGCCAGACTGAGCACCGCGGCGTTGCCGGCCATGCCGAGCGCCTGGAAATAACCACCGACCACCATCATCGGCATGGCGACGGCGTAAGTGGCGCAGATCACCGGCATGATCCGGGCGATCTCGCCGACCACCCGGGGCGCATCGACGAACAGCCCGCCGATCGCCGCCGGCCACAGCAGGAACGCCGTTTCGAAGGCCGCGGCATAGACCAGGGCGCAGCCGACGCCGATCCGCAGTACCGCGCCCGAGCGGTCGAACCGCCCGGCCCCGGCGTTGTTGCCGGCGATCGACTGGCAGGCCATCGACATGCCGAGCAGCGGCAGATAGGCGAAGGTCAGGATGCGGTTGATGATGCCGTAGGCGGCGACCGTGTCGGCATAGCCGCTCGGCGACCACAGCTGCACCTCGACGATCACCAGCCCGGTGGTCAGGCTGATGCCGAGGAAGCCGAGCGACTGCGGCGCGCCGAGCGCGAGGATGGCGCGCCAGTCGGCGAGGATCGCGCCGCTGCCGCGGGCGAACAGCGGCAGGCGGGTGTGGCCGGACAGGCGCAGCCCGACCACCCCGGCCATCGCCAGGGCCTGGGCGAGGATGGTACCGGCCGCCGAGCCGGCGACGCCGTAGTCGAACACGCCGATCAGCAGGTAGTTGAACAGGATGTTGAGCACCGTGGCGACGACCGCCAGCAGCGCCATGGCGCCGACGTGGCCCTCCGAGCGCAACGTGTCGGCCTGGATGCCGAGAAAGAAGCTGAACGGCGCGAACACCACCATGATCGACAGGAAGACGATGCCGAGCCGGGCGATCTCCGGATCGTCGCCGGACAGCGCCCGCGCCATCGTGCCCCCGGTCAGCGCCAGACCGAGGATCAGCACGGCGCAGACCGCGACCGCCAGGAGATGGGCCGCGAACACCGTCCCCTCGGCGGCGCGCAGATCGCGGGCTCCGAGTTGGCGCGCGACGATCGACGCCATGCCGCTCGCCACCATGGTCTGCAGCGCGATCATCAGCATCATCAGGGGGAACATCAGGGTGACGGCGGTCAGGGCCTTGGCACCGGCGTAGTGCCCGAGGAACAGCGCATCGACCACCGTGAACAGGCCGTTGACGGTCATCACCAGGATGATCGGCGCGGCGGTGCGGACGAAGACGCGGGCGACGGGAGCGACGAGATAGGGATTCCCGTCGACGTGCGGGTCGGTCATGACGTTCCTCTGAAACTGAGAATCAGGGAAGCCGAGGGGCCCGCGTTGCCCCGTCTTCATCTGCCACGAGCGAAAATGCGAGTGAACGTGCCGTCTCTACCGGGGGCGAAGAGCCTGCGGGCGGTGGGTTCGGGCGACCGGACCGGACTATTGCGGGCGGCCACACGCCTTGTCAATCGAGGCGCGTGACCGCATGCCCGCGTCTGCCCGCGCCGCGCGAGGCCTCGGCTCCCCGCGCGAGACCCCGGCCGGTCCCGCCGCGCCCTTCCCGTCCGCCGTCGAAACATGCTACCGAGCCGGTTCGCCCCTCTCGCCGGAAGAGCCGCCGATGATCGATCTCGCCCGCCGCTTGCCGCCGTCCGCCTTCGGAGTCGTCGACGGCCAACTCGCCGTGGAGGGCGTCGCGATCGCCCACATCGCCGCCGAGGTCGGCACGCCGTTCTATCTCTATTCGGCCAAGCGCCTGCGCGAGAACTGGCGCACCCTCGCCGACGCGGTGGCGCCGCTCGGGGTCGCCGTCCACTATGCGATGAAGGCCAACGCCAACCGCGCCGTCGTCGCGGTGCTCGCCCGCGAGGGCGCCGGCGCCGACATCGTCTCGGGCGGCGAACTGACCCGCGCCCTCGACGCCGGCATTCCCGCGAACCGCATCGTATTCTCCGGAGTCGGCAAGACCGACGCCGAGATCGCCCGCGCCCTCGACGTCGGCATCCGCCAGATCAACGCCGAATCCTTCGAGGAACTGGCCCGCATCGACGCGCTCGCCGGCGCCCGCGGGGTGGTCGCCGAGGTGGCGCTCAGGGTCAATCCGGACGTCGACGCCGGGACCCACGCCAAGATCACCACCGGCAAGCGCGACAACAAGTTCGGCATCGACGCCGATCGCCTCGCCCGGCTCGACAACGAGTTGAAGGTCCTGGCCAACGTCCGCCTGGTCGGCCTCGCCGTCCACATCGGCTCGCAGATCCTGTCGACGGCCCCCTTCGCCGCCGCCTATCGGCGGATGGCCGATCTGACCCGCGAGTTGCGCGCCCGCGGCCACGCCCTCACCCGCCTCGATCTCGGCGGCGGCTTCGGCATCCCCTATCGCGCCGAGGCGGGGCTCGCTGCGGCCGACCTCGCCGAGACGATCCGCACCACGGTCGGCGACCTCGGGGTCGAACTGGCGATCGAACCCGGCCGCTCGATCGTCGGCGACGCCGGCGTGCTGGTCTCCCGCGTCGCCTTCGTCAAGGACGGCGGCGACATCCGCTTCCTGGTGCTCGATGCGGCGATGAACGACCTGATGCGCCCGGCGATGTACGACAGCCACCACGACGTGGTGCCGGTGCGGATGCCGGCACCGGGCGCCGAGCGGATCGATTACGACGTGGTCGGCCCGATCTGCGAGAGCTCCGACACCTTCGCCCGCCGCCGCTCGCTGCCGATCCTCGCCGCCGGCGATCTCGTCGTGTTGGCCACCGCCGGCGCCTATGGCGCGACCATGGCCGGCACCTACAACGCCCGCGCCCTGGTGCCCGAGGTGATCGTCGACGCCGGCCGCTTCGCGGTGACCCGGCGGCGCATCGAGGTCGAGGAACAGCTGTCCTGGGAGACCGTGCCGGATTGGCTGTGAGCCGCGCGGCGGCGGCGCGGCGCGGCCCAGCCGACCGCGCACGCGGGGCCGATCGCATCGGGCCGGCGTGAGCGCCGTCGCTGCCGCCCGAATCCACCGCGCGGGGTCACGGACAAGCGATCGCCTCAGCTCCGTTCTGCGTATTTTCCCCAAGGGATTTTTCAGGGGGTCGAGCACAACCCGACGCCATCGACGGGTTGTGTCAGGCCCCACCGGTGCGGCCGCGCGTCGAAGCGCGGGCGGACCGTCGCGGTCACGCTCGCCCGTCGAGCGCCGCCACGCCGAGCCTTTCGGCCCACGGCACCAGCGCCTCGAGGATGCCGGGGAACAGTTCCAGCCCCTCCGCCTGCGCCCGGGCGACGCCGGCGGCCGCCTTGGAGCCGGGCAGCCGCACCGGCTTTTCGGGATCGATCGGCGGATTGGCGCGGCAGTTCTCCGCCAGCCATTCGGTCTGACGCCGGAAGGCCGGACCGCCGGCGAACAGTTCGGGGTCGAACACCTGGACGAACACCGCGCCGCCCCAACCGGCTTCGCCGTCGGCGCGGCCCCAGCCCGACAGGCCCTGGGTCAACGCCTCGATCCACAGCGCCAGCCCATAGCCCTTGTGGCCGTGATCGATGCCACCGATCGGCAGCAGCGAGCCGCGCGGATCGGTCGACAGCACGTCGGCGGCGTCGGTCGGCCGTCCCTCGCCGTCGAGCGCCCAGACGCCCGGCAGAGGGCGGCCCGCGGTGGTGAGCCGCGCGGCGAGGCCGGCGGTGGTGATCGAGGCGGAGATGTCGATCAGGATCGGATCACCCTCGGTCGGGATGCCGATCGCCACCGGATCCGGCGTGAACAGCGCCCGCTTGCCGCCGTAGGGCGCGACATGGGCGGCCGCCGGATCGCTCGACGCCACCACCACCATCATCCCGGCATCGGTGGCGGCGGTGAGATAGGCGGCGAGCGCCGCGATGTGATGGCTGCGCCGGATCACCACGGTGCAGGTGCCATAGTCCCGGGCGCGGGCCACCGCCAGATCGACCGCCCGCGCCGTCAGCCACACGCCGGGCAGACGCCGCCCGTCCCACACCACCGCGGCCGGGCGGTCGACGACGATCGCCGGCTCGCCGCTGCGGGTCATCGCCCCCGAACCGATGTCGCGCAGATAGGCCGGCAGCAGCGCGAGGCCGTGGGTGGTGTGACCCATGGCGTCGGCGCGGACCAGCCGCTCGGCGACCACCGTCGGCTTGTCGCCGTCGAGGCCGGCGGCGGCGAGGAGATGGGCGGCATGGGCGACGAGGTCGGCGTAAGGATGGCGCATGGGGGCTCTGTCCGGTCGGAGGCGGGGCCGCGACCATAACCGAGTCGGCGCCGCCCTGTCCGCCCGATAGACCCGCGCGAGCGATTGCCGCTCGCCTCACGCGCCGACGAGATCGGTCCCGGCGCCGCCCTGGAACTGCAGCCGGGCGAGGCGGGCATAGAGTCCGTCGCGGGCGACCAGTTCCTCGTGGGTGCCGTCCTCGACGATGCGGCCGTGGTCGAGCACCAGGATGCGGTCGCATTCGAGCACGGTGGCCAGCCGATGGGCGATCACCAGGGTGGTGCGGCCGACCATCAGCCGTTCGAGCGCGGTGTTGACCGCGGTCTCGCTCTCGGCGTCGAGCGCGCTGGTCGCCTCGTCGAGGAGCAGGATCGGCGCCGCCCGCAACACCGCGCGGGCGATCGCCAGACGCTGGCGCTGACCGCCCGACAGCGTCACGCCGCGTTCGCCGACCTGGGTGGCGTAGCCTTCGGGCAAGGGCCGAACGAAGTCGTCGACCAGCGCCGTCTCGGCGGCGGCGAGCACCTCGGCGTCGGTCGCGTCGCGACGGCCGTAGCGGATGTTCTCCATGATCGTGTCGGCGAAGATCACCGTATCCTGCGGCACGATGGCGATGCGCGCCCGCACCTCGCCCGGATCGGCGCGGGCGACGTCGACGCCGTCGATCAGCACCCGCCCGGCATCGGGGTCGTAGTAGCGCAGCAGGAGATGGAACAGCGTCGACTTGCCGGCCCCCGACGGCCCGACCAGGGCGATCTTCTCGCCGCGCCGCACCATCAGATCGACGCCTTCGAGAACGTCGCGGTCGCGCGCGCCCGGATAGGCGAAGCGCACGCCCTCGAACCGCACCTCGCCGACCGGCGGGGTCGGCAGCGCCACCGGATCGGTCGGCGGGCGGATGGTCGGCACTTCGGCGAGCAACTCGGCGAGCCGTTCGGCGGCACCCGCCCCCTGGCTGATCTCGCCCCACACCTGGGAGAGTTCGCCGAGCGCGCTCGCCGCCAGCACCGAATAGAGCACGAACTGCGACAACGCCCCCGGCGACAGCCGCCCGGCCAGCACGTCGGTGGCGCCGATCCACAACACCGCCACCACCGAGCCGAAGATCAGGAAGATCGCGAAGGCGGTCAGGAAGGCGCGCGCCAGGGTCGAGGTCCGGGCGGCGTCGAAGGCCTGTTCCACCGAGCGGGTGAAGCGGCCGATGGCGTGACGCTCGTCGCCGAAGGCCTGGAGCGTGCGCATCGCCCCGATCGTCTCCGAGGCGAAGGCGGCCGCCGCCGCGAGCGTGTCCTGGGCGAGGCGCGAGCGCGAACGCACCGAGCGGCCGAAGGCCACCAGCGGCAGCACGATGAACGGAATGGCGAACAGCACCATCCCCGACAGGCGCGGACTGGTGACCACCATCAGCGCCGCGGCGCCGATGAACAGCACCAGATTGCGCAGCGCGATCGACGCCGAGGCGCCGACCGCCGACTTGACCTGGGTGGTGTCGGCGGTCAGCCGCGAGACGATCTCCCCCGACTGCGAGCGATCCCAGAACTCGGCCGACAGACGCGTGACATGGGCGAAGACGTCGCGGCGCAGATCGGCGACGACCCGTTCGCCGAGCCAGGTCACGAGGTAGTAGCGGGTCGAGGACGCCACCGCGAGCGCCCCGGCGACGACCACCAGGACCGCGAAATAGCGATCGATGAAGGCTCCGTCGGCGGCCGAGAAGCCGTGGTCGATCATCCGCCGGAAGGCCATCGGCAGGACCAGCGTCACCGCCGCGGCGGCGATCAGCGCCACCAGCGCGGCGGCGACGTGACCGCGATGATGCCCGAGATAGGGCAGCAGCACGGCCAGTGGGCGGATCGAACGGCGGCGGGCGGGGGCGGCGTCGGACGGCGGGGTGAGCGGAGTGGGGCGGCGCACGATGGGATCGTCCTCGTCGGTTCGCGGGGGCCGGAGGGGCTCGAAGCTTCGATCGCGCCGTCGCCTGCGGGCAGTCGCCTGTTCCTTGACGCGATCTGCCGCCGGGATCAAGTCCGCCGTTCGAACGGTCGCAGGCGACCGCGGCGGCGCACCCGGCGATTTCCCCGGGCGAAGTCGCACCGGCGGGCGCCGCGGTGCTTGTCGGATGCGGCGAGATGGGCTATAGACCGCGCCGAAACGACGAGAGGGGGTCGCCCGCGCCTGCCGGCGTGCGACCCCTCGTTTTCGTCGAAACTTCTGTGTCAAACGATCGTGATCGCCCTCGACGCGCCTCGAGCTGCCGGGAAGGTCACCAGAGCGAGGACGTCACGATGAAGCAGGGCATCCACCCCGACTATCACACCATCAAGGTGGTGATGACCGACGGCACCGAGTATTTCACGCGTTCGACCCTCGGCAAGGAAGGCGACACGCTGAACCTCGACATCGATCCCAAGGTTCATCCGGCCTGGACCGGCGGTTCGCAGCAGCTGCTCGACCGCGGCGGCCGCATCTCGCGCTTCAAGGACAAGTTCAAGGGCTTCGGCCTCTGAGCCGATCCTCGGAAACGACCCGCGCAGAATTCAAGACCCCGGTCATCGACCGGGGTCTCTTCGTAGGTGCATGGGCGATCGAATCGCAGTGGCCTTCCCCTCGCGGGGTCCGGCCGGGCGCCGGCGCGGTCAATCCTCGCCGCCGAGGCTCTGTTGGCGCAGGTTCTCGAAGACGATCAGCGCAAACCATCCGGCCTGAGCGACGAAGATCGCCGCAACCACTGCGACCACCGACCAGATCGTCGAGAGCCCGAACGACAGGGCGACCACGATGGCGAGAAGTCCCGCGACGACACTCAGCATCACGACGCCGGAAAGGCCACGAAGAGCGTACCGCCACCGCTCCATCGGCGATTGCGAATCGGAGCGGCGGGCGGACTTGTCGGCGCTGAGAGCGCTCTGCAATCGGGAGGGATGGAGCGGATGAAAGAACATCGGATCTCTCTTCGGATGGATTGCTCACCCGAAGGCATATCATCAAGGTTGTCGGTAGTGAATAGCGACAACCTGATATTGCAGGAGAGAGTCGGCAATCCGCGGTTGCATCGCCCGTCCGACCTCAGGCGGCGATGCCCTTCTGATAGTCCTTGACGTCGGCGAAGCGCAGCATCTGCCAGCGCTCCTGCTCGTATTTGAGCGAGAACACCGAGGTCGCCAGATAGACCGGATCGCCGTCGAGATCCGAGCACATCGCCGAGGTGTCGCGCTTGGCGAAATCCTCGAGCTTGTTCGGCTCGTCGGTGGTCACCCAACGGGCGACCGCGAAGCGGGTCTGCTCGAAGGTGATCTCCAGCCCGTATTCGCCGGCCATCCGCTCCTTCAGCACGTCGAGCTGCAGCGAGCCGACCACCCCGACGATCGGCTGCGTGCCGTCGCGCGGCTGGAACACCTGCACCACGCCCTCTTCGGCCATCTGCTGCAGGGCTTCCTTGAGCTTCTTGGCCTTCATCGCATCGGCGACCCGGACGCGGCGCAGGATTTCCGGGGCGAAGCTCGGCACGCCGCGGAAGATCAGATCCTCGCCCTCGGTCAGGGTGTCGCCGATCCTGAGCGTGCCGTGATTGGGGATGCCGACGATGTCGCCGGCGAAGGCCTCGTCGGCGATGGTGCGATCCTGAGCGAAGAAGAACTGCGGCGCGGTCAAGCCGATGGTCTTGCCGGTGCGCACCAGCTTGACCCGCATGCCGCGGGTGAGCCGGCCCGAGCACACCCGCATGAAGGCGATGCGGTCGCGATGGTTGGGGTCCATGTTCGCCTGGATCTTGAACACGAAGCCGGCCATCTTCGCCTCGTTCGCCTCGACGACGCGGGTCGCGGCGTGCTGCTCGCGCGGGGACGGCGCGAAGCGGCCGAGCGCGTCGATCAGATCCTGGACGCCCATGTCCTTCAGCGCCGAGCCGAAATAGACCGGGGTCAGGTGGCCTTCGAGGAAGCTCTGCTGGAGGAACGGCTTCGACGCCCCTTGCGCCAACAGCACCTCGTCCTGGAACTGCGCGAAGTCCTGCGGCGGCAGCAGCGCGGCGATGCGCGGATCGTCGGGGCCGGAGACCGGGATCGACTCTTCGGCGTCCTTGAGGCGGATGGTGTTCGTATCGAGATCATAGGTGCCGGCGAAGGCCCGGCCGCGGCCGATCGGCCAGGTCTTGGCGGTGGTGTCGAGGGCCAGCGCCTTTTCGACGTCGTCGAGCAGCTCGAACGGGTCCATCGTCTCGCGGTCCATCTTGTTGACGAACGTCACGATCGGAATGTCGCGCAGCCGGCAGACCTCGACCAGCTTGAGGGTCCGCGCCTCGACGCCCTTGGCGGCGTCGAGCACCATCACCGCCGCGTCGACCGCGGTCAGCGTCCGGTAGGTATCTTCCGAGAAGTCCTCGTGGCCCGGCGTGTCGAGCAGATTGAAGACGTGGCCGCCGTATTCGAAGGTCATCACCGAGGTGACCACCGAGATCCCGCGTTCCTTCTCGATGCCCATCCAGTCCGACCGGGTCTGACGGCGATCGCCCTTGGCGCGCACCTGACCGGCGAGCTGGATCGCCCCGCCGAACAGCAGCAGCTTTTCGGTCAGCGTCGTCTTGCCGGCGTCCGGATGCGAGATGATCGCGAAGGTCCGGCGACGAGAGACGGGATCGGCGGCAGCAACGGGCGCCGGATGGGGAGCGGTCATGGGGCGGGGTCTCGGAAAACGGCATTCGGCGCCGGTTCGGCGCCGCCCGCTAGATGCGGGGCGAGACGCCGCGTGTCAACCTTCGGGGGGAGAGGGAGCGCGAGGTTCGAGAGCCTCGACCCAGAATCGGAACGGAAATGGATCGTCGCCTCCTCCGCGCCGGATCGTCCCGTCGGGGGCGACACGCCAGGGAACTTCGGGCAGCGGCCGGTCTGCCGGCCAATGGCTTCCACGAAGGTTCAACTGCCGGAGAGAGGCGGGCCATACGGTAGGGATTTCGATAAGATCAGTGAGATCGGTTGCCTCCACATTCTCGAGTTTGTCGAGCAAGCCGAACACGCGGAGGTCGTTCACCTGAGTCCCGGAGATGTCGAGCGTCGTAATCTGCAGAAGCCCGGCAAGGGGTGCGAGGTCGGCGACCGAGGTGTTCGAGACGTGGAGGCTGTGGAGATTCTGGAGACCGGTGAGAGGGGAAAGTTCTGCGACGGCAGTATACTCCACGCTGAGGCGCTCAAGATTTTGGAGCCCCGAGAGGGGTGTCAGGTCGGAGACGGAGGTCTTCGAGACGTAAACGGCCTTGAGATTTTGGAGCCCCGAGAGGGGCGTCAGGTCGGAGACGAGGGTATTCGAAACGTAGATCCCCCTGAGATTTTGAAGTTGCGCGAGCGGGGTAAGGTCGCTGACAGGGGTATTGGAGACGTACAGTAACTCAAGATTCTGCAAATCGGCGAGAGGCGCTAGATCGGCGATGGATGTGGACGAAAGAAAGAGGGTCTCAAGTCCGGAGAGCCGGGCGAGGAGCGCAAAGTCGACGATGCCTGTCTCCGAGATGTAGAGGGCTTTGAGATTCTTGAGCTCAGCGAGAACTGCGAGGTCGGCGACAGTGGCACCCAAGAGGTTGACGTCCGTGAGAGTTTGGAGCTTCGCGAGGGGTTTGAGGTCGGCAACGGAGGGGCGAGTGACTTGGAGGAGAGCGAGCTTTCGGAGTTTGCCAAGGGGAGCGAGGTCAGTGACACCTGTGCCAGAAATGTCGAGAGTCTCAAGATTGCGGTATGGAGTAAGGGAGGTGAGATTATCAAACAGCGTCACCCCAGCGAATTCCAGATTTCGAACATACGGAACCCAATCCTTCGGGACATCCTGCCCGCTCAGGATCATGTCGCGGACAACGTCCTCATCGAAATCCGCGGGTGGCTCATCCAGGTCAACGGTCATCGCCACCCGCTTTCCGGCCAGCCCGCCGAGGGTCCGTTCGACGTAGCGGCGCAGATCCGGGTTCTCGGCGGCGAAGGCGGCGATCGTCGCCTCATGGCGCTCGATATAGGCGAAGGCGGCGATGAACGTCGCGAGATTGGGATCGCTGGCGAAGTCGTCGCGGATCCGGGCCTCGTCGGTGCGCCGCGACGGGCCGGCGCGGACCAGCGGCTCCAGCGCGCCGAAGAAGGCGGTGACGGCATGGAGCGCCGTCCGGAGCCCCGCTTCGATCTCGTCGACGCGCTCGGTGCCCTCGCCGAGCGGCTCGGCCACCGCCCCGACGAATTTTCGGGTCACCGGCTCGAGCAGGCCCTTCTGTCCGGTCATCGCCGCCAAGACCGCATGGGCCGACCGCTCGGTGGTGGCGAGCGGCGTCGAACTCGACCGGTAGGCGGCAACCTTGCCGGTGAGCTCACGCCCTTGCTCGGTGCTCATCATCAGGACGGCGTGGACGTCGCGCAGCCGGTGCAATTCACCGGTCAGATCACGCAGCGTCCGGGCCTCGAAGATCTCGGCGAGTTCGGGGTTCGACAGCGTCTCGATGCGTTCACACAGGCGCCCGCCGAGCGACCACAACCGGTCGAGCGGCACCTCCGCGAACGGCTTGCGCGCCGCTTCCGCATAAGTTCGCACCGCCTTGACCAATTTCGGGTCGACATTGCCGAGCCGGTCGAGATGGGGCTCGATCTCGGCGAGCGCGTCGAGGATGTCGTCGTGATGGCCCTTCAACGACGGGTCGGCCCGTTCCACCTCGCTCGGAGGCCGACCGATAATCGCGAATCCGGCCGGCGTCGGCGCCATCGCCGGCCCCGGGCCCGGGTCCGGCCGCGGCGGCATGGCATTGAGGAAGTCGACGATCGGCCGCTTCAACTGCAGGCTCGCCTCGTGGAAGCCCTCCTGCTTTTGATTCCATTTCGAGATCGGGCGCAGGCCCGGCTTCCGTGCCTTGGTCTTGGGAACGGCCTGGGTATCGGCGAATTCCAGATCCCAATGGCTCGGCTCGGCGATCACCGGCAGCACGAGCGCGCCGCGGCTCTTCTCCGCGGCGCGGATCATCGGCAGTTCGGTCTTCAGGATATAGCCGCTGGGCTTCAGGAAGGCATTGGTGACGAAGCAGACGAAGACGTCCGAGGCGTCGAGTGCCGCACGGATACGGGCGTCCCATTTCTGCCCGGCCTGGAGTTCCTCGTCCCACCACAGAACGAGGTCCAGACGGTCGGCGACCGGCCGCAGCGCCTCGAGAAACTTCTCGAGCAGGGCATGGTCCGCATGGGCATACGAAACGAAGATCTGCGCCATGACGCAAGGTCGCACGAGTCGGCGCGCCCCGGCAACCCAGGGGCGTCCGCTCCGACCTCACGCCGCCCTCACGCCGGGACCGGCACCAGCGCCGCCAGCGCGCCCTTCTTGACCGCTTCCTGGACCTTCTCGAAGGCGCGGACCTCGATCTGGCGGACACGTTCGCGCGAGATGCCGAATTCGGTCGACAGGTCCTCGAGGGTGATCGGGTCTTCGGCCAGCCGCCGGGCCTCGAAGATCCGGCGCTCGCGATCGTTGAGCACGCCCAGCGCCGAGGCCAGCAGCTTGCGCCGGCCGTCGAGCTCCTGGCTCTCGCCGAGCGTGGTCTCCTGGTCTTCCGAATGGTCGACCAGCCAGTCCTGCCACTCGGCACCCTCCTCGTCGGAGCGCACCGGCGAATTGAGCGAGGCGTCGCCGCCGAGGCGGCGGTTCATCGACACCACGTCCTCGTTGGTCACGCCGAGCTTGGTGGCGATGTACTGGACCTGATCGGGATGGAGATCGCCCTCGTCCAGCGCCTGGATCTGGCTCTTGACCCGGCGCAGGTTGAAGAACAGGCGCTTCTGGTTGGCGGTGGTGCCCATCTTGACCAGCGACCACGAGCGCAGGATGTACTCCTGGATCGCCGCCTTGATCCACCACATGGCGTAGGTGGCGAGCCGGAAGCCCTTTTCGGGCTCGAAGCGCTTGACCGCCTGCATCAGGCCGACGTTGCCTTCCGAGATCACCTCGGAGATCGGCAGGCCGTAGCCGCGATAACCCATGGCGATCTTGGCGACGAGGCGCAGATGCGAGGTGACCAGCCGCTCGGCGGCGCCGGTGTCCTCGTGCTCGCGCCAGCGCTTGGCCAGCATGTATTCCTCTTGCGGCTCCAACATCGGGAACCGGCGAATTTCGTCGAGATAGCGCGACAGGCCCCCGTCGAGGGCGGCGAGCGCGGGAAGAGAAGCGGCACGGGCCATGGATGCGCCCTTTCGATGGTTCGGGATCAAGGGTCTCGATCCCGAGACGTCCCCCGTCCGGGCGAACGCCTCGTGTGATCGGCGCCCGACGAAGCGGCACGCCTGCATCGATCATACCGCAACTCGTGGCAAAAACGCGACAGCCGCGGCTTCACGACCCCGCGAGCGGCGCGGCACCGTCGTCGAGGGTCGCGAGCGCCGCGGTCAGACGCGTGAGATCGGCCGGCAAGTCGCTCTCGAAGCGCATCGCGCGGCCGGTTGCCGGGTGCTCGAAGGCGAGCAGACGGGCGTGCAGCGCCTGCCGGTCGAGGGCGGTGAGCGCTTCCGCGGCCTCGGGCGCCAGCTTGGCGAGCTTGTCGATCTTGGTGCGGAAACCGGCGCCATAGACCGTGTCGCCGAGCAGCGGATGGCCGATGTGGGCGAGATGGACGCGGATCTGATGGGTCCGCCCGGTCTCGAGCCGGCATTCGATCAGGCTGGCGATCGGCTCGGGCGCGGGGCGGGTCTTGCCCCGCGGCCCGGGTCGCGGGGTCGGCGGGAAGGTCTCCAGCACTTGGTAATGGGTGATCGCCACGCGACCGCCGGCGACCACCGCCATCGCCTGACGATTGCGCGGATCGCGGCCGATCTCGGTCTCGATCGTCCCGGCGAGCGCCTTCGGCACGCCCCACACCAGCGCCAGATAGGCCCGCTCCAGCGGCCCCGTGCGGCCGTGGTCGGCGAATTGCGCGGCGAGCGAGCGGTGGGCGCGATCGGACTTGGCCACCACCATCACGCCCGACGTGTCCTTGTCGAGGCGATGGACGATGCCCGGCCGCTCGACCCCGCCGATCCCCGACAGAGTGCCGCGGCAATGGTGGAGGAGGGCATTGACCAGCGTGCCGCTCCAGTTGCCCGCCCCCGGATGGACCACCAGGCCGGCCGGCTTGTCGACGACGATCACGTCGTCGTCCTCGTGGAGCACGGTCAGCGGAATGTCCTCGGGTTCGGGCAGCGCCGGGCTCGGCGCCGGCACGTCGACGATCAGCCGGGCGCCCGCGTTGATCTTCCGCGAGGCGTCCTCTAGGGTCACGCCGTCGAGCGTCACCCGGCCCTCGCCGATCAGCGCCTTGAGGCGCGAGCGGGACAGGGTGGCGATCCGCCGGGCGAGAGCCGCGTCGAGCCGTTCCGGGGGCGATCCCGCTTCGATCTCGATCTCGATCGGCCCCGCAGCGCTCGCGCCGGCCTCGATCTCGAGGTCGTCGGGATCGATCGTCGGGATCGACGCCATCGGCTCCGCCGGCCGGAGCGCCTCGACCGTCGTCTTCGCCCTGCCCTTGCCGCGCGCCACCGGCACCTTCATTCCACGAGACCCCGATCTCACATGACCAATGCCAATTCTCTCGAAGACGACGACAAGCCGCTCGACGCCGCCCAGCTCCGGCTCCAGGCCAAGCTGAAACGGTTGCTGTTCTGGTCGTCGGGCGTGATGGTGCTCGGCCTCGTCGCGGTCTTCGCCGCGATCTTCTATCGCGTCACGCGGGTCGATGGGAAGCCCACGCCGGCCTTCGACGTGCCGATCATCGCCGAAGTGGCGATGCCCGAGGGCGGGCGCGTCGCCGCCACCCGCCTCGACGGCAACCGCATGACCGTCACCCTGGAGACCCCCAAGGGCGCGGCGATCCTGGTCCTCGACCTCGAGACGATGAAGGTGATCCGCCGCCTGGAGCTGACCGGTCCGCGCTGAAGGCCCGCTTCCCGCACGGCGGCAATGCCCGCCGCCGGCTCGCGGTCGTCATACGAAAGGTCTATCAAGGAGCCTTCCCCGTCCCGACAGGAAGGTCTCGCCTTGACCCAGAGCTTCACCCGCGCCGATCTCGACGATCTCGCCGCCATTCTCGCCGCCGCCGCCGACGTCGAGATCATGCCGCGCTTCAAGCGCCTCGGCACCGACGAGGTGACCACCAAGAGCGGTCCCCAGGACTTCGTCACCATCGCCGATCAGGCCGCCGAGCGCTTCATCCAGGCGCGCGTCGCCGAGCGCTTCCCGACCGCCGTGTTCATCGGCGAGGAGACCACCGCCGCCGATCCGACCCGCCTCGGCCGGCTCGCCGGTGCCGAACTGGCGATCATCGTCGATCCGATCGACGGCACCTTCAACTTCGCCAACGGCATGCCGCTGTTCGGGGTGATGGCCGCGGTGGTCGCCGGCGGCGAGACGGTCGGTGCCATCATCTACGATCCGATCGGCCGCGATTTCGCGCTGGCGGTCAAAGGCGAAGGCGCCTGGCTGGTGCCGCGCGACGGCGGCCCGGCGCGCCGCCTGCGGGTCGCCGCCGCCGACGACCTGCGGGTGATGCACGGCCCGGTGTCCTGGCCCTACCTGCCCGAGGGCCTCCGCGAAGACGTCGCCCGCCGCCTGCCGCGGCTGTGGGGCTCCTACGGCTATCGCAACGCCGCCCATGAATATCGGCTGCTCTCGTCGGGCGGCTGCCACTTCCTGCTCTACAATCGCCTGATGCCCTGGGATCACCTGCCCGGCCACCTCATCCACACCGAGGCCGGCGGCTGGTCGGCGCATTTCGACGGCACACCCTATGTGCCGACCGACCTCGGTGGCGGCCTGCTGCTCGCCCCCGATCGCGAGAGCTGGCAGCGCATCCACGACGCCCTGTTCCAGGATTGACGCAATACCCCGAAGTTCCGATGCGCATCGGGACTTCGGGGCTCTGGCCTGACTCTGCGTAATCCTCCCATCGGTAGTCTTGCGGAGCCCTTTCCGCGCGGAGA
Source organism: Siculibacillus lacustris (assembly GCF_004328075.1). Classification (GTDB taxonomy): domain Bacteria; phylum Pseudomonadota; class Alphaproteobacteria; order Rhizobiales; family Ancalomicrobiaceae; genus Siculibacillus; species Siculibacillus lacustris. The sequence continues at coordinate 28,607 of NZ_SJFN01000028.1, read as the reverse complement.
TTCCGTGCGGATTCATCTTCGGCGCGTAAGGTTGCTTTCGCGCCGTGCCGCGCCTCCGACGATCCCGCCTCGGCCCGCCCGTCGGACCGCGCGCACGGCGCACCAGACCGAACGCCGCCCGGCGCCGCGTCCCTGCCGGCCTCCGCCCGGAGGCGGCTCGCGCAGATCCGCTCGCGCGGCTCGGCCGTCGACCGCAACGTCGAGGGAGCGCCGATATGACCGACCACAGCGGCGAGCGCGTCGTCTTCGCCCAGCTGAGCAATTTCTCCAACACCAACGCGCTGCTCGACCGCCACCTCGGCCAGTTCCTCGACGGCCGGCGCCTGGACGTCGTCCGCATCTGGCCGATCTTCCGGCGCAACCCGCTGTGGCTGGCGATCGGCGTGATCGCCGCGCTGTGGTACCACGGCCTCGGCCGGCTCAAGGAGCGCGGCGCCCTGATCGAGGCGATCATCAAGACGCCGATCTTCTTCCGGCTGGCGAGTTTCATCGCCCGCCGCAAGATCGCCGCCCAGGGCCCGGCCTATGCCGTCCTCCAGACCCAGGGCCTGTTCGACGCCGGCGTGCCCGATACGCCCTTGGTGGTCTACACCGACGACGTCATCCTCAATCCGGTCAATGCCGCCTATCTGACCTCGGAGCTCCTGCCCGGCGAGATCGCCCTCGAGCGCCGCCTCTACGCCCATGCCGACCGCATCGCCGTCGCCGCGACCCATGTCGCCCGCTCGCTCGAGGCGCAATACGGCATCGGCGCGGACAAGGTCGTCACCGTGCTGATGGGCGCCAACGTGCCGAGCGACACGGGCGCGACCGATCTGTCGCTCGCCCGCTATGCCGCCCGGCGCATCCTGTTCGTCGGCATCGACTGGCCGCGCAAGGGCGGGCCCGATCTGGTCGCCGCCTTCCGGCGTCTCGCGCCGCGCTTTCCCGACGCCCGTCTGGTGATCGCCGGCGCGTCGCCGCCGCTCGACGATCCCGCCATCGAGGTGCTCGGCAGCGTCGCGCCGGAGCGGGTCGCGGCGCTGATGGACGGCTGTTCGATCTTCTGCATGCCGAGCCGCGCCGAACCCTTCGGCATCGCCACCGTCGAGGCGGCCCGCCACGGCCTGCCGTCGATCGGCACCACCACCGGCGGCTTCGCCGACACGGTGATCGACGGCCGCACCGGCCTCCTGATCCCGCCCGGCGACGTCGACGCGCTCGAAGCGGCGCTGACCCGCCTGCTCGCCGATCCCGAATTGTGCCGGACCATGGGCCGCGACGCCGCCGAATGGGCGACCCGCCGCTTCGATTGGCGCAGCGTGTCGAAGCACCTCGCCGACGTGATCGACGACGCCGCCCACGCCCGCCACGCCGCCTGACGGCCCCGGCGAACCGGCGCCCGAAACGTCGACGGCCCGGCCGCGCCCCGAAGGGCGGACCGGGCCGTCGCGCGTTTCGCCCCCCGCGAAACTCAGACGCCGATGCCGCGCTCGCGGATCGCCGCTTCGATCTCGGCCAGCACCGACGCGTCGTCGATGGTCGCCGGCATGTTCCAGCTCTCGTGATCGGCGATCTTCTGCATGGTGCCGCGCAGGATCTTGCCCGAGCGGGTCTTGGGCAGGCGATCGACGGTGATCGCCACCTTGAACGCCGCCACCGCACCGATCTTGGCGCGGACCAGGCTGACCAACTCCTTCTCGATGGTCTCGGCGTCCTTGGTGACGCCGGCCTTGAGCACCACGAAGCCGCAGGGCATCTGGCCCTTCATCTCGTCGTGGACGCCGATCACCGCGCATTCGGCGACGTCCGGGTGCGAGGCCAGCACCTCCTCCATGCCGCCGGTCGACAGGCGATGGCCAGCGACGTTGATGATGTCGTCGGTGCGCGCCATGATGAACAGGTAGCCGTCGTCGTCCATGAAGCCGGCATCACCGGTCTTGTAGTAGCCGGGGAAGTCGATCAGGTAGCTGTCCTCGAAGCGCTTGTCGGCGTTCCACAGGGTCGGCAGGCACGAGGGCGGCAAGGGGAGCTTGATGACGATCGAGCCCATCTCGCCGCGCTTCATCTCGTGCAGCCCGTCGTCGACGATGCGCACGTCATAGCCCGGCATCGGCACGGTCGGCGAGCCGTGCTTGACCGGCAGCAGGCCGAGACCGACCGGATTGCCGGCGATCGCCCAGCCCGTCTCGGTCTGCCACCAATGGTCGATGACCGGCACGCCGACATGTTCCTCGGCCCATTTGACCGTGTCCGGATCGGCGCGCTCGCCGGCCAGGAACAGGTTCCGCAGGCTGGAGATGTCGTATTTTTTCAGGAACTCCCCGTTCGGGTCTTCCTTCTTGATGGCGCGCAGCGCCGTCGGCGCGGTGAAGAAGCCGGCGACTTTGTATTCTTCGATGATCCGCCAGAACGTGCCCGGATCGGGCGTGCCGACCGGCTTGCCCTCGAACACGATGGTGGTCGCGCCGTAGAGCAGCGGCGCGTAGCAGATGTAGGAATGGCCGACCACCCAACCGACGTCGGAGGCCGCCCAGAACACTTCGCCCGGCTGGATCCCGTAGTGGTTGAACATCGTCCAGGTCAGCGCCACGGCATGGCCGCCGTTGTCGCGCACCACGCCCTTGGGCGCGCCGGTGGTGCCGGAAGTGTAGAGGATGTAGAGCGGATCGGTCGCCTTGACCGCCACGCAGGGCACCGCGCGGCCGCGATTGGCCTCGACCGCCGCACCGAGATCGTGATCGCGGCCGGGCTGCAGCACGGCCTCGACCTGCGGCCGCTGGGTGACGAACACCGCGGTCGGCTTGTGGGTGGCGATCGAGATCGCCTCGTCGAGCAGCGGCTTGTAGGGCAGGACCTTCTTGCCCTCGATGCCGCAGGAGGCGGTGACGATCGCCTTGGGCTTGGCGTCGTCGATGCGGGTGGCGAGCTCGCGCGGCGCGAAGCCGCCGAACACCACCGAATGGATCGCCCCGAGCCGTGCCACGGCGAGCATCGCCACCAGCGCTTCCGGCACCATCGGCATGTAGACGATCACCCGGTCGCCCTTGGCGACGCCGGCGTCGGCCAGCGCCGCGGCGGTGGCCTGGACCCGCGACAAGAGCTCGGCGTAGGTGATCTTCGCCTTCACGCCGGTCACCGGGCTGTCGTAGATGATCGCCGTCTGCTCGGCCCGTCCTCCCGCGACGTGCCGATCGACCGCGTTGTGGCAGGTGTTCATCTCGGCCCCGGCGAACCACCGGCCGTAGGGTCCGGACGTAGGGTCGAACACCTGGTCCCAGGGCTTCGACCAGTCGACGGCCTTGGCGGCCTCGGCCCAGAAGGCCTCCGGATCGGTTTTCCAGCTCTGGTACACTTCCGCGTATCGGCTCGTCATGGGATCTCCTCCACGCCGTCGTCCGCCCGGCGCCGGCGACGTTCGGCTCGCTCCGCTTTCACACTTCGGCGGGAAGCGCCGCAATGCTACGTTCGACTACGCGAGATTTCCCCGACGTCGGGGCCGCCGCGCCGCCCGCCGTGGCCGCGCCCGTGGCTCCCTTTCGCCCCCGCGGCGCGTCCCTGCCGCACCGCTGGGGCACAACGCCGTCTCGCGCCCTTTCGGCTTCGGGTGTAGGGTCGGGGCGATGGGAGGAGTGCGCAGATGACCGCTCCGGACAAGTCCCCCGCCGACGTCACGACCGACCGTCTCGCTGAGACCACCGCCCCCGAGGGTTCGACCGCGCGGCCCGCCGCCGCGCCCTTGCGCCGGGTCCTCGCGCTGCTCCCGGAGGTCGAAACCGTCGCCGCCTGTCTCGACTGCGCGGCGGCCGCCGCCTTCGATGCCGAAGCGGTGATCGCCGCGGTGCATGTCGGCTTCGATCCGGTGCGCGCCCGCGTCTCGACCGAGGAACTCGACATCCAATATCTCCGCGACGCCACCGAGGGCGCCGCCTCGGTGCGCAGCGCCAGGATCAAGGCCGCCTACGACGCCTGGGCGTCGACCGCCGTGCACCCCGATCGCGCCCACTGGACCGACGAGGCCGGCGACGTCACCGCCGCCGTGGTCGCACAAGCCACCTCGGCCGACCTCGTGGTGATCGGGCGGCCGATCCATCTCGATGCCAAGGACGCGCTCCGCGCCGCCCTGTTCAAGATCCGCCGTCCGGTGCTGATCGCCCCGCCGCGGGCCGTGCCCGGCGGCCGAACTCTCGGTCGCCACATCGTCGTCGGCTGGAAGCCCGGCGAGCCGGCGCGGCGCGCGGTCGAAGCCGCGGCCCCGTGGTTGCGCCGCGCCGCGTGCGTCACCGTCCTCTGTGTCGCCAAACTCGGCGCCGAGCCCTACCCCCCGAGCGCCCGGGCGCTGTTCGCCCGGCTCGGAATCGCCGCCGAGATCGTCGACCTGGACAAGGACGCGCGCAGCGTCGGCCGGCTCCTCCTCGACGAGACCGGCCGCCGCGGCGGCGATGCCCTGGTGATCGGCGCCTACCACCACGGCCAGTTCTGGGAAGCCGTCCTCGGCGGCGTCACCCGCGACGTCCTGGCGAGCGCCGAGATCCCGGTCTTCATGATGCGGTGAGGTGGCTCGACCCGGAATGGCGACCTTGCCCGTCAGCGGCAGGGCGCCGCGACAGGAGAACAAGCATGACCGAGATCACCTCCGTCACCGCCCGCGAGATCCTCGATTCGCGCGGCAATCCCACCGTCCGCGTCTTCGTCGGTCTCGACGACGGCACCCGCGTCTCCGCCTCGGTGCCGTCGGGGGCGTCGACCGGGGAGAACGAGGCGGTCGAACTGCGCGACGGCGACAAGAGCCGTTACGGCGGCAAGGGCGTATTGAAGGCGGTCGCCAACGTCGCCGAGACCATCGCGCCGACGCTCCTCGGCCGCGACCCGACCCGCCAGGCCGAGATCGATCGGATCATGATCGACCTCGACGGCACGCCGACCAAGGCCAAGCTCGGCGCCAACGCCATCCTCGGCGTGTCGATGGCGGTGGCGCGGGCGGCGGCGGAAGCCTCGCACCTGCCGCTCTACGCCTATCTCGGCGGGGCCGGCGCGACCCGCCTGCCGGTGCCGATGATGAACATCCTCAACGGCGGCAAACACGCCGACAACAGCGTCGACTTCCAGGAATTCATGGTCATGCCGGCCGGCGCGCCGAGCTTCGCCGAGGCGCTGCGGATGGGCGCCGAGACCTTCCACACGCTCGCGAAGATTCTCGCCAAGAAGGGCTATTCCACCGCCGTCGGCGACGAGGGCGGCTTCGCGCCGAATCTGAAGAGCAACGAGGAGGCCTGCGAACTGATCGTCGAGGCGATCACCGCCGCCGGCTATCGCCCGGGCGAGGATGCGGTGATCGCGCTCGATCCGGCGGCCAGTTCGTTCTTCGTCGACGGCGGTTACGAACTGTCGAAGTCGGGCCTCGGCCGCAAGACCGGCGAGGAGATGATCGCCCTCTACCAGACCTGGATCGACAGCTATCCGATCGCCTCGATCGAGGACGGGCTCGACGAGAACGACTGGCCCGGATTCACCGAGCAGACCGCCCGCCAGGGCGACCGCATCCAGATCGTCGGCGACGACATCTTCGTCACCAATCCGCTGTTCGTGGCGCGCGGCATCAAGGAGAAGGCCGCCAACGCGGTATTGATCAAGCTCAACCAGATCGGCACGGTCAGCGAGACCATCCGCGCCATCGGCCTGTGCCGGGCGGCGGGCTGGAACTACGTCATCTCCCACCGCTCGGGCGAGACCGAAGACACCTTCATGGCCGACTTCGCCGTCGCCATGGGCGGCGGTCAGATCAAGACCGGCTCGGCCTGCCGCAGCGAACGCATCGCCAAGTACAACCGCCTGCTGGAGATCGAAGGCGAACTCGGCCGCGGTGCCGAATTCCGCTCGCCCTTCGCCTGAGCGACGGCCCGCCCCGGCGGCCGGCGGTGGACAGCGACGACGGGGCATCGTCTAGTGAACGGCGCGCGGCACCGGGCGAGATCGCCCGGTCCGTCCGTCGCGCCGTGACGCCAGCCCCGCGAGGCCGCTCGATGAAGACCCTGGTACAGTCGTGGCAGGCCTGGGCCCTGCTCTCCGCCGGATTCGCGGCGCTGACGGCGATCTTCGCCAAGGTCGGCGTCGAAAACGTCGATCCCGACTTCGCCACCTTCATCCGTACCGTCGTCATCCTCTGCGTCCTCGCGGGCATCTTGCTGGTCGTCGGCGGCGGACAGCCGCTCGGCACGATCTCCGCAAAGACCTGGCTGTTCCTGGTGTTGTCGGGCCTCGCCACCGGCGGCTCGTGGCTGTGCTACTTCCGTGCCCTCAAGCTCGGCGACGCCGCCCGGGTCGCGCCGATCGACAAGCTGAGTGTGGTCCTGGTGGCGATCTTCGGCGTGGTGTTCCTCGGCGAGCGCCTGTCCGGCACCAACTGGCTCGGCATCGCCTGCATCGCCGCCGGCGCGATGCTGATCGCCTACAAGGGCTGACGAGGATCCCGCCCCCGCACGCCCCCCTGCCCCGCCGCGACGCCCCTGGACGCCCCGCGACTTTCGTCCGATAGGAGGACGTCTCCACCCGCCCGCCCCGGGAGCGCCATGACCACCGCCGATCTCGTGTTCTATCTCGCCGCCCTGCCCGCCGCGATGCTGGTCGGCTTGTCCAAGGGCGGGCTGCCGATGGTCGGCATGCTCGGTGTCCCGGTTCTGGCACTGGCGGTGTCGCCGCTCCAGGCCGCCGGCCTGCTGCTGCCGATCTTCGTGGTCTCCGACTGGTTCGGATTGTGGGCCTACCGGCGCGAATATTCGGCGCGCAACCTCGCCATCCTGATCCCCGCGTCGATCGCCGGGGTCGGCGTCGGCTGGGCCACCGCCGCCTGGATCCCGGAAGCCGCGGTGACCCTGCTGGTCGGGCTGATCGGCGTCGCCTTCACCGCCGACCGCATCCGCGTGCGCGGCCGGGTCAGCGCGCCACGCCCCGCCGACGTGCCGCGCGGCCTGTTCTGGGGCCTGCTCACCGGCTTCACCAGCTTCGTGTCGCACTCGGGAGCGCCGCCCTATCAGGCCTACACCTTGCCCCAGCACATGCCCAAGATGATCTTCGCGGGCACCTCGACCATCCTCTTCGCGGTGGTCAACGCCGTGAAGCTGATCCCCTATTGGCAGCTCGGGCAGCTGTCGCTCGACAATTTCGAGAAGATCGCCGTGCTGATCCCGCCGGCCGTCGCCGCCACCTTCGTCGGCGTGCGGCTGACCCGCTGGATCCCCGAGGCGCTGTTCTTCCGTCTGGTGATGACCGCCCTGGCGATCATCTCGGTCAAGCTGGTGTGGGACGGACTGCACGGCCTGGGGGTGATCTGATCCCGCCTCAGGCCGCGGCGATCGAGGCGAGGAAGCGCTCGACCTCACCCGCCAGATCCTCGGCGCGCTCGCCGAGATCGACCGCCAGCCGGCCGACGTCGCCGGCGAGCCCACCGGCGCCCTGGGCCGCCCCGGCCGCCGCGTCGATCGCCGTCACGCCGGTCTGCGCCTCGACCGTCGCGCGGTGCATGTTCGAGGCGATCTGCGACACCGCCTGATTCTGCTCGGCGGTCGCCGCCGCCACCGCGTCGGCGAGACCCGCCATCTGGGTGATGATCGCGTCGACCTCGCCGACCGCCATCACCGCGTCCGCCGACACCGACTGGATGGCGCCGACCTGGGTGGCGATCTCCTCGGTCGCCTGCGCGGTCTGCGATGCCAGCGCCTTGACCTCGGCGGCGACCACCGCGAAGCCGCGACCGCTGTCGCCGGCCCGCGCCGCTTCGATGGTCGCATTGAGGGCGAGCAGATTGGTCTGACCGGCGATCGCCCGGATCAACCCGACCACCGTGCCGATGCGATCGGCGAGCGCCGCGAATTCGCCGAGCGTCGCGACCGTCTGCCGGGTCTTGGTCACCGCGGTGCGCGCCACCTCGGTGGTCGCGCGCGTCCGCTCGGTGATCGCCCCGATCGACGCCGCCAGTTCCTCGGTCGCCCCGCCCGCCGAAGCGATGTCGCGTCCGGCGCTCTCCACCGCGCCGCGCGCCGCGCCGGCCCGCTCCCCGGCGTCGCCCGCCGAACGATCGAGCCCGGCCGCCGACGACGACAGGTCGTCGGCGGCACTGCGGATCCGCGCCAGCGTCGCCGCCGCCGCGCCCTCGAACCGCTTGGCCGCGCCGTCGATCGATTCGGCGCGCCGCGAGCGCACTTCCGCCTCTTCGACCAGCGCCCCCGACAGGCGTTCGCGCTCGGCGCCGCGGTCGCGGAACACCACCAGGGCGCGAGCCATGCCGCCGATCTCGTCGGCGCGGTCGAGATCGGCGATCGCCGTCGCATTGTCGCCGCCGGCGACCTTGTCCATCGCCGTCTTCAGCCGGCCGAGCGGCGCCAGGATCGACCGCGCGGTCAGCACCGCCAGCGTCAACGCCGCGACCAGCGTCGCCAGGATGATCACCGCCAGCGCCGCGGCGAGCGCCGTGCGCGAGCGGGCGAGCGCGTCGTCGGCCTGGGCGAGACCCTCGCCCGCGACCTTGTCGACGCTCTCGACCACCGGGTCCATCAGATCGAGCGCCGCCACCAGCCGGTCCCGACGCACCACCGCTTCGGCGCTCTCGGCCATCCAGGCCTGCAGCGCCGCGACGTGGTCGGCGAAGGTACTGCGCAACTTCGCGGTGACGTCTTCGGGAAAGCCGGCCCGCCCGATCGCCCGCTCGACCCGGCCGATCGCCGATTCGACGCCGCCGATCATCTCCTGGTCGCGGGTCGCGCCATATTGCCATTGGTTGGCCCGGAGCGTCGCGAAGGCATGGGCGAGGCGATAGACGTCTTCGCCGCCCGACGCCAGGGTCGCCGCCTTGATCGGCGATTCGATCGCCGCGGCGCTCGACGCCAACCGTCCGGTCAGTCCGTCGCCGGCGGTGTAGCCGACCGTCGCAAAAGACTGTTCGAGGGGGTCGATCGCGGCGCGGGCGGTGCCGAGCAGGCGTTCGAGCTCGGCGATCTGGCTTCCCACCACTTCGGTCAGCGGCAGCGCACGCAACCGCTTCAGATCGGCCGCCGCCGTCTCGGTCTCCGGGCGGAGCCGATCGGCGGTGAGTTTGTTGTGGTCGGCGGCCAGCGCGAAGACGCTGGTGCGCAGGCGCGCCGTGTCGGAGCGGAAGTCGCGCACCGCGGTCGCCAGCGTCGAATAGGCGTCGCGCCGCACGATCGCCGTCTCGAGATCGCGGCTGTCCGACCACACCACGGCGCCGACGACGATCGGCCCGATCACCGCGACCCCCGCCAGCGCCCACAGGCGCGCGCGGATCGACAGCTTGGCGAGGCTGCGCCCAACGAATCGGATGATCGACATGAGACCCTCGTATCCCGCGACGGCGTCTCGCCGACGCGACCAAGGTCGCATCCATCGCTTAACGAAATGTTGTGAAATTCCGTTGCGTAACGCCCAGAATTTCAGCGCGGCGCCAAATGCGGCGAGCGGTCGCAGGCGCCGTCATCGGGCGCCGAGTCGTCGTCGCCCTCGGTCAGGCACGACGGCGCAAGGGACGCCGGGCCACCGCCTCGCCCGCCGACAGGGTCGCGAAGGCATCGACCAGGGCGCGCTCGAGCTTGCCGGCCTCGGCCATCGATTGCAGGATCTTCAGAATCTCCGGCGCCTGCATCGGCGCCTTGTAGGCCCGCCGTTCGGCGAGCGCCCCGTAGATGTCGCAGATCGTCATGATCCGGGTGAGGTCGGGGATCTCGCGCCCGGTCAGACCGTGCGGATAGCCGCTGCCGTCGAGATATTCGTGGTGATGCAGCACCGCGTCGAGGATCGCCGGATCCATCGTCGGGTCGGAGCGCCGCAGGAAGTCCCAGCCGTATTCGGGGTGCTTCTTGACCAGACCGAATTCGCGCTCGGCCAGCCGCCCCGGCTTGTCGAGCAGGGCGACCGGGATCTTCGCCTTGCCGACGTCGTGGGTCAGACCGGCCATCGCCAGCCGTTCGAGGTCGAGTCGACCGAGCCCCAGCGCCGTGCCGAACCCGACGGCGATACCGGTGACCAGCAGGCAATGCTGATAGGTGCCGCCGTGATGGCTGCGCACCGCCTCCAGCCACGGCTCGAGGCCGATCTCCTGGATCGCCCCGGTGACCTGCGAACTCGCCGCCCGCACCTGGTCCTGATCGACCGTGCCGCGCCCCAGGCAGGCTTCGAACAGATCGCCGAGCGCCGTGTCGGCGGCCAGGATCGACCGCGCGCCCGGGCCCTCCGCGGGGCTCTCGCCGCGACCGAGATCTTCGGTGATCGAGGCCCGCCGCCACACCGCCGCGAGATGGCCGCGCAGTTCGTCGATCGACGGCGGCCGCATCACACAGGCCGTGGCGCCCAGGACGCCCGCCTGGATCCGCGCCCGGCGGCGATTGCGGTCGACCGCGAACAGCCGCGGCCCGTCCGGCTTGGCGGCGAGCAGGCCCTTCAGCCGCGCCACCCGATCCGCACCGTCGAGATCGACGTCGACGATCACCGCCATGCCCGCGGCGAGATCGGCGGTGGTGGCGCTGGTCCAGGCCCGCGTGGTCACCGCGAAATCGCGTCCCAACGCGCGCGCCAGATCGACTGGAACGGTGTCCGGCTCATGGACGAGGAGAACCCGTGTCTTGGTCGTCGGCATGTCGGTTCCCCAGGGTCCGGACATCGGACGGCGGCGAGAGCGACAGAATGGCAGGCCCGCGTGAAACGACGATTAAATCAATTGCCGAATAAGTCTTAAGAATCGTTGACGCCGCGGAGCGGTCCGCGGCGTCGGAAAATTCGCGTCGGGAGCAGTCCCGCGTCAGTGCAGCGTGGCGTCGCCACGCAACCGATTGATCTCGTCCTTCAATTGCAGCTTGCGACGTTTCATCTCCGCGATTTCGAGAGAATCGCTGCTGGGATGAGCCACGGCCTCCTTGATCTTGTTTTCCAGAGCAGCGTGCCGGCGTTCGAGTTCCGCAAGATGCGATTCGATGGACATTGCTCCTGACCTCCTTGATGGGACATCACACAGGTGAGCATGTCATAAAACGGTGACCGCGCAATGGTCATTCTGAGGGCTCGTGCGTCCTCCGGATCCGTCTTTCGGTGGGATCACCGCGACACGGTCAACGCCCGGTAAACGCCGCGCCACCGCTTCGTCGGCGAAGCGAAACGTCGGCTCGGCTTGGTCGAGGAGACGAGTCCCAATTGCCGCGACGATGGTCTATCGTCGTGCCACGCGCCGCCACTCCGGCGGAGCGGCAGGCAAGAGCGACGGCGCCTCGACGCGCGGGCCCGCGGGGGAAGCCCCCCGGGACTGCGTCCACGGAAGGTGCCGATCGCGCCCCAACTCGGTTGCCCCCATGATGGACGACGAAGATCAAGACATCCGAGCCGATCTGGTTCGCCTGCGGCAGGAGCATCGCGACCTCGATTTCGCGATCGACGCCCTGATCGAGACGGGCCGCGGTGATCACCTGACGCTGCAGCGCCTCAAGAAGAAGAAGTTGGCGATCCGGGACCGCATCACCCATCTCGAGGACAAGCTGGTTCCCGACATCATCGCCTGACCCTTCGTTCGGCGCCGGACGCCGCGGCTTGCGGCCCGGCGCACCTTCCCCTATACGGCGCGGGTCGCGCGTCGCCCCCTCGTCGAACCACCGGAGGATCCGATGGTCTCCGCTTCCCCGCCGGTCGCCGTCATCATGGGCAGTCAGTCCGACTGGGAAACCATGCGCCACGCCGCCGCCACCCTCGACGCCCTCGGCATCGCCCACGAGGATCGGATCGTCTCGGCCCATCGCACCCCCGAACGGCTCTACGACTTCGCGCGCGGCGCCAAGGCCGAAGGCTTCAAGGTGATCATCGCCGGGGCCGGGGGAGCCGCCCACCTGCCCGGCATGACCGCCGCCCTGACGCCGCTGCCGGTGTTCGGCGTGCCGGTCGAGAGCAAGGCGCTGAAGGGCCGCGACAGCCTGTTGTCGATCGTCCAGATGCCGGCCGGCATCCCGGTCGGGACGCTGGCCATCGGCAAGGCCGGGGCGATCAACGCCGCCCTGCTCGCCGCCGCCGTCCTCGCCCTCGCCGACGAAGCGCTCGCCCTGCGGCTCGACGCCTGGCGCCGCACCCAGACCGAGGCGGTCGCGCCGCGGCCGGTCGATCATGGCTGACGCCCGCGCCGACCGTCCCGTCCGCACCGTCGGCATCCTCGGCGGCGGCCAACTCGGCCGCATGCTGGCGCTGGCCGGCGCCCGCCTCGGCCTCGACGCCCATGTCTTCTGCCCCGATCCGGCGAGCCCGGCCTTCGCCGTCGCCGGCCGCCACACCGTCGCGGCCTACGACGACGCGGTGGCACTCGCGGCCTTCGCCGACGCCGTCGACGTGGTCACCTACGAATTCGAGAACGTCCCCGCCGAAACCGCCGCTCTCCTCGCCGCCCGCCGGCCGGTCCGCCCCGGCCCGCGGTCGCTTGAGGTCGCCCAGGACCGGCTCGCCGAGAAGACCTTCCTGGCGGGCCTCGGCATCCCCACCGCGCCGTTCCGGGCCGTCGACGACCGCGCCGACCTCGATGTGGGCGTCGCCCTCCTCGGCTTTCCCACGGTCCTCAAGACCCGCCGCTTCGGCTACGACGGCAAGGGCCAGGCCAAGATCGCGACCGCCGCCGACGTCGCCCCGGCGCTCGCCGCGATGGGCGGCAGCCCGGCGATCCTCGAGGGCTGGGTGCCCTTCGCCCGCGAGATCTCGATCCTCGTCGCCCGCGGCCGCGACGGCCGCATCGTCGCCTGGGATCCTCCGGAGAACGAGCACCGCGACCACATCCTGAAATATTCCCGCGTGCCGGCCCGCATCGCGCCCACCACCGCGGAGGCCGCCGCCCGCATCGGTGCGACGGTCGCCGAGGCGCTGGATCACGTCGGCGTCCTGGCGGTCGAACTGTTCGTGGTCGACGGCCCCGACGGCGAGACGCTGATCGCCAACGAGATCGCCCCGCGTGTCCACAATTCCGGCCACTGGACCGAGAGCGCCTGCCTGATCTCGCAGTTCGAGATGCACATACGCGCCGTCGCCGGTCTGCCGCTCGCCCCCCCGCTGCGCCATTCCGACGTGGTGATGGAGAATCTGATCGGCGCGGAGGCCGACGACCCCGCCGCGATCCTCGCCGAAACCGCCGCTTCGCTCCATCTCTACGGCAAGACCGAGAGCCGCCCGGGCCGCAAGATGGGCCACGTCAACCGCCTCGCGCCGCGTCGCGACTGACGTCGCGGCGCCTTTTTCGGCCCACCGGGCCCGGCGAGTGTGGACATCCCCTCTCGATTCTGCTACCCAACCGCGACTTCATGAGTGGTGTTCCGACACCGCTCGGTCGTGTCATCCCGCAGGATCCGACGCTCGAACGGCTCAGCCGTGGGAACGTCGTCCGACGGGGACAGGGCCTTCCGAAAAACCGATACACTCAAGATGGGATCGCACGCGTGCAGGTTCTCGTTCGCGACAACAATGTCGATCAGGCTCTCAAGGCGCTCAAGAAGAAGATGCAGCGCGAGGGCATCTTCCGCGAGATGAAGCTCCGCGGTCATTACGAGAAGCCCTCCGAGAAGCGGGCGCGTGAAAAGGCCGAGGCCGTTCGCCGCGCTCGTAAGCTCGCCCGCAAGCGCGCTCAGCGCGAGGGCATCCTGCCGGGCCGTCCTGCCGTGGCCGGCGCCAAGCGCTGATTTCGATCGCGCCCTCGGGCCGCGAATCGTGCGACGATGGAACCGTGACGCAGTCCGATGCGTGACGGTTCTTCGCGTTGACCGGCCCTCGGCCGATCGACCGCCCCCTGCGGAGACCCTCCGCGAACCTGGAGCCCGCCCGATGACCCCGACCGCCCCGAGGCTCCGCCGCACCGCCGCCGGATGGGTTCTCGCCCTGGGTATCGGTCTGGCGCTGGGCGGCTGCATGGAGACCGCGACCGGCCCGATGCCGGGTCCCTCGATCGATTCAGGGGCCGGGTCGCAGGCCAACATCTCCTCGCTCAGCGAGGTGATCCGCGCCAATCCCCGCGACGCCTCCGCCTACAACATCCGCGGCACCGCCTTTGCCCGCGGCGGCGACCAGCGTTCGGCGCTGGCCGACTTCGAAGCGGCGCTGAAGCTCGATCCCAACTTCCATCAGGCCTGGGCCAACAAGGGTCTGGTGCTGCGCCAGGCCGGCCGGCTCGACCTGTCGATCGCCGCCTACACCCGCGCCATCGAGATCGCCCCGACCTACGCCAGCGCCTATGTCGGCCGCGGCAACGTGTTCCGTCAGCTCGGCCAGCTCGACCGCGCCACCGCCGACTTCTCCGAAGCGATCCGCCTCGATCCGACCAACGCCGCCGCCCATCACGACCGCGGTCTGGTCCGTCAGGGCCAGGGCGACAAGGTCGGCGCCATGGCCGACTATTCGGCGGCGATCGAACGCGACGCCTCGGCCGCCGAACCGTTCAACGCCCGCGGCCTGCTCAAAGCCTCGGCCGGCGATCTGCGCGGCGCCCTCGACGACTTCAACGGCGCGCTGAACAACGACATCAATTATGCCGAGGCCTGGATCAACCGCGGCATCGTCGAGGAACAGCTCGGCGACCGCAAGGACGCCCTCGCCTCCTGCCAGCGCGGCCTGTCCGGCGACGCCAGCTCGCAGCTCGGCCGCGACTGTGTCCGCCGCCTGACCGCCACCCCCCGCTCCTGACGCCGCCCTTGTGGACCGCCGTGCCGCGACCCTGAGCGCCGGTCGTCGGCGAACCGCCGTGGCCGTTCTCGGGACCTCCGCCGGCGATCGCGATCCGCCGATCTCGGCACTGTCTCCACCCTTCGTCCAATTCCGGTGGAGTCTCGGGTCCGACGGTCTCCCCGATCTTGTCTCCGCCATCTTTGCTTCGCATCTTCGCCATATCGGGTCGATCGAACGGGGGCAGCGCGTCGCCCCCCGAGAAGAACCGAGAGGCGCCTGCCGCCGTCCCGATTCGCCGTCGTCACGAAAACCTTCGAGAGGTTCCCATGTTGAAGTTCATTGCTCCCCTCGCCGCCGTGTTGTTGCTCGCCGGCTGTAATTCCGACAGCCAGTCCGATCGCGCCCTGGGTGGCGCCGCCATCGGTGCCGGCACCGGCGCGCTGATCGGCGCCGCCACCGGCAACGGCTGGGGCGGTGCGGCGGTCGGTGCCGCGGTCGGCGGTGTCGGTGGGGCCGTGGTCGGCGCCGCCACCACGCCCAAGAACTGCATCGCCCGCGACGAATACGGCCGTCGCGTCTACGTCGCCTGCCCGTGATCGACCGGCCGGGTCGGGGGCATCCGCCCCGCCCGGCCGATCGCGCACCCTGACGACCCGCTCACGAAAAAGGCCCCGCGGTTCGCACCGCGGGGCCTTCGTTCGTCCGACCGGCCGTCGCCGGGGGTCGAGGGTCGTCAGGCGAGCGCCTTGACGATCTCCTCGGTGACCTTCTTGGCGTCGCCGAACAGCATCATGGTGTTGTCGCGGAAGAACAGCTCGTTGTCGACGCCGGCATAGCCCGACGCCATCGAGCGCTTGATGAACAACACCGTCTTGGCCTTCTCGACGTCGAGGATCGGCATGCCGTAGATCGGCGACTGCGGATCGGTCTTGGCCGCCGGGTTGGTCACGTCGTTGGCGCCGATGACATAGGCGACGTCGGCCTGACCGAAGTCGTTGTTGATGTCGTCGAGTTCGAACACCTCGTCATAGGGCACGTTGGCTTCCGCCAGGAGCACGTTCATGTGCCCCGGCATGCGGCCCGCGACCGGATGAATGGCGTATTTGATCTCGACGCCTTCCTTCTTCAGCGTATCGGCCATCTCGCGCAGCGCATGCTGGGCCTGGGCCACCGCCATGCCGTAGCCCGGCACGATGATCACCTTGGAGGCGTTCTTCATGATGAAGGCCGCGTCCTCGGCCGAACCGGACTTGACCGACCGGCCTTCCTTGCTCCCCGCCGGCCCCGCCGCGGTGGTCTCGCCGCCGAAGCCGCCGAGGATCACCGAGATGAACGACCGGTTCATGCCCTTGCACATGATGTAGCTCAGGATCGCGCCGGACGAGCCGACCAGCGCGCCGGTGATGATCAGCGCGGTGTTGCCGAGCGTGAAGCCGATGCCGGCCGCCGCCCACCCAGAATAGGAGTTGAGCATCGAGATCACGACGGGCATGTCGGCGCCGCCGATCGGCACGATGATCAGACCGCCGAGCACCAGCGAGACGATCACGATCAGCCAGAAGACGAAATGGCTCTCGGTGAACACCAGGGCGATGACCAGGAGCACCAGCGCCGTGGCCAGGCCGATGTTCACCGCATGGCGCATCGGCAGCAGGATCGGCTTGCCCGACATGTTGCCGTTGAGCTTGGCGAAGGCGATGATCGAGCCGGTGAAGGTGATCGCGCCGATCGCCACGCCGATCGACATCTCGATCAGCGCCTGGGCGTGGACGTGGCCGACGTCGCCGATGCCGAAGGCCTGCGGCGCGTAGAGGGCGCCGGCCGCCACGAACACCGCGGCGAGGCCGACGAGGCTGTGGAAGGCGGCGACCAGCTGCGGCATCGCGGTCATCGCGATCTTCTTGGCGATGAAGGCACCGATGCCGCCACCGATGCCGAGGCCGGCGAGGATCAGCACCGCCGATCCGAACGACGGCTTGGCGGCGAGCAGGGTGACCACCACGGCGATCGCCATGCCGATCATGCCGAAGAGGTTGCCCTGGCGCGAGGTGGCCGGCGAGGACAGGCCGCGGAGGCTCAGGACGAACAGGACGCCCGAGACGAGATAGAGCGTAGCGGTGAGACTTGCGTTCATCGGACCGACCTCACCGTTCTTTCTTCTTGTACATGGCGAGCATCCGGTTGGTCACCAGGAAGCCGCCGAAGATGTTGACGCTCGCCATGACCAGGGCCAGGAAGCCGAACACCTTCGCGAAGGTCGTGCCGTTTTCGATCATCGGCACCGACACCGCCAGCAGCGCGCCGACCACGATCACGCTCGAGATCGCGTTGGTCACCGACATCAGCGGCGTGTGGAGCGCCGGCGTCACCGACCACACCACGTAGTAGCCGACGAAGATCGCCAGCACGAAGATCGACAGGCGGAACACGAAGGGATCGATCACCCCGCCCGAGATCGAATGGGCGGCGGCACCCGCCGCGGTGGCGAGTTGGTCGACATAGGACTGCGCCGCCTGGGCGGCCGCTGCGGCGTCCTGGGCGGCGATGCCGGCGGCCTTGGCCGCGGCGGTCGCTTTCTCCAGCGCCTGATCCGGAGTGATGTTGGACATGTTGTTTCCCCCTACGGCGGTGGATCAGGAAGCCAGAGCCGGATGGACCACGGCGCCGTCCTTGGTGACCAGCGTTGCCGTGACCAGTTGATCGTCCCACTTCGGGGCGAGCGTCTTCGTCGCCTTGTCGACCAGGGTCTCCAGGAAGGCATAGAGATTCTTGGCGTAGAGCGACGAGGCCGAGGCGGGAATCCGCCCGGCGAGATTGGTGTAGCCGACGATCCGCACACCCGCGACTTCGGCGATGGTGTCGGCGACCGAGCCGACCACGTTGCCGCCGCGCTCGACCGCCAGATCGACCAGCACCGAGCCCGGCTTCATCGAGGCGACCATGTCGGCCGAGATCAGCTTGGGCGCATCACGTCCGGGGATCAGCGCCGTGGTGATGACGATGTCCTGCTTCTTGAGATGCTCGGCGACCAGCGCCGCCTGCTTGGCCTGATATTCCGGCGACATCGGCTTGGCGTAGCCGGCGGCCGTCTCGGCCTGCTTGAACTCGTCGTCCTCGACCGCCACGAACTTGGCGCCGAGGCTCTCGACCTGTTCCTTGGAGGCCGGCCGCACGTCGGTGGCGGTGACCACCGCCCCGAGGCGCCGCGCCGTGGCGATCGCCTGGAGACCGGCGACGCCGGCACCCATCACGAACACCCGGGCCGCCGGAACCGTGCCGGCCGCCGTCATCATCATCGGGAAGGCGCGGTGGAACGCCGCCGCCCCTTCGATCACCGCCTGATAGCCGGCGAGGTTGGCCTGGCTCGACAGGACGTCCATGACCTGGGCGCGGGTGATGCGCGGCATGAACTCCATGGCGAAGGAGGTCAGGCCGGCGTCGGCGATCGCCTTGATCTCGTCCGCATGGCCGTGCGGGTCGAGGATGCCGATGACCAGCGCCCCCTTGGGAATCAGGGCGCATTCGGCCGCACTCGGCCGCCGCACCTTGAGCACCACGTCGGCGCCGGCGTAGGTTGCCGCCGCATCCGCCGCGATCGTCGCCCCGGCCGTGACGTAGTCGGCGTCGACGTGGCTCGACGCCACCCCGGCTCCCGTCTCCACCGCCACCTCGAAACCGAGGGCCTTGAACTTCTTCACCGTCTCCGGCGTGGCCGCAACCCGCCGTTCTTGCCCCAGGCTTTCGACGGGAACCGCGATCTTCATGGACTTCTCCCTCGATGTCCGTGCACGCCGCTCCGCGTGCCGGCCCATGTCTTCTTTGCGTCCGGCCACGAGGCGCCCGGACGCCCTTCCCCGTTGGGACGAGCCCCGCCCGGAAGCCGCCGTCGGCGCCCCCGCTCGATCTCCCCCCGTCGATCCCGCTCCCGAGGGGCGCGGTCGTCGATCGTTCACGCCCGCCCCTTCGCCGCCCCCGATCCGAACCTCCCCGGATCGGGGGCGGCCCGGGCGTCAGTGCCGGACCAGGAACAGCGCCATCAGCGCGAGCAACACCACGAGCGCCGTGGTGCCGCGCTTGACCAGTCCGATGAACATCTCGTAGGTGCGCCGGTGTTCGGCGAAATCGTTGGTATCGACGCCCGTCATGGAGTCCCCCCGGTTGCAGACCCTCCTCTCACCGAGGGTCATGCGAACCGTATTAAGACGGCACTCGGGTCATGACGCAACGCCGAAAAACTCATGCGCCCATGCGAACTGCGTGCGACATGCCACGACACCGAAACGCGGCGATGGGAACGCTCAACCCGCCGGCTGCGCAAGCCCGGCGGCGTCCAACGCGGCACTTTGCCGCTGCGCGAGGCGCTCGCGTTCGAAGTCGGCGATCGCCGTCTCGAACAGGCGGTGGAAATTCAATTCCGCGTCGAGATGCAGGAACACCCCGCCGAGCCCGATCGCCGCGCGATCGAGGAACGGGAACTCGCGCGGCGGCCGCACCGGCCCGAGCGTACGCAGCGCTTCGGCGACCCGCTGGGCCTCCCGGCGGCCGAACTCGATCGGCGACACGCCGTCGGCGATCCGCCGCGTGCGGTCGGTGAGCAGCGGCCCGAACAGGAACCGCGCCCAGATGTCGAGCGCCTCGATCAGTTCGCGGGTCAGGTTGCGGAAGCCCCAGGCCTCGTAGGCCGCCACCACCCGGTCGCGATCGTTGGTGAGCAGTCCGCGGTAGTGCTCGATCACCCCCTCCACGAAGCGCGGCGGGAACACCCGGATGCAGCCGTAGTCGAGCAGGTTGATGCCGGCGACCGCACCGTCGTCGTCGGCGACCGCATAGTTGCCGAGGTGGGGATCGCCGTGGATCACCCCGAAGCGACAGAACGGATGCCACCACGCCCGGAACATCGCCGCGGCGATGCGGTTGCGCTCTTCCTGCGGTGCGGATTTGTAGGCGAGCAGCGGCCGCCCCTCGAGCCAGGTCATGGTCAGCAGGCGCCCGGTCGACAGATCCTCGACCGGGTCCGGCACCCGCACTTCCGGGTCGTCGGCATGGATCGCCCGGTAGAGCCGCATGTTGCGCCGCTCGTGTTCGTAGTCGAGCTCTTCGCGGATCCGCTCGCCGATCTCCTGAGCGATCTCGGCGGTGTCGATCTGCGGCCGCAGCCGCCGCATCAGCGAAAACAGCACCGACAGCTGCGACAAATCGGCTTCGACCGCCGAGGCCATGTCGGGATACTGCAGCTTGACCGCCAGGGCGCGACCATCGGGACCGACCGCCCGATGCACCTGCCCGAGCGAGGCGGCGTGGGTCGGCTCCAATTCGAAGCTCGCGAAGCGCTCGCGCCAGTTGGGCCCCAGTTCCGCGACCAGCCGGCGCGATACGAAGGCGCGGCCCATCGCCGGAGCATGGGCCTGCAGCTTCTGCATCTCCTCGGCCCATTCGGCGGGGATCGCGTCGGGGATGGTCGCCAGGAATTGCGCCACCTTCATCAGCGGCCCCTTGAGCCCGCCCAGCGCCTCGGCGATCAGCCGGCCTTCGCCGGCGAGGTCGCCCTGCCCGAACACCCGTCCGCCGGCGATCCGCGCCGCCGCCGAGCCCACGTCGAGCCCGATGCGGGCATGACGGATCATCCGGCCGCCCAGACTATTGCCTTCGTTCTGCGCCATGCGTTTCCCGATTCCGTTGCCACCGTCCCGATCACTCTACGGGTTTTACCGGAAATCGGATCGCCGCTCACGTCATCGTGTCGGGTGCGGCCGGCCAGCGGTCACGGATCCAGCGGGCGACCGGCCACGTCCGCGAGGCGGTCGCGGATCCACGCCGCCAGTCCCTCCTCGGACAGGGTCCCGGCGGCAAGGCTCTGAATGGCCACGACCGCTTCCGGTTCGGGCACCAGGAAGGTGATTTCGTTCAGTCCCAGAAAAGTGACGAGGGCCAGCAGCGCCGCCCGTTTGTTGCCGTCGACGAACGGGTGGTTGCGCGCGATGCCGAACGCATAGGCCGCCGCGAGATCGGCCAGATCGACCTCTTCGTAGGCGTGTTTGTTCATCGGGCGGCCGAGCGCGGACTCGAGCAGACCTCGGTCGCGCAGTCCCGGGGGGCCTCCGAACCGCTGCAACTGTTCGCCGTGAATGGCAATGACCAGTTCCGTGGTCAGCCAGACGACGTCGCTCATTTCGCGAGCTCGCGCAGAGCGTTCTCGTAGGTCTTCATCGCCTTGCGAGCGATTTCCATACCTTTGTCGAAGTGATCGTCGCGTTTGGCCAGCACCAGCTTGCCATCGGGCTCTCGGGTGACGTGGAGCCAATCACCCTGCGCCAGATCGAGGTCGCGCAGCAGCTCCTTCGGCAGGATCAACCCGGTCGAATTGCCGATCTTCTTGACTTCGAGCTTCATGGCGGCCTCCGCACGGGTCGACGTTGTACGAAACGTACAACAGGCGGAGGGCGTTGTACAGAACGTACAACGGCGCTCGTGCGATCGAGCGGTAAAGGCCGACCGGGCCTCCCCCGGCCCTCCGCTGTCGCTCCGGGCGTTCGGCCCTCGCGGAGGTCCACCGGACCTCAGGGAATTGCGACCTAAAACATTGATATATATGAGCTTATTAAATTCACATTCTGATATAAACCTCAGATGGTCCCTCATTTAGTCGCCGCTTCGTTTAGCTCCTTTCGCCCGAATAGCACCACAGCGCGCCAAAATACGGAATATCGACTCGACGTCATCGGAAGGAAGGAAGATCTCCCGGTAGCGCCCTTCCAAGAAATGCCGACACTCCAGCGCCATGGCCGTCACCGTCTTCTACCCGCGCAATTTCCGGAGGAGGGCCGCGGCGGCAGCCCACTGGACGTCCAGGCCTCCGTAGGCCTTTGCACTGATAGTGCCATAGTGTCCAGGGTGCGAGACGCCGACAATGGCAACACCTGCGATCTGACAGATCGGATTACTTGAAATATTATCAAGATATGACGACCACTTCACGGATCTATATCCTGCCGCGAAACGTAAAGCGTTTAATGTGTAATTTCCAAGACAGATCGCGATTTTTGGTCTGATGATCTCTAACATCGGGATAGTGAATTCTCTAGCTGACCTACGCATGTCCTTTGTCGGAATTGGCTTTGACGTCTTTCCTGTCTTGATAAAAACAAATAAGTTAGTCGCGTATGTTTGCTCAAAATCGATGTTAAAATGACATCCGAGCAGGCGAAACAACGATATATTGGTCTTAAAATTGGGATCATGGCCAAGATACGCAATGTTTTGATTAAACGGTAGCTTCAAGCGATCTTCTGATGACCAATCCTGTCCAATGATCATCACGTCCGCATCTTCGTTATGTGCGGATTTTGACCACGGAGAGACATAAGGCCCGTCGTACCGCGGCTCGATTTGGCAAACATTCGAATAGCCATCGTAAGGGCTCGCGTGCCGCTTTGCCGCGAGAGCAGCGAGACGGTTCGCTTTGTCTTTCATGGCCTTCCTCGACTTCATCGCCGCTACTGCCAACCACCTCGCCGTCAGGAAACCCCCACCCGGCTCAGAGCCCGCCGCAGTGCTCCGGCGAGCGCCGGGGGGCAATAGCCATCGCTCGGGATGCCACGCATGATGGCATTGATGGGCTCGATCGGAAGCTGGTTGATACCGAAGCCTGTTGCTCGCCTCGTGTAATTCTCAAGCAATATATCGAATTTATAGGACTTATTGCTAGCGGTATTGTGGCTGAAGGGTTCCGGTATGGGGCTGATATAGCCATCCCGAACCACCCGCCAGCGGGTATTCCGCTCCATGGCATGTATTACCGCGCTGGTTTTCCCGCCCCAATATCCATCAACCTCGGTTAGTTCATAGCCGAGCTCGAATGTGTATGACCAATACACCAGGAGATATTGCGCGAACCGAACGTCATCACCATGGGAACCAGGGCCTATTTGCCGGTCGATATTCCAATAGAGCCAAGGATTATTGTCGGTCGAAAGCATGTACATCGCGTGCATCTTCAGCACTCCCACAAATATGGGCCGCGGTGCAGTCGGGCTTGGAGCCTACGCGAAAATACGCCAGTTGGCGACGGCCGCTCTTCTGAGAGTTGAAGGACGTGGGGGAAGAGGCGCGGCGGGATCGTGTCCGCGGAGATCTGGGGAACCTGCCCTCTGTAGAAATCATCTCGAAAATTACAATAAGAGCCCGCCTAGCACTGGGCTTTCGCGTTGACAGATGTATGGCCCGAGTTAGCATGTCTATACATTGTATTAGCATCGTTATCGTGTCAAAATGACGCGGATACATCTGTCAATTTGTGGATTACACCTTTTGCATTAACAGGGGAGCCATACGATGAATAAGACCGAAGCACTCGACGAGGCACTCTTCGAATTGGAATGCCTGATCGCGTGTCTGTTCGAAGAAGACGACTTCGCCAGTTTCGAAGAGGTCGACGCAGTGTGCGACGGGCTCATCGAGGCATTGCCCCACGAACGGCTGTTCGACGTATGCCCGATGGCGTGTGTCGTCACCGTCCTCCAACGGATCATTCCCGGCGAAAGAGGGCAGACGTTGGCGGCGACCGTGATGCGGGGGGATTGGTCTCGGGGGGAGAGCGAGCGGTGGTGCACCGCTGTCGCGGCTCTGCGTGTCGCGCTTCTCGGCCAAGCCGCCTGATGGTCTACTGACGAAAGAAGCCGGCGACAGGGGACCTCCCCTCGCCGGCTTCTTCGTGTCAGGCGGTCGGCGGCTCGCCGTGCTGGCGACCGAGTTGGATCAGCCGGCAGCGGATGCCGGTATGCCCATCGTGCTCGACCTCGGCGACCTCGAAGGCGTCGCCCGTCCGGTCCCTGATGTACCAGTCGCCCCGCCGTGGCACCTCGGGCAGCTCGTCGCTGTGCAGGCTGAGGACCGGGACACGGGTGGAGACCTTCGCCTCAGAGAGGCCCATGCCGACCGATGCGAGCCATTCGTCGCGCTCGGCGGCGCGTGCGGCCTCGGGGCTGTGCTGGAGGGCTGCCACCTTGGGCGCGGCCTTGAAGCCCATGTCGATCAGGAACCGCGCCTTCTGGTCGTCGGTCACCGCGGCGGTAGCGGGGACAGCCGCCTTGATCAGAACGGCGCCGGTCTCGGCGCCCATCACCATGGCCGCGATGGTGCGAGCCGTCGGGCTGAGCTTGCCGCCGAAGTCGGCGACGAGTTCGGCGACGTCGGCCTGGAGGTTGGCGAACGGGGCATCTCCACGGAGGAGGCGCGACAGGATCGCGGAGCCTCCCTTGGGCGAGGTGGCGTCGAGGGTGGCGGCAAGGGTGTGCAGGTCGTTGCGGGTCATGGTCGTGGTGTTCCTAGATTTCAGAGGGGGGCAACGGAGGACGCGTATGCGGCGACGCCGGCCGACAGGTCGCGGATACCGAAGCCGGTGCCGGGGAGGGTCTTCTTCGCGGGGTCGAGGCCCATCGTCGCGAGGAAGGCGGCCTTCTTCTCGGCAGTCGGCGGGCCGTTGGGGTCGGTCTCGGCCTCGGCCGCCAGGGCGGGCGCGCCGGTCGCACAGACGGTCATCGCCGCGAAGAACGGGTTCGTCGTGGCGCTGTTCGCCGGCACAAATTCCATGGCCGCGGAGATGTCCGGCGCGCACATGTCGGACGTCGCCAACAGCCGCGCGGCGAACTCCAGGCGACGATCGGTGCCAGCGGCCTCGGTGATGACCGACAGCCATCGGGCGCGCTCGGCCGCCAGCGTCGAGGAGGTCAGCGCGTCGACGCGACGACCGAAGAGGCTCACCGCAAGGTCGTCGGCCTTGGCCATTGCGGTGGCCGTGGCGGTCGCCTGGACGCCTTCTGCCCATTCGGTGAGGACCGGAGCGACGGCGTCGCGCTGATTGGGGTTGAGGCTGGTGAAGATTGCCGGAAACAAGGCTTCGATCTCGTAGGGCATTAGGCGGCTTCCATGAGCTTGGCGATGCGCGCGGCTTTCGCTGCGATCGTATCGGCGGGTTTATCGTCGTGATGAACGAGGCGGAAGGCGATCGACTTGAAGTCCGGCTTCGGCGAGATCAGGTGGAACGCGGCGATGGCGTAGACCAGCGTATCAAGCGGTTCATTGCGGATCGCCTTGTCGACGTGGATGAACTCGCGTTTCACCCTTCCGAGCTTGTCCGTCGTGATCCGTTGCCGCTCTGAGGTAATGCCGGCGAAGAATGCCGGCGGGTATTTGCTCGGGAAGGTCAGGGTCGCTTCGTCCAGATCGACGTCGCCGTTGATCGAGCCGAAGATCTCGCTCTTCGCGGTATCGACGCCGACGATCACCAGCTTGTAAGGATCGCCGCGCTTCAGGTAGACCGACGATTTCTTGACGATCACGCGGCCTTCACCGCCCTGCCCTTTGATCGCGAACCAGTTCCGACCCCGTGCCAAGTTCTGAGCGCAGAAGTCCGATACGGCTTGCGTATTCGCCCCGCCGCTGTCGATACAGGCCGACGCTATTCGGACCATCCCGCCGAATGGGTGCTGGTATTCTTTTGTAGAGAGCAGCTTCTCGAGTTCCATCCATGGCGTGGGTCCGTTCGGGTTTCCTCGGATGACGGCGTAGTCCAGGGACCATCGGCGGTTGTTCTCGCCGTGCCCGAGGATCTGCACCTCCAGCCGATCGGGTTGCGTATCGATGCCGGCAGTGACGACCAGAACACCTTCCGGGAGGAGCGAGTTTGCATCGTAGTTCTCGGCTCGGGCCGCCAGGTCTTCGGGGTCGATGCTGACGGTCGCCTGATCGGGGTCGTAGACTTCACCGAGGCATGTGTTCGTGAACGAGTGCAGCCGTTCGGGGTGAAGCCGGGCGGCAGCGTAACGGCGGACGATGTCGGCGATGGTCGATCGAGGGGAAACCAGTTCCGAATAGTAGAAACTCGCGACGGTCGGATCGATTGCTTCGCGGGTCGCCTTGAAGTAACCGTGCCGGATGGCGTCCAGGCGTTCCCGTGCCGTCCAGAGTGAACCGCAGTCGCAGCAAGCTATACCCGAGGTGTCGGGTTGCTTCAGGCTGTAAGCGATATGATGGGAGCCGGGCGCCGCGTCGAACAAGACCGGCGCCTCATGGCCACAGCTCGGGCACTTCACGTGGAAGCGGCGGGCGTCGCCTTGCTCGACGGCTTCCGTCAGGCGGCAGCGGCCTTTGACGCCGGGGCTGCTTTCGATGAATGCCTTCGAGTTCGGGAAGCTCTTGAGCCGCGCGAGCGCGAGGGAGAGTGGATCACCTTCACGGCCGGCACTGGTCGGATAGCCGCGGGCTTCGGTCGCCAAGAGCGTCGCGGCCGGGCGACCGGATAGCGAGCCGGGGCTATTGGCGCCGACGATGTTCACGATCGCCCCGGATGTGAACTCCTTCCGCGTCGTCGTGTTGCCGGCCTGGGTCCGGCGCCCCAGCGTGATGTCCGAGGAATTGACCTCGAGGGACGGTTCGATGCGGTCTTTTGCGAAGGACTGGGCAGAGACCTCGGTCTCGTGCAGGTACAGGACCGGCCCGGGTCGGTGGCGGGCGGCATAGTTCAGCAAGGCCAAGCCGATCAGGGTCTTCCCGGTTTGGCTGGAGGCGCACACAGCGACTTGCGAAATAGCCGGATCAGCGAAGGCCTGGAGAACTTCCGTCTGCCACGGCTCCCAACTCACGAGGCCCGGCGCGGCGCTGTCCTTCGGCGACAGGCGGAAGGCGGCCGTCGTCCAGGCGAGCGCGTCGGGCGGGGTCAGCGGCGCCAGAGCGGCGCGGAAGGCGCGCTCCAGGTCGGACGCATCGTCTGTTCGGAGGTGCACCGTCATCAGATCGCCTCCTCGATGCGCGCCAGGTCGGCCAACGCGGCCACGATCTCGGCGCGGATCGCCGTGTCGATCTCGGCGGCAGTGAGACCGACGAGGGTCGGCGCGAGCCGACCGGGGATCGCCTGGAGCCGGGCACGCCCTTCAGAAAGGATGCGGACGACGATCGTCCGGACGGCCGCGCGCTCGACGAGAAGACCAGCCTCTGCGTCGGCCTTCAGCTCGGAGCGGCGGGCTTCCGATCGGGCACGGTCCAGACGGACCCGGGCGGCTTGCTCGGCGACGGAATGGCCCTCGGCGCCGGGCGCGAATGTCGCGTCGGCGCCGAGGTTTGCGCTATCGGCCGGCGAGCGTGCTATGCCACCGCCAGCCGGCCGACCGCGCTTCGCCCCCGACGGTTTCCCGGCCGCCGAGTTCTTCATTGCGCCCGTCGATGTACTCTGGACGCGAGATTTGTACTCACCCATCGCGGTGACGAACTGATCTTCGTCATAGCAGCCGTTGCTCGCGTGAGCCCACGGGTTATCCTTGGATATCCGCATGACATCGCTACGGCTCAAGCGGTATTGCTTCTGGAGATAGCCGGAAGAGACCTCTTTCATCTTCAGAACCCCGCTTTGGCGATTGCCCTCTCGACTGCGACGGGGAGCGCCTGATTGAGCCGTTCGGTGGTCGTGGTTTCCCACGCTATTCGCGCGGGAGCGTCTTCCTGCGACATCAACGTCGAAGGTTTGGTCGTTCTCAGCGACTTGATGGCATTGCGCGCCGACCCGGTTCGATGAACGGCTTTGCCTTTGATGATAAAGCCGCGAGAGAAGGTCTTGGAACCTTTGGTGACGACATGCGTCAGAGCGGTCAGACCGCCTGGACGGGTCCAACTGATGCCGGTATCGGCCATGTTGGAAGATTTGGTCGAAGGCGTGAAAGTCGATTTCAGGGTCGCCGGACTTGCCCGGATGAAATCGATACTTTGCGATGCGCGGATATCTCTGGCGCGAAGGTGCAGCTCGGATTGCGCCTGCCTGTAGAAGTCCGTCCGGCCGGCACGGGCGGCCGATGTTACCGCCCCCGCCAGTTGTGACCTGAGATCCGTCGACAGGCGCTTGAGGCCCGCCGTGAGCCCCGAGACGTCGAGCTTGACCGTGATCATTCGACGGCGTCGGGGTGCGACGGGCGCGGGAACGTCTGCATCGATCGGAGGTGCCGCATTCGAGTGCGCGACGGGGGAAGCGACAAATCGACGCGGTGCGAGAGCGGGGGCTCGGCGGGTCGGGGCATCCGCGCGGCGGCGATCTGGTCGAGGTCGATCGGCGGGTGACAGATCAAGTTGGCGACCGTCAGTCCGTCGGCGCTGGTCAGGATCGGACGCGGCTCGGCGGAGGCGGCAGCGGCGTCGACGCTGCCGATTGCGGTGGGGATCGTCATGGCGGGCCTCATGGCAGAACGGCGGCGTCGGGGGGCACGAGTTCCGGCAAGCTCGGAAGCGACCGTAGGAACCGCATTCGATCCGGTGGTGGGGGGAGTGAGTGATCGACGAGACGGACGCCGTGCTGGGATTTCCAGCGGGTGTGGATCTGGTCGGGAGTGCCAGTCGTGGAGACGATGGGCATGTCGGGTGCGCCTCATGGGCGAACGACGGCGTCGGCGCGTGTTGCGCGCCGTGGTGCCGGTTCGATGGTGTGGGTGGGGGCGGTGGCCGCCTCAAATCGAAGTGTGCGGCCGTGTAGATGGTCTGGTCAAGCTACCGTTCGTCACGCGGCGCGAGACGGGGACGTCGCGTCGGAAAATTCGTCGTGGTGGTATCCGGTGAGGATCTTCTGCCGGATGTAGGGGTCCTTCGCCACGAGGTCGGCGACCGCGCGAATTGCCGCCGGATCGCGGTTGGCGAATGCGGCGAGCGTGATGGCAGAGAGGTCCAGCTTGCGCGCTTCGCTGAATCCGGACAGCCATTCCGCTAATTCCCGGACAGCGTTTCCGCTAAAGTCCGGACAGTTTTGACGGGGTGGTCCTCGGGTGCCTCGTTTTCGTCAGGGGTTATAGGTTTCGCCGTTTTCGGCGGGGGTCAAGAGGGGCGAGGCCCTTTGCTTGCGCATGCTGTCGCCGGCCAGTTCGATGCGGTGGGCGTTGTGGACGAGGCGGTCGAGCACGGCGTCGGCGACGGTATTGTCG